>DFFP01000022.1 GCA_002372275.1 Alphaproteobacteria bacterium UBA3773 | reverse complement strand
GATAAAATAATTGAATTCTTATAATTTTTTACTTTCTCCATTTATGATCCTCCTACTTTATGAGTATAACAAATTATGAATAAAAAGTAAATAAAATAAAAAAATCCATAAGGATTTTATTACATAATGGTGTCCCCTTAGGGATTCGACCCCTAGACCCACTGATTAAGAGTCAGTTGCTCTAGCCAACTGAGCTAAGCACGCGTCAAATCTAGGTTCTTATAACAAAGTATATTTCAATTTGCAAGAGATTTTTTATTTAATCTTTGAAAATATTTTATTTGCCGTTCTAAAATGCGCATGCGTAATGGCAATTGCCAGCGCATCGGACGAATCGTTGTTTTTAGGCTTCACGCCGGGGAGTAAAACTTTGACCATTGTTTCAACTTGTGATTTCAAGGCTGTTCCCGTTCCGACAGTTGCCTTTTTGACTTTCGTGGCTTCATATTCATAAAGCGGAATTTGGTACATACCGGGAGCCAAAACAACCACACCGCGCGCCATCGAAAGTTTAAGCGTCGATTGAGGATTTTCATTTAAAAAAATGATTTCAATCGACGCTTCATGTGGATGATAAGTTTCAATAACTTCACATAAAGTTTTATATAGCAGGGCAAGTCTTTCTTCAATAGCAAGTTTTGAATCAGTTTTGATAAAGCCATCTGCAACATATCTTAAGCGGTTATTTTCAGCATCAATAACCGCCCAACCTGTTGAAGAAAGACTGGGATCAAGCCCTAAAATCCGAACCAAAGATTAATCTTCCTTTTCAAGTTCTTTTAAGATATCTTCTGAAATTTCAGCGTTGTGATAAACGTGTTGAACATCATCGTCATCTTCTAAGGCATCAATGAATTCCAAAAACTTCTGAGCCGTTTCTAAATCGTTGATTTCTGATTTGACAACAGGTTTCCAGTCTAAACGGGAGGCTGAAGGCGTGCCGAATTTTTGCTCTAATGCCGAAGTGACGGCAAATAAATCATCAGGCAAAGTTTCAATCTCATGTGTTTCTTCATCTGAGGTAACATCATTTGCACCGGCCTCGAGTGCTGTTTCAAACATTTCATCACTTGAGGCAACCGATGCCGGATAGGCAATATAGCCGATTCGCTCGAAGTTAAATGAAACGGAACCTGTTTCACCAAAGCTTCCGCCACGTTTGTTGAAAATTGTGCGAACATTTGTGGCTGTTCTGTTTTTGTTGTCTGTTAAAGCTTCAACAATAACGGCTGCTTTGCTCGGGGAAAAACCTTCATAGTGCATTTCAACAAAGTCTGCGCCGCCGGCCACCTGTGTTGCTTTAGCAATGGCACGTTCAATGTTGTCTTTTGGCATACTTTCGGCACGTGCAGCTTGAATGGCCAATCTTAAACGCGGGTTTTTATCCGGTTCCGGAAGACCTGTTTTGGCGGCAACCGTAATTTCACGAGCCAGTTTTGCAAAAACGCGTGCTTTTTTGGCGTCTTGTGCGCCTTTACGATACATAATGTTTTTAAATTGGGAATGCCCTGACATTTTTATATTCTCCTAAATAAATTATTGTTTTTTATCATCCAGATGAGTGTTATTTATACTAACGATGAGCTAATTCGCCCTGAACCAGCATAAAATGAGGTGTTTTCGAACCGAATGTATGGTATTGGTTATCCAGTTCGATTGCCTTTTCATCCAACTTTTCTTTATGAATTTTGAAAACTTGTTTTTCTTTTTCTGGTGCAGGAGATGTTTCCACTTCATCCACTTTTGTTTTGTCGACCTTGATTTCGGTCGGTGCTTTCAAAATCTGATTGAGTAAATCTTGCGTGTCTTTTGAGCGACGATTTGTAAAGACAATGTTCTGCTTTTCGGCAGGCAACTCTTTTAATACTTTTTCAAGGTTAGAGAGCTGATGTTTCTTTTTAATCAAATTGATATCATCGACAACCAGGATATTGATGTTTGATAAATCTGCTTTTTCTTCTTTCATCAAATCAAGAGCTAAATCAGGCGTGGCAATAATCACGTTCGAATCATCTTCCTCATCATTGACCTGATGATATTTATTAAAAAGTGCAAAACTGTCTGACACGTTGGCAGCTTGATAAGAATCTGCCGTCAAAATCAAAATATTTTGCCCTTTTTTTGAAGCTAAAATATCGGTCAGCGGCAGAACGTAAGAATATGTTTTGCCGGATCTGATCGGTGCAATGGTAAATATATCTTTACCTTCCAAAACTGAAGGGATAACATCTGTTTGCACGGTTGTCGGTGTTTGAATTCCAAGCTCTTCAATTGCTTTTAGGGTCTCTTTACTTAAACCTAAATCTTTAAATTCCATAGTATCCTCTAACAAAAATACAATTTAAATTTGAACAAAAAATATATCAAGAAAATCTTGAGGTCAAGATATGTTTGATGTTTTTTAAATCAATTTGTTGATTTTTCATGATAATGAGGTTACACAAGGCAAACAAACAATAAATTCGCTTCCTTTTTGAATCTCGCTTTGTGCGCTGATATTACCTTTATACTTTTGAACAATTTCTTTAGCTAAAGCAAGGCCTAAGCCAAAACTGCCGTCTTTGCGCGATCTTGTTTTATCTGCTCTGTAAAAGCGTTCGAAAATATGCGGTAAATCTTCATTTAAAATACCGATTCCTTCATCTTTGACGCTTAAAATAAATTTATCGTTTTTCATGTAGGTTTTAATCAAAACAGATTTTCCATTTGGTGTATATTTCAGGGCATTATCCGTTAAAATCGTGACTAAGCGCCTAAAATCCGTTGCGTCCATCAAAAGAAAACAATTTGCATCTAATTGAATGTTTATATTGTGTTTGAGTTGATCTGTTTGAGAAAATAAATCAGTTACTTCTTTAATGATCAAATCAGGATTGATTTTTTCTCTGGAAAGTTTTTGTTTATCATTTTCCATTTTAGAAAGGGAGAGTAAATTTTCAATCAGTGCGGACATATTTTTAATTTCATTTTTCATGACTTTTGTTGCTTGTGTCGTTCCGTTTTGTTTTTCAATGATTTCGGCATAGGTCATGAGAACACTTAAAGGAGTTTTCATTTCGTGTGAAGCGTCTGAAATAAATGTTTTTTGCCGCTTTAAGGCTTCTGTCATCGGTTTGACGGCATTCAAAGCTAAAGCAGAAGCTGCAAACATACAAATAAAGCACAATACGGCAACAGCTAAAAATCCGTAGCTTTTATATTGTTTTGAACTGTCAACATATGGAGAGATATTTTGCAAGACAAGAACTCTGAAATCATCGTTTGTTTTTTCATCTTTCCATGATTTGGAAACAGCTAAAAATTGCCATATCTCACCATTATCCCATACTTTTATCTTGAAAGGAACGTCATCTGAAATTTCTTGCTGTGATATTTTTTGAGTTAAATCTGATCCGATATTGCCGCTGGGCTGAACAAAATGTATCAGTTCCTTATTTTGAAACCAGTATGAAAAATAGTGTAACGAGTTACGGCTTGACCAAACAGCAACTCTTTTCGGGGTAGATTGATGTGAGGAAATATCATTTTTAAGCTCAAAAATTTCTTCTTGAAGGTAGTCGCGCAAGCTTCCTTCAATCACAACGCCCGCGATGTAGCGATATGTTTTATAACCGCCTAAAAAAATGACCAAGGAGGCACAAAATAAAACGAGTGTATATCTGAAAAAGAGCTTATATTTAAGTTTATTTATCATGAATATCCAATTCGTAACCGATGTTAAAAATAAGCTTTAATTCAAGATTTGAAAAAGCTTTCAGTTTTTTTCTGATGTTGTAGATATATGAATCAAGACCGGCGCGACCGGCAGTCGGGTTATCTCCCCATACATCATCAAACAGTGTTTCACGCCTGATGATTTGGTTGTGATGGACAAATAACGTTTGAAGAATTTGAAATTCTGTTTTTGAAAATTTCACGCTTTGTTCATGATAAACTAAAGTGTTTTGAGCATAATCAAGTGAAAAATCTCCAATGGCTAAAACTTCATCCACATAGGGTTTGCCTTTTCGGCGGAGCAGGGCATGAATACGTGCTGTCAGCTCTTTGATTTCAAAAGGTTTTTTGATATAGTCATCGGCGCCGGCATCCAGAGCTTTGATACAATCATCAAGCTCTGTTTTAGCAGTTAAAAAGATGATGCCGCCGTTGTATCTTCCTTTTTTGATATTTCGAAGGTATTTGCAAACCTCAAGACCCGAAAGCTCAGGAAGCATCCAGTCCAGCAAAATAACATCATAAGGAACAACAGCAAAACGAAACGCTTCAAGAGCCTCCGGACCGCTTGAAACCAAATCGACTTCAAAATTTTCAAGCTCTAAAAGCGTTTTCAAACCAAAGCCGAGTGTCTGATCATCTTCTGCAAGTAGAATTTTCATGAAATTAAAAATACTCCATATTTTTTTGAAAAACAATCATTAAAAATTGATTTTTTTCAGAAGTTTTTCAGATGTCTGTATTATATTGAGCTCATTAGGATAACTGAAAGCTCCTGATTTTTTCTTTTATAAATAGTTCATAAAAAGGCGTCTTACTGTATGGTAAGGCGTTTTTTTTGTTCATTTTTGATTATTTGAACTTGAAAATTTATAATGTTTACCTATGATGAAGTCAGTTTTTTTATTTATAGGAGATTTTAAAAATGCCACTTATTTCAATGCGTCAAATTTTAGATCATGCAGCCGAGAACGGATATGGTGTTCCGGCCTTTAACATCAACGATATGGAACAGGTTATTGCCGTTTTGCAAGCAGCTAAAAAGGTCAATGCACCTGTTATTTTACAAACATCAACGGGTGCCAGAAAATTTGCCGGTGATCCGATGATCAGACATATGGTTCAGGCCGGTATTGAAATGTTTCCCGAACTTCCGATTTGTATTCACCAAGACCACGGGGCATCTGTGGATATTTGCCAAAGCGCAATTGTGAACGGTTATTCTTCGGTGATGATGGACGGCTCACTCGAAGCTGATGGTAAAACACCTTCTTCTTACGAATACAATGTTCGCGTCACAAAAGAAGTTGTGGCTCGTGCGCATGCCGTGGGTGCCAGTGTGGAAGGTGAACTCGGGGTGATCGGTTCGCTTGAAACCGGAAAAGGTGACAAAGAAGACGGACATGGGGCTGAAGGTACAATTGATAAAAAACGTTTGGTAACAGATCCGGATGAAGCTGCGAGATTTGTGGCAGATACAAATGTTGATGCGTTGGCCGTAGCTGTCGGGACATCTCACGGGGCTTATAAATTTACACGTAAACCGGATGGTGAAATTTTAGCCATTGATGTGATTGAAAAAATCCATCAAAAACTGCCGAACACACACATGGTAATGCACGGTTCATCTTCTGTTCCGCAAGAATTGCAAGATTTAATTAACGCCTATGGCGGAGCTATTCCGCAGACATACGGCGTTCCGGTTGAAGAAATTGTCAGAGGTATTAAGTCAGGCGTTCGTAAAGTCAATGTGGATACGGATTGCCGCATGGCAATTACGGGAGCTATTCGTCGCTTGTTTACCGAGGCCCCAAAAGAATTTGATCCGCGCAAATACTTAAAACCGGCAATTGAAGAAATGCAAAAAGTTTGCGAAGCACGCTATATTGCTTTCGGTGCAGCCGGATTTGCAGACAAAATCAAAGTTGTTCCGCTTTCTGAAATGGCTAAAAGATACTAAAATTTGTCTGTTCAAATTAAAACAAACATCCCCTTTTTTCGAGGGGATTTTATTTTTTTATATATATCGAAAGATATAGTATTTTAGATATTTGGCAATGCTTGACATTAAAGATAAATGTGACTACAATCGACCCAGAATTTTGTATTTAACTTTGTAAGGATAAAAAGTGATGATGTTACGTTTATCAAGAACAGGGATTAAAGAATTAACAAGACAATATAAAAGTGTTTTAAAAAAATGTTTTTTGATTAATCTTGGCGTATTTGCCTTATCAGCGCCTGCGATGGCTGTTGATGTTTCAACGTATAGCGAACTTGAAACAGAAGTGACATCAACTCTGCAGTCCGCTACAAAAGAAATAACATTAACCTCGGATATTACGGCTACAGAAAATTTTCCGAAGCCGCACAGTGGAAGTTCTTTAATTTCAAATGCTACTGTTAATATTGACGGTCAAAATCATGTTCTTGATATGAGCTCTTTTGAAGGTTTTTCTATAAAACAATCGTCAGCTGTTCTTGGGCTCAATAATCTGACCCTTCAAAATGCGAACTCAACACAAAGCAATGACTATCCGAGCGCAGTGTACATCTCAGGAACAGGTCGAACTCTTAATTTAAATAACAGCATAATTAAAAATAACACACATTCGTATAGTGAGGCGGCTGGTGGTGCTTTTTTTATTAAAGGAAATCTTAATTCTTCAAATACACTGTATGAGGCTAACCAAGCTGTTGCAACCAATCAAGCTCATGGTGGCGCTATACATATTGAAAACGGGTCTGCATCGTTTACGTCTGATACATTTAAAAACAATATTGCGCAATCTTCAGGTAGTAGTGAGGTAGATGGTGGTGCAATTTATACCAAAAAAAATGTCACGATATCAGGTACATCGTTTGAAAATAACGGTGCTGTTGCAAACACAGGTTCGGCATTCGGCGGTGCGATATATTCTGCAGGTGGCGTGTTGACTTTAACAAACACCTCTTTAACAGGAAACTATGCAACAACAAATGCATCTTCTTCAACAAAAGCGTTAGGTGGCGCAATTTATACAAATAAAGCGCTCACAATCAAAGCCGATGGTGCAACAAGTTTGATCGCAGGCAACTATACTTCGGCAAACGGAACAGTTGATGATAATGCTATTTATATGGCTTCTAATTCAAGCAGTAATAAATTAACATTTGATGTTTCAAATGGTGGTTCAATCGTTTTGAAGGATAATGTCAAAGGTGTTGCAGGATACACGGTTAATATAAATGGTGCAGATAAAGCAACAGACACACTTTATTTGTATAACAATATCCATGATGCCAAAATTACAACATCAAACATCACAATCAATACGCAAGAAACGGCTTATGATTCTGGAGCAACCGTGGCATATACTGAATATAATTTAGGTCAAACACTAGCAACGGATAGTTCTACAAATTGGGCAATTGATTTTGATCCTGCAACTTTAAGTGTGGACTCCTTTAATGTCACAGGAGCTTCATCCGGTCAAAAAATGGTTTTATCTGATATCAATTATACATCAGATATCACTGAATTGGAAGATGGTGACACAACTGTTCAGATTTTGAAAACAGGTAATGATAATATTCAATTAGAACTCGGTGATAGTATACAAACAGAATTTGAAGATACTGTCGAAGACAGCGGAACAGATGAAATCACTTCAACTGTGAACTGGTCAGATGAATTTGGCGCATGGACGAAAACGGATACAGTGTCGGTAGATTTATTGCTGACAAAATCAACAAACGGTACAACAAATGACAGTTTATTGTTCACAAAGTCAACTGTGGAAGGTACAAAAACGTACACAACAGATAATGATACATTAGCACTGTTAAATGTGATGAATACGACAGATGAACGTCAATTCAATGCAACAAGTGCAACTGAAGAATATACATTGAAAGAAGATTTGACTGCTACATCAGCAGGCACTTTGACCATTAACGGTCAAACGGAAGGTACAAACACTTCTGTTCTTGATGCAGATAATCATGAATTGTTCACAATCTCAAACGGAACAACCTTAAATGTTAACAATACAAAAATTGAAAATGCCAAAACAGCAGCTGTCACCAACAATGGGGGAAGTGTTGCTCTCCAAAATGTGACACTTTCGAGTAAAGGTACTAATGATGTTGTTAACGCAGGAACACTTACCTTAAGCGGAACAAATTCTTTTGATAAAGGCCTGAAAAACGAAGCAGCCGGGCAAACAACCAATTCAGGAACATTAACAGCCAATGTTACAAATGAAGGGACAATCACAAATACCGGAACGATTGAAGGTATTTTAACAAGTTCATCAGGAAGTATTGAAAATAATGGGACCCTTAATTTGAAAGGTACAAGCACAATTGCAAATGTCACAGGTTCCGGTTCAATTGAAATTTTAGACGGAGCCACAACTGTGAACTCGTCAGTTGCTCAAAGCACACTTTTAATCGATTCCGGTGCTGCAGTTTCTGATTTGTCAAATGCTTTGACTCTTTCAAGCGGTATAACAAATAAAGGTACCTTGAATTTGGGCGGCGGAACAAATGTCAACGCAATTTCAGGCGATGGTAATGGTGTGATTAACCTTGCTTCAGGTTTAGATCTCGGGACATCTTCAATTTCACAGAACAGCATCAATCTCAGTGGTGGTAGTTTGATTTTCGGTTCAAGCTCAAATGTTGACAATACGGTTAATTTGACTGCGGAAAGCGGTAGTACTGTTAACATTACGGATTATACTGTTAATGCAAAAGATGTTACTTTCAAGAGTGGTTCAACTTATGAAGTCAAATTAACAGATGCTGATCATTATGGTTCCTTAAATGCCAATGCTATTACTGTTGAAAATGGGGCAAATTTGAGTGCGACCTTGGGACAAGGACTTGCTAAAATTGGTGAAGTAAAGGACTATCAATTGTTAACAAGTGCAACAACAACCGATTTTAATAATTTTGCCGACAGTTTTGATAATAACATGTATCATTTTGAAAAATCAGGCAAAAACGGTTTGTATAAAGTGTCTTTGGTCGAAACAGCAGAAGATGTTGCAGCACAAAACGGCGCTAACGGAACAGCTCGCGAAGCCGCAAGTGCATGGGTTGATGGCGATGAATTTACCGGGGAAGATAAAGTGACAGCTGATGCATTAGCTGATTTAGCACAAAATGATGGTAAAGGATTTGTTAAAGCCTTATCAACACTTGTGCCATACGAAGCACCTGTTGTGTCTATTGTTTCAACGCATCAAAACGATACTTTAATGGATGCGCTTGATAATCATTTACGTTTTTCTAATCATGACAAATTAGGTATTTCTTCTGGTGATGAACTGAGAGGTATCAATGTTTGGATGAAAGTTTATACCGGTGGCGCTGATTTGAAAAATAGTGGCAGCGTACAAGGTTTTGATATGAAAGGTAATGGTGTTGTTGCTGCAATTGAAAAAGAAGTTTTTCCTGCATTCAAAGTCGGTATCGGTGGACAATATGATGAGACAAGTATTCATGCTCACAGACGTGGTATTGATGTTGATACGGCAACAGGTTTTGTGTATGCAGAATACAAGCCGTCTGATTGGTATGTAAACTCCATGTTTGCATACAGCAGAGCAAAATATGACGAAAATAAATATGTTTTATCTCAAAAACATCAGGCCCATTATGATGCCGATACATATGCAACTCAGCTTTTGACGGGATATAATGTGCATTATAAAAAATCTGTTATTTCGCCTCAAATCGGTTTGAGATATTACAGAATTGAACGTGATGGGTATAAGGATACATTAAATCAGCGTGTTGCAAGTGCAGATTTGAGTATTTTACGTTCGGTTGCCGGTGTCAAAGCATCAACTCAGTTTAAAGCTTCAAACAACTGGATTATCCGTCCGCAAGCTTATGCCGGTATAACATATGATATTGTTAGCGATGAAGATAAAGCAAATGTTGCTCTTTCAAACGGTTCTCAGTATACCGTATATGGTAAACGTTTACATCGTTTAGGATTTGAAGTTGGTACCGATTTAACAGCTGAGGTTACGGATCAATTATCATTGAACGTGCTTTATATGGGAAGCTTCAGAGAAAAATATCAAACACACACAGGGTTGCTTGGTATGAAATATAAATTTTAACAAACAAAAGACCACTGACGAAAGTCAGTGGTCTTTCATTTTATAACTTTTTAAAAAAAAGATTGACTTTTTTGAATGTTTTGCGTAAAAGCAATATACACCTTGCTCCGGTGGCGAAATTGGTAGACGCGCATGCTTCAGGTGCATGTTGCCGCAAGGCAGTGAAAGTTCAAGTCTTTTCCGGAGCACCATTTTTTAAGCGTACCTTGTTGGTGCGTTTTTTTTATTCTCTTGGTTTGCAACCGCAATAGTTTTGATTATATAATCCAAGTTCTTTAATGAGTTCAAGGCGCAGGTCTTGCATGCCGTTTTTACGTCCTTCAATTTCAATGTATGGACAACCTGTTTTTTGACCGGCGCGAGCAGCTGCACGGTTTACTTGATCTAAATCTTTATATCTTGAAACACCCAAAACGGAAGAAACAGCCGTAAAACCGTTATTCAGAGCATATTCCATAACGCGTGTGAGACGCATTTGAAAACAAATATCACATCTTTTACCGCGTTCCGGTTCGTTTTCTAAGCCCTTTGTTAAAGCACACCAGCGCGCGTTATCATATTCCAATTCAATAAAGGGCACATGATATATTTCACAAACGCGTTTGTTTTCATCACGGCGTTTTTCATATTCGCTCAAAGGTCTGATGTTCGGGTTATAAAAAGCAACAGCAAAATCAACGCCGTCTTCTGCCATTTTTTTTATCACGGCACAAGAGCAGGGGCCGCAACAGGAAAGAAGTAAAATTTTTTCATTTGTTTTCATTTGAGCTTGTCTTTCAAATATTTTCCTGTCCAGCTTTTTTTGTTTTTAACGATTTCTTCCGGCGTTCCAGTGGCAATAATTTTTCCGCCGCCGTCGCCACCCTCGGGGCCAAGGTCCACGATATAGTCAGCTACTTTAATGACATCTAAATTATGTTCAATGACTAAAACGGTGTTTCCCTGTTCAACAAATCTTTGTAAGACTTTAAGGAGTTTATTGATATCATCAAAATGAAGACCGGTTGTCGGTTCATCTAAAATATAAAGGGTTTGTCCCGTTGCTTTTTTTGAGAGTTCTTTTGAAAGTTTGATACGTTGAGCCTCACCGCCCGAAAGGGTTGTTGCCGGCTGTCCGAGCTTAATATAACCAAGACCGACATCTTGCAACAATTTTAAGCGATTTTTAATAGAGGGGATATTTTCAAAAAAGCGGTATGCTTCATCAACGGTCATATCCAAAACATCGGAAATGGATTTTCCTTTATATAAAATTTCGAGCGTTTCACGATTAAAACGTCGCCCGTGGCAAACATCACATTCCACATACACATCGGGTAAAAAGTGCATTTCAATTTTTTGAACGCCGTCGCCCATGCAAGCTTCGCACCGTCCGCCTTTCACATTAAATGAAAAACGACCGGCGGTGTAACCTCTGGCTTTTGATTCGGGCAAATTGGCAAACCAATCTCTGATATAACTGAAAAGCCCTGTATATGTTGCCGGATTGGAACGAGGTGTGCGTCCGATGGGGGATTGATCAATATCAATCATTTTATCAATATGTTCGGCGCCTTTTAAGGTCTTAAATTTACCGGCCGGTTTTCGCGAACCGTTTAAAATTTTATCCAGTGCCGGGACAAGCGTTTCTAAAATAAGCGATGATTTGCCCGAACCCGAAACCCCCGTGATACAGGTGAGGGTGTTGAGTGGTAATTTGAAATTGACGCCTTGAAGATTATGTGTTTGAACGCCTGTCAGTTCCAAAAACTGACCGTTTCCTTTGCGGCGTTCTTTCGGAACTTCAATTTTTTTGCGCCCGTTCAAATAATCGGCCGTTAAGCTGTTTTTATTTTTCAAAACTTCGTCCACCGTGCCTGATGCCGTGATTTGACCGCCGAAATCGCCGGCAAGAGGCCCCATGTCCACCAAAAAATCAGCTGCTTTAATGGCATCTTCGTCATGTTCCACAACAATAACCGTGTTACCGATATCACGAAGCCTTTTTAAGGCCTCAAGAAGTTTATCATTATCTCGTTGATGAAGACCGATGGAAGGTTCATCTAAAACATACATCACGCCTGTTAAACCGGACCCAATTTGAGAAGCCAAGCGAATACGCTGAGCTTCACCGCCGGATAATCCGCCGCTTTGACGTGAAAGGGTTAAATAATCAAGCCCGACATTGTTTAAAAATTGGAGCCTGTCTATAATTTCTTTTAAGATTTTATGTGCAATGGTCGCTTTTTGCTTTTCAAGTTGTTCTTCCACATTTGAAAACCATTTAAGGGCCGCACCGACAGACATATTTGAGGCTTCCATGATATCAAGTCCGCAAATTTTAACAGCCAAAGCTTCTTCTTTTAAGCGTTTGCCGTGACAATAATCGCAAACGGCGGCACTTTGATAGCGTGACAATTCTTCACGTACTGCCGGCGAATCCGTTTCTAAAAAGCGCCGTTCCATATTGGGAATAACACCTTCAAACGGACGATTTGTTTCAAACCGGCGATAAAAAATCGGAATATTTCGCCCATTGGAACCATATAAAATAATATCTTTTGCCTCTTGTGGTAAATCTTTCCAAGGGGTTTTGGTATCAATACCCAAGTAATCGGCCAAGCCTTCAATGGTTGCTGTGTAAAATGAAGATTTGAAACCATACCACGGTTCAATCGCGCCTTGTGAAATACTTAAATTTTCGTTCGGGATAATCAAATTCGGATCCATATAAAGTTTGGCTCCCAATCCGTCACAATGCGGGCAGGCACCATACGGATTATTAAATGAAAATAAACGAGGCTCAATTTCTTCGATTGTAAAACCTGAAACGGGGCAGGCAAATTTTGAAGAAAAAATCTTGCGCTCATTTTTATCGATTAAATCGGCATATAAAAGCCCGTCTGAAATTTTAAGTGCAGTTTCAACGGATTGCGTGAGGCGCGACATAATGCCGTCTTTGATAATCAAGCGGTCGACAACAATTTCAATATCGTGTTTTTGATTTTTATTCAAATCGGGGACTTCTTCTAAATTATAGATTTGTCCATCAACACTGACGCGTTGATAACCTTGTTTTTGAAATTTTTCAAATTCTTTTTTAAATTCACCTTTTTTACCTCTGGCAATCGGCGCTGATAAAACAATTTTTGTGCCTTGTTCCAGGCTTAAAATTTTATCGACCATTTCAGAAACAGTTTGCGAAACAATCGGTAAGCCTGTCGCCGGTGAATAAGGTGTTCCGGCTCTGGCCCAAAGAAGGCGCATATAGTCATAAATTTCGGTGACTGTGCCGACTGTTGAACGCGGGTTATGGGAGGTTGTTTTTTGTTCAATAGAAATAGCCGGAGATAGTCCTTCAAGCGAATCGACATCCGGTTTTTTCATCAAATCTAAAAATTGTCTGGCATATGAGGATAAACTCTCGACATAGCGCCTTTGCCCTTCGGCATAGATGGTATCAAACGCCAAGGATGATTTGCCTGAGCCTGAAACACCGGTGATAACGGTGAGCTTATCTTTCGGGATATTGATGTTGATGTTTTTAAGGTTATGCTCACGCGCGCCTTTGATTTCAATAAATTTTTGACTATTCATATCAACCTCTGAAATAAAGATAGGGGTAATATACTTCAATAGTCTTAAAATACAACAGGAAAATTTTATATAAAATTTAGCTTGAAATACCAAAATAAATGAGCTATTATAAAATTGAACCAAATATAAAAATAAAGTAATTATGTGTAAAAAAGTAAATCACGAAAAAGCGCAAGAGCTTCGTCATCAACTTGAGACTTATTGTGGTCGTGTAGAGCTTATTCAGGCTCTCGCAGGTAAAGAACAATTTAACGAGCAAGACATCTTAGCCATTAAGATGCTCACTCGAAAAAAGTTCCCGGATTGCAAACCCTATTATCCCCGTTTGGTTTTAAATCTCCAACAAAAGGGGATGCAGGCCGAAGCCGATGCGATTCAGAAAATCTGGATTGCGTGTTAAGCGCTTTGAAAAAAAGACCTAAGGTAAAAACCTTAGGTCTTTTTTTGTTTGTTACATTGGCATGTAATAATTCAGAAGGGTTGACAATCTGGGATCATCATTTAAGAGAGCTTCGCTGTCTCCTTCCAAATTGCCAAACTTCAGAATCCAAGCGCGCAGCAGATCAAGATCATCTCGTTTGAGCATTTCCATCTCTGTTGCAACGCTGATTTTTGATGAAAGCACTTTGATGAGCTTTTGCGCTTCAAGGCGGCTGCCATCGCGCATCACGGCGATAGCATCATCTTCCGAAATACCCCATTTTTTCTTCCACTGTTCCACAACGGATTGCGGCTGGTTGGCAAGAAGTGCGTGTACGACTTGCTCGGAAGAGGGCCTGAGATGGCTCAAAAGGGTTGTAACCCACTTGCCTTGATAGGTTGTGTAAATATACACAACGACATTTTCATCAATACCTTCATGATTTTTTTGTTCAGAAACGAATTTCTTGAACGCAGTATAATTACCCTTGGCAACATACTGAAAAAGTTTGTGTGACATAATAAATGTAAATTAGAAATGGTTGCTCAACATATATCAGATCATCATATATTTGTCAAGATATTTTCGTCTATATTTTGATAATACCGGTTATCATGGCATATATAGCCACAACAGATAAGATGACCAGCAGAAGTGCAAAGCAAAATTCTTTTTTGCTGAAAATTTTGCCTTGTGGCGTATTTTCCTGCCTTCCCCAAATATAAACAGGAATACCAAGCGCCATGAATATGACGGCAAGAAGCAGATATTTTAATCCGGCCGCATAAATCATCCATAGCGCATAAAGTGAGCCGATGATAGCCGACAACAAGGCGCTTGAGCGTTTAATAGGTAAGTTGTTCAGATATTCGTGATCTTCACAAATTTTCCAAAGATAGGCACACGACGAAAAATACGCTGGTAAAACCATCACGCTTGTAATCGAAAGCATCGCGTTCCATGCATTATTTGAAAAATAAACAAGAAGCATCATAATTTGCATCAAAGCGCTTGTAATCCAAAGGGATACACACGGGGCATGATGTTCGTTTTCTTTTTGAAATATCTTCGGAAATGTGCCGTTTGCGGCAGCCGCTTCAGGGATTTGAGCTGTGACCATTGTCCACGCAAGCCAGCTTGTTAAAACAGATATTAAAAGCCCGATATTCATCAGCCATGACCCAAAGGGACCGATAATTTTTTCTAAAATTCCGGCTGTTGAAGGATTGGCCATTTTGGCAATTTCTTCTTGAGGCATATATCCGAACGGAAGAAGAGACAGCAAAATATAAATGCCTAAACATCCCATAAAGCCCAAAAGGGTGGCGCGTCCGACCGATTGAGGATTTTTGGCATGTTTTGACATCACCACGGCTCCTTCAATTCCGATAAACGCCCATAAAGTCACAAGCATGGTGCTTTTGATTTGCTCGGAAAGTGAGCCTAAACGGACGTTTTGAACCACGTTTTCGCCCCAAAAATCAAACGAAAATTGGTCTGATTTGAAAACAAATGCCATAATGATAATAAAAATCACAAGCGGAACAATTTTAGCAATCGTTCCGATCAGGTTGATAAATGTTGCTTCTTTGATACCTCTCAAGACAAGCATATTAAAGCCCCATATGATTATAGAGCCGCCTATGATGGAGGCAAAGTTATTTCCGCCGGCAAAATAGGGCGGAAAAAAGTAATTGAGCGCATCCATCGTAATCACGGCATAACCGACATTGCCGCAAATTTGACATAGCCAATATGACCATCCGATTGTAAAACCGGCATATGGGCCGAAACCTTGGCGGCTATACATATATATGCCGGCCGTTAAATCAGGTTTAGCCATAGATAAAGCGCGAAATGTGTTTGCAATAAAATAAACACCCAATCCCGTGATGAGCCATGAAAGCAAAACAGCACCGGCAGATGCCGAGGCGGCCATGTTTTGAGGCAGGCTGTATATCCCGCCGCCGATCATGGAACTGACAACAACGGCCGCCAGCGCCATTACGCCAAGCCCCGCAGAAGAGCTTTGTTTTTGCGCTGAAAGAGGTATTTTATGTACTTTATTTTGAAACATTTTAATTGCCTTATTCTTTGATTTCAATAGGATCAGCATGCGCAAAATTTAAAAATCCGAGGCATGTTAAACAATAACCGAACTGCTGTTTGATGTTTAAGTAGTTGTGAAAGAGTTGAAAATCGCTGTGTTGTTCAACACCTCTGAGTTCCAACTCGTGTTTGAGTGAGCGGTTGAGCCACATTGTGGCATGACCTTTGGCAATTTCATCGTCAATATGTGTATCAAAAAACTCGACATATTCGGCAGCCCATCCGCCAATGAGTTCGCCCGATTTATCTTTGCCCCAACAAATACCGACGCCGGTGGCGATGGCTTTGTGATCATCACGGCTTGCACCATGGCCTGCCATAATGACCTCTAAAACGGCACCATGCTTAAATTGACTAACAACTTTCTCAACAGGAACAATGTGTCCGTAAACTTCTTTTGGCAAAACGGAAGTGTAGGGGACAACGTTAAAATTTTCGATTTTAGCTTGTTTTAAGGCTGAATCATAACAAAAAGTTTCAAACGGTTGCGGCGGAATACCTTCGTTGGCTTCACCGGCGCCACCTGTGTGAAATGCAAAAGTCGGATAACGAACACCTTCAAGTATCATGATATTTCTCCTTTTTTAAATTAAAACAAAAAGAGAAGTAATCACGCCTTTTGAAGATTCAATAAGATGAAAGCGTTATTTTTTTATCAACGATAACGAATAGAAAAGGTGTTTT
>DFFP01000023.1 GCA_002372275.1 Alphaproteobacteria bacterium UBA3773 | reverse complement strand
AGGGTATCGGCGACATGAAGCGTATCCGCAAAAGAGATGGTATCGCAGACACCGGCGGCGCTGACACGCGTAATATATCCGGCCTGAATAACAGGCGTAGCTTGGTCTTTCGACTCCAAACAGGAAGTGAGGGAGATAGCGGCAAGCGCTATAACAGCAAATAAGAAAATACGTTTCATAATGTGCGGCATAAAAGACTCGAACTTTCACTCCGTGAGGAACCAGATCCTAAGTCTGGCGCGTCTACCAATTTCGCCACGTCCGCGGTTAATTTCTTCTGTGCCGATACTATTGAAAAAAATATTCGAAATCAAGCAAATAATGAAAAAAATTGACCTTTAAAAGCACTCATTCACAATATTGATACATAAAAGTGAAAAGACTTGAAATAAAAAGAAAAAAATGTTACTGAAAAATAAAACAGATAAGGACGAAAAACATGAAATTCTTTTTAAAATACTTCAGCCACGTCATTTTTGCGCTTGCGCTTTCCTATTACGCACTTTTAGCCTTTGTCATTGAAACAAATCCGATGGTAAACAAAATGATCATGGTCATCATTGCCGGCTTTTGGATTTTATGGATTTTTGCCAAGTCCTTTGTTAAAATTTTGGCAGCCATTGCGTTGTTGCTGGCTATGTGTTTTGCCGGTTACTATATCATGAATGCCGACAAAATCGAATGTAAAAAATCTGGCAAAGAATGGAACGAAAAATTACAAATTTGCGAAGAAAAAAAGACAACTTCCGAAAAAATAAAAAATGCTGTCACAAACGTTCTCAAAGATGCGATGAACAAATTTAAAGAAAATAAAACAGACAATAAACCTGAAACGAGTGAAAGCGAAAAATCAAACAACAACGTTCAAGAAAAAGAAACGACAAAAGAACCTATACCTGAAAAAGAAACATTAAAAGAAAAAATTAAAGATAAAATCATAAGTAAGGTCAAATCCACAGATCAAAAAAATGAACAGGAAAACACATCTTCCTTAGAGGAAAAGACAGAATCAGACGAATCCGTTTCCGTTCAAGAAGTCATTAAAGAAATGATCAAAGACACAATTAAAGAAACAATTGCTGCCCAAAACGAAGCTACCCAAAACGAAGCTCAAGATGAATAATATCAAATAAACGGGCGCAAAAAATCTTCTTTTGCGATATTGTTGACTGTCTTTATTTTATCATTTTTCAAAATATTTTGTGCTTCCAAGCTGCAAAATGTGCTTCTTTTGTCAGCACCATTGACAAACGCCGTTACATTTCCGCTTGCCGCTTTGATAAAGCGCTCGGAAGCGATCTCCCAAACCTTTTGAATATCACTTGTTGCCACATCTTTTGAAACCAAAAGCCCGAGCGCTGTCAGCTTTTTGCCGCACACCGTATGATCAAGCGTTAAAGCGCCCGCATGTTTTATTTCAAAAGCATAGGCCATATCTCTGTTCTCTGTTGTTGCTAAAAAACTGATACTATAAACAACAGCCCCGTTTTTGGGTGTTGAAACATCTTCCATCATCGCAATTTCAAGCGCTGTTTTAATGAGCAGATTTGTCATTTTTCGGTTTTAAATCCATCACCACAATATCAGACGGGGCTAAAATTCTCATCGGGATTCCCCAAAAACCGGCGCCGTTTGAAACAAAAAGTTTGGCACCGTTTTCTTCATACAAGCCTGATAAATAACCGTTATTGGCATTTTTTGTTAAAAATTGAAACGGAAAAATC
Source organism: Alphaproteobacteria bacterium UBA3773 (assembly GCA_002372275.1). Lineage (GTDB taxonomy): Bacteria > Pseudomonadota > Alphaproteobacteria > RF32 > CAG-239 > UBA1254. Next base: position 7,691 of record DFFP01000023.1, on the reverse strand, counting down.
TGCGCGCCGTGCGTATGCCCCGAAAGCTGAATATCAAACAAACTTTTATCTATGGTTTTAAAATCTGCCGGCGTATGCGAAAGCAATATCGTGTATTTATTCTTTGCATGCCCAAGTGCTTTTTGATAGTTGACTTGGTTTGTTGAATGAACATCCGGCACTCCGCCGACAAAAACGCCCGTTTTTTCGAGTTCTTCACCCGTATTATGAAGCAGTAAAAATCCCAAATCATTAAATTTAATCATCCACGCATAAGGCCTATGATAAAATTCGTGATTTCCAAGGCTGACATAGATTTTTTTTGCCTTGAGCTTTGAAAGCATTTTAACCTTATCTAAAGCATATTTCGGTTCATCATCTGCAATATCTCCGCCAAGCAAAATATAATCCGGATTTTGCGCATTGATTTGATCAATAATTTTTTGAATGTGTTGTAGCGAAGTCGTCTGATTGATGTGAATATCCGAAGCCATCACAAGACGCACGGGCTCTTTAATTTTTTCATCTTCAATCGTTAAATACCGAACCAAAGGTGTTTTATAGGCGCCCCATAGGCCATATAAAGAAATCACAAAGGAAACCCCAAGCGTTATGATATTTAAAAGCTGAATGTGCTGGGCATTGTCCGGGTCCAGCATTTTATTTTTTGTGATAAGAAAAAGGATTTGCCATATAACGTCGCGCACCACAAGGAGCATAAATAAAACAAGAACAAACCCGAGCAAAAAATAGCTTGTTTTATATAAAATCACATAAAAAAGCCCGTTAAATTGCGCCGGTAAATGCCGAACACCTGAAACCAGCATCGGCGAAAGCCACACAAGAACAAGAATAAGCAAAAGCGGTATTTTGAGCGCAAACGATAAGGCCGTGTAGCCCAGCATGACCTTATATGTCACGGCAATTGCCGCAACAACAAAAACAAGCATTCCTATCATAAAAAACATGGCTTATAACCTTTTTTTTTAAACAGCGGTCTCTGTTTTTTCTTCTTCTTTGACGCGTTTTTTATAACTACGCTTTGGTTTCACTTCTTCAGCTGTTTCCTTATTTGCTTGCGGTAGGCTTTCAGATTCTTTAACTTCCACGATTTTGAGTGTTTTTTTCTTCATCGGAAGCGGTTTTTGTTCAATCACTTCTGTTTTTGAAACTTCATTATCCGAAGTGTTTTCGGCACTTTTTTCCTCTTGATTTTCATCAGTTTTTTGAGAATTTTCGGAATTTGCCTCATTTTCGGCCTGCTCAACCTGAGCCTGACGCTGCGCCTGAAAAGCATTTTTACGTTCATTCATTTCCGTTAAAATTTTGCGATAGTGTTCGGCATATTGGCGAAACACTTCCATTTCAACATAATCACCGGCGCTGTGCGCTTCTTTTGACAGTTCGTTATATCTTTTAATTAAATCAAGTGCCGTCCCTGAATACTTTCCGGCAGGCGAAATACTGTCAAAACGATAATTGATATTAAACATATTTGTATTATTGTTGTTATTTCTGAATTTCGTATTGTTATTTTTTTTCATGCTAAAACACCCGTTATTAAAGCTTTCAAAGCTTTCATTAAAATAAAAAATTATGTGACGGAAACAAAAAATGAGCTTTCAAAAAATACAAACGGCTCATATTCATTTATGCCTTTATCATATGAATTTTTTTTTCAATTGCAAGAGCTTTTCTCAAAAAAGCATAATTTTTTTTGAAAATATTTTTTTGTTGTTTTTTCATTTCAAATTACATAGAATGCGCCCATATTTTAAAGTATCGAAAGAAAATCAATGAGTGCAAACAACGAAAACCCTCGCAAAACTTTTGCGATTATTTCACACCCGGATGCCGGTAAAACAACCTTAACCGAAAAGCTCCTTTTATTCGGCGGTGCCATTAACGCGGCCGGTGCCGTCAAAGCCAGAGGCGAAAATCGCCGTGCCCGTTCCGACTGGATGAAGGTTGAGCAAGAACGCGGTATTTCGGTTGCCTCATCTGTGATGACATTTGAATATAAAGACATTACGTTTAATTTGCTCGACACCCCCGGACACGAAGACTTTTCCGAAGACACGTATCGCGTTTTAACCGCTGTTGATTCGGCAGTCATGGTTTTAGACTCGGCCAAAGGTATTGAAACGCAAACCAAAAAACTTTTTGAAGTATGCCGACTTCGCAACATTCCGATTTTAACCTTCATCAACAAGCTTGACCGCGAGGGTTTAGACCCCTTTGTCCTGCTTGATGATATCGAAAAGACGCTTGCCCTTGATGTGACCCCGGCGAGCTGGCCGATCGGCAGCGGCAAAGATTTTTTGGGTTGCTATGATATTTTGGGCGACAGACTTATTTTAATGAGCAAAACGGGTGACAAATCACACATCAACGGCATCATTGAAACCTGCGAGGGCTTAGAAGATGAAAAACTTGATCATCTTTTACCTGCCCATGCCGTTCAAAAACTTCGAGAAGACATTGAGATGATTAAAGGCGTCTATCCGCCTTTTGATATGGATTTATATTTATCGGGCGCTTTAACACCTGTCTTTTTCGGCAGTGCCATCAACAATTTCGGTGTTGCCGAAATTTTAGAAGGTCTTTACCAAATTGCGCCGACCCCTCGTCCGCAAAAAGCGCTTGAACGCACCGTTGAGGCAACCGAGCCGAAAGTCACGGGTTTTATTTTCAAAATTCAAGCCAATATGGACCCCAAACATCGTGATCGTATTGCCTTTATGCGCATTTGTTCCGGTCACTTTAAGCGTGGTATGAGCCTCAAACAAATCCGCACCCAAAAAGAACTTAAAATTTCCGCACCCGTTATGTTTTTAGCCCAAGAACGCGAGCTTGCCGAAGATGCTTTTGCCGGCGATATTGTCGGCATTCAAAACCATGGTGTTCTTCACATCGGCGACACCTTAACCGAAGGCGAAAATTTGCATTTTACGGGCATTCCCTCTTTTGCGCCGGAACTTTTAAAATCCGTCCGTGCGCTTGACCCGTTAAAGTCCAAACACCTGTCAAATGCACTGTTACAAATTGCCGAAGAAGGCGGTGCCAGTGTCTTTAAGACCCCATCGGCCGAATGGATTGTCGGCGTGGTCGGCGCTCTGCAGTTTGAAGTCATCGCTGACCGTATTCGCACCGAATTTAATGTCCCGATTGTTTTTGAGCCGACTTCTTATTACACGGCACGCTGGATTAAAGCAAAAAATCAAGCAGAACTTGATCGGTTCTTAAATTTAAACAAACTCAATATTGCCTCAGACTATAACGACGATAATGTTTTTCTGGCGCGTAATGCTTGGCATTTAAATAAAACGGCCGAAGATTTTCCGGATATTGAGTTTTTAAAAACCAAAGAGCAATCGCTTTAATAAAACAAAACCTCTTTGGCACATGCCAAAGAGGTTTTTCTTAAAAGTTGATGAAGAAATCATCATAGTAGTGACCAAGGTACGCCCTCAATACTAAATACTCCGATTCCGACACCTCAAACGGTTCATCCTTGATAGCCGCGTTAATCACTTTCTCTTTCAAAGCCTCTGAAAATTTTTCAGGGTCTTCTCCGGGCAAATAGTGCCTTGAGCGCAGATCTTGGACTGTACTTTCAAACCGGCAATCCCCGAAAGTCCAGACGTAGCGAAATTTTCCCGCACTCAGTCCTGAATCATACCGGTAATTGCAAAAATACACACGACCCTGTTCAATGGCGGACTTCATACTAGGATCTGACCACCACAAATTGGCATCATTTCTCTTTTCCAGAACGCCTGTCATTGCAATAACATCCGTCCGGAAGCGATAGAAAACAGCAATATAGCCGTCGTACTCCTCGCCTTCTTGAAGCACTTTGTCGCTGCCATAGAAATCTCTCAGTTCTTCAAAAGACTGAAAGTGATCTCTAAAACTCATGGCCTCTTCAAAACTAAGCTTAACGATTGGCAGAGTTTTGCCCAAAACCAAAGACGAATCATGAATCTCCAAAGCGGAGACAATCACTTTTAACTTTTTCATTGTTGTATAATTTTTAAATTATTAATAAAATACTTATTGTCTATATAAATTCTTACATATCTTCCTATTTTTGTCAAGTTCAAATTAAAAGAAACAATACTTGAAGATTTTTTTTAAACGAAATAAAATAAATAAAAATTTCGAAAGGAAAAACATGACAGATTTATCGGCTTTTATCGAACACACGCTCTTAAAACAAGACGCAACGAATACCGAGCTTGACAAGCTTTTTCAGCAAGCTCTTCAATATCATTTTTTAGGCGTCTGCATTGCCCCTTGCTATGTTAAAATCGCCAAAGAATACCTTAAAAATTCAAATATAAAGGTTGTAACCGTCATTGGTTTTCCTTTAGGTTATAACCGCTCCGACGTCAAAGCTTTCGAGGCACAAAAAGCTATTGAAGACGGAGCAGATGAAATAGATATGGTAGCCGACGTGTCCTATTTAAAAAATAAAAATTGGGATGCTTATCTTGAAGATATCGAAGCGGTCAAAAAAGCCTGCGGACAAACACCCCTTAAAGTCATTATCGAAACAGACTTACTGTCAAAAGACGAAATTGAAAAAGCCGCTCTTTTGTGTGTTGAGGGAAAAGCTGATTTTGTAAAGACGTCAACGGGATTTGTTAAAAACGGCGTCGGCGCTAAGGCAGAAGATGTCGCGCTGATTTCAAAAATTGTCAAACCATACGGCCTCAAAGTCAAAGCCTCGGGCGGCATTAAAACCAAAGAGCAGGCTTTAGAACTTATCAAAGCCGGTGCCGACCGCCTCGGCACTAGCTCCGGCCCTTCACTTATGGATTAATCTCCTCTTCTCTGTCATGCCTGAGCAACTTTAGTTGCGAGCCTAAGCATCCCCTCCTATCCTGTCATCCCTTGAGGTGCGCTACGCGTCCATAAAAAACCGTCATTCTGAGCGCTAGCGAAGAATCCATTCCTTATTTCACCTCCTCCCCTTGAGTGCGTGAGGAGGAAGGGAAAGAGTGATAACAATACTTTCTCCTATCCTATCATCCCTTGAGGTGCGCTACGCGTCACCTCATCAAGGGATCTAAACCTTGAATCGCCTGCGCCTTGGCGCATAAAGCGATTCTTCCTTATTTCACCTCCTCCCCCAGAAAAGGGGAGGAAGAAGGGAGAGGGTGACAATAGTATTATCCTTACCTTTACCGATACCTTAACGTAAACGTATTTTTATTATTTTTCCCCAGCGCCTCTTCGGCTTCTGAAACGGTATAAATGCGTTTTGATTCATGTATTTCCGGTCTGTGTACTTCATAAACTTCGACAACTTCGCCGTTAACCGATTTACTTGTGACTTCTCCTGTTACTTCATCATACGTATAGGTATAAGTTTCTATCAACTCGCCGTTTTTAGACTTTGAAGTCATCAAATCTCCATCATAAGTATAAGAATATGTATTGTTTTCCCAAGTAACATTATTTCCCCGCTGTTTACCTATTTTCTCAGTCAACACATTTTTATGGTCATCATATGTATATTGTATTGAATCTGCCACCATTGAACTTCCTGTATCGTCAACTGTTATGTACTTCTTCAATGTACCATCTGGGTTATATGTATATCTCCAGTATTTATTTATTAAATTGGATGTCCCCATATCAACTCTATATTCAAAACCCACCACACCTTTTATCGTGTCTTTGTCATATGTAACACTCGGATCATTGTTGCTTGTCACAATCAAATTACCATCTTTATCGAGCGATCCGCTATAATCCGTAGAATTCAATATATAATAGTTTCTCGTCACATTATTAATGGTATTGTTTCGCATAGTTACACCATCATGTTCTGCTTCTGAAAGACCGCCACACGTATTATAATATACATATAGCTTTCCCCCACTGACAGAAGATGAAGAGCCACATATCACAGAGGCGTTCACTTGGGAATAACTTGTTATTGTCAATATAAATCCAGTAATTAAAATTTTTATAAATTTTAAATTCTTCATGAGCCTCCTCCCTATAAATTCTAAACCGTCACTCATGAGAACAGCAGAGCTGTTCGAGTTAGGGGTCTAAATAAAATAAAAAAATCACTTTGAAATAAAATCCAAAGTGGGAGTTCACAAAAACTGTGTACATACAGCCAAACTTATTTGCGCAAAAATGCCTTATATCGTTAACTCCCGTTTTTTAGGAGTTCATGTACAAGTGTTTTGTGAAACACAACAAGCCATCGGCTTGTCACTATTTATTATGACATATTTTTTAAAAGTATCAAGAGTTTATTTTGGAACTTTTTAATCTTATCATTTACCAAAGAAAAAAATCCGCCACAAATAAGGGCGGATTTTAAACTTTCAAAACAATTCAAGAACTAACCCTGACGAGCTTTCATCTTCGGGTTCTTTTTATTGATCACATAAACGCGACCTTTACGACGGACGAGCTTGCAATCCTTATCGCGTACTTTCTTTGTTTTAAGCGAACTGTAGCACTTCATTTTTTTATTCCTCTTAATAACATTTGCAAGGCAAATTATTCTATTCTCTTTCAAATGTCAACTAAAATTTTTTCTTTTTTTATTTTAAGGGCTTCTTTACTTCTTTTAAAATATAATGTCAAGCAATTAAATATAAGGATATACTCATGAAAAAACTTTATTTTTATACGTTTTTAGCGCTTTTATTAACGTTTCGCGCATACTCTGCCGAGCCTGATTTATTAACAGAGGCCGAAACTTTGGGTGAAGTGGCCGGCGAAGGTTTAGCCTGTCAAGCTTCAAAATATGACACCTATGAGCTTTTAGCCAGAGCCTACATCACAACCAAAGCACCAAACAACGAGCTTTTGGTTCAAGCTTTAAGCGCTTATACCAATTCAAAAGTCAATGCTTTTATTTCAAACGCCAACAGTTCTTTTGCAGATTGTCCTCAAAACAGGACTCGCTTTGACAATCAAGCGATTTTCAAAACCGTGATATACGGCAACGGAACGCTCAAAACGCCCGACGGCAAAATCCTCAAACCCGTACAAGCATATGATGCTTCCAAGCTTTATCAAAAAGATCCGACCGAGCGTGATAAAATCTTAAAAGCATATCAGTCTTATCAAAACAGATTACTCAACAGCCCTGCTTACCAAAAAGTTCTGAAAGAACAAGGCTTATAATTTCATAAAAAAGGAACAATTCAAAATGGCTTCATACCAATATATTTTCGTTATGCAAAATTTAACCAAGGTTTTTCCATCCGGAAAAGAGCTTTTCAAAGGCATTACGCTTTCTTTTCTACCCGGTGCCAAAATCGGTGTTTTAGGTGTCAACGGCGCCGGAAAATCAACACTACTCAAGATTATGGCAGGTGTTGATAAAGATTACGGCGGCGAAGCATTTGCAGCTGACGGCGTTAAAATCGGTTATTTAGAGCAAGAACCTCAACTTGACCCGAATAAAAACGTTATGGAAAACGTGATGGAAGGCGTTCAAGAAACCTATGATCTCTTAAAAGAATACGAATCCGTTTCTGCCAAGTTTGCTGACCCCCTCACAGATGACGAAATGAATGCCCTCATTGAAAAACAGGCCGAAATTTCCGAAAAAATCGATGCCGTCGGCGGATGGGACTTAGAGCGCAATGTTGAAATTGCAATGGATGCGCTTCGTTGCCCGCCGGCAAATGCCGATGTCACCAAACTCTCCGGCGGTGAAAAGCGCCGTG
>DFFP01000033.1 GCA_002372275.1 Alphaproteobacteria bacterium UBA3773 | reverse complement strand
GAAGAATCGCCTTTATGCGCCAAGGCGCGGGCGATTAAAGTTTAGATCCCTTGACGAGGTGACGCGCCGCGCACCTTAAGCGATGACAATTTAAGGATAAGGAATGGATCCTGACGCCCTTGCGGGCTCTGGATGACGCTTTTTTTGTGTTTCATGAGATGCTGGGCGCTTTGCTTAAAAAAAACAGAAGCGTATGTGCGCTTTAAGGCGCGACGCTTCAAAGGTGAGATTCCTAAAACTTCGGGACGCTTAAGCGCCCTCGTGGAATGACAGGATAAGGGGGAGGGAAAATAAAGATTTTATCCTTTGACTATGACTATATATATAGAAAAATCAGCTTGAAAAAACTTAAAAAATAATGCATAGTAGAATTATGACAGGCAAATGTCTGTTTAGGGCGTCGAAACCCTTTAATCAAGTCGGTCACGGTATTATGTTTTCCGTGAAAATGTCGATCTCCTCCTTTGGGACGGATGTCGGCTGAATAAAAGCTCATGGCTTAATAGGCCGAGCCGTTTTTTCCGATTTGATTTACGGTTTTCGAACATCCGCCCGCAAAAAGACGCGGGTTTTTTAGGTTTGACTTTTTATAAAAAGGATATTTGAAAATGAAAAATGTAAATGTAAACGAAAAAGGCCGTTCAATGGTTGAAATGCTCGGTGTTTTGGCAATTATCGGTGTTTTATCTGCCGGTGGTTTGGCAGGCTATTCAAAAGCTATGTTCAAACATAAACTCAACAACACAATCGATCAAATCACAATGATTGTGACAAACATTCGCACCCTCTACGGTACGCAAGGTAACTATGAAGGTTTATCAAATGAAATGGCTATTAAAGCAGGCGCTATTCCGTCATCGATGTATACTGCCGGTGATACAAATTATACTTTGGTCAATCCGTTTAAAGGAAATGTGACTATTGAAACTGCTGCAGCAAAAGAAGGATTAACTGATACGGCTTTTGTTATTCAGTATGACCACTTACCGTCCGAAGCTTGCGTTCAAATTGCAACATCTGATTTTGGAACGGGTGCCGGTTCAGGCTTTATCGGTGTAAAAGCTGAAGGTGGTACAACAGCCGCAACAAGTGCTGGAGTTGATGAGGCTTACAACTGGATTGCACCGAACGGCGGTATGATTTTAGATCTGTTGTTCCCGACAGCTTCTGCTGATGATGCACCTGCAACATCTCTTGATTTTGCCGTTTATGCCGGTCAATCGAGCGAAGGAAAACCGCTCAGCTTATCGGCTGCTATTGGTGCTTGTAACGGCACAGGTACAACAAATGCCGTGACATTGAAGTTCTATTAAGGACTTAAAAAAAGAGATTCTTTTATTGTTTTCAAGTTTTTTTCATATTCCTTTTGAAAATGATAAGAGATAAAGAGAGCTCGGAAGTAACGTTGGCGGGCTCTCTTGCTTTTTTAAAGGAATGGATTTTTTTTAAGAAAGTTCTGGGTGAGAAAATAAGGAAGAATCGCCTTTATGCGCCAAGGCGCAGGCGATTAAAGGTAAGACCTTGACGAGGTGACGCTTGCGCGCACCTCAAGGGATGACAGGTTAAGAATAAGGAATGGATCCTGATGCCCTTACGGGCTCCGGATGACGGTTTTTTGGATCTTCGGGACAAGCTTTGGAGATGACAAGGGAAAAAATATAACTCCGATTGAGATTCCGAAACAAGTTCGGAATGACAATGTATAGCTGTCGCGCTTGGGTAAGTTCAACATGACAAGAATGAAGTAAAAAAAAGAGAGGAAAGCTTTATTTCCTCTCTTGATCCCTTCGTGTGACCCGATGTCACAACAACATAAAAGGGAGCCTCTTTATATCTTAAACAAGAAAAACTATTTTTTCACTGCTTAAGATACCTTGGATATAAGGCTTAAAATGAAATTATCAAGGATGATTAAACGAAAGTTTATATTTTTATCTTTCTTCTTTCATCAGCATAATCGTGGTACCGAGAAGAAGAACAATCACGGTTGGCGCCCAAACGGCCAAAGTAATCGGAATATAGCCGTTGACCCCAAAAGCGTAAATCAGTTGAGATGAAAAATACACCAAAAAGCCTGTGACAACACCGATGGTGATCATGAGCATCACACCGCCTTGCCTGACTGCCGGTTTGAGCGAAAAAAGCGCCGAAACCAAAACCATGGCCACCAGCAAAAACGGTGAGGCAATCAGGGATAAATAGCGCATTTGGTGTCGAACGGCCGAAAAGCCGGAAGACTCATAAAACGCAATCGTTTCGGGAAGTGACCAAAACGAAATGGCATCGGGGGCAATGAAATTTTCTTTGATGCGATCGATCGTGATGGATGTTTGGTATTCATATGAGGCAAGCGATTCGGTTTTTTCACCGGCTTTGTATATTTGTACGCCGCGCAGGCGAAATGTTTTGTCTTTTAATTCGCCGACCAAACCCTCGATGCGACGCAAAATTTGGCTTGAGGGATCCATTTCTAAAATCGTGATGTCTTGCATGGAAAGGGTTTCATCTTTGCCTTGACGAAGAGATTTGGCCTCGACAACCAAAACTTTGTCTTTGCCTTCAGACTCTCTTATCCATAAGCCTTTGCTTGAAAAAAGCATGGCTGTCGGATCACGCGTGATAAAACGATATTTGAGCGTGGCGTGCATTTCATACATTTTAGATGAAATTGGATTAATCAGCGCCACATTAATCACACCCACAGCAAAAACAGTAATTAAAACCGGTTTTAAGAACTCCCAGATGGAAACACCAGATGCACGTATGATGACGTATTCGCTCGATTTGCTCAGGCGCCAAAAAGTCATCATCGCGGCAATCATCATCACAAACGGCAAAATTTTATCGAGCGTTTCGGGAAGTTTGGTGATGGCATATTTAACAACATAGTCCATCCCCGTGTCGGAACGGCCGGAAATACGGCGTAAAGCCTCAATCGAATCAAACATCATGATAATACCCGTGACCATAACCAGCACAAGAAGAAATGTGGTTATGATTTGTTTTGACAGATAGCGACCGAGTATGGAGTTATATTTCATGAATGTCTTTCGTTGTCGAGTTCTTCACTAAAGTACTTCATTGAAAGGTAACGCTCAATCGAATCGGGAAAGATAACCACAATATTTTTACCTTTCATTTCATCTCTTTTAGCAAGTTTTATGGCAGCAGAAAGCGCAGCACCTGCGGAAATTCCGATTGCAAGGCCTTGGAGTTGAGCTGAAATTTGTGCCCCTTTGAACGCTTCAACATCTTCAACAGCCATCACCTCACTTATCAGAGAAGAATCGTAAAACGGGGGAATAAAATTGGCACCGATTCCGGGGATTTTGTGGGGGCCGGGTTCTCCCCCTTCTAAAACAGGGCTCGATTTCGGTTCAACGGCGACCACATATAAATCCGGATTGCACGTTTTAAGAGTTCGGCTGATGCCACTTACGGTGCCGGCTGTGCCGACACCTGCGACAAGAGCGTCGATGTTGCCGCCCATATCATCTAAAATTTCGGTTGCCGTTGTTAAAGCGTGGGCTTCGGGATTAGCCTTGTTTTCAAATTGATTGAGCAAAATAACATTTTTGTTTTTCTCTTTTAATATTTCAGCTTTTTGAAGAGCGCCTTTCATGCCGTCTTCTTTTGGGGTTAAAATAACCTCGGCGCCGAAATGACGTATCAGGCAGATACGCTCGCGGGTCATGTTTTCGGGCATGATAATGACAAGCTTATAGCCTTTGGAAGCGCAAAGAGCGGCTAATCCTATCCCTGTGTTGCCGGATGTGGCTTCAACAAAAACGGTGTCTTTGGTGATTTGATGTTGGGCATTTGCAAGCATATTTTGGGCGATTCGGTCTTTGATGGAAAAAGCCGGATTGTAGCATTCGCATTTTCCGAAGATGTTTGCTTTGAGTTTGAATTTTTCTTTAATGCGCTTGAGTTTTAATAAAGGGGTGTGTCCGACAAGTTCATCAATCGAATTATAAATTGTTCCCATTTTTTTTAGTCCTTTTCAGAAATTAACTCATCAACAAAATCTGTCATGCCTTGATAGCGCACGCGTTTTAAGCGCTCGGAAGCAATAATCGTTTTGACGTTTTCAATGGTTTGTTCTAAATTGTCGTTAATTAAGACGTAGTCAAATTCGGCATAGCGGGATAATTTGTCATTAATGACCGACATGCGTTTTTCAATCGTTTCCATCAAATCGGTGCCGCGGTCAATGAGGCGCTGTTTGACCTCAGAAACGGAGGGCGGTAACAGCAACACGGAAACAATTTTATCGCCGGCATTTTTTTTGAGCTGTCTTAAGCCCATATAATCAATGTCAAAAACAACATCTTTGCCGGCTTGTAATGAGGCGTCTACTTCGCTTTTGAGCGTTCCGTAGCGCGGGCCGTATGTGGAATCGACATATTCGTAAAAAGCATTTTCTTCTTTTAATTTGTCGTATTCTTCATTTGAGAGAAAATAATAATCAACGCCGTTTTTTTCGCCTTCACGCGGGGCGCGGGTGGTGGCGGAAACAGAAAATTTTAAGTTCGGATCATCTTTCAAGACGGCTCTTAAAACCGTTGTTTTTCCTGTGCCGGACGGGGCATCCATCACAAACATCATGCCAATCCGATTTTGACGCAATTTTTCTACATCTGCCATTTCAAGCCTCCAAAAAAATGTTCTTTTTTAAAAAACTTCATGTATAATGCTCAAATATACGTTAAAATTTTTTGAAAGTAAAGCAAATGACAATTTTCAAAAATATCTTAATTACGGGCGCATCTTCGGGAATAGGTGAGGCTTTGGCAAAGTATTATGCTCAAAACGGCGCCGAAACATTGTTTATATGTGGTAGGTCCGCCGAAAGGCTCAAAAATACGGCAGATTTTTGCCGGCAATACAAAGTGAAAGTTTTTGAAAAAGTTTTAGATGTGACCGATCAAAAAACGGTTGAAAACTGGATAAGAGAGGCTGAAAAAACAGCACCGCTTCATTTGGTGGTGGCAAACGCCGGTGTTTCAACGGGAACAGAAACAAAAGAACATATTTATAACACGTTTCAGACAAATATTTTCGGGGTATTAAATACGATTACGCCGGCAGTTGAGATTTTTGAAAACAGGAAAGATGAGACGCCGAAATCGCTCGCCATTACAGCCTCGATTGCCGGTTATCACGGGCTTCCGGGGTGCCCGTCGTATAGCGCAACGAAAGCGTGTGTGAAAGCATACGGCGAAGCATTGAGTGTGAAACTTAAAAAAGAAAATATCTATGTTTCGGTCATTTGTCCGGGGTTTGTTCATTCAAGAATTACGGATAAAAATACGTGTCCGATGCCGTTTATTATGGATGCGGATAAGGCCGCTCAAATTATTGCGCGCGGGCTTGAAAAACATAAAGGATTGATTGCGTTTCCGTTTGTGATGCGATTTGGGGCGTATTTCGGCTCGATTTTGCCCAGTTCTATCAGCCGGTTTTTCTATGGGCTGCTTCCTGAAAAAGTGAAGTTATAAGAAAAAGGAAGCGGCGTATATACGCTTAAAGCGCCACGCCGAAGGTCAGATCCCTTGATGAGGTGACGCTTGAGCGCACCTCAAGGGATGACGTTTTATCTTCTAATTTCGAATTTTTCAAAGCCTTGAGATAAAAAGGAGATGAGTTTTTCATCTGAAATGAGGGATTCGATTTGTAAATCCGTTGTGGTTTGGTCGTTTTCGGTCGGGCGGTATTTTTGTAAGTAATATTCTTTAACACCCATCTCTTTTAAAAATGTGCCGACCTCAAATAAGTCATCTACTGTGAGCTCGCGCGGGTCGCAAGTTGTGCGGCATTCAAAATGTATACCGCTTTCAATTAAGAGCTTTAAGCTTTTTTTGACCTCGCTAAAAACGGCAAAGCCGCCCGTTAAGGTTTTATATTTTGCCTCGGGGCCTTTGATGTCAAAGCCTGCCCAATCTAAAAGAGGTAAAACTTTTTTCAAAGCACTCGGGTTATATCCGCCCGTGTGAAGACCGACCGTGTAGCCTATGTCTTTGGCTTTTTTTATGGCATCGTAAAGCCCTTGTTGCAATAAAGGTTCACCGCCTGAAAAAACAACGGCATCGGCTAAACCCTTGCGGCGCTCTAAAAAGGCAAAAAACTTTTCCTCAGTCCAAATGGAGGCGCTTTCAAGGCTTAAGGGTTGCAAGCTTTGATTATAGCAAAACGGGCACCGCCAAGGGCAGCCTTGCAAAAACGCAACAATGGAAATGTGATTTGGAAAATCGACGATGCTGAAGGGTTCAACATCGCCGATGATTAAAGATTGATTTGACATTAAAATTATTCTGCTGCTAATTTTTCAGCGTCAATGTGAAGAACAGCTTTTTCTTCACAAAAACATTTACGTGAATAGTACTCGCTCTTTTTACCTTTGTTGAATTCACTAACAGGTCTGTGATAACCCATCACGCGTGTCCATACTTCGCAGGGTTGGCGTTCGGCATCTGTTAATTGAATGTCGTTGAAGTTGATGATGTTTGTCATTTGTATTATTCCTTTCTAAAGTAAAATGTTGTTGTGCTATGCAACGTTTGAATTTGTTGCTTTTAAGTTCTTTAATTTTTCTGCCTTTTTCTCTTCATCGCAAAGAGGACAGAATTTGTGTTCTCCGTTCAAATATCCGTGTTTCGGACAAATGGAAAACGTGGGTGTAATCGTAATATACGGTAATCTGTAATTCGTCAGGACGCGGCGAACCAAATCACGGCAAACCGTGGCTGATGAAATACGTTGATTCATATAAAGGTGTAAAACCGTTCCGCCCGTGTATTTTGTTTGCAGGGTTGATTGCAAATCAAGCGCTTCGAACGGATCGTCGGTGTAGCCGACCGGCAGTTGAGAAGAGTTTGTATAATAAGGATCTTCTTCCGTGCCGGCTTGGATAATGCCGACAAAACGTTTTTTATCTTCTCTTGCAAAACGATAGGTCGCGCTTTCAGCCGGTGTGGCCTCTAAGTTATACATATGACCCGTTTCTTCTTGCATTTTAACTAAACGTGCGCGGATGTAATCTAAGAATTTAACGGCAAATTCTTGGCCCCAATTATCGGCAACACTGTGTTCATCGCCTGTGAAGTTTCTGATCATCTCGTTGATGCCGTTGACACCAATCGTTGAGAAGTGATTTCTGAGCGTTCCGAGATAACGTTTTGTATAAGGATATAAGCCTTGATCAATGAGGCGTTGAATAACTTTACGCTTAATTTCAAGCGAGGTTTGAGCAATGTTTAAGAGCTCGTCAACGCGGGCAAATAAGCCTTGTTCGTTGCCCTTGTATACATAGCCAAGTCTTGCACAGTTGAAAGTAACAACACCGATGGAGCCTGTTTGTTCAGCCGATCCGAAAAGCCCGTTTCCTTTGGCAAGGAGTTCTCTTAAATCAAGTTGCAAACGGCAGCACATGGAGCGAATTTGTCCCGGTTTTAAAACAGAGTTAATGAAGTTTTGGAAATAAGGCATGCCGTATTTGGCTGTCATTTCAAACAAAAGTTCGGTGTTTTTGTCTTCCCACGGGAAGTCGGGGGTCATGTTATAGGTCGGGATAGGGAATGTGAACGGACGGCCTAAAACGTCGCCTTCCATCATCACCTCAATATAAGCGCGGTTAATCATGGCCATTTCTTCTTTTAAATCGCCGTAAGTAAACGGCATTTCTTCTTGGCCTTCGATAATCGGCATGAAGTTTTCGTCGTGGCCGGCAATGTGTCCGCCGATGTAGGGGTGTTGATCTCTTAAATCTTCGGGGCAAACCCAGTCAAACGTGAAGTTCGTAAACGGTGTTTGTGAACCCCAACGTGACGGTACGTTTAAGTTATAAATCAAAACCTGCATGCATTGTTTGACTTCCTTATAGGAAAGATTGTCTTTTCTGACAAACGGCGCCAAATAGGTGTCGACAGAAGAAAATGCTTGCGCACCGGCCCACTCGTTTTGAAGAGTGCCCATAAAGTTGACCATTTGTCCTGTGGCTGCCGATAAGTGTTTCGGCGGATTGGCTTCAGCTTTACCTCTGACGCCGTTGAAACCTTCTTTAAGAAGAGTTTTTAAGGACCAACCGGCGCAGTAGGCTGCGAGCATGTCTAAATCGTGAATGTGAATATCACCGTTTCTGTGTGCTTCACCGACTTCGGAAGGATAAACTGTTGAAAGCCAATAGTTGGCTGTGACTTTACCTGAAACGTTTAAAATTAAACCGCCGTTTGAATAACCTTGGTTGGCGTTGGCATTCACGCGCCAGTCTAATTTTTCTAAGTATTCGTTAATCGAACTTTCAACATCAATCATCGTCTTTTTATCATGACGCATCCAGTTTCTTTTTTCACGATATAAAATATAAGCTTTTGCCGTTTTGAAGCAATTTTCTTTAATTAAAATCTTTTCAACGTAGTTTTGAATTTCTTCAATCGAAATCACGTTGTTGGTGTGATTTAAGGAAATTTCAAGCAAAACTTTTTCGGTTAAACCGTGTGCTTGAGCTTCTGAAAGTTCGCCGGTGGCTTGTGCCGCTTTTAAAATCGCATTTTGAATTTTGGCGGGATTAAAAGGAGCCAATGTGCCGTCACGTTTGGTGACGTTTTGAACGTTGGCATCATTTTTGAATTCGGTTGTAGTCATTTTTCTCTTTCATAAGTTATCGGTGAATTTAAGTATGTTGTACAATATATTGTGTTTACAAAAAGTAAATATTCAATATATAGTATACACAAATTTTTTTAAGACATAAGAAAATGTTACAGAAATATGACATATCGGGCAAGATACTTTTTTGAATTTTTTTTAAAAATGCGCTATCTCATTGTAAAAAAGTAAAATTTTTTTTTCATAAAAGTGGATAAAAAGAAAATACAAAAAATCAGATAATTAGTTTTAAGTGATTGAATTTGTGATAAAAAATAATCATCTGTCTTACACCTTAAAAGGTTATTTTTAAAGAAAATAAGTAAAAGAAGGTGTATTTTTGTTTTTTTTCGGTTCGAAACAAAAAGCGAATCGGGGAAAATTTTTATGAGCGTTCGTTCTTATTACTTGCTTTATAAATTTTAATATCTTCCGAGGGTAAAATGTTGACCACGGATTCGTTTTCGATGTCTTGATGTGCGGACTGGTAATTTTTGATTTCTTCACTTGGCAAAATATTGATCATTTCTTCATCTGCAAGGTCGATCTCATCAGCGATTATATCGTTGCCGCCGCCTTTTGAAAGGCGCTCATTTTTTTGTTCTTGCAGGGAATTTTGTGCTTCTTTTGTTTGAGAAAGCAAAAGTTCAGCCATTTTTTGTTCGATCTCTTGTTGTTTTTTTAATTTTTTATAAAGTGCCGGATTAAAAGATTTTATGGCTGTTAAGACCTTGTTTTGAACATTTTTGGAACGTATGGTAAAAATGCGGGATAAAAGTTGTTGTTTGATGCGTGAAGAAAACGAATGAGATAAAAAATTTGGGTCGGTTGAGAGAAAATATATCTTTTTTAAAATTTTTTGCGGTGCCGGAAATTTTCCGTTGAATGTTCCGATTTCAAATAAAAGAGGAGAGCCGGCGTAAGAGATGGGCTTGTTTTTGAAATAAACCTCGGCCTGAATGATTGCTTCATTTTTGTCTTTGTTTTGATCTTTAAAAAGGACGATTTTGACATCTTGATTTTTGCTTCTTAAAACAATATCAGAGGGCTGACGTGACCTTTTTTGAACGCGCTTTTCTTCTTTTTGGGTCAAATGCATCAATAAAATTAAGATAAAAATAAGGCTGGCCAAAATTAAAAAAAGTATTTTCATTTCTTTCTCTCTATCATAAAATCAGATTGATATTATGTCTTTATTTTTAAAATATCAAGTTTTTTAAAGGATATAAAAATCCCTTGATTTAAGGCAAAAAATTTTATATTTTCAAAGGTAGATTTAAAAAAATTAGGAGATTTTTGTTATGAAGAAATATCTTGTGTTTGGAATTGCTCCGTTTCTTTTTGCGTGCGCTTCAAATAATCAAATTCAAGAAACAACTTATGATGAGACGGCTTGCGCATTTTCGGAAGCTGTTGAAACGGAGAATTGCGGCTGTCAATCAGAGGCCTATGTTGAAATAAAACATCCGAGAATATTAGAAGAAAAAGCTCCTCAGGGTTCGCGTCGAAATTGCCCGGTTGAGCGAAAAGAAACTTGCGGTTGCCCGTTTGAAGGACAACAAGAAATAGCCCCTCAGCCTACAACTTATGTTCCGGCACAACCCGAAGCCTATACGCTTCTTTCAAACCGCGCATTTAACCGTTTTATCAAAGACACGTACGATATATATAGCAAAGAGCCGAACTTAAAACTTTATATGGAAAAGCCGATTTTGAAAGCAGAGGACTTGCCGGCAGGTTATGAAAAAGCTTTTGAATCTTTTAAGGCACAAGTACAAAATGCAAATGCTTTTCAGTTAACAGAAAATGCAGATGAGGCAGATTATACGCTTTCAACAACAATTGATTGGTTTGATACACCCTCAAAAGATGTGCCGGCCATCAGGTATGTGGTTGACCTTTATGCTAAAGATAAAACAGAGGCCGGTTCGTGGTCGAATGTGGTGAAAAAAGCGAGTAATCAGAGCTGGTTGTAATGTATTTTAAGCGGCTTTTAGGTGTTGTTGTTTTCACGTTGTTGCTTTGCTTTGAGGCAAAGGCTGATGAGCTGGAAAGTCTTGAAATAAAAGCAAATGCATGTGAAAAAGCTTTTGCAAATGAGAGTTTGTCGAGCGCGCGCGTCAGAGCCGTGGATAAAGCCGTTTTTTTAGGTATTAAGAATTTGCCGGAGCTTGAATCTGACAGAATGACGCTGAATGAACATGACTTAAACGTGATGATTTATCGTTTGGTGGATGATTTTGTGGAAGATTTGAGCTCAAAGGTCTTAAAATCGGAAGACGAAAAAGTTTGTGTTGAAATTAAGGGGTATATCAATCCGCTTCACATCAATGAGGTGCGGAAAGAATTTGATTTAAGGCGCCAATCAACCGATTCAACCGAGGAACTCTTAGAAGAAATTGCGCAAAACGTGAACGATGCATTTGCGGTGCATCCGCAAAATTTAGAAGGGGTGGCACTTGTTTATGTGGAGCCGCTCGTTTATTATAACGGCAAAATTTCACATAAACACGCCAATAATTTAAAAGAAAAAATTAAGGATAATCCTTATTATTTTTTAACAGATGATAAGGAATTGGCCGATATTAAGGTGACCCCAAAACTGCTCAAAGCTAAAGTGGATGCGCTGGATGAAACGCATAAGAGGTTTCAGATGGTGGTGAGTTTGGAAGTTTCGGGGTTAAAAGACGCGCCGACGGTTATTTCTCAAAACAGATTTTTGCTTTTTGATGCATCAGAGGACGAACAAGAAATTGCCGGCCGTTTGCTTGATAAGCTTTTGGAGGCGGCGGGGGCTGATTTGATCCGCCGAATTGAACGCTTTGTTCAAGAAAAAATCGAAAAAGAAAGTATCGGTCGCACGATTTAGAAGCAAAAGCTTTCCATTTTAATTTAATCAATCCGCTTTTTTATGCCAAAAGTGATATTGACTTTTGATGATAAATCTTCTACCATAAATATACGATACCTAAAAAATATCGAGTGCCTGAAAAGAGGCGCGGAGCTTTCATCGGCTCTTGTTGTAGGCAGTGATGGATAACACTGCAAACGGTGCTGTCCTTTTTATTTTAAAAGGAAAGCAATTTATCCCCGGGTATTTGGTTCGGGGAGCCCAAAGCGAATGTTCAGGATTTTTCTAAAGGCTTTGGGAGTCATTTCCTACAACATGATTGATGAACTCTCCGACCGCTTTTTTTTGAAGGCGGTTTTAATTTTTATGTGGATTCTCGAGAAAAGCTTGAGAATGACAATAATAAAATAAGGAATGGATTGCGACGTCGAAAACTTAGGTTTTCTCCTCACAATGACGGTTTAAGGAGAAAAAACTCATGAAAATAAATAAATTTATAAAGACTTTAATGATGGGAATTTTGCTTACAAATATAGCATATTTGCGAGTATTTGCTGCCGATCAAGGAAATTGCGGGGATAATTGTTGGTATACGTATAAAGACGGTACTTTGACTTATTCCGTCAAAGATTGGAATAATCCGGAAGGGCGAGCGATTAGCATTGTTAATACAAAATATAATTTATCCGGTTCTGTGACAAATGTGATTGTTTCAGAAGGAATTGAAGAGATTAAATTTGATTCGAAGACGAATGCGCATACTATTCAAAGTGTCGGGGCACCGGAGGGAAAATTTGTGTTACCGAGTACACTCAAAAACTTTGGGAGTAGTACGGGATTTTATTTAAATTTTGGAACAATCGAAATTAATTCATCTGATTTAACAATAGGGTCGCAGACGATAGCTTGTGCAAGTTCAACTGCGCCACTGACATTAATTGTTCCAAACAGCTCGTCCGTTACCTTTAATGATAATGCTTTTTATAAATGGTCAGGGCAGTATTTGGCTCCGGGAAGTTTAACCGTTGTTTGTAAAAGCTCAAATCCAGAAGATTGCAGAGATAGTTTTGGGAATTCTCTTTAGGGTAACAGATTAGGAAATAAAGTTAATTTTACCAACAAAATTTTGGATGAAAACGGTAAAGTTGTTATAGAATATTATGATACAGGTTATTATAAATATGACGCTGATGGAAATATTATAGAAAACTGGAATTTTGATAATACGGAAAGGTATGATGAAAAAGGAAATATAATTGGAAAATATGACGGAAAAGGGAATATGCTTCAAAGTTTTGTGTATGGGACTGATGGTTCGATTGCAATTTATGATGCAAATGGAAAGTTAATAGGTTTACAAGGAAAAAGAATTTTGACGGTTGAGGAAGCAAGCGTACTTGTGAAGGATAATAAAAATACGTTTAAGCTGAAATATCGGTAAAGGTAAGGATAATATTATTGTCACCCTCTCCGTACCTCCTAGAGAGCTGGTACTCTCTTCGGTCACTTGTTTGTTAATTTCGCTGCGGAAAGCTTGTACGCTTCCTTGCTCAAGTAAACAAACTGCGCCGTTTGCGCTATAAAATGCCATTTAAGGCATTTTATATGCTCACGCCCCTCAAGGGGGAGGACAAATAAGGAATAGATTCTTCGCTTGCGCTCTTAAATGACAATTGTTTTTTATAAAGAATGGATTGCGACGTCACGCCAAGAGGCGCTCCTCGCAATGACGGGTTAAGGATAAGGAATGGATTCTTTGGCCTAAAAGCTTCTGGATAATGTTTTTTTAGACCCCTAACTTGCACGGCAAGCCGTGTTGGCGTTGCCGATCTGCGATTCCAGGGGTGACAGAAAAAAAAGGACGGTTTATTTTATGAGATGCCTAACGCTTTGCTTAAAAAAAAGCAAAGCAGGCATGACAGGAAAGGGGTGACGGAAAGAGAAAAATAAAGGCTTGAAATTAAAAAAAATATGAATTAAAAGAAAAAAATTGTTTTGACGCTTAAAAAAAGGTTTTTTTCAGATGAAAGAAGAAACAAAAAATTTATATTTAGCCATTATTTTATCCGTGTTTGTTATTTTCGGGGTCAATCACTTTTTTGCACCGGTTCCGACGGCAGTCAAAAATGATGATGCTAAAGAAGTTTTGATTGAAAAGCCGCAGGAAGATTTGAGTGATTTTAAGGCCTCCCATTTTGAAACGGCAGAGGAGGCCGTCAAAGAAGATCAAGGTGTTGAAATTTTATCTGAAAACATTCAAGGACGTGTTCGCTTGAAAGGGGCGCGTTTTGATTATTTAACGCTGTTGAAATATAATCAAACACTTGATGAAAAAAGTCCAAAAGTGGAGCTTTTAATGCCAAACGGGACAAAAACGCCCTATTTTGCCGATTTCGGCTTTTTATCGGATGATGAGACCGTTGTGCCGGGTGCTCAAAGTTTGTGGAGGGCAAATACAAATGTTCTTTCTCCCTCAAATCCGCTTGTTTTGGTTTGGGATAACGGCAAGGGCGTTCAATATACGCGCACCATTGAACTTGATGACCATTATTTAATGACCATAACAGATCAAATTCAAAACAGATCCGGCAAATCTATCACGATTTTTCCTTACGGGCGAATTAACCGCACCTATGATGAAAACGCTCAAAATTCAAGAGGCGTCGTGCACGAAGGCATCAGCGCCGTGATTGACGGAGATTCAAAAGAAATTAAGCTCAGCGAAATTAAAGAAAATAAAGAAAAAACATTTAAAGGAAAAAATATTTGGGCCGGTTTTTCAGACAGATATTGGCTGACCTCTTTTATTCTTCAAGGAAACGGCGAACAAACACTTCGCTTGTCAAATAACGGGAATCAAAATTATCAAATTGATTATCGAGGCGGGCAAGTCACGCTTCAAAACGGCGAAGAAAAAACAAATCAGGTTCGCTTTTTTGCAGGCGCGAAAGAAATTAAGCTTTTAGACCGCTATACAAAAGAAAATAAAATCGAAAAATTTGATTTGGCAATCGATTTCGGGTGGTATTACTTTTTAACTAAACCGTTTTTCTATATTTTGGACTTTTTATATCATCTGATCGGTAATATGGGCTGGGCCATTTTGGTTTTTGCAGCCCTCTTGAGATTGGCCGTTTTTCCGATGGCAAATAAATCTTATGAAAATATGTCGAAGATGAAAAAATTGCAGCCGAAAGTGGTCGCGTTGCAGGAAAAATATAAAGATGATAAACTGGCCTTGCAACAAAGAACGTTGGAACTTTATAAAAAAGAAAAAGTTAATCCGGCGGCGGGGTGTTTGCCGATGCTTATTCAGATTCCGATTTTCTTTTCGCTTTATAAGGTTTTGAATATTTCAATTGAAATCAGGCATGCACCGTTTATCGGGTGGATTAAGGATTTATCGGCGCCTGACCCTTTGACAATTTCGGTTTGGTCGCATATTCCGCTGCCGTCTGTTTTAAGTGTGTTTGATATTGGTATTTGGCCGATTTTGATGGGACTGACCATGTGGGCCCAACAAAAATTAAATCCGGCACCTGCCAATAAAGATCAGGCCAGAATGTTTGCCATGATGCCCTTTATTTTCACGCTGATGCTCGGTCGATTTGCCTCGGGACTTGTGATTTATTGGACATTAAGCAATATTTTATCCATCTTGCAGCAAAAAGCAATTATGCTTAAAAACGGTGTGAAATAATGACAGATAATGCCCGTCTCGAAGCTGCCGATCAACTTTTTAAGACGCCGTGCCGGTTTATGCTTTCGGTGGCTGATTTGGTGCAACTGCCGCCGCCCGATAAAAATGAGGTGGCCTTTTTAGGGCGATCAAATGTCGGCAAATCGAGCCTTTTGAATGCACTTTTTTCGCGTCGGGATATTGCAAAAACTTCTTCAACGCCGGGGCGGACACAACAACTGAACTATTTTGATTTTTTAGGCAAAATTTATCTGGTTGATTTGCCGGGTTACGGATACGCCAAAGCACCTGTAAAAGAAGTGGAGCGCTGGCAAAAGGTTTTGAGGATGTATTTGAGAGGGCGTCCGAATTTAAGGCGCGTCTTTTTGCTCATTGATAGCAGAATAGGGCTTAAAGCCTCTGATGAAGAGATGATGAAAGAGCTGGATACAAACGCGGTGCCCTATCAGATTGTTTTAACAAAAACAGATAAAGTTTCAGCTTTGGAATGCACGAAAACGGCTGAAAGTATTGAGCGCGCGCTTGAAAAACATCCGGCCGCGCATGTAACCGTTTTAAAAACAAGTTCCGAGAAAAAAACAGGTCTTTCTGAAGTGCGGGCCGAAATTGTTGATTTTTGTGAATAGAACTTTGGTTTTTTATATTAGGCCTATTTTTTGCGCGGTGATGACGGCCTCTGTTCGGTTGCTGACTTTAAGTGAGCGCAAAAGCGCATTGATATGAAGTTTGACCGTTGCCTCAGAAACGCCCATTTCATAGGCAATTTGTTTGTTCGATTTGCCTTCGGCAATCAAATCTAAAACTTGAGATTGGCGGTTTGTTAAAAATTTTTGCCCCGTTTTACACACAGGTTCAGCTTCTTTTAAAAATTCCGGAATATAGGTGTTTCCTTGTAAAATTTGAAAAAAAGCGTTTTTGAGTATATCAAGATCGGTGCTGCGCGGAATATAACCCGTAATATCCGTCTCAAGCAGCTTTTTGATTTGGTGAATGTCTTCGGTTAAAGACAAAACAACAATTTTTGTTTCAGGCGACAGTGATTGTATTTTTTTAATGTCTGATACACCGTTTGAACCAAGCATGTCGATATCAAAAATAAACATATCGATTTTTTCTTTTTGCAGTAATTTGAAGCTCTGCGCTAAATCCGAAAGTTGTAAAATGATGCTTTCCGGTTTTAGAGTTAGAATATATTTTGATAAATAGTCTCTGAAAAGTGCATGGTCGTCCGCAATTAAAATTTTCATGTTTTTTCTCCAAGCGGATATAATTGATGTTTTGGAATATAGTTTCATTCCAGAGTATTTAAAGTACGGATAAAATAAAAAAAGTTCTTAAAGTTCTATAGTTCGATATATTCGACGCCGGCTTCTTTGAACATTTGAGCCGAAACTGAAAGTTTGTCGCGCCACGTGTTTTTGGGCGTTGTTTCATCAATGACGATTTTGTTTGTAATCACCGTTTGAATGCCTGATTGAATAATGGCTCTGGCGCAATCAACGCAAGGGGCGTGTGTGGCAAACATGGTGCACCCTTTGACCGATACACCCGTTAAGCAGGCATTATATAAGGCGTTACGCTCGGCATGCTCGAAAAAATCATATTTCGTCGGACGTTCCAAACGTTCTTTAACCTCGTCGTTAACGCCTCGGACCGGACCGTTGTAGCCGGTGGAGCGAATCTCTTTATCGGGACCGACAATCACCGCCCCCGTTTTGGTCGACGGATCTTTGGACCACGAAGCGACCATAAAAGCAAGTTCCATAAAACGTTTGTTCCATTTATCTGAAAACATATTTGTCCTCCTCGGATTTTTTTCCAATACCAAAATAAAAGATTTTTATTAAAAAAAGACTAAAGTTCTTGACTTTTGGCTCAAAAAGTCTCACTTTAAGCACGAGTTTAATTTTAATTTTTTAGGGAGTTTTCTTATGAGTGCCATTGTTGATATTCATGCAAGAGAAATTTTAGATTCACGCGGTAATCCGACCGTTGAAGCTGATGTGGTTTTACAAAGCGGTGCGTTTGGCAGAGCAGCTGTTCCAAGCGGGGCCTCAACAGGTGTTCACGAAGCGGTGGAACTGCGTGACGGTGATGCAAAACGTTATATGGGAAAAGGTGTGTTGCAAGCCGTTGATCATGTGAATAACGAAATTTATGATGCTTTAGCAGGGCTTGATGCAGATGATCAAATCGCTCTTGATGAAGAAATGATTAAATTAGATGGAACCGAAAATAAAGGAAAACTCGGTGCCAATGCGATTCTCGCCGTTTCGCTCGCTAATGCAAAAGCCATGGCTGAAGAAGCAGGCTTGCCGCTTTATCGCTATTTGGGCGGTACAATGGCCAGAACACTTCCGGTTCCGATGATGAACATCTTAAACGGCGGTAAACACGCAGATAACCCGATTGATGTTCAAGAATTTATGATTGCGCCGATTGGTGCAAGCTCTATTAAAGAAGCTATTCGCTGGGGTGCTGAAATTTTTCATACATTAAAGAAAAATCTTAAAGCTGCCGGTCAAAATACAAACGTCGGTGACGAAGGCGGATTTGCACCGAATCTGAAAACAGCTGAAGAAGCTTTGACATTTATCGTTAAAGCTATTTCGGATGCCGGATATAAACCAGGCGTTGACGTTTATATCGCACTTGATGCCGCTTCATCTGAATTTTATGAAAACGGTAAATATGAAATGAAGGGCGAAGGCAAATCTTATACATCAGCTCAGATGGTTGAATACTATAAAGGCTTATGTGATAAATTCCCGATTTTCTCAATTGAAGACGGTATGGCCGAAGATGATTGGGAAGGCTGGAAAATGCTTACCGACACGTTGGGTTCACGCATTCAGCTCGTTGGTGATGACTTGTTTGTGACAAATCCGAAACGCTTGGCAATGGGTATTGAAAAAGGTGTGGCTAACTCCATTTTAGTCAAAGTTAACCAAATCGGTACTTT
>DFFP01000017.1 GCA_002372275.1 Alphaproteobacteria bacterium UBA3773 | reverse complement strand
TGGTTGGTAATAACTGAAATTCCGAGCACTTTCATTCCAAAATAAACCGCCGTAATCACCTCTGGCACGGTAGACATCCCCACAGCATCTGCACCAAGCATGCGAAAAGCCTTAACTTCTGCTTTGGTTTCAAAATTCGGGCCGACAACAAAAAAATACGTTCCTTCATAGAGTTTTATTTGATTTTCTTTGGCGGTTTGGCGCATTTTTTCTTGCAAGTCTCTGTCATAAGCATTACTCATATCCGGAAATCTCGGGCCTTCTTGATCATTGTTGAGCCCAATCAGCGGATTTTGCCCCGAAAAATTGATATGATCCGTAATCATCATCAGCGAGCCCGCCGGCATATCTTTGCGAAGCGAACCGGCCGCATTCGTGGCAATCACTTCTTTGATACCGATTCTTTGATAAGCTGACATCATATCTTTGACAAGCGGTGCCGGATGCCCTTCATAAAGATGATAGCGACCATTCATACATAAAACCTGACGTTTACCCAAGTTCCCTGCAATCAATTCACCCTTATGGCCGGCAACCGTAATTTTCGGAAAACCGATTTTTGTATAGGGCACAATGATTTTGTCGGTCACTTTATCTGCCACGACATTTAAGCCGGAACCTAAAATAATGAGTGTATCAGGCTCTAAACCATTTAACTCTTTTTGGATATTTTTGACATATGTATCAATTGTATCAGTCATTTTTTAAGTCTTTAACACTAAAAGAAACAGGTAACAATTCACTGATTTTATAAGACTTTTGAATTTTTTGCAAATCAGCTAAAGAAATCGTTGTGTTTTCATCTGAAAATTCTGCAATACGCTGCAAACAGGCCCCACACGGCACAATTAAGTCGTTTCCATCTGCCACAATCACAATATCTTTGATTTTTTTATCTCCAGCTGCGACCATAGCTGCAATAGCGCCGGCCTCAGCGCAAGTTCCGCACGGATATGAGGCATTTTCAACATTTCCGGCAGCATAGATTTCGCCGTTTTCACTCAACACAGCGGCACCGACCAAAAAACCGGAATACGGTGCATAAGCATTTTTTCGTGCCACTAAAGCTTTCTGATAAGCATTTTCTAAAAGTTTCATTTTCTAAACCTGCTTAAACAAAAATTAATTGATTATAAAGATAATATACATTATTCTGTCGTTTGGCAAAGACTTTTTAAAAAAAAAGATATATTCGGGGGTTAAATCCGTGTTTAAGAAAATATTTATCACTCTTTTGATTGTTTTGGTTATCGTATTTGCCGGAGCATCTTTCTATGTTTCGACAATCGATTGGAATAAATATAAAGGTGTGATTACCGGCGAAATTGAAAAAATATCCGGTAAAAAAATTCAAATCAACGGACAAATACATTTACAATTTTTGCCCAAACCCCACTTAACAGCCGAAAAAATAAAAATTTATAACCGGATTTTAGGTGCAAATGCCGAGCCTATTGCACAAGTTGAGGCTATTGTGATGGACCTTTCTTTAATGCCTCTTTTGCACAAGCAATTTGTCATTGATAAAATGAACCTGACCAACGCCAATGTCGTGGTTGAATTTTTGAAAAACGGCAAAACAAACTGGCATTCGAACATCGATAATGAAGAAAATTTTGATTTTTCGAATGTGGATATTGCTTTTAACAGCGTTTCTCTTGAAAATTCAAAAGTACGCATTATCAACAGTGAACTCAATGCCGATATGATTTTTGATAAGGTGAATGCCGATATTACGGGACAAAGTATCGTTGGTCCGTTCAGAATTGACGGCAATTTCGTCAAAGACGGAACTCCTGCCGGCTTTGCCTTAAATGTCGGGACACTTTCAGAAAGTTTTGCCACCTCATTAAACCTTGTTTTAACACACCCGTCATCTGAAAGTTATGCACGTTTTGACGGATCTGTTTTATCAAACAACACAGAAATTCAGGGAAATTTCAAAGTTGAATCTAAAAAACCGGTTGACTTTATCAACACTCTTTTAGGTAAAAATACACTGCCTGAACAATACAATTATGAACTGGCCTCTGAAATTGAACTGAAAATAAATAAAAACCAAATTGATTTACCGAGCGTCATTATGAAATACGGCAAGCATATGGCCGGTGCCGGAAATATTCTTATTCCGCTCACAGCACTTGGAACAGAGCCTAAAAAAATTGTTACCTCATTTGAAATGACGGATTTGGATTTAATGCCTTTTGTGATTTTAATCAAAGATTATTTAAAACAGTTTGAAAACAAACAAACATATGATCCGGCATTTGAATATGATTTGGAAGGAAAATTAACGGCAAGGCTTGCGCACACGGACGATAATGTTATTCGCAATTTTGAGGTTGAAACCAGTCTTCACAATAATGTTTGGATCATTAAAAAACTTTCAGGGTTATTGCCCGGTGATACGGATGTTTCCGTTTCGGGAGAAGTGTTTGAAAATGAAAAAGTGCTGTCATATAATTTGAACGTTCAAGGTTTGAGCCAAGATTTTTATAAATTTTTGGAATTTATCGGCTCTAAACCACAAACCTACACCGACAATACCTATCGAAGTGCACATACTTCCTTTAATTTATCCGGAAACTTAAACCAACTGAAATTATCGCCTTTTGAATTCGGGATGGATAACATTGCAACATCCGGCATCATCGGAATCAATCGGGCAAGCAGAAATGCCGTTTTTGTTTCACTTCAAAGCGACAATATCAATTTTGATAACTATTTTCCCTCATTTACTGATGATGAAAACAAATTACCGGCAATTGACAGACTAAAACTTTTGCTTAATCGATTTGAATGGATTAACAAAGTAGATATTCAGGCAGACCTTTCATTAAGACTCGGGATTTTTAACAGAATACCCTTTGAAAACATGATTCTTTCGGCTCGTAGCGAATCAGGAAAGGCAACAATTTCGAAATTTGATATCGGACAAATTGCGGAAGCACATATCAATGCAGAGGGTGTTCTTTCGGGCCTTGGCGTTAACCCGACATTTGAAAACCTGAAATATACATTCGAAAGTTCAAAATTCAGCGACTTTGTTGAAAAAATGCGTTTGGATTTACCCAAGTGGCCGTTATTCCAAAATCAGAACACAGTTAATCTGAACGGAACAGCCAGCGGAACATTTGAAGCTGCCAACACAAAATTTGTTTCAAAATTAGGAAATGTAAGTATTATCTATGACGGCGCAATTCAACGCCAAAATCAACAAACGGCTTATAAAGGGCATTTGAACATTAAAGCGCCTGACTTTCTTAAATTTGCAAACCAAATTAATTTAAGTTATGCTCCAAGCAAACTTTCAGCCAGTATATTCACTTTTGATGCGGATGTTGCAGGTTCATTTGACAGTTGGCATGCCTCAGAAATGAATTCATTTATCGGGCAAAATAATTTCAAAGGCGCATTTTCATACAAAATCGCAAATGACAGACCGACAATCAAAGCAAAAATTGAGAGCAATATTTTTGAATTTGATCGTTTTATTTTTACACCGCAAACAAAAAAACACACGATGGGACAATCGAAACAAAACGCATTTTTAGAAAAACCGATTTTTGAAACAACACCATTTGATTATGATTTGTTTAAGAATTTTGATTTAGTGGCTAAAGTTTCCATTAAGAATTTGAGTTATCTGGATCAGGATATCGAAAATGTATCTATGATGCTAAACATCACAAAAGATTTAATTCAGGTTCAAAATTTAACGGCCACCAAAACTAACGCACCGATTAAAGCATCTTTTTCCGTCGATACGGCAACCACACCACAAATTAAAGGCACTTTTGAAATAGAAAATGCCGATTTAAATCCGTTCGGCGGGGCCGTGTATGCCATTGAAAAAGGAAAATGGACCATAAAAGCCTCATACGATGGGCCTGTCGCATCTGTTTCCGATTTTGTGCAAAACGGCAAAGGTTCAATCACATTTGATATTTCAGATTCTGTCTTAAATGGAATGAACTTTGAGGCAATCGAAAACGATTTAAGTGCAAGAAAAGATTCTGACAAATTAGAAGAAACCTTAAAACAAAATCTTTCAAGCGGCTTAAGCAAGTTGGATATTATCGGTGGAGATATCACTTTTGATAAAGGGAAATACTCAATTTCAAATGCGGTGATTTCAAATTCATCGGTTACAATTGATTTTAAGGCAGACGGCTCTATAACCGATTGGAACATTAAAGCTGCGTTTGACCCGAAGTTTTCAAAACTCTCCGATAAAATTTTACCTTTTCACTTTGCCTTAAACGGTGCACTTTCGAATCCGACATTAACCATTGATGTAAATGATTTGAAAAACAGTTATGATTCATATTGGGCTGAAGTAAAACGTCAGGCTGATGAAAAAGAAAAAGCAATAATTTTAGCCTTACAAAACAGAATGAAAGAAATACAAGCCGTGGTTGCAAATCAGGCAGGAACCATTCAATCTGATATTTTGCCGCGTATTCGTCGCTATAAATCTTTTTCATATAATCCGGAAATCAAACAAATATATGAAAGTATTGAACTGCAGACCGAAGATATAATGAAAGTCTTAAAAGGATATGTGTTAAAGGCACAAAGCGAATATACAGATGCCGATATTGATCAAATGAAAATACAAACAGACGCTTATGCGCCCCTTTTAACCGATTTGTCAAAACAACTTGATGACAATTATCTGCTCGATTTGAAAGCACGCATTCAAATTGAAGCACAAAAAATAAGTAATATTTATCAAAATTCGCTTGAAAAATCTAAAAATTATCAAGATACCTTAAATGCTTATTCCATGCGTTTGGTACAACTCGGGTCATTGATTGTTTTAGACGATTTAGGAACAGTTAAATCAGACAGAACAAAAATTGAAAAAGCCATTGAGTATATTGCATCAAACTATCATGACAGCGAAAAACTCTATACCAAAGCACAAGAAAATGATAAAATTATGATTGTAGATAAGGTCTATCAGGATATTTATCAAATTTCAAAAAATACATCTGAAAAACTTCAAAAATTGAACACTGATTTGGAACATTTGTTTGAATATATTCAAGATGTGGTGTATTTTGAACAAACCGGTCAAGAACGTCCGCGGGGCAAAAAAGCACCAGAACCGATGATCAAAGTTGATACGAGCGATTCTTTGCCGGCAAAAACGGAAAACAACACCGAAGCGCAATCAAAAATACCTCAAAAACTTGAAGCTCCACAGG
>DFFP01000013.1 GCA_002372275.1 Alphaproteobacteria bacterium UBA3773 | reverse complement strand
TGGCTTTGTTGCAATTAATATAGTGTTTTTGACATATTCTTG
This sequence comes from Alphaproteobacteria bacterium UBA3773, assembly GCA_002372275.1. Lineage (GTDB taxonomy): Bacteria > Pseudomonadota > Alphaproteobacteria > RF32 > CAG-239 > UBA1254. The sequence goes on along the minus strand of DFFP01000013.1, from coordinate 80,732 downwards.
ATAATTTTTTGCAGAACGTAAAAGTTCCAAAAAAATAAAAATTTCCCCTGAATGATATGTCAAAACATAAAAATTTGTTTTAGGCGTTTCAAAAACAGAATGAAAATCATTCGGAAAGATTTTTTCTAAAAGTCTTTTACATTTTTGTTTATAATGCTTGCGTTTTTGACCAAAGCACAAATGCCATAAAAGCCAGCATATTGCAATTTGAATTTTTTTAACGACTTCTTTCATTTTATTTGCCACAAACTCAGTTCCAAAATCAGAGAAAATTCTATTTCAAAATCTCATTTAAAATGATATTGGCTGTTTTTTTCCAAGAAAATTGTTTGGAACGCTCGATACCTTTTTGAGCCATTTCGTTTTTATAGTTTTCATCAAAATAGTATTTTTCATAAGCCTTAATGTGAGCCTCATCGTCATCAAAGGTAATTGTTTGCGCCGCATCTCCCACAACTTCGGGAAGCGATGAATTGTTTGAAGTAATAACAGCGGTTCCGCATTTCATGGCCTCGAGTGGGGGTAGACCAAAACCTTCGTACTGCGAAGTATAAACAAACCATTCAGCACCCGAATAAAGAGTAGCCAAGTCTTCGTCTGCAACGTAGCCTGCCTGAATGATTTTATCCTGCCAGTTTCCTAAATCTTTAATCTCTTGATTGAGCTTATCAATAAAGGCTTTCCAGTGTCCGCCACCTAAAACAAAAACCAAGTCATCAATGTTATTTTTTTTGATAAATTCAATAAATGTCTTAACGGTGCGTATCAAATTTTTGCGTGGCTCCAAAGTGCATAAGCTGAAAACATATTTTTTTCCCTCGGGAATGCGATAAAGTTTGCGTGCTTTATCAATTTTTTTTCTATCGGTTATAGGATGAAAAGTATCTGCGGCTGCAAGAGGAGAGACAACAATTTTTTCTTCTGTCAAAATATCAGACCAATATTTTAAAAAATCTTTTTTTGTAGCTTCGGAATTTGTAAAGCAATATGTGTTTTCATCTATACTTTCTTTAATGTCGTCAAACCATGTTTTTATTTTTGTACTGAAATACTCAGGCAAAATAAGAGGGATGGTGTCGTGCAAGAAAATGTATTTTTTTTGAATTTGCAAATGAGAAGGAATAGCATAATTTGTTGAAAAATATATATCTCCGTCAATCACAGGTGTTGAAAGGGGATGTAACAAATCTCTTAATTGTCGAGCAATTTTAACAAAAATAGCATATATATCAAAAAACAAATGACGAATATGCTGATGTTTTGCCTTGTAATTTCTTCTTTTGAGTTTCAGTTCAAATAAAAGATCTTCAAGTTTGTCGACTCCAAGACATTCAAATTTTTTATCAAAAAGCTTTTGTAAGTATTTTTGAATGGAACAAACATGCCCTTGTGAAGAATATAAAACAACATCAATATTTTCATTTTTAATAAATTGTTCAAAAAGATTAAGAGCAGTATAAAAAATTCCGCTTCCATCACCTGTAATTGCTTGTGACAATATACCTACATCAAAAACAACACGTTTTTTATTCATAACATTTCTCTCAAAATTTTGATGATCTTTTTATGATCAAATTCTTTTTTGATAAATTCTTTTGCTTTTTGCCCGACATTTTGCTTGAGTTCAGGATTTTGATAAAGTTTAAGTAAAATCTCTGAAGCCTCTTTGATATTCGGTTCGGCCCAAAGCAAAACATGATTGTAAACTTTTAAATCATTTTCTTTTGGGGTGACAAGCTTATATGAAACCGGAAACGCGACGCCTTCTTTAACAAAATCTGTGTTACCGCTGTAATTGGTTGCAATAACGGGTTTCCCCATTGCCATGGCCTCTAACATTCCAAGCCCGACGCCTTCACCTCTGTGAAGCGATAAATATACATCTGAGGTATTGATGACATCCATCATATCACTTCGATTTAAGCTGTTTTCTTCAATAATGATTTGGTCTTGTAGGCCGTATTCTTTTATTTTTTCAAAAAAACGCTCGCGATATTTGTTCTTTTGGCTGTTTGACGTTTTGATAAAAAGTTTGGCATTGTCTTGGCCTTTTAAGGCTAAAGCAAATGCTTTCAAAACGGCTTCCGGATTTTTGCGGTGATAAGATGACGAATAAGCAAAATTAAAAAAACAAACAAAATCATCAGGTTTGATGCCGTATTTGGCGCGTGTTTGTTCATTGATTTTTGAAGGGATAGATGCAAAATCAAACGGGTAGGGGATATGCACCAATTTAACACCGGCAGGGATAATTTTTTTGAAATAGTTGTAGCAAAAAGTAGATGTTGTTAAAACTGTTTGAATATTTTCAAAAGCATAAGGACGCGCCTCTAACATTCCGCTTTCAAACTCCCACACCAGAAGAGAAACATTGTTATAATTTTTGTGTTTGAAATATTCCGAAGTCGAAACGGCAATTTTGGTGTAATACTTCGGGGCAGAAGTCGGTTTTTTAATATCAACAGCTTCACAGGCAATCCCAAATTCCTTGAAAATTTTGAGCATATCAAGTGCATTTTGTGTTTCCCCGCTGTGATTTTTAAAATCAGCAACAACGCTAAAGCCGTTTTTTTGAATTGTTTTCGGATCAACCGCATCAAAAAGTTTTGATTGCCTCTTGTATCTTGGACGCTGAAAACTGAATTTCAGACCGCAAATTTTATAAATTTTGTGTTTATATGTTTTTTCTTCTTTATAAAGAAAACTCATTGATCTTCCCACTTTTTTAAGATCCACGAGGAAGAATTGGCTTTATTATCACCGCCGACACCAAAAGCAAGAGAAACGTTGCATTCTTGGCAAGTTTTAGTTTCCGGAATATTGTCTTTTCCTCTGTCGCCGCCGTTTGCAAAAACAAGTGTGTCATCAGGGTATTTGGCGCGTGCTTTTTTTATACCGTCTGAGGCAGAGTTGTCGCTGTCATCAAATTCAAGCACATCAATCACGCCTTTTAAGTTTTCTAAAATTGCTTTACGTGTTTTAATGTTATAGAAATTTTTTCCTTTTTTACGGCAAAGCCATTCATCGGAATTGGCTAAAACAATGACGCCGTCTGAGGCTGCTGCCGATTGTTTAATCATTTCAATATGCCCCTCATGAATAGGGTCAAAACCACCGGAAACAATATAGTATGTGCTCATTTAAAAAACTCCTTTGATAATTTCTTTGCTACATTTATACAAAATAATGAGGGTAATATCAAGCTCTTTTGGGGAGTTTTACATTTATGCGTTACAGATGATTTGATAAACAAAACAGCAAGGAAAAAATTTTCCTTGCTGTTTTTGTTTGCCCTGAAGCACTAATTAGTGGGTCAGCACTTTGGGCGGTTCGAATGTTGCTTCTTCGGCTGCGACGGGCAGCGACATTGGCTGTTCGTAGAAGAGTGTTCCACAGGCGCGGAAATAACCGACCACCTTGTAACTGGCCAGCCTTCCGTCGTTTCCCCACCATACCACGTAGTTACAACCATAACAGTCATTCTTGTTGCTGATATTAATCATTGGGGTTGTCAGAAACTCAAAGACTCCCCAAAGAATACCAAACACATTCACATCTGAATATACCCATTGTGATACGACATCACTTTTGGGTATGTAAAGATCGTAGTCGAATTCGCTACGCTCAAAACGATACTTCTGTGCCAGGACGGATTTCGGCATGGCGTAGAACTCGTTTTTTACAACGTTTTGGGCGGCAACGCTATTCTCATCCAAAGATGGAATTTCGTGCTCAATATAACCGTCAATCACGGTTACGATGGGCTCGCCCGGCTGAATGTTCTTCCATACACGAATAGGTTCTTGCTTTACGCCGTAGTAGATACCGTGTTTCTTTGCCATTTTCAGACCATGCTGATAAAAATTAACAAAGAAGTAGGCAACACCTATTTCGTTGAACAGAACGGAAGGTATAGGAACTTCTTTTCCATCAACAACGGCAATCGGCTGATTGTCAATGACAGTGATGTAGTTACCTTTGAAACCTTCAATTTCTTTACTGGTCAGCTTTGTGAATACTGTTCCGTCTTCGCTTCGGAAAACCTTGTTAAAATTGTTTTGCATAATAATGATATTATTTAATTTCGGCATTCGTCCTTGAATCTCACTTGCCAACATGAGAGGACACATTTAATTTGGTTGTCTTTATCAGTATAGCATATTTTAAATTTGGATCAAGAATATTTTATGCTTTTTGTAAAGATTTCAAATAATGATAATCCTGAATCCATAAATGATTATGGTGCAAAACGCCTTCTCCTGTTTCCATGGTAATATAAGCGTTACCATTTGTGTAATCATTTAAAAAATGTTTCAGATTGTAATTTCCTGCGCCAAAATGCAGATGAGCATCTTCTGCCTTGTTGATATCCCCATCACACATATGATAAACACTCGGGTTTAGCTCAAAAAATCCTTTAAGTTGTTTTTCAATATCGATATTGAAGCTTAAAGCGGCACAAATAGCATGTGAAAAATCAAAGCAAAAGCCGCATTTTGTTTCATTCATGATAAATTTAATTTCCTCTAATGTATTGCCGTGCAAAAGTTCTCCGTCTGAATCAAAACGCGGTAAATTTTCAATAACAATGCGCGGATCGTGAAACAACAAAAATTGTTTGGTTGTTTCTTCAATATTTTCTTTATTGTGCCCGCATCCGGCGTGCACCACAATTGTTTGAGATTGAAAAATATCGGCTGCCCATTGAGATAAAGCAAACATTTTTTGATTTTGCTTTCTTAAATCTTTGTTGCCGGCATCAAATCCCATGGTGCTATGGGGCGCATGTATTCTGACTTCGCAGTTTGAAAGTTTTGATTTTATCTTGAGTAAATCATCTTTTTGAGTGTTTGGAATCACCATCAGCTCAACAAAAATATCGTCATGTGTAGCAGCAAAATCCGCACATTCATCAATTAAATCAGGGGCTGTTTGTAAATTGGAAGAAAATAATTTAAATCCGAATTTTCTCATTTTATATACCTATAATTTTTTTTATCTTGTACAAGCGGATATAAATCAATAATATACAATATAAGTTAACAAAAATGAATACGATTAACAATAGAATTTAATTGAATGTGGATCAAAAATGAGAGAAAATTTTATAGAATTTAAAAAATACTACTTGGAGGCGGCATCTCAACTTGTCAAAGATTCATTTTTTATGGAATCGATCAATCACAAGTTTCGGCACTCGATTTGTGTATTACACTACGGTAAGCATATTTTATATCAAACGCCGGAGCTAAAATTTCAATCCGATGATTTTAAAAATATTGCACAAAAAGCTCTTTTGTTTCACGATGTCGGCAGATTTGAAGAGGCGGTGATGAGGTATCATACACCTGATTTAGAAAAAAATCCGATGATATTAAATCAGTATGATCATGGTTTAATCGGCTATGAAAAGCTGAAACACAATCCTTTATATAACGATATTCGTATTTTACTTGCCGTTCGTTATCATGGTAAAATGATAGATCAAGTAAAAAAAACAGCTTTGTGGGAAGAGGCGCAAAAAAGCCCGTATGCACAAGATTGTGAAAAGATACTCTATCTTGTCCGTGATGCCGATAAAATGGCACTTCTCAAAGATATTAAAGAAAAAGACAGGTTACGCAAAGATATATTTTTTAAATTACTTTCCAAAGAGGCATTAGAGGCCGGTTTATCTCAAGAAGTAAAAGAGCAGTTTTTTGCAAGCCGACCTGTTGTATCTCAAAGTGTGATTTCATTTTCTGATAGAATTTTATTTGTTTTGGCATGGATTTTTGATTTAAATTATGTTAAAACAAAAGAGATATTTAAAGAAAACGGCTATGCCGAACATCTTTTAAAAATGATGAGTGAATATAATGTTTCTGATAAAGAAATTAATGATGTCAGCAATTTCGCTTATCAAAATCTTTAAAAATTTATATTTGAAAGGCTTATAAAATGACAGATTCACAAAATACACGTTCACCGCTTCACTTATTGTGGCTTGAAAAATATCAAACGGCTTTACAAAACATGAAAGAGGCCAAGAAAAACGGTCAAAATGTTCTTATCGAAGTTGCCGCGCAACATCCCTTAAAGGATGGACAGTTTCCGGGGAGTGAATTTCAGGCAAGGCTTGATCTGGGAATTAAAATATATCATGAACTTAAAGGCAGCAAAGAAGTATATTTTTATGTACCGGGATCAAGACATCAGGAAAACGGCAAGGCGGATTTGTGTTCTTTATCTTCTGCCGGAAAAAATTATTTGATTTCCAAAGGGGTAAAAAGTGAAAATATTTATGCAGATGATGCCAATTCGGAAATCATGGGTGAAAAGGGTGTTTATAATTCAACGGATGAATGCTACGTTTCTTGTGAATTATTTAAGAAACATCATTTTCAAGAATTGCACCTTGTTTGTTCGCCCAATCAAATGATGCGTAAAATGTTATGCTATATCAATTTCGGATATTTTCCGAATATTCATACGGCCTCAACCGATGAAATGTATCACAATCCGATCAATGAAATTTTTGAATGTATCCCGAAAGTTTTGGAAAATAATCAGAAAGCAGAAGACATTACACGAAACTCAAGACGCGTTTGTTAAAAAGCAAAAAAAAGAGGCAGAAAGTGCCTCTTTTTTACCTGATAAGCAAATGCTTGATAGATTGTAAAACCAAATCAATCTTACGATTCAAGAAAACGCTTTGCCAGCTCAAGGCGGAGAAGATATTCAATCTTGCGCAAGTTGTTGTGGTAATAACCTTCCATTTCTTCCTCGCGTCCGGTTGTCAGCTCAGCTGTAGTGTTGCTAATTTGCTCCGGCACATCTAAGATCACGTAGACCAAATCAGCAGTTGAACACTGTCCGGCATTTTTGAGAGCTTCTTCATCAGTTAACTCAGAAGATGTGAGCGAAACGCCGAGCGAAGCTGCATAGTTTTGGGCATAGTTGGTGTCACCTTTTGGCTTGCCGTGGCGATAAGCTTCAATTTGTCTGTTTGCAATTTCTTGCCTGATTTCGATGAGAACATAGTGCATATTATTGCAATATGTTTTATCATCTTCAATTTCAAGGTCATCTAAAATTTCATGGTAGAGTGCCTTAATAACCATTTCATTTGTCGTTTGTTGAAGCTTTTCTTTGGCTTCATTAATACTGAAATACTTAGACCAAGGCGAATACCTCATACCTTTAAAAAAGTCGTTGTAGACTAATCGATCCTGGGTCTGCTTTTGGCTTAATTCAGGTTCTGTCTTTAACAAATTGCGAATAAACTGCGCCACACAGGCAACTCCGATAACCCATAACAATTCGGGGTCATACATACAGGCGGCATATATCACACCGACTGTAACGATAATAGCAAATAGTGTCATAATTGTAGAGAATTTATAAGTTAATAAAGTTTACTAAAGTTCGTACATCATAACGCATGTTAAAATTTTGTCAAGTATTTTTTTCTGTTATGAGATGAGTGCTAAGCGAATTTTCGAAATGAATATACCAAAACAAAACCAATTAATCTTAAGATTAAAAGTGCGATCATCGCAAAATATATACCGTAAAAATCTGCAAAAATACCGAGAAAAAATATCAAAAGAGCCATGTATATACCTTTGATAAATTGGATAAGCGACTGCGATGTTGCACGATATTGAGGCAAGTATTTTTCTTGCATAATTTCTGTTTGTGTTGTTAAGGCGGTTGTGTAAAAAAAGTTAATGAAAGCGTGGATAAACGGGGTGCAAATATTGTTGAAAATAAGGGCAAGTGTACGAACAAAAACATTTGAGATAATGGAGCCGAAATAGACATGCGCTTTTGAAAATCGGCGTAAATGCGTGACGAAAACACATCCGGCCATACCGCAAAGGTGTTTGAGCGTTCGTGCAAAACTGATAATCCAATCGCTTGCAAATAGCTTGAAATAAGCACTTTCTAAACGATGCGAAATATCGCCGAGGGCGCTGAAATGAATATCTGTGATAGCATAAAACAAAAGATTTTTGTTGTATTTAAATTGTTTTAATGCAGATAACGTATCTTTGAGCGATAAAGAAGTTTTTTCTTTTTTGATGTTCGGTTCTACAAAAAAATAAGAAATAATCAACTGCATAGCTGGGGGAAAAACAGAAAGCCAAGCTACAAACTGCAATGGGAAAGCATATGTGACAATCATGGCCCAAAAAGAACCGAAAGCGCATCCGGCTTGAGAAAAGAACATTGATTTTGAATATATTAAATAAAATTTATCAGATTGTCCTAAACTTTGTGACGTTTCATAAATCAGAGCATCAACGGTCCCGACAGCCATAGCCTCACTTAAGGCCCAAAATATAGAAAAAAGGTACAAGAGATATTTTATTTCAAATTGTCCGGCGAACCCCAAACAAAGAAAAGCGGCGGTTAAGAAAAAATTAGAGATAATTAATACAGGTTTTCTGCCGATTTTATCTGAAATAAGTCCGCATGGGATTTTTGCTAATGCATAGCAAATATTAAAAATGGCAAAAACGGCGGCGGCAAATGTATATGATTTCGTGACATGATAAAAATACACAATCATTAAGACTTCAAGCGGCTTAAATCGCCAAAAAAAATGATAAATTTTAAATAGAAATGTGTTTCTTTCGAGCATCAAAGTTTCCTTATATTGGCAAAGTTAATAACATTTTAATTTTTGACTTCTTTTGTTTTCAAATTCATTTCGAAGTTTTATGATTTCATTTTTTGAGATTTTAAATTTTTGAATTAATCTTTCAAAATCGCCGACAAATTGATTATTTCGAATAAATGCAAAAGGCGGAACATCTTTGACAACATGCGTCATCATAGATGTATATGCTCCTTCGCCGATTGATGCATATTCTCTTATATATGTTCCGCTACCGAGTTCACAACCTTTTCGCAGTGAAACAAATCCGTTCAAACAGCAACCGGTGCATATCACGGTGTCATATTCGCTTGAGCTGTTTTTAAGATTTCCGAGCCCGATGCGGCAGTTGTGATGAATGGTGACATTGTTTAAAATATAACAGCGATTACCGATAATTGTGGCATCTTCATAATCTGTATTTTGCGGCAAATCGACGCTTAAATATGGCAATAATTCAGGATGTTTGCAAGATAAGTGATTGTTACCGCAATCAATTGCACAAGCATTACCGATAAAGTTATTGTCTCCGATTAAAACGCGTCCTTTATAAAAATGATAACCGATATGTTTGGAAGGAAGGCCGATGATTGTTTGATCAAGAATATGATTATTATCACCGATTTGAACGTTTCCTTTGATGATGACACCTGTGCCGATATAATTGTTTTCACCGATAACAACATTTGAATCGATATATGTATAATCGCTGATAATTGTGTTTTTACCGATTTTAGCACCTTTTTTGATGGTGACATAATTTCCGATTTGCACGTTTTGATCAAGTAAAACACCGTCTTCAATGATTTCAAACATTTTATCAATGCCTCAGAGTTGATTTTTTTAGATATTATATTGATAAAAAAATGATTGTAAAATGAATTTTATATTTATCTTTGACCGGATTGACTTGATAATAGCAAATGTATAAACTACCTGCTCCATGCGGTGAAAAACGAACCCAAAGCTTGACGAAAAGACGGATAGACAAGAGTCGTTCGGAGCAAGCTAAAGATACCTTCGGCTTTCGTCGTATGGTTCTTCATTGAGAATGTGGTTGTTATCTTCGATTTGAATGTTGCAATGCTATTGCAGCCACAGCAAAAGATTTATCATGCACTTGCCTTACATCTTTTGTTTCTTGAGCTTGAGTCTTTTCTATTCCGGTTTTATTTGTAATCTCATCTTCAACATATTTTTGCATAGCATACGCGTGTACTTCAGTTGGCATTAACGAATATATATCGCCGTATTCCGGAGAGGAAGTATCTACATTTATCCTTTCATAACCAACAGCGTTATATACTCTACAAGCAAATAATCTGTTTATCAACGGGTCTTCAAACTTTGTTTCTTTTTGCCGTTTATGTGTAAATTCATGAAATACAACAGATACTCCCATATAGTTATCGCTATTTTCTAAACGATCGGTATTAAAAAATAATTTTCCTTCTTGATGATATGCTCCGAATACCGGTGCATTTTCATCAAGATTCTCTTTTTTCCGATATTCCTCCGAAGTATAAAATCCGACTTCCAAAGGAGCACCATATACATATCCAATAATCTTTACCGTTTCTTTTATTGTTTCTTTTTTATCTTCTATACTGATATTGTGCCAATTTTTCATATTATCGGTAATTTTTTTATTATGAGCAACCAATGAAACAAAGCGATCGGCTTGTTGATCCTCACTTTTCCAAAAATCCTTCGGCAATTTGATGCCATAAAGCAGCGTCATTAATTTATCCTTATTTTTAGAGCAAATATCAGACATTTCACCCTTTGTTTGATATTTATGAAATATGGCTTCAAGATAATCAATTCTTTCTTTTAACGAAAGCTGAGCGATATTTTCCGAAGACTTATTTTTAAAATCATTGATTTTCTGTTCTCTTAATTTTCTACGTACTTGAATAGTTGGCATATATTCCTCCCAAAAATTATGCCATGCTTTCGTAGATAAATTTTCAAGCTGATTTTTTTTGATTAATTCAGCCACAGTAACTTCATATCCTCTCTGTGCTTCAAATCTAACCAAACCAGTTTCAGCAGATGCAGTTATCTTACACAAACAACTCAAAGCTTCAAAATCGTCGCAGTTCATTTTCGCCTCTAATCCATCTTTAACTAATCAATATTTTATACTATTTTTGTCAAAAATCAAGAGAAATAAGTTCTGTTAAGTCAAAAGGGCAGGATTTTCTTGTGTTGGCCTTATGACTGGATTGACTTGATTTTTTTATCAAAAAAATCTGCGTCGCTGCGTCGGATATGCCTAACGGCACCGGCACACCTCGTGTGCCTTATCCTTCTTGTCGAACAGCTTCTCGCTGGTTCGAACCCCACGCTTTCGCATTCAAGACACAAAAAAAACCGCCATAAAGGCGGTCTTTGTGTCTTGGTCGTGCAAACTACCCCTAAATCAGGAAAAAGATACCATTTTTTGACGGTTAAAAAATTATTCTATTTCAATTAGTTATACCACTTGGTCGCAGTTTCGCAACCATTGTGAACACCCAAACTGAAGATACCAGCCACGTACTTTTTTTATTTCAAAAACAATGACATATACTGTCCACATGGTCTTAAGATTATTTTTACATCTTAAAATCCAAATTCGCTTCAATATTTTGTAAGGCATTATCACAAATTTGGATATAATCATACATTTCATCCCATTGAGGCAACAGAGAAAACTGTAAACTTAACAAATGTGCTATTTGGTCTCTTATATTATTCTCTCCTGTCTCATCCTTTTTCTTTCCAAATATCTTATCATAGTAATTTTTCCCTTTGTCATCAGTAAACAAAATATCAATATTATCAATATCTACAAAATATTCTTTTAAATTATTACGTAATTGCTCTCTTTTAGAGGAACGAATTTTTATTTTATTTTGTAGAAAATTATGTAATTTTGTTGAAGTTGTTTCAGATTTCCACTTTTTAATTACAATGTCATGTACATAATATTCGAATTCGCACGATAGACGAATAATTAAAAAAGAAACAAATGCCGTAGGAGTTACAACTGTCAACACACCTGCAGCTTTTGAATTTTTATATTCCTCGTTAAGAGAAAGAAAAAGTTTTTCCGTCTGTTTTAGATATACTATCATGACAATAAAATCTTTTCAGCGATATTTCTACGTTCACAAACAGCTTTTTTCGATATAGAACCTTGCCCTTTAAAACAAATACTTTGGAAATTTTTACAAAGTTCCTTTTCTAGCTCGCTACTATAATAGTTATCAAAATCTCTATCCAGTAATTTATGAAGTTTTTGAGAAATGTTGGAAATTTCGGGATGATTCATTATCACAGGTAAAATAGAATCAGCAAGAGCAAAATTTACTCTTGTTCCTTTTTCGCTGTGAAAAGGCTTATTAGATTTATAATTTTCTAAAATTAGTAAAATGGAGTTCTTCAGAAGATTTAACTTTTCACGCTTATCTGCATATTTATTGTCTTCAAGATAATTATTTAAAAATTCCCTCATTCCTTTATCAAATACTACTTCAGATAATGCCAGAATTCTTAAAATTAATTCTATATCCTCATAACGATTTGCTGTTTTTTCTCCCCATAAAAGTTTCCATTCTCTAGTTTTATTAAATTCTTCTATGTCAAATAATAATCTGCCCCAACCTATCGCTCTTCTAATCTCCATATTATTTAAATTTGTTCCCCCAGAATTTAGGCGCGCAAAAATTTCATATAAAGCATCTCTATCACTTGTTTCATCAATATTTTCTATGATAACACAATTTAACATCTTTGTTTCAAAGTCAGCTTTTTCTATTTCTGATAAATCATCAAAGATTTTTTTGTTGTAACAGCTATCTAAACCTACCAACCTTAGCTTATTTTTCATAAAATCATATATTGTTTTAATTCTCTGATAACCATCAATAATTTCATGTTGAGCATTTCTATTTTTGTATAAAAAAACAGGAGGAACAGGTAACTTAATTAAAAAAGTTTCGATTAGCTTACTTTTAGCTTTATCAGTCCAAACAGCATTTCTTTGAAAAGCTGGTGCAAAGAAACGACCTATTTTGAGCACATTTTCCTCATCAGAGATACTTTTTTCAGCATATCTTTCTGTATACTCTTTTAAGCTAAAACTCGCATTATAACTCGTTAACTTGTAATTATATTCTTTTGTCATATAAATTTTCCTTTCATATTTTTTCAGGAACAGGTAAACCAAACTTGCTCAACGGAATGTATTCAAAGTAATAAGAGCATCCAACAGAAATAATATACTCCAAAACATCTTTATATTGTTTTTGTTTAAACCACTCACTCAATAAGTATATATATTCTACTTCCATATTAAGTTGAGCCAACAACTTTTTATATTGTTTTTTCTTAAAATCACATGTTTGTAGTTTTTCATCAACAGAACCTGCAACTTTCTGAAATTTACATTCTATAACAAAAAAGGTATTATTGCAGACGACATAAATAGAATCGTCTGGCAAAAGTTTTTTGGATAATATAGATTTCCAATCAACCTTTCTACTGTCGAGAAAACGATATAGTGCTGTTTTCTTAAAAATAGAAGCAACTTGTTCTTTGTTATAAAAGACATCTACCCAACCTGAATTATTAGTTTGGCATGAGTATCCCTTTTGCCCACATAAAAATGTTTGCAAATCTGTTTTTCCTTCAAAGACCAAACCTGTCTTGGTGTTTGCACCACCTATACCATTTTCTTTCATTCTTTATTCTCCTTATGTTGATACGCATCAAAAATCCTTTTATCCGCCAGCACGATAAATTCCGGATTCTTTTCGATTCCGATAAATTGTCGACCTAATTTCATAGCGGCTACTCCGGTTGTGCCACTTCCCATAAACGGATCCAAAATCAGGTCATTTTCCTTTGTTGAAGCGAGAATGATTCGTTCCAACAACTCCAAAGGCTTTTGGGTCGGGTGCTTCCCAAATTGTTTTTCACTCGGTGTAGGTGTTCCGATAGACCAAACACTTCTCATTTGCGAGTGAGGTTTTTTAATAAAATCTTTCGGAAAATCCCCGTCTTTCATCGCATCATAATTAAAATAGTGCCGCGATTTCTTATCTTTTCTGGCCCAAATCAACGTTTCATGACTTGCTGTGAAATAACGACAAGACATATTCGGGCTGGCATTAGGCTTAAACCAAGAAATATCATTTAGAATATGATACCCCAGTAACTGCATAGCAAAACCACATTGAAAAATGCTGTGATAGGTTCCGGATACCCATAAAGTTCCATTTGGTTTCAAAACGCGCTTACAGGCTGACAACCATTTCTTGTGAAATTTAAAATCTTCTTTGAAACCTTTGCTTTCATCCCAATCACCTTTATTAACGGAAACAACACGTCCGTTTTGACAACTAATACCACCATTAGAAAGCATATAAGGCGGGTCAGCAAAAATCATATCAAAAGTGTTTTCAGGGAAATCTTTTAATTTTTTAATACAATCGGCACAATATAAATTATAAATCTCTTTCATTCTCAATAGTTCGTAATTAAAAGTTCCCTTACACCATCGCGACCATTCGGATCAGCATTAATCATTCTTTTTGCCCAAATTCTGTGAATTGTATAATCACGATATAAACTATCAAAGAACATGTCTTTAGGATTGTAGTTGGTCGGGTCAGAATTGCTGAGCATCTGCAAAGCGCCTAACTCATTTGCCTTAGCGAAAACATCTTTTAAACGTCTTTGTTCATCATCATCAAAATCGCCAACAGCATAAGAATTAAACGAACTGGCGTTAATCGGTCGATACGGTGGGTCATAATAAACAAAGGCATCAGAGTTTACATAGTCTAAAGCAGAAGCAAAATCCGTTTGCAGTATTGTTGCGCACTGCAGAGCTTTTGAAACTTCTCTTAAATTACTTTCATCTAAAATCCGCGGATTCTTGTACTTTCCGACAGGAACGTTAAACAGTCCCTTTGAATTAACCCTAAACAAACCATTAAAACAGGTTCGGTTCAAACAAACTGTTAAAGCTGCGCGCCTAATAAAATCAGTTGTATATTTATTTGCATCCACATTTTTATCAAAATGATTATACTCATCACGAATAGAATAGTAGAATGCCGTTTTATCCGATGCATCATTATAAGCTTGCTGTAAAACGGACAACTCAGATATCAAATCTTCAACGTTATTTTTAATCACATTATAGAGTATAACTAGTTCAGGATTAACATCAAACAGATACGCATCTTCAAAATTATAGTTGTTTGTCAGTTCAAAGAAAACAGCACCACCGCCGACAAACGGTTCAATATAACGCTTTATTGCACCAAATTTTAACTTTGTAGGTAAATGCTCTGTGATTTGTGGTAAAAGCATACCTTTGCCGCCAGCCCACTTTAAAACGGGCTTTGCATGAAACTCTAAATAGTCTTCATTTAAAATTAATGCGTTATTCATTTTGTATCCTAGGTCAGAAAAGAGTATAGGCTGAATTAAAAATTATAGCAATAAAAATTTTACTTATTTAAGATTTTATTAGCTTCCTCGCTGAATTCTTCAAATTCTTCCTCTTTTTTCTCCCTTTGATCTAACGGAATTCGTTGCAAAACGCGATTTTGACATACAAGACCACGTTCTTTTAATTTTAAATATCTTAACAAATCCGGCATGATAATTTTAACGAGTTTTTCGGCTTGAGTCATGTTGTTCTCCTTTCTGTATAGACACTTACTACAATAACGCTTGAAAAAATATAAAAGTCAAGTTTTATTACCACGTGGACAGTATATGTTGTTGATTTTTAATAATAAAAAGCACGTTGTCAGTATCCTCAGTATACCCCACCACTCTTAAGATTGCGGAAAACAGCATAGATTTTTATGACAATTAAATAAAATCAATGCGTTACGACCACGTGGCGCGTGAAAAGTGTCCACGTGGTCAAGTTTCAAATTTATATTTAAAGAGCGTTTTTACGAAAAAATTCCTCAAAAGTGACCTCATGGTCATAAAATTTTTAATATCGTGAAATTACTTTAACGACAATACTTTTCTAATAGGCAACAAAAAAACGGACACTCAAAAGTATCCGTTTCCTAATTGTTATCTATATTGGTCGGATTGACTGGATTCGAACCAGCGACCTCTTCGACCCGAACGAAGCGTTCTACCAGGCTGAACTACAATCCGATTGTTGTAACGCTCACTTCATACAACATTATTTTTTTCTGTGCAAGTCTTTTTTTGCTTTTCTTTGAAAATTTTTTGTTATAGGCTCATTATAAATTTTTATATAAGGAATTTCTATGCTTCATATCGGTGCACACCTTTCAAGTTCTAAAGGCTTTGAAAAAATGGGAAAAGACGCTCTTTTTATCAAAGCCGATACATTTCAATTTTTTACACGTAATCCGCAAGGCGGAAAGGCTAAAGATATTAACGCACCAGATGTTCAAAAATTTTTAGAGATTTCAAATCAAAATCATTTTGCACCCATTGTGGCGCATGCGCCGTATACCTTAAATCCGTGTTCGGATAATTTAAAAACACGCGAATTTGCAGAGCTTGTGTTCAATGATGACTTAAAGCGTATGGAATATGTGCCTTTTAATTATTATAACTTTCACCCCGGGTCACATGTCGGGCAGGGTACAGATGTTGCCATTGAGATGATTTCAACGCTTTTAAATAAGGTGTTAACACCCAAACAATCAACGATGGTTCTTTTGGAGACAATGTCCGGCAAAGGCTCTGAAGTCGGTTCCACCTTTGAAGAATTAAAAGAGATTATGGGGCGTGTTGAATGCCAAGACAAAATCGGGGTTTGTATGGATACCTGCCACGTTTATTCGGCAGGTTATGATATTAAAGAAGATTTAGACGGGGTTTTAGAAAAATTTGATAACATCATTGGGCTTGAAAAACTCAAAGCCATCCATTTAAACGACAGTAAAACGCCTTTTGCCTCGCATAAAGACAGACACGAAAAAATAGGTGAGGGAAGTCTTGGGGCTGAGGCGCTGATTAAGTTTGTCAATCACCCCTTATTGAAACATTTACCCTTTGTTTTAGAAACGCCAAATGATTTAAAAGGCTGGGCAAGCGAAATCGAGTTTTTGCGCGCTAATTTTAATGATTAAACAAAAAAAAACCGCCCCGAAGGACGGCTTTTTTAGCTTTTCTATATATTAATAGAATTTCAAAGCAACAGAGTTAACCGTACCGGCACCATTACAATTTGCAATAGCTGTGGCTAAATCCAACGGTTTACCTTCATTACCTTCACCAACCATTGTGGTTACAGTAGCGCCATCTGTATTCTTAGCACCTGAGCCGATAAAGCCGGAACCTGCGCCTGTACCGAAGTCAGAAGTTGCGATTTGGACGCATGCTTCAGACGGCAAGTTTGAGTATGTCACTATAAAAGCTGTATCTGCTAAACCTGATTTTGCTTCAGCTGTTGCAATTGTTGCGCCACCTTTAAACGGATTGACTAAAGAAGCATTTGAAGCGTATGTGCCTGCTGAATTGGCTGTATACATAGCATTCGGGATAATACCGGCTTTAATAGCCATACCATTGTCCAAACCGGCATAATTGCCTTGTGTGCCGTAAAGTGTACGGATGTTTGTGACAATCATTGTGATTTGGTCAATTGTCGTGTTCATTTTATGTTTGAACATAGCTTTGGAGTAACCAGCCAAACCACCGGCAGACAAAACACCGATAATTGCCAAAACGCCAAGCATTTCAACCATTGAACGACCTTTTTCATTGATGTTATTCATTTTCATATTCCTTTTGATATCAAAAAAGTTAACGTTGAAGAGATAATCTAAAGTAACGTTGGAAGACTACCTCATAAATACCTGTTTCAAAGTATCTGAACCCATATTATGTGATTTTTAATCAAAGGTCAAGCTCTGAAATGGATATATACCGAAAGATATAAAAAGATATGTTAAAGAGTTATTAAAATGAGCTCAAAAAAATTCAAAAAGACGATTACTTTTCTTGTGCTTTTAATTTTATGACTTCCGATCTGGCTAAAGCATCAACTCTTTCGTTGCCTTCGTCCCCGTTATGGCCTTTGACCCAAACAAAACGAATTTCATGCTTTGATTTCAACTCATCAAGCATTTGCCAAAGGTCAATGTTTTTGACTTCATTTTTTTTGCTTTTGGTTTTCCAGCCGTTTTTCTTCCATTCTGAAAGCCATTCGGTAATGCCGTCCATTACATATTTGCTATCGGTATAAAGCGTGACGTTACAGCTTGTTTTTAAGGCTTTTAAGGCTTCAATAACGGCGGTGAGCTCCATACGATTGTTGGTTGTTTGAAGTTCTCCGCCCGAGAGTTCTTTTTCGTTTTCTTTATAGCGCAAAATACACCCCCAACCACCGATTCCCGGGTTTCCGGAACAAGCACCGTCTGTATAGATTTCAACGCGTTTCATCATTTTAATTGTTTCCCCTTAAAAAGTCAGAGAAAAATTCAGCAAGTAAAATATGGCTTTCATCCTCGCTTTTGAGTGCTTTAGCCACAAATGAGCGCAGGTCGTTTTTGGATAAATAAAATCTGAAATCGCGCGGCATTGCGTTTTCAGCTCCTATCACACCATTAAAGCAAAAATCACTTTCAGCAAACGGGGATAAAATAATTTGCACCGTTGTAAACTTTAATTTTCCGCGTGGCGGAAGTCGAAGCTCCGGTTTTGTGATGAGATTAAAGTGTCCTGAAATACTTGAAATCGAATCCATTTGGTTATATCCCAAAAAGCGGACTTTATTATATTCGCTGCCGGTCTCTGATGTATTTGCCGAAAAATAAAGCTCTTTGGCAATAGCGTCGCTTTGATTGTCAGCAATAATTGAAAAGCTGATTTTGACATATTTATCGGGCGGATTATCAATCGTTTTCGGATAAAGAATATCTTCATCAACATTTTCGATGATTTCTAAGGTTTTATCTTCAAACAAAAGATCAATATTCGGCTGCGGGCGCTTACCGAACATGCCGGCAATAACCGCATAGGGAGCCGGCACATTATTTGAGCCCGAGCGAATATATATGGTGCTTGAAGTCGTGGTCATGAGAGGGGTAATATCAGATTTCGGAATATATGTTGCCACATATCCGTCGCCGTTTTCATCAACACTGATGATATGATTTCGAACTTTGTTGTGACTCGGAATAGTGCATCCTGAAATAGCATTTTCAAGCCAACTTAAAAAACGATGAACATTTTTGACCTTGACTTTGGCTTTTGCAACATCGCCGATTTCTTTGTCACGTGCGCAGGAAACACCCCATACCACAACGCCGCCTTCCGAATTTCCGAATCCGGAAATTGCTTTGGCGAGATTGCGTCTGTCATCTTTATAAAGTGTTTTAAACTTTTTGCCGTCTGAAACAGCTTCTTTAAAATCTAAAAAAAGTTCTTCCGTTTGCCGCTCGGCAATAAATTCATCTAAAGCATCTTCGCCAAAATAAATCAGTTTTTGAAAAATATCTTCCGCGCGTGACATGTGAGTCTCCTTGAGTATTTTCTTATGTTAACAAATACACTTAAAACTTCAACAAATTCTTTAATTTTTCATAAGAGGGATAATTTTTGAGGTTACCTAAAAGCGTATATGTCGGTGTGGTGGTAAAAATAGTTTGCGCCACTTTTTGAATATCATCAGCTGTAACAGATTCAATATTTTTTGTAATTTCATCTGTGTCAATGATGCGCCCGTGAATAAGATATTGACGAGCCATTACTTCGGCAGTGGAAGAAGAACTCTCGAGTGCCATGAGCATGCTCGCCTTGAGTTGCATTTTAGCACGTTTTAATTCTTCACTTAAGACTTTTTCATTGACGACTTTTTTAATTTCATCTGCAACAACAGGAACAAGTTCATTTAACTCATCGGCTGTTGTGCCGGCATATATACCAAACAAGCCGCCTGATGTGTGCGAATTTGTGAAACTGTAAACAGTGTAAACAAGACCTCTTTTTTCTCTGATTTCTTGAAACAGGCGCGAAGACATTCCGCCGCCGAATATGGCAGAAAAGACAGACGCCGGATAATAGAGCGGATTTTTATATTCAAACCCCTTAAACCCCAGAAGCATATGTGTTTGTTCAATCGGGCGATTTTCAGATGTAAATCCGCCGACATAGTCTTGCGGCTCAATATGAAAAGAAGCTTTTTCTTGATAAGTTCCCAGTCTTTCTTCAACCATTTTCACAAATGTATCGTGTTCCAAATTACCGACGGCTGTGACAACCATGTTGTTTGCGCTGTAATGTGTTTTCATATAAGAGCGCAAAACATCTGGGGTAAATGAACGGACTGTTTCTTCAGGGCCCAAAATGGTGCGTCCGATCGGAAGATTTTTAAAAGCGTCGGCTTCAAAAAGATCAAAAATAGCATCATCAGGAGTGTCGATGCTTTGCTTGATTTCTTGAATGACAACTTCTTTTTCTTTTTTCATTTCATTTTCATCAAATGTCGGTGCTGCAACAAAATCGGCAATCACATCTATGGCAAGTTCTATATCGGATTTGAGCATTTTGGCATAAAAGGCCGTAAATTCGCGCGAAGTATAAGCGTTTGTGTGTCCGCCGACGTTTTCAATATCTTCAGAAATTTGAAGCGCATTTCTTTTTTGCGTTCCCTTAAAAACCATATGTTCCACAAAGTGTGAAACGCCGTTGACATCCATCGTTTCATATGCCGAGCCCGTGTTTACCCAAATTCCGAGTGAGACGGTTTCAATTTCGGGGCGAGGGCTTGTTATAATTTTTAATCCGTTTTTTAAGGTTGTTATTTGATGTTTCATTTGTAATCGTTCCGTTTAAATTAAAATTGACAGTATTATATCTCGGATATAGGATAAATCAACTGAAATTGAAAGGAACAACATCATGAAAAAAAATCCGAAATTTGCAATTGTGCTTTCAGGTTGTGGGCGTGCAGACGGGAGCGAAATACATGAGGCAACCTGCGCCATGCTCTCAATTGATTGTTTAGGGGCAACGTATCAATGTTTTGCACCCAATATCAAACAAGCTGTTGTGATTAACCACTTGACAGGTCAAAAAATGAATGAGGAACGCAATGTTTTGGTGGAATCGGCCAGAATTGCCAGGGGAAATATTCTTGACTTAAAAGATTATAATCCCTCTGATTTTGACGGTATTGTTTTTCCGGGTGGGTTGGGCGCTGTGACAAATTGGTGCGATTTTAGTTTATCAGGCATTGAATGTGATGTTGATTTCGGTGTCAGAAAGGCCATTATTCAAAGTTATGATAAAGGTGTGGTGATAGGGGCCATGTGTATCGCACCTGTTTTAATTGCTAAAGTGCTTGGCTCTAAAGGCGTTCATGTTACAATCGGAAATGATAAAAACGTTGAGGCGGCAATTGTTCGCACAGGTGCTGTCGCAGAAGAAAAAAACACAACCGAGGTCTGTGTGGATGAAGAAAATAAGGTTGTGACAACACCTGCCTATATGCTTGCGCATTCAATTAAAGAAGTTTGCGAGGGCGCCGATAATATGATTAAAGCGATGATTCAACTGATTGAAAAAAAATAAACACTTGAAAACAGACAAGGGGAATATATATCCGTTTTGTAAAATCAACATTGAGGAGAAACAAATATGCATTACTTAAGTAAAATTGCACTTTGGCTCGTGATTATCGGCGGTTTGAACTGGGGACTCGTCGGGGCTTTTAATCTTGATTTGGTCGCTTTGCTTTTTGGGAATTTAAGTATTTTAACCCGAATTGTTTATGTATTGGTCGGATTGTCTGCCCTTTGGCTTATTTATGATGAATTATTTTCTGCATCAACCGCTATTGAAAAAGAAAAATAATTTTTTCGGCATCATATAAAAAAAACCTCTCATTTGAGAGGTTTTTTTATTCATTTTAACTTATTTACTTTTTGAAGATTTTTCCGCTAAAATGATTTCGTTGAGATCACGTGTTTGAATAGTGTTTGAACGACGTTTTAAGTCAGGGTTCAAACTCATATTGCGCGTGCTGTCAGAGGCCAACTCATTACCTTCAATGAAGTGTTTTATGTACTTCAAAAAGTGTGTCAAAGTAAAGCGCTTGACGTAATTTTCAGGTGCCAGATTACTTTGCATGAGGCTTTGGCGAGCTTTCATGACAATTTCAGAACCGGCTCGGCCGCCTGCTTTTTTACCTGTTAAGTGATCGCTGTAATCTTGGATCATTACTTGAGGGTCAAAAGTAGCATTATTAGGTTGCGTTTTGACTTCTTTTACAAGTCTGTCTAACCTTCTGAGGCGTCTTAAAAGATATTCTGTCATTGAGCGGTGTAAGCCTTCTTTATGATGCTCTTTGATGACACGTTTACAGTAAGCTTTTAAGTGTTCTAAATCAGCTTTCGGAGCGACACCATAAACGATTCTGTATTCTTCCATCAATAACGGATTTTTCCAAGGCTCTTTTTTGGGCCGATGTATGACTACATTTGTTACTCGTTTTGGCGCTCTTTCAATTTTGCCGCTTAAAATGGCATCATTCACATCATGAGTCGATATGTGATTTGAGTTACGTTTTAAGCTTGGGTTCAAACTCATATCACGTGAGCCGTCAGAAAATAATTCATTACCTTCAATAAAATGTTTCATGTATCTTAAAAAGTGTGTCAAAGTAAGACGCTTGACATAATTTTCAGGTGTTAAATTACTTTGCATAAGGCTTTGACGCGTTTTTGTGACAATCTCAGAACCGGCTCTGCCACCTGATTTGCGCCCCGTTAAGTGATCGCTGTAATCCTCGAGCATGATTTTCGGGTCAAAGGTCGCATTGTTTGGTTGATGCTTTAAAAGTTGAACCATTTCATCCAATCTCTTACGGCGTCTTAAAAGATAATCCGTGATTGATTGATGTGAGCCTTCTAAAGAACGTTCTTTGGCAACGCGTTTATAGTACAATTCGGCAGGACTCTTTTCACCTTCTAAAGCAGTGACTTTTGGCGTAATACCATAAACGATTTCGTACTCTTGAAGCAATAACGGATTGTTCCAAGGTTCATTTTGAAGAGATTTATTTTCATCTTGAACGCTTTGAACAGGTTCATGGTGTTCCTCGGGTTTGACATATTCCGTTATAGGTGCCGCGCCGGTGAGACCTTTTTCTTCTTGAGATTGAGGTTTCGGCGCTTTTTTTGTTTCAACAATGGTCGGCTCGGGTTTTGGAGCTTCTTTCTCTTTCGGTTCAGGCTTTTGAACCGGCATCGGAGGTGTCACGGTCTCAGCTTTTTCTTTTTCTTTTTCTTTTTCTTTTGCTTTGAGTTCAGCTTCTTGAATTTCTTTAGCTTTATCAAGTTCTTTAAAGCGTTCGGCAAAATTTGCAACAACATCATTTGTCAGAGAAATATGAAAATCATTTTCTATTTCTTCAGGTGTGCGCTCATTTTGGAGTCTTCTGATGTCATCGTAGGTGATGTGAGCATCGCCGGTTAATTTACTGTCATCACTTCTCGGATCCGTTCCTTCAAACAAAATCTTGTTGATATCGTATGTGTGAATTACGCGATTATCACGTTTTAACTCGGGATTTAAGGTCATATCGCGTGAGCCGTCAGCCAAAATTTCATCGCTATGAATGAAAAGTGTCATATAGCGTGTAAAGTGAGACAAAGTCAGGCGATTGTTATAATTTTCCGTTGTTAAATTGCTCTGAAGCAAACTTTGACGAGCGGCTGCAATAATTTCAGCATTTGTTTGACCATATTGAGGATTACCCTTGATGATGTCATTCAATGCTTTGCGGCGAGCCAGCAGATAATCTCTCATCGATTGTTTCGGAGCCTCAAGTTGATGCTCACTTTCAACACGATCATAGTACAACTCTGCCGGGCTTTTTTCACCTTTAGGCGCTTTGAAATTCGGTTCGACGCCGTAGACGGTTTTATATTCGTCAATGAACAGCTGAGTTTCTGAAACAGGCTCAGGTTTCGGCGCTTCTTTTGTTTCAACAACTTTCGGCTCGAGTTTCGGTGCTTCTCTTGTTTCAACAACTTTTGGCTCAGGTTTCGGTGCTTCTCTTGTTTCAACAACAGTTGTCTCAGGTTTCGGTGCTTCTCTTGTTTCAACAACAGTTGGCTCGGGTTTTGGAGCTTCTCTTGTTTCCTCTTTAGGTTTTTGAACCGGTGCGGGAGGTGTCACGGGTTCGCGACGTTCTTCAGGCTTAGCATGTTTTTCAACAGGTGCTATACCCGTAAGGCCTTTTTCCCCTCGAGATTGAGGTTTCGGGGCAGGGGGATTTACAGCCCTCTGCCTTGTTGTATCATCGGCCCGTGTATCTTTTTTTTTTGCCAGCAGAAACTTGAGCGCTCTGACTGTTATTTTTAGCTTTGTCCTCATCAAGTTTTGCCAAGCGATTAGCAAAATTGGCGACAACTTCGTTTGTCAATGGTGGATGGATACCATCGATTTTTTCATCGCGTGTACGTTCGTTATGGATTCTTCTGATATCACCAAAGGTGATGTGAGCATCGCCAGTTAATTTACTGTCATCACTACTCGGATCTTTTCCTTCAAGCAAAATTTTATTGAT
Source organism: Alphaproteobacteria bacterium UBA3773 (assembly GCA_002372275.1). Lineage (GTDB taxonomy): Bacteria > Pseudomonadota > Alphaproteobacteria > RF32 > CAG-239 > UBA1254. Next base: position 56,508 of record DFFP01000013.1, on the reverse strand, counting down.
ATCATATGTGTGAATTACGCGATTATCACGTTTTAACTCGGGATTTAAGGTCATATCGCGAGAGCCATCAGCAACAACATCAGACCCTTTAATATAATATTCCATATATTTCAAGAAATGAGTCAAAGTAACTTTTTGATTGTAATTTTCATGTGTTAAATTACTTTGTTGCAGACTTTGACGCGATTTGGCAACAATTTCTGCACCGGCTCTTTGATCTTTTATTTTGCGTGTCATATAGTCGGCTCTACATTTTGTCGGATCAAAAGAAGCATTGTTTGCTTGAGTTTCAATCGTTGCAACAAGTTTATCCAATTTTTCACGACGAGCTAAAAGATAGTCGGTCATGGATAAATCAGGAGCTTCAACTTTACGCTCACTTTCAATACGATCATAGTACAACTCGGCAGGGCTCTTTTCACCTTCAGAAGCAGTAACTTTCGGTTCGATACCATAGACGATTTTATATTCATCAATCAATAATTTATCTTTCCATGGCTCAGGTTTCGGCGTTGGAGCCTGTTTCGGATCTTCTTTGACCGGAGTAGGTTGAGGTGCCGGGGATGAGGGAAGAATATGTACCGGTTCTTTTTCAATTTGTGTCACGACAGGTGTCACATAAGTCTTTTTCTTCTTATTGTCATCCTCGTGTGGGGGATTAACAATAACCGGTTGAGGTCCGGGACGAGGCTTGTCTTTTTTGCGACGTAGAACTATATCCGCCAAAGCGCCGATGCGTTCTTTGGTATTTCTTAATTTTTGTTTGGCTCTATCTAATATGCCAAAAGTTGCCATAATTAAAGGACCTTGATTTGCCACTGGTACACGATCAATGGGTGTTACTTCACGGTATATGGCTTCGGTTTTTGTCGGTTGATTCATATCAGAATAGGTTGAATGCGGATCTTTTGTCGGATATAAATCAGCTCTTTGTTCAATATTGGGATCAGATACTTTTCCCACAAAATTTTCTAAACCGGCATGATTTATAAATTGACCATTTTCATATACTTGGACAGCATCAGGATTTATAGAACCATCCGGATTAATTAAATGACTCAATGTTTTAATATCTGTCATTGATACACCATGATCAGATGCCCAGCCCTGACCATAAACATTTTCTGCATTATATGCGTGTTGTAACAAATTATCAGGATGCGTAATCGGTGCATCCGGATGGGAGAGGTTATACTCTTCAACGGCTTGCATATACTGATCATGAGTCATTCCGTTATGAAGACGTCCGGCAATATCATATTGCTGGTTATAACGCGAAGAATCAGCTTCTAATGCTTCTTGATCTATAGTTGTCCGTTCTCCAACTTTGATAGATTTCGTTTCACCAGCTACGATCTCATTATGCTGGAAAATCGTATTATTCGGAAAATGCTCGTTAACATAGTTTGCAATACCCGGTGCAACAACTTGTGAGCCTAAAAGACCTCCTCCGACAGTTATAATAGGCGCTAGTGCGCCATAAAGGGCAGCCCAGCCTTTGCCCATCCCCATTTTTTGGGCATCTTGATAATCAGAGATGGCGCCATTGACTGATCCGACTGCCATTGCGGCTCCTCCTAAAACTAAGGCCACATCAGGGTTGCCTGTTGCTAAAAAGCCAAAGGCACAACCGGCTAAAGCTGTCGTTTCAACTGTTTGACGAAGTCTTCGATCATGAAACATTTCTTTCAAACCGGCAGGCTTTCCTTCGGCCTTTTGTTGTTTGCGCCAATTATGGATTTGTTTAATTGAAAGCGTTACACCCAGTGCGCAACCAAGACCGGCACCGACAACCTTGTTTGTTCCGAGGGAAACAAGCCCGATGGCCGTTGACACACCAAGCGCCATACCAAGTTGCATGGCTTTTCTTTTAATCATTTCAGCATGCGCATCGCGATTTGTCAGAGCATTGCGTCCGATTTTTTGAGTAAGCCTTGATCGATATGCATCCAAGCGATTAACAAGTGAAAATCTGCCGGCTTCAAAACCTCGATGACTGATCTTCATCGGATGAGAAGTGTCCGCTAAATCATTTTTAAATTTTTCAAAATGATCTTTATTGGTAAATTGATCAATTTTTTCTATAGCGCCTTTAGATACTTGATCAGAAACATGAATGGCATATAAAGAAGAGGCCAAAGTTTCCGAAAGCTCTTTTTGTAAAAATTCCGGTGTAATTTCTTCTGATGAACCGGCATTTTTAGAAATGACTTCTTGTTTGGAAAGATAGATGAGCTGATCAAGTTTACTTCCTTCAATAATCCTAGCACCTTCGGAATATACATCTGTTTGGTTACCATTTTCATCAATAAATTGAGGTTCAATATTACCGTTTTCATCCAAGAATTTGAGATTACTTGCAAGTTTAAGGGTTTCAGAATCGACTTTAATGTCTTTTATTTGATCTTGAATCTTGGCAATACGTGAATTAACATCTAAAGCATCTGTTTCTTGTAAATGAGTCAAATTCCATTCGTCATCGTATTCTTTGATTCGTTCATCTAAAATTTGAGTGCATGTTTCAATTTTCTTTAAATCTGCTTCTGCTCTTTCTTTTGTTTGAGGATTTTGAAGCATAGCTTCTAAATCCGGTTTAACAGCGGCAAACATGGCCATATATCCATCGTAAATATCGGCTATGTTGGTGATATCAGCAAAATATAAATCCCTTGACAGGTGTCCATCACGGGCGAACATATCCGTTAATTCTTGGATTCTGGTTGCAACAGCGTGCCACTTTTGTTGATATTCTTGAACTTTTTGTACATCCTGCTCTGTGGCAGCTCTTTGAGCATATTCAAGATATTTAGCGGCTAAATATTTCGGTGGTACAAGATCTCTTGTTTGTTTATTTTCAAACAACTTATCAAAAACAAAATCACGATATGTTTGAAGATCAGCCGGATTTTCTGAAAGCTCTAACTCGTGATTGGCAACCAATAGAGCTGCTTTTTGAGAATCTTGTAAAGCCTCTGTTCTTTCAGCATCCGTAATTTTGTTCATTGAATGTAAAGCTTCAATTCGAACTCTATTTAAAAAGATTTCATTGGCATTCGAATTTAAACTGCGAATACGACCTAAAAGATCATCTAAAACTTTTGTTTGTTCTTTCTCTTCTGCCCGGCGTTTTAATGCGGCATAAAGGTCATCAAGGCGCTTTTGATCATATGACTTTTGCATCACGATATCTAAAGCTGTCACATAACCGGCTGCGTCTTCATTAGACAGTGCATTAACAACATCTTCTCTAACTTCAAAAGTATGCTTTTGATCTTCTTTTTTGATTAAAAACTTCTCTGTTAAATGATAAGATAACTGTGTTTTCAATCTATCTTTAATCTTCGTTGAAATATCTCTACCTTCAATTTCGGTATAAAGAGCACCGATTTCAGCGCCATTTAAGCTTGAAAGTTCTTTTTGAATGGTATCAAGACGGCCGTCTTTAGGATTATTTGTATCTTTTATGTTATTTATAATGCGCTCGGCAACATCTTTGATTTTCTTATCATCAATACCTTGATCAGTATGAGTGTCTTCAATAACCAAAGTTTTTTTGATTGTCGGAACTTGATGGCCTGTGTTTTCTTCAACAATTTTTTTCACGAACTGTGCTGCTTCGGCGTCAGCTTTTGTTTGAATTTTATCGTTAAGTGTATCAATTTCTTCGCCTGTTTTATAGGCCTTGATAATATCTTGATAAATTTCTTCGAAACTTTGATAAACAAGTGGAAAGTCTTTTTGATGATCTTCGAGAACTTGTGCAACTTTAGCGCGATCTTCAGGATTTTCATTTGAAAGCTTTGTTAAATCGGCAACTTCAACCTCTTCAGTATTTTCCTTAATTGCATTTTCTTGCTGTTTTTTATCTTCTTGAGCTTGAAGTTCTTCTTGAGAATCCGACTTTTCTGCTTCAAGCTGTTGCTGTTTGGCCGCATTGCGCAATTCTTCTAATCTTTTCATAGCTTTATCGTAAAGCGCCATCATTTGGTTGTCAACTTTATATCCGCCGACAAAATATTCAATAAAACGCTCCATGGAATCAATTGCATCAAAATCAATATCTAATTTTCCGTTATTAAAGTCGTCTAAATACTCTAATGCGCGTTCATGCGAGGTTGCAAACTCATCTGACGAACCGTGCTTAAAAATATTTTCGGCGTTTTCCAAATATTCTTCTAAATTTTTACTGTTAAATTTTCTCATTTGTTCATTTGCCATGGGGATTCTCCAAATATTTACCTGACCATAGAATAAAATAATTTGTCTAAATTGTCAAATGTTTTTTTTATTATTGTCTAAAAAAAATCCCCACTGAAAGTAGGGACTTTTTTTATCAAATTTTCAATGATTTAAGCAGCTTTAGACATTTTATTTGAAGCAAACTCATTCATCGTTTCAATGATGTAAGAAAGTTCATCATTTGTCAAATACGGTGTCATCGGAATGCTTAAAACTGTTTTAGAGAGTTTTTCGCAAACAGGCAAGCTTCTGATATTCCACTTCGCATAAGCTGTTTGTGTATTGACAGGTCTCGGATAATATGCACCGCAACCGATACCGCGCTCTCTTAAATAAGCCATTAATTCATCGCGATGTTCGCAGTTAATGGTATACAAAGCATATGCTGAACGGCATCCATCTAAAATGCGTTGTTTGCCATAATATGAACTGAGTTCGTTGTCATAACGTTTGGCAACTTCATAACGTTTTTGAAGTTCATCATCCAAAATTGTCATTTTATTAAGAAGCACAGCACCTTGGAACGAATTCATACGACCTGTCATGCCTAAACGAACGTTATCATAGTGATCTTCAGGGCTCATACCATGAACACGACATGATTGAACAAGTGCGTTTTCTTCTTCGCTGTTGGTAAATACGGCACCGCCGTCACCATAACCGCCGAGCGGTTTTGTCGGATAAAATGAAGTGGCGGCCATATCGCCGTTTGAGCCGGCATGATGACCTTTATATACAGAGCCGAAACTCTGACATGAATCTGAAAGAACTTTCATGCCGTTTTCGTGGGCAATTTTGATGATTTCGTCGTATTCACACGGACTTCCGAAAATATCAACCGGAATAACAGCTTTTAAGTTTAATTTTCCTTCGTTTTTAACCATTTCAATGGCACGTTTCAAATCTTCGGGATCCATATTGTATGTATCCGGTTTTGAATCAACGAAAACAGGTGTTGCACCAAGCAAAACAGGGGCTTCGGCTGAGGCAACAAATGTAAACGACGAGACAAACACGGCATCGCCTTCTTTCACTCCCCAAGCCATTAAAGCAAGAGTTAATGCGTCTGTACCTGAACCGCATGTTGAACAATATTTTGTGCCGGCATAGGCAGCTAATTTATTATCAAGTTCTTTTGTTTCAGGACCTTGGCAATAACCACCATGGTTTAATACTGTTCTAAATGAATCTAAAAATTTTTCCTGTCCGATGACTTTTTGAGAAGTTGCACAATCAAAAAGACCGATGGATTTGGAAGGTTGATTTGTCATTTTATATTCCTTTGTTAAAGTTCAAACTGGAAAGGATAGTATGTTATTTTTGAGTTCATTTCAAAACACAAAAAATTTCCGAATTGTAACATAAATGAACAATTTGTCTTGATTGAACGTTAAATAATGATATATTCAAGTAAAAATAAAACAGTAACGGAACAAAAAATGAATAATAAGTTTTATATTTTCTTGTTGAGCGGTTTGCTTTGTGCCTGCACCACAAATCCGAACGGAACCAAAATGAATGTGAGTGATGAACCTTCAAAATTGGAGGTTTATAACCGAGCGATGTTTAATTTTAACTATCAGGTCGATAAAGCTGTTTTAAAGCCGGTGGCCAAAGGCTATAAAGTTGTGACAACAAAAAGCATGCGGAATCGTGTGACGAACTTTTTTGCAAACCTGGAAGAACCGGCATCGGCTGTCAACAATTTATTGCAAGGTCGCATGAAAAAAAGCGGTGTTTCGGTTGCCCGTTTTGCCATAAATAGCACGCTTGGGCTGCTTGGTACGTTTGATGTGGCCTCAGGGTGGGGAATTTCAAAGGCCAAAAATACTTTTGATGCAACGATGTCTTTATATTGTATGCCGGACGGGCCGTTTATCGTTATGCCGATTTTAGGACCTGCAACGCCCAGATCCCTTGTCGGGCAAGGGGTAGATGCATTTGCAGACCCGATGTATTTGGCTTTATATGATAAACAAGATGAAACATGGGGGCAAGTGGCTGCTTATGGTGGAACAGGTTTGAAATATATTAATTTACGTGCTGAAAATATGGAGCTTTTGGACGGTTTGGAAGAAAGCTCGGTTGATTTTTATCAAACCGTAAAATCGGCATTCTTACAAAACAGAACAAAATTTGAAAGTCTGTGTGCTCAAAAAGATGAATCGGCTCCTAAAAGCTATGATTTTGACTTTGAAGACATGGACGAAGAATAACTTAAATTGAACGGAGACTATAATGAAAAAAATAATTTCACTTTTAACCGCTGCTCTTTTAACTTTTTCGTTTGAAGCTCATGCTTTAGATGCCGGAAAGGCAGAAAATTTTGTTAAAAAAGTAACAACTGAAGGTATTGAAGAAATTATCAATGCTGATGTGTCACAAGCACAAAAAAATGAAAGATTTGAAAAGCTGTTTAATGAATATCTCGATTTAGATTATATCGGAAAATTTGTCTTGGGACGTTATTGGAAAACGGCTGATGAAAAACAGCGTGCCGACTTCCTTGAGGTTTATCGCGAGTTTAATGTCAAAACATGGTCCAAGCGTTTTGATGAATTTAAGGGTAAACATTTTGATTTTGAAGGGACAACACCTTCAAATTCCGAGGGGCAGATTTTTGTAAATACATCTGTTCAAATGAAAGAAGGAGCTCCGGCGAAGGTTGTGTGGCGTGTCAAAGAACAAAATAAAACATTTAAAATTGTCGATATCATTATTGAAAATGTTTCACTTGCCATTACGGCACGTAATGAATACACCGCCTTTATCAAACAAGCTCCGAACGGTGTAGATGATTTAATTAAAGATTTGAAAGCAAAAGCAAAATAGTGCGAATAAAATTAAAAAAAACCTCCGATCAGGAGGTTTTTTTAATGTTTATAAGACTGATTATCCAGGATTATCATCGGATTTCGGAGTTGAAATCACCGAGTCGATGATTTGTTTCATTAATTTCGGTTGATTAAGAAAGTTAAAAACGATCTTAGAAGTTCCCGTTCCGGAAAAAAGAATATCACCATAGTTGAAAAGACGACCGAAAATACTTTGCCTGATTTCAACAGACTCGATTCTTTCACGATTTAACTCTTCTGTGGTGACATTAATAATGCCTGTTCTTTTAACAACACGTTTATTTGTACAAACAAATTCGATGAGGTTTCGTTTAAACCAAGAAGTAATCGTACAAATCAACAGCGCCAAAAAACAAAGCCAGACAAAAACAACTCCAAGTGTACCATAGGTCGTGTAGTTTTCGCCGAATGTAACCATTAAGCCTGCAAAACCTACAATAAATGTTAAAGCAGTTAAAGTAAACGGGATGATGAGTGCAAAATAATGCAATCTGCCGACCAGAATAATTTCTTCTCCTGGTGTTAATGTCCCTAGAGTATAAGTATAACGTCCGAGCATATAAATTCTCCAAAGTTTTTGATAAAGTATAAATAGCACGAAAAAAAAAGATTTGTCAAATAATTTGATAAAATAATTTCAAAACAAAAATTATTTTTTGTTTTCGGATTTAAGTTGACCGCATGCGGCCGAAATATCTTGACCTCTGGCAAGGCGAACGGGGCAGGCAAACCCGGCGCTCGATAGTATTTTAGCAAAGGCTTCGATTTGATGTTGAGGGCTTGGCTTAAATTCACATCCTGGCCATGGATTAAATGCAATTAAATTAAATCCGGCACGAATATGATATGATTTTAAGATTTTGATAAGTTCCTTTGCATTTTCAAGATGATCGTTAACCCCATCAATCATCAGATATTCAAATGTCACATATCGGCTGCCATCTTTAGATTGATATTTTTGGCAAGCTTCCATAATTTTTTCGATCGGATATACTTTATTAATCGGCATAAGTTTGCTTCTGATTTCGTTGTTTGAGCCGTGAAGCGAAATAGCGAGTCTAACGCCTGTTTCTTCCAAAACGTAATTAATTTGAGGTACAATACCGCAGGTTGATACGGTGATCCGTCTTTTTGAAATAGCAATGCCGTCGCCGTCAGATAATATCTGAAGTGCTTTGATGAGGTTGTCGACATTTTGCAAAGGTTCGCCCATACCCATAACGACAATATTTGAAAGAAAACGTGTTTCGCTTGTCGGACTAGGCCATTCATGATAAGTATCTCTTGCAAGCATAAATTGTGCGACAATTTCACCGGCAGTCAAATTTCGAGTAAGTTTTTGAGTACCTGTGTGGCAAAATTTGCACCCCATGGCGCAGCCGACTTGCGTCGAAATACATACAGCGCCTCTGTCAATTTCCGGAATATAAACCATTTCGACACGTTCGCCATCTTCAAATTCAACAAGCCATTTATGGGTTTTATCATTTGAAGTTTGCTCTTTGATGATTTTAGGTCTTGAAATCTTAAAACGTTCTTTCAGCTTTTCTCTAAAGGGTTTTGATAAGTCTGTCATTTCATCAAAACTTAAAGCGCCCTTAAAATAGATCCACTGCCAAATCTGTTTGGCACGAAAAGGCTTTTCACCCATTTCGGTGATCATATTTAAGAGTTCTTCTTTAGATAAACCGATAATTTCGCTTTGCATTATTTTTTACCACATTTCGCGTTAATAGCTTTGTAGGCTTTGGCAAATCCTTTTAAAGAATAAGTGTCTTTTGTTTCGGTGCCGCGGTTTGATGTTCCTTCAACAATCATACGTTCGCCGCGAAACATGGCTTTAACGAGCTTTTGATCTTCTTCATCATTAAAAGTCCATGCTTTATCATGATCCGTATAAAAATTTTGAAAAGTTTCTTTTCCGATTTTAACGGTAAATTTAGCATGCTCTTTTAAATAATATCCGGCAACAAAATTTACCACATCAAAACTTTTATCAGCAGGACGATGTGTGACAACAGCATATATGTCGCCGCGTTTGGTATAGTTTCCTTCGTCACGTTTTGGGGTTGAGGCAATATAACAAACGGTATTTTTACCTTCTTTAAAAGTGTAGGCTGACCAATCGTTATAATCTCCAATGAGTTGCGGCACTTCAACGGCGGCTGCGTTGCTGGCAAGTAAGAGTAATCCCGTAAACAGTATTTTTTTCATATTTTTTCCTCTGATATATCAAAAATTTGAATTGCATTATAAAAAATAAATGTTAAAAGAAAGCAAAGATTTTAGTCATTAAAGGCATAAAAAAATGATGATACCGAACTATTTGGACATCACGCGTATTATTGATGATCAGTCTATCTTAAAATTATTTCGCGCCGTTGAAGACTACGGCGGTGCCTTGCGTTTTGTGGGTGGGGCCGTGCGTGATGCACTGGCCGGGCTTAAAGGTTTTGAAATTGATTTGGCAACAGATTTATCAACCGACGAATTGTTAGAGGCTTGTAATGAAAACGGGCTCAAAACTGTCAGCCTCGGGTTCAAATTTGCCAGAACAGGTGTGATTATCAATAATAAGGTTTTGGAAGTTTCATCACTTCATAAAAAGGTGCAAAATAAATTGACGGATTCTGATTTATCGTTTACGGATGATTGGAATGCTGATGCTTCTCAACGTGATTTGACCATAAACGCCGTTTATGCTGATGAACATGGCAATGTTTTTGATTATTATAACGGTATCAATGATTTAAAAGACGGTATTGTACGTTTTATTGACAATCCAAACGAAAAAATTATTGAACAACCGATACGTATTTTGCGTTTTTTCAGATTTTATTCCACTTTTTCCAAAACCGAGCCGGATAAGCGTTCTTTACAAGCTTGTGTTGAGAATAGAGAACTTTTAAAAACATTGACCACAGAAAAGATCAGAGAAGAATTTTTTAAGATTTTAACGACGCCTAACGCAGGTAAAACCATTGAACTCATGCGCCAGAATGATATTTTGGATTTTGTTTTACCGCATGATATTTATGCAAATAAACTTCAATTTTTGGACGAGTTGATTGTTTTAAATCATCAAAAACCGGATATTGTGCGGCGGCTTTTTGTGTTGTTTGGGCCTGATAAAAATTTAGCTGATTCCATCGCAACACGTTTCAAACTGACAAAAGTTCAAAAATTACGTTTGGTTGATTTGGCACGTTTTTCTTTTGATAATAATAAAGTACAAGATTTTTCATATCTTCAAAAAGTTTTGTTTTTACATGGTTCTGAATTCGTAAAAGACAAAATTTTAGTCTCTTTTGTTGAACAAAATAAATTTTCAGATCAGCTTCAAGACCTTTTTAACCGAATTGATAAAATGCAGATTCCCTCGTTTCCGCTTCATGGAAAAGATTTAATAGACCTTGGAATGACAGATTGTTCACCAATTAAAGAAGTTTTAGGTCGCTTAAAAGATATGTGGATTAAATCTGATTTTAAAATGAGCCTTACAGAACTTCAATCTGAGGCTCAAAAAATGATCAAATAAAAAAAAGAAGCAACACTTAAAAAAGAGTTGCTTCTTTCAAACGCAGATTATTTGTTATAATACCTTGATGTTTCTTTGAGAATACTCAACAAACCATCGTAGTAGTCATATCCGTGCGAGCTTCTAAAGCTTTCATAGCCGTTTCTTGTGTAATACAACTTCCAGAAGGTGTCGTTATACAAAGATTCGCTCACGCTGGAAAGACTCTCTCTCACCTCATCTTTGGACGTTTGTCCATCGTAACAAGATTTGAGAATAGCGATAACTTCTTCTACGTTTTGTACATTAGTGTTTGTTTTCATAGGTAAAAAACAATGGGTACACGTATTGCGTTAAAGTCTTTCACCCTGAAAAAAAGACACAAATGAAATAATATTCATTCCACACAATACATTCATAAAACTTAAATTTATGTCTAAATTATAGTTAAAAATCTTGTAGAAGTCAATATTTTTTGTCTGAATTTGGTTTGAATACAAAAAAAAGAGAACCGATAAAGGTTCTCTTTTTTGCTTGATTTCATCAAATTATTCATCCATTTCAGGCATATTGTCATCACCAATCATCTCGGTTGTTAAATGACCGGCATCAGCCCTGATTTTGTTTTCGATTTCGTCTGCAATTTCAGGATGCTCTTTTAAATATGTTTTGGCGTTTTCTCTGCCTTGACCGATTTTTTCACCATTGTATGAGAACCAGGCACCGGCTTTTTCAATAATGTTAGCCTTGACGCCTAAATCAATCAGTTCGCCGGTTTTGGAAATACCTTCGCCATACATGATGTCAAAATCAACGGTCTTAAACGGTGGTGCAACCTTGTTTTTAACAATTTTGATGCGTGTTTGGTTGCCAATCACATCTTCTTTATCTTTAATCGCACCGATTCGGCGAATATCCATACGAACGGAAGCATAAAACTTTAATGCATTTCCGCCGGTCGTCGTTTCAGGGTTGCCGAACATAATGCCGATTTTCATACGAATTTGGTTGATGAAAATTACAAGTGTGTTGGAACGGGCAATGGTTGAGGTTAATTTGCGAAGAGCTTGGCTCATCAGACGCGCCTGAAGTCCCATATGCGAATCGCCCATTTCTCCCTCAAGCTCTGCCTTCGGGACAAGAGCGGCGACCGAGTCAACGACCAACACATCAATAGCCCCGGATCTGACAAGTGTATCGGCAATTTCTAAAGCCTGTTCACCGGTATCGGGTTGCGAAATAAGAAGGTTTTCAACATTAACACCGATTCTTTTGGCATAAGAGGGGTCAAGGGCATGCTCGGCATCAATAAACGCGCAAGTGCCTCCCTTTTTTTGACTTTGAGCAATAACGCTTAAGGCAAGTGTGGTTTTACCGGAACTTTCCGGACCGTAGATTTCAACGATACGGCCTTTGGGAAGTCCGCCGATGCCAAGGGCAATATCAATTCCAAGTGATCCGGTTGAAATGGCTTCAATATCAATTTTTGTATCTTGGCCGAGGCGCATAATCGAACCTTTTCCGAAGGCACGTTCAATTTGGCTCAAAGCTGCTTCAAGTGCTTTATCTTTTTCCATGTGTTTTTTCCAATCAAGTTAATGTTAAGTCCTTTATGTTCTATTTTTGTTCTTAATGCAAGAACTTTTTTAAATTTTTCACAGATCATCTGTGATTTGGTTGACCTTTGACTAAAATTTTGTTCAAATTTCGGCGATCAAGCTCGCGATATTCATCCAAGGCGGCTGTGACAACGGCTCCAAATATGACAGCTGCCCAGTAAAGATACATCCACACAAGCGTCAACGGAACAGCCGCAACGGCACCGTAGAGCGTTTTATAGGTGTTGTTTTTAAGCATAAACAGCGAAAATCCGTAGCGTAAAATCCAAAAAAGGAAAAGGGCGGTTAATGCACCGGTACAAGCACTTAAAATCCCCACTTTTTTATTTGGAATAAAAATGTATGCACCGACAAGAGCCAAAAAGGTAATGATGGATGGCAAAATTTTACCCATCCAAACTTGCGCGGTCGGAATGGCTGACATCATATTATTAAAGGCGGCAACCCCCCTTAAAGATAACGCTGTGCCGATTAAGAGAGGCCCTAGGGTAATGACAGTCCAATAAAGGGTGATTTTGGTCGTCCAGCGGCGTGCTTTGCTTGCCTTAAAAATAAAATTGAAGCTGTTTTCAATGGTTGAAAGAAGCAAAATCGCCGTTAAGGCAATACCGACGACGCCGATTGTCGTGAGTTTTGCGGTGGCTCGAATAAATTCGTTAAAGTAAAGCGCAATATCTTGACCAGCATCAGGCATTAAATTTGAAATAATTAAGCTTTGAACCTGCTCTCTAACATCTGCAAAAACCGGAAATGCCGAAAAAACGGCAAGTGCAATGGCCAGTACCGGCACAAGAGCAATGAGAGATGTGTAACTTAAAGATGATGCGACACGTAAAACCGTGTCATTTTGGACACGCTTATATAAAAAATACATAAAACCCTGAATACTATGCCAAATTGAGACTGTTTTTTGTAAGACTTCATGAGAAGTCGTGGGTGTTTTAGTGCTTTTTGCAGAGATTTTCATATGATTTCCTTTATTATTTTTCTTTTAACCTACTTAAAAAAAATAAAAACGCCAAGTAAAACTTTATGCCTTTCCCCCGATTTAAATCATTTTGTTTGAAAAACTTGACTCTTTTAATCTAAAATTATACTTTGAAGGCATTATTTTTTTTAATGGAGTATAAATAATGCTTAAAATTGAAAACTTAAATGACAAAAATGTTCGTGATCCTCGTTTTGAAAAATTGCCTTTTCATAGCAAACCTTTTCATAAAAAAGCAAAACATTTTGCTTGCAGTTGCTCGATTTTGCTTGCCGTTTCTGTTGTGTTGGCAGGATTTTTTCCTGGGTATTTTTATTATAAAGCCAAAACGGATCTTAATACCGTTGTGGTTAAAGGTTTGAGCGAAATGGATGTGAAAGCGGATTTGGCTGTTTGGGAAATGAAATATGTCGTCACCGGAAATGATGTGACAGAGGCAGAACGAAAAATTACCGAACAAACAAAAATCATCAAAGATTTTTTACATCAAAACGGTTTTAAGGATTCTGAAATTACAACAGGCAGACTTGAAACAAATGACTTAAACGCTAATCCTTACGGAAGCAATGAAAGAAATATACGTTTTATTTTAAATCAAACAGTTGTTGTCAAATCTGAAAATGTTGATTTGGTGGCAGATGTTTTAAACAAATCCGGCGATTTAGTGAAAAAAGGTATTATTTTTACTTCAGAATATGGTTCGCCTGTTTCGTATTTGTTCACAAAATTAAATGATATTAAACCTGAAATGCTTGAAAAAGCAACAAAAAATGCAATTGCAGCCGCTGAACAGTTTGCTCAAAGTTCAAACAGCAGAGTCGGGCGCATTAAATATGCCAATCAAGGTATGTTTACGATTTTACCGCGCGAACAAACACCCTCTGCTTCGGAAACATCTCAAATCAATAAAACGGTGCGTGTTGTTTCGACAATTGAATATTGGCTGAAATAAACAGATCTTAAATTTACCTGTTTTTATTTACGATTTGTTGATTAAATATGTGCTAAAAATAAAAAAAATTACGGAGAATGGTTATGGAAAAAAGCGCATTAGAAATTTATGACAATACGCTCGTGCCGATGGTGATTGAACAAACAGCTAAAGGTGAGCGTTCATTTGATATTTTTTCAAGGCTCTTAAAAGAGCGCATTATCTTTTTAACCGGCGAAGTCAACGATGAAGTATCATCGCTGGTTTGTGCCCAACTTTTGTTCTTAGAATCGGAAGACCCGAAAAAAGATATCTTTCTTTATATCAATTCTCCCGGAGGAGTGATTACATCCGGAATGGCTATGTATGATACAATGCAGTATATCTCGCCTGAGGTTTCGACACTGTGTATCGGCCAGGCTTGTTCGATGGGCTCGTTTTTGCTTGCCGGCGGTGCTAAAGGAAAACGTTTTTCGCTTCCGAATTCACAAATTATGATTCATCAGCCTTCAGGCGGAGCCAAAGGGCAGGCGGCAGATATCGAAATTCAGGCAAAACTGATTTTGGATATGCGCAAACGCTTAAACGAAATATATGCCGCCAATACGGGACAATCAATTAAGGTTATTGAAAAAGCGATGGATCGAGATAATTTTATGACGCCTTTAGAGGCTAAAAAATTCGGCCTTATTGATGAGATTATAACAAACAGAAAAGAATTAAAATAGGGGTGTTTTATGAGCAGTAAAGAAAACGAACCGACATTGCATTGTTCTTTTTGCGGTAAAAGCCAGAATGAAGTCAAAAAGCTGGTTGCGGGCAGGGGTGTTTATATTTGCGATGAATGTATTGATGTATGTATTAACATTGTCGCTGATGAACTAAAAGAAAATAAACAAAATATTCCTCCTTTTGAAGGGGAGTTGCCTTCGCCTTCTAAAATTAAATCTTTTTTGGATCAATATGTGATCGGGCAGGATGATGCTAAAAAAATTCTTTCCGTTGCCGTGTATAATCACTATAAACGACTGAATTCTCAAAATGAACAACAAGATGTTGAAATAGCAAAATCAAATGTTATTCTTATCGGACCGACCGGTTCGGGTAAAACACTGCTTGCCGAAACACTTGCTAAAATTTTGGATGTTCCGTTTGCTATTTCGGATGCAACAACCTTAACCGAAGCAGGTTATGTCGGCGAAGACGTCGAAAATATCATTTTAAAACTTGTTCAAGCGGCAGATTATGATATTCAAAAAGCAGAACGCGGCATTGTTTATATTGATGAAATCGATAAAATTACACGCAAAACAGATGGTCCGTCGATTACACGTGATGTGTCGGGTGAAGGGGTTCAGCAGGCACTTTTGAAAATTATCGAAGGAACCATAGCCAATGTTCCGCCGCAAGGTGGTCGTAAGCATCCTCAGCAAGAATTTTTGCATGTGAATACGAAAAATATTTTATTTATCTGCGGTGGTGCTTTTGCCGGACTTGAAAAAATTATTGAACGCCGTAAAGAAGGTAATTCGATTGGCTTCGGTGCTAAAATAAACGCTAAAGAAAGCGCCGGTATTGGTCAGACAATTAAAAATGTTCAATCTGAAGACTTGTTAAAATTCGGCTTAATTCCTGAAATTATCGGACGGCTTCCAGTAATTGCCACATTAAATGACTTAGATGAAAAAGCCTTAATCAGTGTGATGACAGAGCCCAAAAATGCGCTTTTAAAGCAATATACATCGCTATTTAAAATGGATGATGTGAAGCTTACCTTGACAGATGAGGCATTAAAAGAAATTGCACGTTTGGCTATAGCGCGCCAAACCGGAGCCAGAGGTTTGCGTGCGATTATGGAAGGTATTTTGCTTGATTTGATGTATTCTGTTCCTGATGAAAAAGATGTTGAGGAAGTGGTGGTTGATGAAAAAGTTGTCAACGGAACGGGTCAACCGAAAATTATCAAGAAAAAACATAAAAAAACTGCTTGAAATTTTTGAAAGAAAGCGTCAAAATAAAATAAAAATATTTTACAGGTCGTAACTTAAAGTACCAAGAAGGAAAAAACAATGGAAATCAAAAAAGTACAAGATGGTGATCGCTTAACGGTTATATTAGACGGGTCTCTCGATCCGAATACATCTCCGGAACTGATGGATGATTTAACAAAAAATGTCGATTTAGAACATGTAAAAGAACTTGTCTTTGATTTTAAAGATGTAGACTATATTTTTTCGGTTGGACTTCGCGTTTTCTTACAGATTCAAAAAATTGTATCTTCCTATAACAACAAAATGAAAATCATCAACGCAAACGATTCGATTAAACAAATTTTTGATGTCGTCGGTTTTTCAAAAATTATTACCTTAGAATAATTTTGATTGTCAATTTTCTTGTTTTTTCTTTATACAAAATCTGCCGGGCGTTTTTTGTACTTGCGTTTTAAAAAAACAAAATATACAATAACGCCTTGAGAAGAAGTAAGGTGCAGTTCTATGATTATCAACAGTAATAATCTTTCACAGCGTAATATATTGGCACATAAGTGCTTTTATAAGACAACGACACAAATTGTGCACGATTTGGAAGAAAAAGGCTATCAGAACGCGACGGATGAAGCCGCAAAGATTATCGCTGCATACCATGAACAAAAATCTCGCCTGTTTAAATCATTTTCTTATAATGACGATTACAAAAAAGCTTTTTCTGATATAGATCAGGCAATTGAATCGATTGCAAATCAGGTTTTTTATACGTTTGATGTTGAAAAAGAAGAAGTCGCCTATGAGGCTTTTAAAAAATTTGATTATATTCGTGTTCTTTTAGGTTATCATCGTCATAAAAAAATGAATATGTCAGATGAAGAGGCTTAAACTTATCTGTGAACTGTTGTCATTATATATTTGCAATGTTCTGTTTTACGATTTAACCTGAACCCATCTATTTCAATTTTTAAAAGGAGTTTGTTATGAAACAACTTTCTGTTATCGGATGCGGCAGATGGGGAACATTTTTGGGTTGGTATGCTTCAAAATATGTCGTTGATAAAGTCATTTTGTATGATATTCCGACTTCACCGAATTTTTTGGAACTCAAAGAAACGCGCAAAAATTCTTATTTGAGTTTGCGTGATAATATGTTTTTAACCCCTGATTTGAATGAAATTTTAAAAAATGACAGTGTGATTATTTCAATCGGTTGCCAACATTTGAGAGAGCTGGCTAAACAGCTGAATACCTATGATTTAAGAGGGCACCATTTTTTAATTGCTATTAAAGGGTTGGAAGAGCCGAGTGCTCAAATTCCGGTTGATATTATGGCCCAGGAAATTGTCCAAGATGATGTTCATTTTGCCTGCCTCGGTGGCCCCGGACACGTGCAGGATTATATGAAAGGTGTTCCGTCCTGTGCTGTGATTGACAGCCGTGAAGAAAATGAAAAGAAACATTGGATTAACCTCATGCAAAGTGAACTTATTCGTTTTTATTACGGTAATGATGTGATTGGAAATGAAATCGGGGCTGCGCTCAAAAATGTGATTGGCATTGCAGCCGGTATTTTAGACGGACTTGGCTGGTATGGATTAAAAGGCGCATTGATGGCAAGGGCTCCTGTTGAGGTCGGAAGATTGATTAAACACTTTGGCGGCAACCCGATGTCAGCGTACGGCTTGGCACACTTGGGTGATTATGAAGCAACGCTGTTTTCACAAAACAGTCATAATCGTTTGTATGGCGAGCGCTTAGCTAAAGGCGAACAATCATCTAAAACAGCTGAAGGACCGGCAACACTTAAAGCCGTGAAAGCAATTGCCGATAAAGAAAATATAGATATGCCTATTTGCCAGGCGCTTTATCAGGTTGTGTACGAGGGTCAAGATATTCAAACAACCATCAAAAGTATGTTTGAGCGAGAGATTAAAAGAGAGTTTTAATTGTGTCGGGATATATTTTTTTGAAAAAATATCAAAAAATACCTTGCAATATGCTTTTTTTTAAGCTATACCTCTTGACAACGATAAAAAATATTATTTCAGTGGAGCTTAAGTTAAAGCTCCGCTGATTTTTTTAAGGATAACAAAGTATGTCGCAAAACGATTTAACGTCAATCATTGAGCCGATACTCGATTCTATGGGGTATGAAACCGTTCGCGTTCTTTTAACGGGAAATGTGCGCAAAACACTTCAGGTTATGATTGACTTAAAAGACGGCTCAAGAGAAATAAATGTGGATGATTGTGCTGTTGTCAGTCGTGCACTTTCTAAAATTTTAGATGAAAAAGATCCGATTTCAGAACGATATACGCTTGAAGTCAGTTCTCCCGGCATTGACAGACCCTTAACAAAGCCTGAGCACTTTGCTCGTTTTCAAGGAAATGAAGTGAAACTTGAAACAAAAGAAGCTGTTGATGAACGTAAGCGCATTAAAGGTAAATTGTTAGCCATTGATCCGCAACATAATGTCCATGTTTTAATGGATGAAAAAGAATATATCACGCCGTTTGATAATATTTTAAAAGCAAAAATCGTTTTAACAGATGAACTTTTAGAACAATATCAAACCGAAAACTCATTTTAACAATAAACACAGAGGTAACTTATGGAAAATACTGAAAATATGCCCAGACCGGAAATCGTCCTTGTCGCCGATGCCGTTTCGAGAGAAAAAAACATTGATAAAGAAGATGTTTTTGTTGCAATGGAAATTGCTATTCAAAAAGCAGGACGTTCACGCTATGGCGCAGAACACGATATCAGAGCTTCAATTGACCGCAAAACGGGCGCGATTACACTTTCACGTTATCGCGAAGTTGTTGAAGATGGCGCCGAAATCGAAAATGAGGCAGCACAGCTTCATTTGAAAGATGCGAAAAAAATTCAAAAAGATGTTAAAGTCGGAGACTTTTTAATTGATACGTTGCCTCCGATTGATTTCGGCCGAATTGCAGCACAAACAGCGAAGCAAGTTATTGTTCAAAAAGTTCGCGAATCGGAACGTAATCGTCAGTATGAAGAATATAAAGAAAAAATCGGCACAATCGTCAACGGAACCGTCAAACGTGCTGATTTTGGTAATGTGATTGTAGATATTGGTAAAACCGAAGCTGTTTTACGCCATGATGAAGTAATCCCGAGAGAAAAATTCAAAGCCGGCGACAGAATTCGTGCTTATGTTTTAGATGTCAGACGCGAAACACGCGGTCCGCAAATCTTTTTATCAAGAACGTGTCCTGAATTTATGGCAAAACTCTTTACATCCGAAGTTCCTGAAATTTATGACGGTATTGTTGAAATTATGGGTGTGGCACGTGACCCCGGTTCAAAAGCTAAAATTGCCGTTAAGACAAACGATGTGACGGTTGATCCGGTTGGTGCATGCGTTGGCTTGCGCGGTATTCGTGTTCAAGCCGTTGTGACCGAACTGCAAGGCGAAAAAATTGATATTGTGCCTTATTCCGAAGACAGAGCACAATACTTGGTTGCAGCACTCGCACCTGCTGAAGTAACGAAGGTTGTTTTAGATGAAGAAAACGGCCGTATGGAAGCTGTTGTTCCGGAAGAACAATTTTCGATTGCCATCGGCAGACGTGGTCAAAATGTGAAGTTAGCTTCACAACTTTTGGGTGCGAACATTGATGTTTTAACCGAAGCAGAAGAACAAGAACGTCGCATGAATGAAAATAAAGTCCGTTTGAACCGCTTTATGGAAGCTTTGGACGTTGATGATATGATTGGTCACCTTCTGATTGCCGAAGGTTTCACAACCGTTGATGAAATTGCGTTTGTTGATTTGAAAGAACTTGCAGAAATCGAAGGCTTTGATGAGGATATTGCCAAAGAACTTCAATCCAGAGCAAAAGAATTTGTTGAAAAACGCAATGCCGAATTTGCAAAAAAGAGTAAAGATTTAGGTCTTGATGAGAGTTTGAAAACAATTTCCGGGCTCGATCAGGATATGCTCCTAAAATTAGCAGAATCCGGTGTGAAAACGATTGATGATTTGGCAGATCTTGCTGGTGATGAACTTGTGGAAATTTTGGGCGAAAACGTTATCTCGCTTGTTGATGCCAACAAGGTGATTATGGATGCACGTGCCCACTGGTTTACAGATGATCACGAAGAGGATGAACAGTAAAGCGTAAAAGGTCTGTGCCGTGGATAAACAAACAGAACGAAAATGTGTTTTAAAAGGCGAGGTGAAGGAGACTTCAGAGCTCCTTCGCTTTGTTAAAACACCTGACAGCCGTTTGGTCCCGGATTTTGATAAAAAACTGGGCGGGCGGGGTCTGTATGTTTCAAACGGCAAAAAGAATTTACAAGAAGCTTTGAAAAAAAATTTGTTTATTAAATCGATACATCTTTTTTTGAAAATTCCCGAAGATTTAACGAATATGGTCGAAAATTTGCTCTATAAAAAAGGTTTGGAGGCTATGAATTTAGCTCGAAAGGCCGGAGCACTTGTGACCGGTTTTGAAAAAGTAAAAGCGGAGATAAAACAAGGCAAAGTTTCTTTTTTAATTGAGGCCACCAATGCGGCAGAAGACAGCCGTCAAAAAATTGAGGCTTGCAAAGGGGATATGGAAGTGCTTGAAGTATATGACAGTGATGACATATCAAATGCTTTGCAAACAGAAAATACGGTATATGCGGCTGTTTTGAAAAGCGGTATTGCAGATACGGTTTATAAACACATCAAAAGATATCAAACCTTTTTAGAAAATTGATTTGGAGAAAAATAAGAGCATGGCAGAAGAAAAAACGAAATTAACGTTATCTTTGAAACCGACTTTAACCCTAAAAAATCAGGTTAAGGTTAATACAGATAGCGGGCGCAAGCTGGTGCAAGTAGAAGTGCGTAAAAAACGTTCGATTTCAATGAATGGTTCGTCGGAACCTAAAAAAGAAATTGATGAAGAAACAGCACAAAAATTAAAATTGATTGCTTCTGCCAAAGAACATGAAGCAAAGCGTCAGCAGATTGAAGAAGCAAAAGAAGAAGAGCGTAAAAAAATCAGTGAGATCAAGAAAAAAGAAGCTGAAGAATTAGCCGCTCAAATTGAAGCAGAAAACAAGAAAAAAGAGGAAGAGGCAAGAAAAGAAGAAGAAAAACTTAAAAAACAAGAAAAGTCTCTTGCTTCGGCTTCTTCAAAATCTTCATCGCAAGAAGAGGACAGAGGTTATAAAAAAGATAAAAGATCTCATGATTATGATGAAGATGATGAACCGGACTATAAAAAAGATAAAAAATCATCTGCCCAAAGTGCGCATCCTTTAACCAAAGAAGAAACGTTTGAACAAGAGCGTAAAAAGATTCAAAGACGCAGTTTTGAATCTCCGCGCCGTAATAACAAAATCAACATCAATTCTTATATGCAGGGTGATGAAGACGATGATTACGGGTTCGGTGCGCCGCATAGGCGGTTCAAGAAAAAACAGCCTAAACCTGTTCAGGCTCCTGTTCCGGCAGCTGAAAAAATCATCAAAGAGGTGATTATTCCGGAAGTGATTACGGTTCAGGAACTTGCTTCTCGTATGGCCGAAAAAAGTGCCGAAGTCATCAAAAAGCTGATGAGCCTTGGTGTGATGGCAACCATTAACCAACCGATTGATGCCGATACGGCACAAATTGTGGTTGAAGAAATGGGGCATAAATTCAAACGTGTGGCCGACAGTGATGTGGAAGAAGGATTAACTGGACCAAAAGACGTTCAAGAAGATTTGTTGCCACGTGCACCTGTTGTGACAGTGATGGGACACGTTGACCACGGAAAAACGTCACTTTTGGATGCTCTGCGTGAAACAAATGTTGTGGCTAAAGAAGCCGGTGGTATTACGCAACATATCGGTGCATATCAAATTGATGTGGAAGGCGGACAAAAAATTACGTTTATTGATACCCCCGGACACGAAGCATTTTCCGAAATGCGCGCCAGAGGTGCCAAAGTGACGGATATTGTGGTTTTGGTTGTGGCTGCCAATGACGGCATTATGCCGCAAACGGTGGAGGCAATTCGCCACGCGCAAGCAGCCGAAGTTCCGATTGTGGTCGCCATCAATAAAATTGATTTACCGGGGGCTGATCCGATGCGGGTTAAAACAGAGCTTTTGCAACACGGAATCGCTGTCGAAGAAATGGGTGGCGAAAGCTTATGCGCTGAAGTTTCAGCCAAAAAACGCATTAATATCGACAAACTTGTTGAGGCCATTTTGCTTCAAGCAGAAATTTTAGATTTGAAAGCCAACCCGAACAGAAAAGGTGAAGGTTCGGTTATTGAAGCAAAAATGGAAAAGGGTCGAGGAAGTGTGGCAACAGTTTTAGTTCAAAACGGCACATTAAAAGTCGGAGATATTATTATTGCCGGCAAAGAATGGGGCCACGTGCGGGCCATGTTTAATGAACACGGGCGGCGCGTTCATGAAGCAGGACCGGCGACACCGGTTGAGGTGATCGGACTTCAAGGTACTCCGGATGCCGGTGATAAGTTTGTTGTGGCCACAGATGAAAATCAGGCCCGTGAAGTGACTTCATACAGACTAAGAAAAGAGCGCGAAACAAAGCTCGTAAAATCTGCCAAATCGGCGATGGAACAAATGCTTGAGAAAATCAAATCAGGCGAATCCAAGCATTTAGCCGTTATTATCAAAGCAGATGTTCAAGGATCTATTGAAGCTATTGAGGGCGCTATTACGAAATTTTCAAATGATGAAGTTTCGGTTCAGATTCTGCATTCGGCCGTCGGACCGATTACCGAATCGGATGTGACACTTGCCAAAGCTTCAGATGCATTTATTATCGGCTTTAATGTTCGTGCCAATCAAAAAGCACGCGATATGGCCAAGCGTGACAATATTGATATCAAATACTATTCCATTATTTATGATGTGGTAGATGATGTGAAGAAAGGTTTGGAAGGTTTGCTTTCGCCTGAAATTAAAGAAAAGATTTTGGGATATGCCGAAATTCGTAATGTCTTTAACATCACAGGCGTCGGTAAAGTGGCCGGTTGTATGGTTACCGAAGGTTTAGTTAAACGCGGCACAAAAATCAGATTGCTTCGTGATAATGTGGTGATTCATGACGGAAATATGGCACAACTCAAACGCTTTAAAGAAGATGTGAAAGAGGTCAGAGAAAGCTATGAATGCGGTATGAGTTTTGAAAACTATAACGACATTCAAACAGGTGACCAGATTGAATGTTATGAACTTGAAACAATAGCTGCAAAATTATAAAGGAAAAAGAAATGGCGGAACATAAAGAACCATCTCAACGACAACTTCGTGTCGGAGAAGAAATCAAAAAAGTCATTATGGGCGTTCTTCAAAGAGGAGATATGCGCTCAAAAGAATTGAGAGAGGCTTTTATTACCATTACCTCGGTTCGTGTTTCGCCCGATTTAAGGTATGCAAATGCCTATATTATGACCTTGAACGGCAAAAATTTAGGCATTGTGCTTGAAATGCTCAATGCCGAAAGTGGTGTTTTCAGAAAAGAAATCGGTGCCAAATTACAGCTTCGTTATACGCCTGAAATTCATTTCAGAGTGGACGACAGCTTTGCCGAAATGGATAAAATCGAAAAGCTTTTTAGAAATCCGCAAGTGGCACAAGATTTGCATAAAGACTAGCTGCTTTATAAAATTCTCAACTTCAAACCAGAATTGAGGATCAGAAATGCAGTTTTATTTAAAAAAAAAGAAAACCGATTGCAGGGAGAAGGCAATCGGTTAACAAAAACGATTCACGACTGATTATAAGCTCATACCTCGATCATTCATACGGTTCATGGCTTTTTCAGTAGCCAACATCTTGTTTAAATTTTGAGGTGTTGGACCTGCATAATCATGTCCGCTGGCAACCAGATCAAATCCCTTCGCGACCATTTCTACCTTATAAGGTGTTTTTCCTTCACGATTCTGACCTGACGCAATGCCATATTTTTCTCTAATTTCTTTCTTATTCATCTTTTCGATTCCTATGTTTCGTATTCATTTTGTCTAAAAATAACATGTAAAAAAAGTTTTGTCAATATATTTTTTTAATCGTGCAAAAGTTTTTTTTTAAATGCAATCAAAAGATTTTTCGTGTAGATTAGTATATCATTTGTTTTGGAACTTGGAAAGAAAAAAAGGATATGTCTTTATTTAAATCGGTGGCCACTTTTGGCGGATTTACACTGCTCAGCCGTTTGACGGGATTTGTGCGTGATGTGGTTTTAGCCAATTTTTTGGGGGCAGGGCTGGCCTCAGATGCGTTTTTTGTGTCGTTTAAGTTGCCGAATCTGTTTCGTAGTCTGTTTGCCGAAGGGGCTTTTACGAGTGCTTTTGTGCCGATGTTTTCGCAAAAACTTGTTACAGACGGAAAGAAAAAAGCGATTTTTTTTGCTTCTGAAACAATTTCGCTCTTAAGTTTCTTGTTGTTGATTTTTGTGATTTGTTTTGAGCTTTTGATGCCTTATGTGGTTCAAGTTTTGGCTCCCGGTTTTATCGGAGATGAGGGCAAAATCGAGCTGGCCACAACGCTTTGTCGCATTACATTTCCGTTTTTATTGTTTATTTCGGTTGTATCTTTTCAGGCAGGTGTTTTGCAATCGTTTGAAAAATTTGCCGCGCCGGCCTCAGCCCCGATTATTTTGAACTTATCTCTTGTTTTATCGGCTTTTTTGATTGCGCCTTTTATGCCGATGCCGGCATACGGATTTTCAATAGCCGTGACACTTGCCGGAATTTTAGAAATTTTTTGGCTGAAATATGCCTTACATAAAATTGATGTGAAAATTTCGCCGCATCGACATTTTGTAAAGATTTTTTCAAATCCGGATATCAAAACGCTTTTCAAACGGATTGCACCCGGGGTTGTAGGGGCAGGGATCTATCAAATCAATATGGCTGTGGACACTATTTTGGTTTCGCTTGTCGGAACGGGAGCGATTTCGTGGCTTTATTATGCCAATCGTTTGCAACAATTGCCTTTAGGTGTTGTCGGGGCAGCCATCAGTGTGGCCTTACTTCCTGTGTTATCAAAGCAGTTAAAATCAGGCAATTTGGAAGAAAGTCAAAAAACAGAAGACAAAGCCGTTTTATATGCTGTGCTGCTCTCGCTGCCGTTTGCCGTGTTGATGATTGTTTTGGCAGCGCCGATTGTGAATGTGCTTTTTGAGCATGGTCGCTTTAGCGAAACGGATACCCTAAAAACGGCATATGCTCTCATTGCTTATGCCGTCGGTTTGCCCTGTTATGTCGTTGTGAAAGCCTTAATGCCGAATTTTTTTGCAAGAGGGGATACGGTAACGCCTGTCAAATACAGTGCAATCGTTTTTGCTGTCAATGTGATTTTTAATCTGATTTTAATGAAGCCGTTCGGGCATGTTGGGATTGCAACCGCCACAACCATTGCTGCGTTTGTTTCGCTCTTTCAATATATTTATGGGCTTTATAAAAAAAATTTATGGCATTTTTCACGTTCGCTTTTAAATCAAATTTTGAAAATTACGTTTGCTTCTGTGATTGCGGGTGGAGTTGTGTTTATCGCAAATGATTTATTTAATGCTTTTGAAATTTGGCAAAAAGGTTTTATCGTCAGGTTTTTAGCATTAGCGGTTTTAGGTACAATAGGGCTTGCGGGCTATATGATTTTGGTTGTGTCATTTAAGGTTGTATCTGTTTCACAAATCAAGGGTATTATACATAAAAAGAAAGGCGGTTTATCTTGAAAAAAGAACTCAAAAATAAACTTCAAATATATATACTTCTGATGGGACGCGATTTAAAAGATTTTGGTTTGTGGTGCAAAGCCCATTTTGGACCATACATTAAAAAAATATCAGCTTATATTCAAAAATCATGGAAATCGCTTGTTGTGATTGTGCCGACATTGATTGTGCTTTATTACGGCATTGGGAGTTTATATTGCGAAAAAATTGATAAAAATCTTCAGTTTGAACAAAAAAATCAGACAACAACAAATTCTGTCTTTGAAACAATGTCTCGATTGATTACCCGCGAAATTGACAAGCATATGTATACGCCAAATCTGCCGTTTGTGTTTCCGGCTTATATTTTGGATAATATGCCGGCTTTTCAATCGGGTATTATGTTGTCTTTATCAGATGTTGTTCATGAAATAGCACTTCAAGCCACAGATGAAAATTTGAAAAAAGCAGATGAACTCTTGTCGTATCCTCTTGATGTGTGGCTTTTTTCCAAAACAAAAGATTTTAAGCTCGAACCCTCATCCACGGCTCAATATCGCAAAGCAAAACAATTTTTGCTCAAAGTTCCAAGTCATGTGCTCAGCGATCCGAATATTGTTTTGGATGCAGTGGCGCATAATTTGATTTTCACCGAAAAAGAATTAAATGAGGCGATGGAAATCAAAAAATTCAGAAAAGCAGATGATGCCTTTTATAAAGCGCAAGGGCGTTTATATACAAGTTATGTGCTCTTAAAAGCCATTGAACAGGAATATCATATTTTGTTTGATGATGTTTATCAAGCGCTTGAAAAGGGGGTTGTGTTAGATCCGCTGATTATTCGAAACGGCAATTCGGGTTCTTCATTTTCGCCCAATCATTTGCTTGAATTGGCGTATTTGACACTTAAATCAGAAAAGGCTCTTAAAAAGGTGATAAAAAATCATGCTCATAGAAACTGAAAATACTTATAATCCGAATGCAATGAATTTTTATTTTGAAACGCAAGAACAGCCGCAAATGTATGTATCGTACGCTGATTCTGATTTTAACAGCGCAGATTTAACACAGATTATTCAAAATTTGATGGGAATAAAGCGTGTTTTATTGTTGAAAAATTTGCTGTTTGTTGAAAAAGAAGAAAATGCCGATTGGGCACTTTTGACTTCGCAAATTATGGCAGAGTTGTCAGATTATGATTTTAATCATCTTGAAAAAATGACTTTTTCTCAAAATGCGCAACATAAAATCATTGAAGCTCTGATCGACTCTCAAATCAGAGGTTTTCTCATTCGAGATGGCGGAAATTTGAGTGTAACAGACTTTCAAAACGGCGTTTTATCTGTCCAATTAGAAGGTCATTGTAAGGGATGTGTGCATGCTTCTGAAACCTTAAAAAATATTGTACAATCAATTTTGAAAAAATATCTGCCGTTTGTTGAAGACGTCAAAAAAGGAGAATAAACATGCTCAAAAAACTTTGTTTGATATTGATATGTTGTGTTTCTTTTCAGCTTCGAGCTGCCGAGCCGGATTATATGATTGATGAAACAGGGATTTATCTGAAAGATTATAACACAAAAGAGTTGCAAAAAATATTTTCGGATTTGCTTTATTATGAGTATATTGATCCGCCGGGGAACGTATATCCCAGAATCTTTGTACAAAACATTCCTTCAGACTTTGCTTTAATGGAAGATACCACCGAGCGAAACAGAATTTTTATGAAAATCATTGTGCCGCTCATTTTGAAGGTCAATGATGAAATTCTTGAAGAACGTGAGATGCTTGACGCTTTAGAGTATGATTTGGAAGAAACGAAAGATTTAGATGAAGCAGACAGATATTATATCGATGAATTGGCCAAAAAATATGAAGTTGTTACACCTTTTAAGGATAGTAGACGTTATATGACGATGTTGACACGCCTTAAAGAACAGATTGATATTGTGCCGCCTTCTCTTGTGGTGGCAGCTGCCGCCGTACATACCAATTGGGGAACGTCACGTGTGGCCATAGAGGCAAATAATTTGTTTAAACAAAGAGTTTGGTTTACCGATGATGGTTTAGAGCCCTTAGAAGATGTCAGGGATGGTTTCAGATATAAAATTTACCCGACATTAGAGGATTCTATTCGTGAATATATCTTAAAAATCAATACCAATGTCAACTACCATATTTTGAGAAAATCACGAGCCAATTTGCGTCGGCGCGGTGATGCTCTGTTTGGACCTCGGATGGATTATGCAATGGTTTCAGACAGCAACTTAAAAAATTATGCCGGCTTGATTGATTATACCATTATGTATTATCATCTTTATCTGATGGATGAAGCACAATTGGAAGAAAAGTATGAATAAGCAGGGAAAACGATGTACTTAAGCTTAAAAAGAAAAATTTTTTATACGGTTTTTACGCTTTTTGTCGTGACGTCCGTTTTGTTTATGGTGATGTTTACGGTTGTCTATGCCGGAAAATATAATGAAGCGCACGATACACTTTCAAAGCGTAACCAATATGTGATGAGCCTTTTGTATGATAACATTATTTTACAGCGCAAACTCAAGCAACTGAATGTTTCTTTGCCGGTTGGGGTGGATGATAATATTGCAAGTAAGCAGGAAAAATTAAAACAAGAACGTACAATTAATGCTGAGATTCAAAAAAATTTTAATATGCAACATCAAGCATTTTATGATGGTATGAAAATTATCGGCGTCAGTTTTTTGTTTTCAATATTATCCATTATCGGCCTGGGTTTTGTTTTGCAAAGGTGTGTGATTATACCTATCAAAAAATTATCTGATGCGGCCAAACGTATTTCAAAAGGCGATTATTCGCATCGTATTGAAAAAGAGAAAAAACAATATGTTGTTGATGAATTTGATACGTTATCCGAAACTTTTAATCAAATGATGTCAAGTATTGAAAATAACATCGCAGAATTAAAAGATTCAAGGCATTTTTTGCAACTTTTAATTGATGCAATTCCGGACGGTATCCGCGTGATTGATAAAGATTACAAAATTGTTCTTTCAAACAAAGCTTATCATGAGCAATTTTCTGCGTTAAACGAAAAATGTTTTGAAGCATACGGGTTTGATATGCCGTGTCCACACGGGATGTTTAATTGTCCCTTAAAAGAGATTAAAGCAAAGAATTCTAAAAGCATTTCGCTTATTCAAAATATTAAAGGAAGACCGCTTTCGGTTAATGCGGCGCCGCTTTATTTGAAAAATATGAAAAAAGGCGAATTTCTGATTATTGAATCTATTCGTGATTTAAGTGAAGATATTCGTTTTTCTCATCAGCAAAAAATTTCTTCACTCGGGTTTTTAGCTACCTCTGTGGCCCATGAGATGAAAAATAATCTCGGGTCAGTCAGAATGATTTTGGAAAACATGAAAGAGATGGCATCGCAAAAAAATCTTTCACAAAGTGAGGCAGAACATTATCTTCACTTGATTTATGAACAGGTTGTTTTAAGCGCGGCTATTCCGGAAAGGTTGCTTAAATTAGCGCGTTATGATACCAAAACCGATGAAATAATCGAAATATGCAGCAGTATTGAAGAGGTTGTTTCAATTTTAGATTATGAATTAAAGCGTAACGGCATCGCGGTGAGGTGTTTGTGGAACCAAAAATACACCATAAGTGCCAATGAATCAGATTTTAAGATGATTGTGCTTAACCTAGCCCAAAATGCAATTAAAGCTATGCCCTCAGGTGGCGAGTTAACGTTTAATGCTTACGAAAAAGCCAAAAAGATTGTGATTGAAATTAAAGATACCGGAATCGGGATTAAACCTTCCAAAATCAAGCATATTTTTGAACCGTTTTATTCAGAAGGGCGTAGCAATCGCAGCACCGGAACAGGTCTTGGTTTGGCTATTGTAAAATCGTTGGTCGATAAATATCAAGGTAAAATTTCTGTTTCAAGTAAAACAGGGCAAGGGACAACATTTATTTTGAAATTTATGACAATAGAGAAAAAAAAGATTGCAAAATCTCTAAAATAAGGGTATAGAACTTAAAATTAAAACAAGAGAGAATGTTTATGAGTAAAGAAGAATTGTTAGAATTAACCGGAACTGTGACGGAAAAATTGCCGAATGCTATGTTTCGGGTTAAGCTTGAAAACGGGGTCGAAATTTTAGCGATGACCGCCGGAAAAATGCGTAAATTTCGCATTCGTGTGATGGTCGGCGATAAGGTGGATATCGAAATGACACCTTATGATTTAACAAAAGGTCGTATCACATTCCGACATAAAGATTAGTTTTTTATTAATTTAATGTTTACTGATATCAAAATTTACGCAGGATCTATTTTTTGAGATTTTGTAAAGTTTCGTGTTTTCTGTATATAAGTAAAATATTGATAAAATATCAAGCATAAAAAAAAGAGCCATTCGGCTCTTTTTTTAAGGTTATGTTTTAATTAAACATTTCCGAACGGATTAACATCTTTGGCACGTTCTTCAGCTGTTTTTCTTAAATCAAAGACATTTAAGAACACAGATGAAACATAAATGGAAGAATAAGTTCCGATGACAACGCCGAAGAAAATCACAAACGAAAAACTGCGCAAAGCATCGCCGCCGAAGATAAATAAGGCACCGGCCGCACATAAGGTCGTCAAGCCCGTTAAAATCGTACGAGAGAAAATGTCGTTGATACTTTTGTTAATCAAATCATATTGAGACATTTTTTTGTATTTACGGAGGTTTTCTCTGATTCGGTCATAGTTCACGACCGTGTCATTGATGGAATAACCGGCCAAGGTTAAAACAGCAGCAACGGTTGTTAAGCTGATATCAAAGTTAAATAGCGATAAGCAACCGACCGTGATAATCACATCGTGGAACAAACCGAGTAATGCGCCCAAAGCAAACTGCCATTCAAAGCGAAACCAAATGTAAGCACAAATGGCTAAAATTGCAATGAGTGAAGCAAGGACACCGGCACGTTTTAATTCGGAACCGACTTGCGGACCAACTGTTTCAACACGGCGATATTCATAGCCGTCACCCAAAATCTTTTTAATTTCAGAAACGGCTAAACGTTCGCTTTCTTCATCTTTGTTGTTGTCGGTTTGAGCGCGAATTAAAAGCTCGTTTCCTTCTTCGCCGACGCTTTGAAGGGTCAGTTCATCGAGTTTGACGCTCTCTAAATCACGGCGAATTTGTTCCACATTGATTTTTTGAGCCGATTTAATTTCCATTAAAACACCGCCTGAAAAATCAATGCCGTAATTAAAACCGTGAAAAGCCATTAAGGCAAATGAAGCGATAACCATTAAAACAGAAAGCGCATAGGTCAAACGACGCGGTTTTAAAAAGTCGATATTTGTATCTTTTGTAACCCAACTGAATATTTTCATCTTATTTTATCCTTGATAAAAGTTAAATTGGTAATTTTGTCGGTTTGTAACGATTAAGCCAATATGTAATAATCAGGCGTGTGACCGTCACTGATGTAAACATGGAAGTGGCAATACCGATGGCAAGTGTAACGGCAAAACCTCTGACAGGACCTGTTCCGAACCAAAAGAGGACAAGGGCTGCCACAAGTGTTGTTAAGTTTGAATCCACAATTGTGGTCCAAGCTTCCGTAAAGCCGGCATCTGCGGCATCACGCGTTGAACGACCGAGCTTGACTTCTTCACGCATGCGTTCAAAAATCAACACGTTGGCATCAACAGCCATACCAATTGTTAAAATAATACCCGCAATACCAGGTAACGTTAACGTTGTTCCAATCACACTCATAACCCCAAGCATTAAAAAGAGGTTGATAAAAACGGTCATTGTTGTGAAGATACCAAACAAGCCGTAAGCCGCAATCATGAAAATCACAACGGCAATTAAACCGATAATTGAAGCAATGACACCGCTTTTGATGGAATCGGCACCGAGACCGGCACCTACCGTGCGTTCTTCCAAAACAGAAAGTTCCGCAGGCAAAGCACCTGAACGAAGTAACATAGCTAAATTATTGGCTTCTTCAGCACTAAAACTACCGGTAATCACACCACTTCCGCCCAAAATTGCCGATTGAATGGTGGGGGCAGAAATCACTTCGTTGTCAAGAACAATTGCTAATCTGCTTCCGATATTGTTTTGTGTGGCTTCGCCGAATTTGCGACCGCCTATGGTGTTAAATTTGAATGTCACAACCGGTCTGCCATCTTGGAAAGAAACACCGGCATCCGTTAAGTTTTCGCCGCCGACAACAGGCTTTCTGGTAATTACAAGTTGACCACCTTCAACGCTATTTACAACGCGAGAGGCGTTGCTGAGTTTTCCGCGTTTTGCATCGCTTGCTGTTGAGCGATCATCAACCATGTGAAACGACATTTTAGCTGTTTTGCCGAGCAATGCCTTAACTTCTTCGGGGTTTTGAACACCGGGGAGTTGAACAACGATTCTGTCTGTTCCTTGGCTTTGAATGACAGGTTCTTTGGTGCCGAGTTCATCAATACGTCTGCGTACAATTTCAATCGATTGCTCAACAACTTTGCGTGTTAACATATTCAACGCAGGTTCAGAGTATTTGATTTCAATCACATCGTTTTCATCGGTTGTGACCTCTAAACCATCTTCAAGTTTTTTAAGATATGTGATGGCTTGGGTGCGTGCATTGAAATTATCGATTTTGACTTTTACGCTGTCTGCACCGGAGGCTAAATTTTGATAACGAATGTGATGTTCGCGCAAAGCTTGACGGGCGGCGTCTTCTAACAGTCCCATGCGCTCACGCACAACACCTTTCATATCAACTTCCATCAACAAGTTTGAGCCGCCTTGCAAATCAAGGCCTAAACTCACTGTTTGCCACCATGATGGAAGTTTAACCGATTTTGGTAAAAAGTTTGGTATGGCAAGAAAAAAGCCGACTGCACAAATAGACAGTATGGCAATAACTCTTTCTTTTGATAGTTTATACATATTGTTCCCCTTATTTCTTTTTCTTTTTATTTTTTTGAACGGGTGCGGAGTTTTCTTTGGCTTTTAAAACCTCGCGAATGGTCCAGCGGTTGGCCTTAACAGTCAGTCCTTCCGATAATTCAAGTGTTAACTCATCATCACGGCACTCTTTGACTGTTGCATATAAACCGCCGCCCGTGATGACCTGATCACCTGTTTTGATGGCGGTTAATTCAGCTTCATGCTGTTTCATCTTTTTTTGTTGCGGACGAATAAGAAGCAGATAAAACACCAAAAAGATAAGCAAAATTTGAATAATGTTTGCCGCTACTGATGTTCCTGCTACATCAGCAACGTTTTCTGTTGCTGCAAGTGCATTACCAATCAACATCTGATTACTCCCATAAAATTATGACTTGCGCTAATATACAACAAAAAAAGAATGTCGCAACAGATATTTTCAATTTATTGACTGTTTTTCATGAAAAAAAGACTTAATTATTACTGTTTTTTAAGGTAAATATTTTCTCGGATTAACGGCTTTTTTGCCGGCTCTGACTTCAAAGTGAAGTTGAGGGGTCGTGACACC
Source organism: Alphaproteobacteria bacterium UBA3773 (assembly GCA_002372275.1). Lineage (GTDB taxonomy): Bacteria > Pseudomonadota > Alphaproteobacteria > RF32 > CAG-239 > UBA1254. The sequence continues at coordinate 23,151 of DFFP01000013.1, read as the reverse complement.
GCCTGTTTGTCCGACGGTCGCAATTTTTTGCCCTCTTGAAACTTTTTGACCTTTTTTAACAAACATTTGATCGGTGTGGGCATAAGCGGTGATGTAGCCATCATTATGTTTAATTAAAATTAAATTACCGAAGCCTTTAAGGCCGTTTCCGGCATAAGCAACCGTTCCGCCGTCTCCTGCTTTAACGGTTGTTCCTTTGGCAGCTGAAATATTGATACCATCATTTTTACGCCCTTTACCGAGTGTGCCGAAATTTGAAATAATTTTGCCTGAAACAGGCCACATAAATTTTTTACCTCTTGTTGTCGAAACAAATGTTGTTTTTTGAGTTGATTTTTTAGAAGTTGTTTTTTGAGTTGTTTTTTTAGAAACTGTTTTAGATGCTTTTTTAGATGCTTTTTTAGATGCTGTTTTTGATTGAGAAACAGGTTTTGCTGAAGTATATGCTTTTGATGGCGTGTCATCAATGGTGAGCTTTTGACCGACTTTTAAGTTAAATGGCGGTTTTAAATTATTTTTTGAGGCAATAATCTTATAATTTGTATGATGGCGTCTGGCAATCGAGGCCAGGGTATCTCCTCGTTTGACAATATAATAGCGATTTGACGTTGTTTTTAAGATTTGCCCGACTTTTAAGTCGTTCGGGCTGTCAATTCCGTTGAGTTCAATTAACTCGTCAATTGTCATATCGTAGCGTTTGGCGATAGAATAAAGTGTGTCCCCCTTATTGACTTGTACTGTTTCGGGCGTTCCTAAAAGCGAACGATAGAAAGATTCAAACCCGTTCGGATATGAAGCACAGCCGTTTAAGGCAAGGCAAAATACAGCGCAAGATAAATATTTTTTTGCATCACTTAACATTAGTCCATAAATTAAAACCTGAATGTTTTAATAATCGTTAAAAAATGCGTGGCAAATCAAAAAACATACTTGATTTTTGGCGCTTAAATGCTTATGGTGTGCATAAAACAAATAAATGGTAAAAAAAATGGCGCAAAAACCTGATATCATCGACGAAAGCGGCGAAAAATACAAATACGGCTTTACAACCGATATTGAGGTTGAAAGTGTTCCGAAAGGTTTGTCAGAAGATATCATCCGTCTGATTTCAGCCAAAAAAAATGAGCCTGAATGGCTTCTTGAAAGACGCCTTAAGGCTTATCGTCATTGGCTCACATTGAAAGAGCCGACATGGGCCAAGGTCAGTTACGATAAAATCAATTATCAAGATCTTTTTTATTATGCCGCACCGAAACAAAAAGTTAAACCAAACAGCTTAAATGAAGTCTCTTCCGAGCTTTTGGATACATATAACAAACTCGGAATCCCCTTAAAAGAACAAGAAGTTTTGGCAGGTGTTGTGGCCGTTGATGCAGTTTTTGACAGTGTTTCGGTGGCCACAACATATCGGGCAAAACTTGCTGAAAAAGGGATTATTTTCTGCTCGATTTCAGAGGCAGTCCAAAATCATCCTGATTTGGTTCAAAAGTATTTAGGCTCGGTTGTACCGTATACGGATAATTTTTTTGCGTGTTTAAATTCGGCCGTTTTTACGGACGGCTCATTTGTGTATATCCCCAAAGGCGTAAAATCTCCGATGGAACTTTCGTCTTATTTCAGAATCAACGCACAAAACACCGGTCAATTTGAGCGCACACTCATTATTGCCGAAGAAGGAAGTTATGTTTCATATTTAGAAGGTTGCACGGCGCCTCGTCGGGATGAAAATCAGCTTCATGCCGCTATTGTGGAAATTGTTGTTTTAGATGATGCTGAGGTAAAATATTCCACCGTTCAAAACTGGTATCCGGGGGATAAAGACGGCAAGGGCGGGGTCTATAATTTTGTGACCAAGCGTGCACTTTGTGCAGGTTTGCGCTCTAAAGTTTCTTGGACACAGGTTGAAACAGGATCAAGCGTGACGTGGAAATATCCGTCATGCGTGTTAAAAGGGGATTATTCATCAGGTGAATTTTATTCGGTGGCTCTGACAAATAACTATCAACAGGCTGATACCGGCACAAAAATGATCCATATCGGTGCGCATACCACATCTAAAATTATTTCAAAAGGTATTTCGGCCGGTCATTCAGACCAGACTTATCGAGGGCTTGTTAAAGTTGCAAAATCAGCCTTAAATGCCCGAAATTATTCTCAATGCGACAGTTTACTTATTGGTCCCACTTGCGGTTCACATACAACACCTTATATTGAAAATGCTAATCGGAGCGCGGTTTTAGAACATGAAGCCACAACCTCAAAAATCAGCGAAGAACAGCTTTTTTATCTTAAATCACGCGGTATGAAAGAAGAAGATGCCGTCGGATTGATTGTCAACGGTTTTTGTAAAGAGGTGATGCAAAAACTTCCGATGGAATTTGCCATTGAAGCCTCAAAACTCATCAATATTAATTTAGAAGGAAGTGTCGGATAATGAAAGAAACGATTTATGAAAGAGCGTTGCGCGTTTGGCATAAAACGCCTCAAATGCTTCAGGTAATTGAAGAAATGAGTGAACTGACCAAAGAAATTTTGAAAAATGTTAATCGCGGTAAAGATAACGTAGATGAATTGATTGAAGAAACGGCTGATGTCGAAATTATGCTTGAACAACTGAAATGTTGTTATGATATTAAAGATAAAGTTGAAAGCTATAAAGCCGAAAAGCTGAAAAAAATTGAAAAGCGCTTAGATGATTGGGAAAAAACGCATGACAAATAAAAAAAATGTAATTCCGGAATCGAAGATCAGCAAGTTTGTCATCCTGAACTTGTTTCAGGATCTCTGGGGCAAAATTAAGTGAATCAATACTATATCTATATTTTAACAAATAAAAACAATAATGTTTTTTATATAGGAGTTACGAAAAATCTCATCAAACGAATATTTGAACATAAAAATAAACTGTATGAAGGTTTTACAAAAAAATATAATGTTTGCAAATTGGTTTATTTTGAAATATATAATGACATCAATGAAGCGATTAAAAGAGAAAAGCAACTTAAAAATTGGCATCGGGATTGGAAAATTAATTTAATCAAAAAAACAAATGATGGTTTCAGAGATTTATATGATGAAATTTTATGAGATGCTGAAACAAGTTGAGATGCTGAAACAAGTTCAGCATGACAATGCAGTAGGAAATCTATCGAGATGAGAATATAGTAGGAAAAAATAATGACATATAAAAAGGAATTACTTGAAATCAAAAATCTGCATGCAGGTGTGGAGGGAAAAGAAATCATTAAAGGGCTAAATTTGACCATTAATGAAGGGGAAGTTCACGCCATTATGGGGCCGAACGGTGCCGGAAAATCGACACTTTCGCATATTTTAACCGGAAAACCTGGGTATGTGGTATCGTCGGGCGAAATTTTGTTTCACGGCAAAAATTTACTTGATCTCAAAACAGAAGAGCGCGCACTTGAGGGACTCTTTTTAATGATGCAATATCCGGTTGAAATTGAGGGTGTTCCGATGATGACGTTCTTAAAATATGCTATGAATGCCAAGCGAAAATATCAAGGACTTGAAGAGCTTGATATGTCAGAATTTATGAAAACGGTCAGAAAGCAGGCTTCAAAATTAAATATCAGTTCCGAAATGCTTAAACGTGCCATCAATGTCGGCTTTTCAGGCGGTGAAAAAAAACGTATGGAAACACTTCAAATGGCGCTTCTAAATCCGGATTTGGCGATTTTGGATGAGGCGGATTCGGGGCTTGATATTGATGCGCTAAAAACCGTTTTTTTAGGCATAAATGCCTTGCTTGACGGAAAGAAATCTCTTTTGATTATTACCCATCATGATGATTTGTTTGAATATGTGAAGCCTGATTTTGTGCATGTTTTTTCAGACGGAAAAATCATCAAATCCGGCGATCAAACTTTAGCCTTCACCTTAGAGGCCAAAGGTTACACTGATTTCATCAACGAGGCAAAATGTTAAAATTTTCAGATCACATTCAGTTTCAAGACAGCTCTGTCCCTTCTTTATTTTCTTTTCAACAAAAGGGAAGAGAAGTATGTGCGCATTTAACGGATTTAAAAACGGAAGCTTTTAAATATACGCCGATTGAAAGTGTTTTGACTGAAAATTATTTTAAAGTTTCGAAAAACGCCCATGATCATACACATTGTGATTGCGAGAAAAAGTTTTTACCTTTTGAGGCGCATGAAATTCACTTTTGTGATGGGGCATTACACCATCATCTGCATTATATTGAAGGTGCGGAATGTTTGAGTTTGGAAGACGCTTTTGCAGATCATGAAACAGCGCCATATTTAAATAAAATAGATTTGGATAAATTTCCGCTGGCGGCACTCAATACGGCGTATGTTCAAGAGGGGATATTTTTAAGAATTTCTAAAACGCCAGCAAAACCGATTGCGCTCATTTATAACGGAAAATCGGCAGGCTTTCATAACATCCGTAACTTTATCATTTTAGAAAAAGGGGTTACGGCTGAAATTTTTGAACTTTATCAAGGAAATGATGAAGCCTATTTTATCAATATGGTCAATGAAATTTTTGTTGCGCCTGATGCGACATTGACGCACTATTTATGGCAAAATGACGGCAAGACGGCCGTGCACAGCAGTTTTAATCATGTCCATGTCAAAGAAAACGGACATTTCAATAGTTTTGCCTTTCAAACAGGTTCCAAACTTTCACGGTGCGAAACGCACGTTTTGTTAGAGCAAGAAAATGCAACAGCACTTGTGAACGGAGCTTATGTGATAGGTAGTCAGACACTTGCCGACACAACAACGGATATCGAACATTTGTCGGCGCACACAAATTCTGATCAAATTGTGAAAGGTGTGATGAGAGACCATGCACACGGTGTTTTTCAAGGAAAGATTTTAATTAAACCAGGTGCCGTACAAACAAACGGACACCAAACACATCGTGCGCTTTTGCTCTCGGATGACGCAAAAGTGGATGTTAAACCTGCTTTAGAGATATATGCCGATGATGTGAAATGCTCGCACGGTGCCACAAGCGGTGCTTTAGATGAAGAACAGCTCTTTTACTTAAAATCACGTGGTATAGCAGAAGATGAAGCTAAAAAAATATTGACTTCAGCCTTTTTAAATGAAGCCTGTGAAGCAATTTCAAATCAGGAAATCAAAGCGTTTTTTGAAAAACTATCTTTCCAAATATAAAACTAGGCTTCTTTTTCTCTTGATTTTTGGAGCTTTTTGAGGAGCATACTGCGTTTTAGCCGGCTTAAATGGTCGATATATAAAATGCCGTCTAAATGATCGATTTCGTGTTGCAGGATAACGGCTAAATAATCTTCAGCTTCAATGGTTTTTTGTTTGCCTTCTTTATCTTGATAGCGGACAGTTACTTTTTGATGGCGCACAACATCTGCCTTTTGCCCAGGCACTGATAAACATCCTTCGCAAAAAACAATTGTTTCTTCAGATGAGGCAATAATTTCAGGGTTTATTAAAAACATCGGCTTGCCTTGAATGTGTTTGCCGTTTTCATCATCTTCCTGCTCGGCGTCAATCACAATCATACGCTTTAATAAACCGACTTGCGGGGCAGCCAAGCCGACACCTCTGTCGGCATACATGGTCTCGAGCATATCATCCAATGTTTTTCTTAAATCATCATTGATACGCGTCACCGGTTTTGATTTTTCGTGTAAAAGCGGATTCGGATATTCAACTAAAGGAAGTATGCTCATCGATTTAACCTCTGATATGGTGTGAAATTTGATCTAAAACGGCGTTAATCATTTTGGGTTCGTTTTTGTTGTAAAAAGCATAAGCCAAATCAACATATTCTTGAATCAGTACTTTTGTATCCACATCTAAAGTATATGTCAGCTCATATACAGCGCAAAGCAAGAGAGCTTTCATTGCGCCGTCCATCTTTTCAAAATCCATTCTTTCTTTCAAAAAAAGCGAAAGTGATTTTTCAAGCGCTTCTTTGTTTTGGTGAACACCTCTGACGAGCGTTTCAAAATAAGTTGCATCAATCGGCGAAATTTCAACAAGTTCTTCTTGCCCGCTTATTTCTTCTTTAATGGCATAACGCCCGACTTGGCCTGTGATAAAATCTTCAATCACTTCATCAATCGGAAGATCTCCGAAAGCTGCCATATAAACGGCTTGAACAGCTGCCAAACGAGCACTTGATTTTTTTCTGATTTTTTTTGAAACGAATTTTGCCATGTTAATTTTTTCCTTCATGAATAATCGGTTTAACCATTTCATCAATTGTGTGAACAAAATCTTCAAAATCTTGAACATCTTTGAAGTCTTTATAGACAGATGCAAAGCGAATATATGCGATTTTATCTAAACGCGATAAACTTTCCATCACGGCTTCACCGATTGAAATTGTTGAAACTTCTGCTTCACCCGAGCTCTCAAATCGACGAATAATTGAATTGATAATTTTATCAATTCTTTCAGGGGCAATCGGGCGTTTTTTACAAGCAACTGAAATGGAGCGATAGAGTTTATCTCTGTCAAATACGGCGCGTTCACCGTTTTTTTTGACAACAATAAGTTCTCTGAGCTGAACACGCTCAAAGGTTGTGAACCTTGAACCGCATTCAGGGCACTCACGGCGACGCCTGATCGAGGTGTTATCATCATCACTTCGAGAGTCTTTTACAATCGTATCATCAAACCCGCAAAACGGACATTTCATTTTATAACGTTCCTTTTTTAATCAGCTCATCCGCAACCATATAGAGCTTGCTTGAATATCTTGCCCCTTTTATAAGCAAAATATCATCATTTTGCAAGAGTTCATTTAATAAAAATTGCGCGAGACCGTCTTTGCTTTCAAAATAGTATTGTTTGATGGTTTGGGGCAAAAGGGAGAGCATGTCTTTCATCTCTTCACAAACACCGATCACAATATCAATGTTTGTTTTTGAAACCACTTCACCGATTTGTCGGTGCGCTTCTTTTGAAAAATCGCCGAGTTCTGCCATTTTGCCGAGAACCGCAATTTTGCGCCCATGATGCGGCATCAAATCAAGAGCTTTTACAGCCAGTTTCATTGCCTCGGGCTGACCTGAATAACTGTCGTTGATTAAAGTATATGTGGCGTCTTTTGAAAGATGTAAAAGGTGTTTTTTGCCGCGTCCTTCTAAAGGACCGAAATCTTTGATAAAGGTGGCGGCTTTTTGAACATCAAGACCTAAAGCCTCAATTGTTTTAAGGCAGGCAAGCGCATTATAAAAATGGTTTTCACCGGGGTCTTGTGTTTGAAAAGGAACATTCGGTAAATGATTTTTACCAAACAAAAAGATATGATTTGTATGCTCGGATGCAATGCTTTCTAAAATATCACTGCAATTTGTATCTGCGTTGATCACGGCAATACCATTTGATGAGAGGGCAGAGAAAATTTCAGCTTTGGCGCGTGCAATGTTTTCAATTGTTTTTAAAAATTCGATATGCATCGGAAACACGTTTGTCACAAGCGCAATATCGGGTTTGACGTAACTGACAAGTTTTTCGATTTCACCTTGTGCACTCATTCCCATTTCAATGATGGCGTAATCAGCTGTTAAATCAATCTCACACAAACTTTGAGGAACCCCGATAAAATTGTTATGATTGCCGGTGGTGGCATATGTTTTGCCAAAATGAGAAAGTAAAAATTTGAGTTCTTCTTTGGTTGTGGTCTTGCCGGCGCTTCCCGTTAAACCGATGACGGTTCCTTTAAATTTAGAACGCATATAAGCTCCGATTTTGCCATATGCCTCAAGAGAAGATGAAACGATGATTTGCCGTTCGAGAGGCACATCTTCTATTTTGTGTTCAACAACAGCCAACAGGGCGCCTTTTTGGATGACTTCTTTGACATAATCGTGCCCGTCAAATTGTTCGCCTTTGATGGCAATAAAAACGTCGTTTTCTTGAATTTTTCGACTATCAGTTGAAATTGATGAAATTTTTATATTATTAAGTGTACTTTTAATTTGAAATAACTCAAAGAGTTCGTTTGTTGTCAGTTCCATTTTATACTCCTTATCAAAAGGAATTATAAAGCGGGTTTATTAATAAACATTCAAGTTTTAAAAAATTTTGGTGGACTTTTTATCTGATTCGTGGCACAATAAAATTGATAAGCCGATGGCTTGTTGTGTTCAACAAAACACTATAACAACATGACTCCTTTTTTGGGAGTGGATGAAATAAGGCATTTATTGCACGAATAAGTTCGGCTGAGTTGTTACAGCTTTTGTTGACTCCCACTTTGGATTTTTTTTCAAAGTGTTTTTTTTATTGTTTTGAATAGATTGCGACGCTCGTTTTACTCGCTCGCAATGACGTTTTAAAGGAAATAAAGGAGAAAAAGCATGAAAACGAATCGCATTTTATTTTATAGCCTTGTAACGGGGTTAACTTTAGGTTTTTTAGGAGAGGTAAAGGCGGATAGTGATTGTCAAAACGGCGAGCAAAACTGTTGGCCATGCGGGGAAAATTGTACGGCAAGATTTGATGCTTCAACGCATACGATGACATATTCCGGAACAGGTGATATGTATCAAAATATGGTGAATTCAACTACGCCTTGGATAGGTATATCTTCACAAATTCATAATGTGGTTGTAGAAGAAGGTATTACGTCTTTACAGCCACATTTTCTTCATAATTGGTATTTAAGTACCGGCAATATAACTTCGATATCTTTACCTTCAACCCTTACAAAAATAGGTGATGCGGCTTTTGCAAGGCTGAGCAGTAAAGAAAATCAAATTAACAGTTTGGTAATTCCTGAAAATGTAACAGAGTGGGGTGAATCAGTATTTTATCACTCATATGGAAACATCTATTGTCCAGTTTCTCAAATAAATAATTGCAACAAGAATAATAACGGATCCAGCAGAAAAGTATCCATTGCATCTTATGAGCATAAAGACGGACTTTATTATGTTTATGATTCAAATGGAAATATTGATGAAATTTATGACAATTATCAAAATTTTTCAGATAGCGTAAAAAAGGGGGCAAGCGAGCGCTTATCACAAAAAGATGAGAATGGGAATATCATCACCTACGATGAAAAAGGGCGAATGGTTGCGCGCTATTCAAGCAATTCAGGATTAACAAAATACGTGCACAATTCTGACGGTTCGGTTGCGGTTTATAATAAAGACGGCAAACTTATCGGGCTTAAAGGAAAAAGGATTTTAACTGTTGATGAGGCGGCTTCGCTTGTTTCGGGGAAAAACACTTTTACACTTCGGTATCGCTAAAAAATACATTCTCAAATCTTTAGATAAATACACAGCCGAATAAAACGGCAAAAAAGTGCATGATTGTACCGACAAGCACAAAACAGTGCCAAACCGAATGAGTGTATTTTTTGCTTTTCCAAAGATAAAAGAAAATTCCTAAAGTATACGAAAGTCCGCCCAAAATTAAAAATACAATACTTGAGGTCGGTAAAACGCTGAATAACTGTTTTGAAACAATAACGACTGCCCAGCCCATGCAAAGATATAGTCCGACAGACCAAAGCTTTGCACCATTTGTCGGAAGTGTAAGTTTGAGTAATGTTCCGATTAAAGCGGCACTCCAAATGATTGTGAAAATGACCCAACCTGCCTGGCCACGTAAGGGTACCAATAAAAACGGCGTATAGCTTCCGGCAATTAAATAATAGATGGAAATGTGATCAAATTTTTTTAAGATTTTTTTGGCTTTTTCGTATGGAACGGCATGATATATGGTGGAAGCAGAATACATGATAATGATGCTCGCGCCGAAAATTGCCGTTGCCACAATAGCCCAAGCGTTGGCATAAATTGAGGTAAGCGTAACCAAAACCGTCAGCGCGGCAACACCGAAAGCAATCCCGATACCATGAACGATGCTGCTGAAAATTTCTTCACCGAGCGTATATTTCCTGATAATTGCCGCCATATATGTTTATCCTGCGTTTTTAAGCTCTTCCATCACTTCTTTTTTCAAAGTCACATTGTCGACTTTGCCGGTGCCCGATGTCGGGATTTTATCGCGATATAAAATCTGACGCGGGGTATAAAGCTCCGGATATTCGTTTTGTTTGATAAATTCTTTTATTTTATCAAGTGTTAAACTCTTTTCATTGGTGACCACAATGATTTGCTCGCCTTTGCGTTCATGCGGAACGGAAACAACACCGCATGCAAAATCTTCTTTGCCTTCAAAGGCGCGGTTAATCATATTTTCAACAGCCTTTAATGAAACCATTTCACCGCCGATTTTGGCAAAACGTTTGATGCGGTCTTTAATTTTTATAAAGCCGATATCATCAATTTCAACCACATCGCCCGTGTGATACCATCCGTCTTCGGGCGGCACCAAAACGCCCGGATTATCGGCAAAAATGTAACCCTTCATCACATTCGGACCTTTCACAACGAGCTCTCCGCCGTTTTCAATGCCATCAACTTTGTCTAAACGACAAATCATGCCGGGGCAAAGTTTGCCGACCGTGCCGAACTTGTTAAAGACCATGTTATTACCGGCAATGGCAGGCGAACATTCGGTGGAACCATACGCTTCCATTAAGCGTGCACCCAAGCGCTCGTTTAAGATGTTACGTGTATCCAGTTTAACCCCTTCGGCTCCGGCATAGCACAAACGAAGCGAGTTAAAGTCAAGCGGGTGAGCAATTTTGGCATAACTTCTGAAAAATGTGTCCGTGCCAATCATCACGGTGGCGCCCAGTTCATAAAGCAAGTCTGAAATCACCCTGAAATGCAAAGGTGAGGGATATAAAAAGACTTTTGCGCCTTGATAAAGCGAATACAGTGTGCCGAGAACCAAGCCGAACGAGTGGAAAATCGGCATGGAATTTAAGACCACATCGCTTTTGTTCACGGTTTCAAAAGTGGCAATCTGCCAAACATTTGAGATAACGTTTCTGTTTGAAAGAACAACAGCTTTCGGTGCACCTTCAGAGCCTGAAGTGTATAAAATAACGGCGCTGTCATCAGGCGTTGCTTTATAAGGAACATATTTGACTTTATAGGAAAGAAAAGCCAAAATTTTTGCAAATACGGAAATCTTTTTGGCGACTTCTTCTAAATAAATCACTTCAAAACCGGCTTCTTTGATAGCTTTAATCATTTCTTCAAAGCCGCCTTTTTTGATAAATGTACGCGAAGTAATAACCTTTTTGGCTAAAACGGTTTTAAGACCGGTCACAACATTTTGTGTGCCTGTGCTGAAGTTGACCATCACAGGAACTTGACCGTAAGCATTGAGCCCGAAAAAGGTACACATGGCAGCAACCGAGTTCGGCAAAAAGACGGCAACAGGTTCGTGAAGTTCTGAAATTTTTGAAAAATAACGCCCCAAAGCATAGGAAGCAAGCATAATATCCTTAAAACTCTTGGGTTTGCGTGTGATATCTTCCATAATATACGGACGCTTAAATCCGAAGCAACGTTTTGCGTGAATTTTTGAAGCTTTAATCAGTTGCGTGAAAACGGTTTGTTTCGGATCATACATCGATTCGAACATTTGCTCGCGCATAATCATATAAATTTCGTTTGAAATATGATTACGCACATGGCGTAAATTATCTTTAAGTTTTAACGGACGCGGTTTATCAACCACAATTTTGACTTTAGGAAAGTAGCGGTGAGGCAATTTGCCTTTTGTGTTTGAAAAATGGCAATATTGTAAACCGTTAATCCAAATCGGTATCACAGGCGAATCCGTTTTGTCGGCAATTAAGCCGGCCGATTCATAAATTTTCATGATATTTCCGTTGGTGGTCATGCGTCCTTCAGGAAAAATCATGCAAAGTCTGCCTGAATTGACGCTTTCAATTAAGTTTTTGATATCCGGAACGTCTAAATTGCCGTATTCCATAATGTCTGCCGTTTTCATCAGTAGTCGAACCCAATAGTTACGATAAAGCTGACCATGAAGTGCAAAAATCGGATTGCCGGGCAAAAATGCAAACAACACAATCGGGTCAACAAGCGAAACGTGATTTGAAATATAAACACCTTTTGTTGGGAGCTCTGATAAATCAAAGCGCATTTCAAAACGAACTTTGGTGAGTTTAAAAAAACATCTTAAAAGAAAGCGAACAACATCGCGCATTACTGATCTCCATTAAATTAAAGTCAATTTGTTTGTTAAGGTATACCATTGCCTGAAAAATGTAAAGTAGGCACTTTAGAGAAACTATTGAATAATTTTAAGCCAAATACGCTTGTATTACCTTCAAAAATATGCTATATTATAATAGAAAAGAGGTGATTGGTGATGAGAAAAATTTTTGCGATTTTGTTATGTTTTTTGTTAATTGCCTGTGAGCGTTCTGTTCTTATGCAGACAGACAGCGGAAAAACTCTACATTTAAGGCAAGGTGAAGTTTTCAAGATTGATTTACCTGAAAACCCCACAACCGGCTATGCATGGGGATTTTTAACCGAGCCGAAAAGATCAAATGTCATTGTTGAAGTTAATAGTGAGTTTATCGCTAAAAAAGGACCGATGCTTGGCGCCGGCGGAAGACGTATTTTTACATATAAAGCTCAAGAAACAGGCAAAGTGGAACTGCGCGGTTTTTATAAAAGAAACTACGAAAATCTCCTGATGCTTGACGCAACAGGAGATCCGGGCGTTCGATATACAATCATTGTGAAAGAATAATGATCGTATTTATTTAATTCTGACCGTATGAAGCATATTTGTTTGGTGTGTTTTACCAAACGGATAGCCTGCTGTTGTAATAATGCAGTCGCCTTTTTTGCCATAGCCGAGTTCAAGAATGTGTCTGCTTGAAATTTCTTCAATCATATCAAAATTTTGGAACACTTTTTCATCGGTGACGGCATGAACCCCCCAAACAATGGCTAAACGATTCGCAACATTGTCATGTGGCGTGATAGCTAAAATCGGAAGAGCCGGACGTTCCTTTGCCATCGAAAAAGTCGTAAATCCGGAGTTACTGAACGTCACAATTGCGACCACATTTTGCAAAACTTCGGATAATTCTTTGGCGGCATATGTGATTCCCTCAGACTCTGTTTCACAACAGTGCGACGGATTATTGCTCAGCATTTTAATATAATGCGGGTCGTGCTCAACCTCTTCAATGGTATGGTGCATCATCGAAACAGCTTCAACCGGATAGGCACCGACAGCTGTTTCGGCCGAAAGCATAACCGTATCAGCCATATCATATACAGCTGTTGCAACGTCTGAAACTTCTGCTCTGGTCGGTGTTGGAGATGAAATCATGGATTCTAACATTTGTGTTGCAACAATCACGGGTTTGGATTGTTTTCGGCAGGCAGAAATAATCTTTTTTTGCAAAACGGGAACTGTTTGAAGCGGACATTCGACGCCTAAATCACCGCGTGCGACCATAATCGCGTCAGAAAGCGAAATAATCTCATCGAGTTCATCAATGGCGCTCGGTTTTTCAAGCTTGGAGATAATCAAAGCGCGGCCGTTGATCAGTTCTTTTGCTTCGCGTACGTCACTTGCTTTTTGAACAAATGATAAACTGACCCAATCAACCCCTAAATCTAAAGCAAAAGCCAAATCTTTTCTATCTTTTGGGGTTAAGGCAGAAATCGGGAGCTTAATATTTGGTAAATTTACCCCTTTATGATCTGAAAGCGGACCTTCAACCAAAACTTTTGTATAGATGTGAGAAGAATCTTTACCTGTGACTTCCAGAATAATTTTACCGTCATTTAAGAGAAGTTTATCGCCTGTTTTGACCGCTGCAAAAATTTCGGGGTGAGGGAGTTGAACGTGATTTTCATCACCTATGCACGCTTCAAGTTCAAGCGTAAAACTTTGCTCTTTTTGGAGCGTAATTTCACCCTTTTGAAAAGTTCCGACTCGAAGTTTCGGTCCTTGCATATCAGCCACAATGGAAATATGTTTGTTTTTTTGCTTTGCTATTTCACGAATCATTTCGAAGCGCTTTTGGTGTTCTTCGTGTGTGCCGTGTGAAAAATTAAAACGAAAAGCATCTGCGCCGGCATCAATCAGTTTTTCTAAAATATCTTTATCAGATGTGGCGGGACCGATGGTAGCTAAAATTTTTGTACTGGTATTTTGAGGCATGATTCTTTCCTTTGTTTGAATTTTGAGTGCAATATAATCCTAAAATAGAACTTGTAAAACACTTTTTTTTTTGTTATTTTCCGTTTTATTAAAATTTAATAACAAATGGAGAAAAAAAATGGCTGAAGTCGGCGGAATTGCAAGTGACAGATTAAGGTCGCTTATCGAAAGAATCGAAAAATTAGAAGAAGATAAAAAAGAAATTTCAACAGATATTCGTGAAGTTTTTGCTGAAGCAAAGAGTGCAGGTTTTGATGTCAAAATTATGCGTGCTATCTTAAAACTCAGAAAAATGGATGCGGCAGACAGAGATGAACAAGAACTTTTGATTGATACCTATCGTAAAGCACTTGATATGTAATTAAAACAAAAGTTATTATAAAAAAGAACCTATCGGTTTAGCCGGTAGGTTCTTTTTTTTACTGAATATAAACTAAAATGCCAAGCGCATGGTGTCTTTAGCAATCATCAATTCTTCGTTTGTCGGAATTACAAATACACGAACTTTGGAAGAAGGAGTCGAAATTTCGAGTGTTTGACCACGTTTTTTATTGTTTTCTTCGTTAATCCCAATTCCGAGATAAGCGAGTTTTTCCATCACCAAACGGCGTAAAATAGAACCGTTTTCGCCAACACCTGCCGTAAAGACAATAGCGTCCACACCGCCGAGTTCGGCAATGTAAGCACCGATATAATGGACAATGCTGTGAACATACATATTCATCGCCAAGACTGCCGTTTCATCGCCTTTTTCAAAACGAACTTCAACATCTCGGTTATCAGAATCACCGCAAATGCCAAGCATACCGCTTTGTTTGTTTAATAATGTATCAACTTCGGCAGAAGATTTTCCAAGTATCTTTTGAAGATAAAGCGGTATAAACGGATCAATGTCTCCGGAGCGTGTACCCATAATGATACCGGCAAGAGGGGTAAAGCCCATCGTTGTGTCAACGCATTTTCCGTTATCAATGGCTGAAATCGAAGCGCCGTTTCCGAGATGGCATGTGATAATTTTGCCTTTTTTACCAATTAAGTCAGCTGCAACGCCTGAAACATAATCATGCGAAATACCGTGAAAACCGTAACGGCGGACTTTATATTTTGTGTAACATTCCAGCGGTAGGGCATACATAAATGTTTCTTTTGCCATGCTTTGATGAAATGTTGTATCAAAAACAGCAACTTGCGGGATGCCCGGCAATAATGCTTCAACGGCCTTGATTCCTGCAATGTTGGCCGGCATATGAAGAGGAGCTAAGCTTTCAAGTTCTTTAATTTGAGCCATCACGTCATCAGTGATTTTAACCGAATGCTTAAAAACTTCGCCGCCGTGAACAATACGATGTCCGACAGCCGATAATTCTTTAATATCACCTAAGGGTCCGCTTAAGAGAAAATCAATCACAGCCTTAAATGCTTCGTTATGTGTTGGCATCGGAATAACTTTTGTTTGTTTGTTATCGCCGATTTTTAAGGTAATGTTTGCACCGTCTGTTCCGATACGCTCGGCAATACCTTTGGCAACGGCATCATACTGCTCGCCATCCACATTAAAAAGTTGATATTTTAAGGAAGAAGATCCTGAGTTGATAACTAAAATTTTTTTCATTGATATGTTCCTTTAATAAAGTTAGTTTTGAGCTTGAATAGCAGTGATTGCCATGGCGCCTAAAATATCTTCAGGTGAAGCACCGCGTGAAAGATCATTAACAGGGGCATTTAAGCCTTGCAAAATCGGCCCGTATGCTTCGCATCCGCCCAGTCTTTGCAAAAGCTTATAAGATATGTTTCCGGCATCTAAGTTCGGCACAACCAAAACTTTTGCTTTTCCGCCGACAACGCTGCCGGGAGCTTTGCGTGAGGCAACACTTTCAACAAGCGCGGCATCAGCCTGTAATTCACCGTCGAGATGAATGTTTAAGTTTTTATAAGGTTCTGTTTGAAGTGTTTGTAATGCCATTTGTGTGGCTTCAATCACTTTTGCAGCACTTTCGCCTTTGGCCGAGCCTTTAGTTGAATATGATAAAAGTGCCACATTCGGCTCAATCCCGAATTGAATGGCAGATATGGCTGAAGTGACGGCAATATCCGCAAGTTCTTTAACAGTCGGATTGATGATTAAGCCGGAATCAGATAAAATATAAGGCTCACCGTTTGAGACCATCAAAAAGAATGCTGAAACGCTCATGGACGGGTCTTTTGATTTAATGATTTGAAGCGCAGGACGAACGGTGTCGGCTGTGGAGTGACAAGCCCCCGATGTCATACCGTCGGCATGGCCGGATTTAACCATCAGTGTTGCAAAAAAAGTCGGGATTTTAGCTGTTTTAGCGGCTTCTTCTTCAGTCATTCCTTTGGCCTGACGGAGTTTGAAGAGCAAATCAGTATATTCTTTTAAGCGCGGAGAAAGGACAGGGTCTATCATTTCGATTTTTTCGTCATTCCAGCCTTTTTTTGCATAAAAAGCTTTCATCTGCTCGATATTGCCGATCACAATCGGATGGACAGCGTCACTTTGAACAGCCAAATAAGCTGCTTCTAAGACGCGTTCATCTTCACCTTCAGGTAAAACAATCGTTTTTTTATTTTTTGAAGCTCTTTCAACGAGTTTCATAAGATAAGGACTTAACATTTTAATTTTCCTTGTTTTGATGTTAACTGATAATCTGCGGGCAGTAAATCACGATATCAAAAAAAAGTCTATAAAAAAGTTTTGCTTTTTAGACTTTTTTATTATAAATTATCGATGTTTTTAAAGTACAACATTTAAGGTTTCTTTTGATGAAAAAAATCTTTTTTAATTTCCTTTTAATGTCGTTTTTTTTAGCCCATGGGCTTCATGCAGAAGTCAGTTTTGAGGCAGGCGTGAGTATAAATAAAGAGGCTGAAAATGCTTCTGTGGCAAAAAATGAGGCCATCAAAGAAGCGTATCGTCAGGCCTTGTTAAAAGTTGCCGAGCGTTTAACAACAAAAGAAAATGTTGAAAAAATGAACACCTTAACTGATGAACAATTGGTTCATTTTATCAGTGAAACAATCGTTATGGCAGAAAAAAGTACCAAAACTGGTTATATTGCTGACTTAAATATTAAAATAAACGGCGACCTTTTGAAACAATATATGATTGAAAATGATATGATCAGTGTTGTGACAACGCCTTCCGAAGTTTTGATTGTTCCTTTGTATTCGGATACGGAATATGATGGAAAAGTATTGTTTGAAGATGGCAATATTTGGCGATCAGCTTTGCTTCAAAAAGGAGAAATTAAGGCAGGTTCACTTCAAATTGATGTTATAGAAGACAGTCCAACAATACGCGCAGCTATAGACGCTGATATGTTTCATGAAATGAATAATGCGGTTTATGAAAAACTCCAATTTTTAACGCAAGCAAAGAAAATCTATGTTGTTCATGCCGTGAAAGCCGGTCAAAACACTTTAGTCCTTGTGATTAAAAAATATAATGGAGGCGAAAAACGCATTTTAGTCTCTAGCGAAAATGAAGATTTGTTTGAAAAAGCAATTTCAGAAATGGTAAGCTATATTGCATCTATTGAAGAAGAAAAAGATATTGCTCAAAGTGCATATAAAAGTAAAATCAAAGCTGTTTTTGAATATAAAAGCCTGAAAGATTGGCTTTTGCTTCAACAAAAATTAAATTCTGTTTCTGTTATCAAAAAAATCGAAACAGGCGCTATGGAAAAAGGTCGTGTTCTTTTTGATGTTGATTTTTCCGGGACAATTGAAAATTTGACCGACATTTTAAAAGAAAATCGTCTGAGTTTAGAATTTAAAAACGGAAATTATATCATTGAAAATGAGGATTAAAATGCCCGCAGTCAGAACAAGCGATAAGAAAACTTCCAAACAAACATTTATTTCCAAATTAAATCAGTCTGATTTTTTGGTCTGGTTTGCGCTGTTTTGCTTATTTTGCAGCGTTATCTATCTTTTGCGTTCGGTGCTGTTGCCCTTTGTTTTAGGCATTATTCTCGGATATCTTTTTGATCCGCTTGCGGTTAAATTTGAAAAACTCGGCGCCTCAAGAACAATCGCAACCGTTTTTGTGTTTTTGCTTTTGACCTTGATTGCGGTTCCGCTTGTTGTTTTACTTTTTTCGATGATAAGCAACCAATTGAGTATTTTTGCCGATTCTGCGCCGAAATATATATCTTCGCTCACACAAAAAATAGAAGAACTTTTCGGCTATTTACAGCAGCGTTTTCCGACACTTGAAACCGAAAATATCGGGGCTCTCGTTTCTCAAAATATAACTCAAACCTTTAAGTTCAGCGGAAAAATAATGACGGGGCTCATGAAAAACGGTGCGGCTGTTATCAACATCTTTTCTCTTCTTTTGATTACACCTGTGGTGGCATTTTACATGTTGCGCGATTGGGGCGTGTTTGTTCAAAAAATTAAAACATTATTACCTCAAAAATCTCGAAAAGATATTCAAGGTATTTTTTCTGACATAGACCGAGCAATATCCGGTTTTTTGCGTGGACAACTCAGCGTGTGTGTGATTCTTGGCACATTTTACGGATTGAGCCTTAATTTGATTGGGCTTGAACTCGGACTTTTGGTTGGTTTCATTTCAGGAATTATTTCATTTATTCCATATGTCGGAAGTATTACAGGATTTATACTCAGTATCATTTTAGCAACTTCACAATACTCCGGTTACACCAAAGTCATCGAGGTGATTGTTATTTTTGTGATCGGTCAATTTTTTGAAGGAAACTTTTTAACACCGAAACTTGTCGGAGATAAAATCGGGCTTCATCCTGTTTGGGTCATGTTTGCGTTGTTATCAGGCGGGGTATTGCTCGGATTTTTAGGACTGATGGTTGCCGTTCCGATTGCAGCCATTATAGGGATTTTACTTCGATTTGGTATTAAAAAATATAAAAAAAGCCAGCTCTATTTAGGAGACTAATCTCTGAAATGCTTATCAATCATTTCATTTAACATTTCTTGTGAAAAAAGAGACGGCATACCGTTATATGTGCCGTTTTCAGGTTTAGGAGACTCTGTTTCATCTTCATTTTTTTCAGCAAGAGATTCACTTAAAATTTTTTCAATTCTTTTTGAAAAAACTTCAGGTCCGTATAATCCACCGCTTTCAAATGCATCTTGCCCGAAGGGTTTGTAATCATTTGCGTTTGGATTAGAGCTATGTTCTATGGCACGGCAACTGTTTTGATACTGCCTCGAAGCTTCGTCTTCCCAATCTTTGCTGTGTTGCTGCCATTCATATGGATTTTCTTTATATTGAGAAGCAAGCTCGAAATTTTCTTTATATAGTTTTGAAAGCCTTCTTGCAATATGTAGAGAAAGTTCTGCCCGCATGCGCGCCGTACCTCCTTTGATGGGATAAGAGGAAAAAGGCAAATTTTGACGATGGTCAAGCAACCATTTTTTTCGCCTATAAGCATCTCTATAAATAAATGTGTCTGCTTTCTTATAAATTTCTTGCAAGGCATCAATTTCTTGTTTGATATCTTTATTTTGATGAGCAATGTGAAAATGAGCAATAAGCTGGTAAAAGTCTTCTCTTTTTTGAATGTCTTTTTTTGTATTTTTAATGAGTATATCAAGATTTTTTAAAAGTCTTTGACCGGTTGGTGTGTCGTTTTGATTGTACCTATCACGCCAACGTTCTAAAAATTCAAGCTTCTTATTATAATCATATGTTTTTTTTGCTAAATCAAATTGCTTTTTTTCTTCTTTAAAATTATGAACATCCCTTTCATAATCCCAAGAAAAAGCCAATGGTTTTTGAGGTGTTTGTATATCAGATTTATCTCCGGGAAGGGAATGCAAAATATAAGATAATGTTATTTCATTAAACGCCATCTGACAAACCTTTCTAGATTTTTTTCACCATTTTTGCAAAAGTAATTCCTTGCTCTTCAAAAATCTCTCCTTCCTGCTTAAAACCGAGTTTTTCATAAAACGCCACGACAGAGAGCATGGCGTGCATCACAATTTTTGTGTATCCTGCCTCTTGAGCGCGACCGATAGCGTATTTGACCATTTCACGACCGACGCCTTCACCCTGATGAACCGGATCAACAGCAACCTGCATCAAACGGATTTCATGGTCATTTACAGGCGCTAAAATCAGGCCTCCGACCAATTTGTCATCTAAATTCTCGACGCAACCGATATGCAGATATGAAACCTCTTTATCTCTAAAAGAATCTAAAAACTTCAAACCGAGCGGTTCAAGCAAAACCTTATATCTGAGCTCAACTAATTCATCATAACGGGAGGATCCGAAATCAACATCAATCATTTTTTTCATGATAACTACGCCTTTTTTTTAAGAAAATTTGTCTATATTAAAACATATTTTTTGATTTTATTCAATAAGATATTGCGCAATTTAAAAAAATACTTTATCAAATAGGGACATTATATAAGGAAGAAACATGACCGATTTAAATTTGATTAGAAATTTTGCGATTATTGCTCATATTGATCACGGAAAATCAACACTTGCCGATCGAATGATTGAGCTTTGCGGCGGACTTTCCAAACGTGAAATGACGGAACAGGTTTTGGATTCTATGGATATTGAAAAAGAGCGCGGAATTACAATCAAAGCACAAACAGTTCGCCTCGAATATAAAGCAAATGACGGTCAGACTTATCAACTCAATTTAATGGATACCCCCGGACACGTTGACTTTTCTTATGAAGTGTCGCGCTCGCTGGCGGCTTGTGAAGGGTCTGTTTTGGTAGTGGATGCCACGCAAGGGGTAGAGGCTCAAACACTTGCGAATGTTTATTTAGCCCTCGGAAATGATCATGAAATTTTACCTGTTTTAAATAAGGTGGATTTACCCTCATCTGACACACAAAAAGTTAAAGAACAAATTGAAGATGTGATCGGGCTTGATACATCAAATGCTGTTGAAACGTCCGGAAAAACAGGGGCAGGGGTGCCGATTCTTTTAGAATCGATCGTGAAAAACTTACCGGCGCCTCGTGGAAATGTTGACGCACCCTTGAAAGCACTTTTGATTGACAGTTGGTATGACAGCTATCTCGGGGTTGTGATTTTGGTTCGGATCCATGATGGTGTCTTAAAAAAGAAGATGAACATCACGATGATGTCAAACGGCGCGACCTACCAAATTGACCGAATCGGTGTGTTTACTCCTAAAATGCAAGATAAAGAACAGTTAAGCGCCGGCGAAATCGGCTTTTTAACGGCAAGCATCAAATCTGTTTCCGATTGTCATATCGGTGACACTATTACCGAAACAAAAAGACCGTGTGAAAATATGTTAGAAGGATTTAAGCCTTCCGTTTCTGTTGTGTTTTGTTCGATTTTTCCGGTTGATTCCAGCCAATATGATGCCTTAAAAGATGCGCTTGCAAAACTCAAATTAAATGATGCCAGCATCAACTACACCAATGAAAATTCCGAAGCTTTGGGTCTTGGATTCAGATGCGGTTTTCTAGGGCTTTTGCATATGGAAATTATTGAAGAGCGCCTGCAAAGAGAATTTGATTTGGATATCATCACAACGGCGCCTTCGGTGGCGTATCATCTCAAACTTTCAAACGGCACGGAAATGATTTTACATAACCCTGCGGATATGCCGGATTTGAGCACGGTTTCCGAAATCAAAGAGCCGATGGTTAAAGCCACCATTTTGGTGCCGGATGAGTATTTAGGTTCAGTGTTAAAACTTTGCACTGAAAGACGCGGTGTTCAGCTTGATTTGACTTATGTCGGAACGCGTGCTATGGCTGTTTATAAAATTCCGTTAAACGAAATTGTGTTTGATTTTTATGACAGATTAAAATCGATTTCAAGCGGGTATGCCAGCTTTGATTATGAACTCATCGGTGATGAACCGTCTGATTTGGTCAAAGTTCAAATTTTAATTAACGAAGAGCCGGTGGATGCTTTGGCCTTTTTATGCCACAGAAGCGAGGCGGAATCACGCGGCAGGCAAATTTGTGAAAGATTAAAAGATTTAATCCCGAGACATTTATTTAAAATTCCGATTCAAGCCGCAATCGGCGGGCGCATTGTGGCCAGAGAGACAATTTCGGCTTTAAGAAAAGATGTAACGGCAAAATGTTATGGCGGTGATGTGACGCGTAAGCGCAAACTTCTTGATAAACAAAAAGAAGGAAAATCGCGTATGCGCCAATTCGGCAAGGTCGAAGTGCCGCAATCTGCCTTTATCGAAGCATTGCGTATCGGTGATAAATAATAAAAAAAATAAAATTTTGTCAAAAAAAGTTCTTGATTTTAAATTTGTTTGTGTTAGCATATGAGTTAAGCAAAAATTTTTCTTAAATTATATAACCAAATAAAATCCAACAATTATGTGTAATGTTAATTTACTTGTTGACTATGTTGGGCTAAGATTAGCTCAGTCAACCCCCTCGCTTTGTGATAAGCGTGCGTTAGTCGGTCGTGAAGCATACCGCCCCATTATCGGTGGTCAGCTTGCAAGTGTCTTCAGAAATGAGTTGGCAGTGTTTGCGAAACACTTTCAGAACAGATTTGGTTGGGAACAACGCCCTCGCCTTTTCAGATGTCCGACCATTGCTCAGTGGTGCGCCGATCAGCTGGGAAAGTATAGCCCGGATGATGTCTTGGAGATTCTTGCGCAGAAAACAGGTCTGACTGTTTCTCGTTTGAAACAAGCAAGGATTGGCGGCGGCACTATCCCGTGGCCCTACCTGTTCGACTTGGTCGCAGCCATCGAGAAAGTCACCGGCAAGCCCTCCGTCATTTTGGAAGATTATAGCGGATTTACAATCCCTGAAGATGCTTCCTTTACGGATCTGGCAAGGGTATTAGCAAATGCCTGAAAGAAAAAAAACACCTTTACATATAAGTAAAGGTGTTTTTTTACTGGTACGCGCTGAGGGATTATTTCATGCTCCTCATTCGTTCGGCTATGCCGAACCGGCGTTCTGACGCCCGCCTCTCACTCGTCGTCGAACCCTCTTTGTCGAGGGTTCTTATCCCCGTCGCACTTAACCAACAAAAAAACCACCTTAAAAGGTGGCTTTTTTTACTGGTACGCGCTGAGGG
>DFFP01000024.1:56014-60261 GCA_002372275.1 Alphaproteobacteria bacterium UBA3773 | reverse complement strand
TCTATCCAATTGAGCTACGGGCGCATCGACGTTTTTCTTTATTAACGCAAAAGATTTTATTTTGCAAGACTTATTTTTCGTTTTTGATAAAAAAAATAATTTTTCTGTTCTTGACAAAGTATCATTTTTGGGTGTACATTAAGAACGTAAAAAATAAATATTTTTTCATCTCCTCCTTTCAGCCCTTGCCAACCACAAGGGCTTTTCCTTTGAATTCTACCTTGCTGCTATAAGAGATAAAGCTGAAATGGTGTCGCCCATTCCAACCAAGCTGATCGGATTTTCAATTAAAATTGTCGGAACGGCCGTCAGTTCCCAGTTGCGGCATCGGCCTTGCCCCGTGACAGGTAGTTCGGGTTGACTTAAGGCAAGAGCCAAGCTGCTGAGCTCAATTAGGCCGACATCTGAGACTTCATAGGTAATATCTTTGATGTTTTGCAGATTGACTTCGCCCGTTTTGGCTTTGGAGGCAGCCACAACAGAGGCTGTGATCATTCCGTTCAAATTGGACTCATTTGAAAATTTAAAATCTCTGTCTTGTAAGGTGGCATATAGGCCGAACATATGAAGTTCGGCGCGCTTGACGCCCGTTTTTTCTTTAATTTTTGCAAGGCCTTTGATTAAATTTTCGGAAGTTGTGTGGTCTTCACATCGCTGGGCTAAGCTTTTTTCACCCATGACCTCTAAAAAGTCGATTGTTTCGCGCTCATTAATCCCAATCGAATCGGCAAGAGGTAACAATTCTTTGGCAATTGATGTTCGGATAATTGTGTCTTGGGTGGAAGCAACTTCAATATGTAAAATGGTATCTTTGGCCTTTTCTTTCCATTTTTTAAGGCGCTCTGCAACATTTTTAATCAGCGACTCGCCATTATTTTGAGAAAGAAGAGCATGAAAACCTGAAAGCATCACAAAATCAAAATTTTCGTTTTGGAGATAGTTCATAAAGTTTTCATCAAGCACCAAATTGAGGTTAAGCGGATCGTAGGTGGCAATAAATCTGTTGGCACGCGGACATTTATATGTTACGCCTTCAAGTTCAAAACGATCGCCTCGCTTAAACTCGATAATCCAATGCATTAAAGGAATGTCGTTTTTTCGGTCAATTTTAGAAATCTGTTTCATTTCGCCGTTTTCATCAAACGAAAATAAATTTTCATTTTGCGAAAATTGGGCGGCTTGAATGGCCGGAAGCGAATTGGCATGGGCAACGACTTTTTGAACGCCGATGTTTGAGAGAACATTGGCGATAATTCCGCCTTGTCCGCCGATTTGGAGTTTGTCATAACCGATTTCTTGTTGCAACCAGTCGTAAATGTGTTTATTTTCACAAATCCATTCTTCGGCGATTCCTTTTGTAAAAGTTTTAAAAACGCCCTTGATAAAATCAATTTCATCTATGATTTGGCAATGCGTAATATCGGTCAGTTCGGCGACGGAAAGATTATATTTTTTTATAAGCTCCGATAATTTTTGACCGCTCATGTGATAGACGGCATCGATATTGGCATTAAAACCTGTTGCGACACTTTGAACTGTTTTAATTTTTTTCAGCTGTTCGGAAACAATCTCATATTTTTGTTTCCATATGTCTTTTAAAATCGGTGTATCCATTCTACTCTCCTGTTTTTTTCACATAAAGTAACCACTCAAATGTATTAAAACCACCACACTCTTTACAAAAAGGTGTCCAGTGTTTTTCAACCCTGTTGCATGAAGAACATCTGTACACATTATCTTCAGCGCAATTTTGTTCTTTTTTAAGCCATTTTTGTTCGGCTTTCAAATTTTTGTTGACCTCTTTTTCGTATTTAGCAATCAGTTTTGCAATTTTTTTGGTGGCCGGATTGTTGATTAAAAAAATCTCAAATTCGGATTTAGCCCGGTCGTAAAATTTAGCTTTCATATCAAGTTCTGCTAAAATGTAATTGTTCAGTGACGGATTTGAAACATTCAAAAGCGCAAAACTTTCCATTCTGTGAACATGGTCTTGGGGTGTCTCGGCGCTGAAAAGTTTTAAATAAGCTTTTGCAATGTCATATGTCGGGCAGACGCGCCAGACCTCTTTTAAGATTTTTTCAGCTAACCTGATTTTATCTTTTTTGGACTCACATTCTGCCCATTTCAAAGCAGACGGAACAAATGAAGGACATAAGTTATAGGCTTCTTCCATGCATTTTTCGAAAAGCATTTCTTGTTTGTTTTTGGCATAGGCTAAACCCATTTCATAAAGGCTGACAGCTTTCATGCTAAAGTATTTGTTCGGATCAATCATTTTTTTCTTGTGCGCGACCTCTAAAACTTCAATGGCACCATGCCAATCGGACGCCATGGCACGCAAGCGAAATGTGTTTTCGATCACCCAATATAAATCTTGTCTGATTTCAAATGCTTTATTGGCTGAAATCAGCGCTTTATCAAATTCTTTGTTTTTGGATGATGATTCAATCATCGCTTTTAAGCCGACCAGTTCTTCACCTTTTGTTTTTAAGAGTTTTGAGGAGAGTTTTTCAACTTCATCAAATTTTTTTTCGCCTTTTAAGATTTTAAGCTTCAAAAGGTCAATAATGGCGCTGTCGCCGATTTTTTCTTTTAATTCTTTTAAGTGTTTTTCTGCCGTCTTCATGTCGCCTTCCGTAATCGCCGTCATCGTTTTTAAAACAGATGAGAGCGCGACATTGACATCTGTTTTGGCCATTAAGTCTTGCTCTTTTGAGCAAGCGCGCATATCTTGTTTGAGTTTTTTATACCAAAATAAAACAAGGCATTCTGCTATGACCAATAAAAGCATGAAACAAAAACACGGCCAAAAAGCAAATTCAAAAGCCGGTATTTTCCATGTTTCGCCGTCGTAGGTGACCAAAACACGCCCGCTTTTATCGATTAAATAAACAATCCATCCGATAAATGCTGAAATGAGAACTAAAAGAGTGATACGTGTTTTCATGTTTTTCTCTTATTTTTTTATTATTTCAACCTTGAGAGCGCCGAGTGTGTATGCTTTCATTTTTTCGACCAGCTGTTCAAAATCTGCCCGTTTCCGGCATGTTTCTTTCCAAATTTCAAAGTTTTCCGTTTGGAAAAACGGCAAACTTTCCATTAAATGAAACGCCGTTGCAAAATCGCCTTTTTGAACGGTTTGAAGAACTTCTTTTTCTGATGTTTTCATGGTTTCGTTTTGTTTTTTGATTTTTTCAAAAACGATTAAATGTTTGAGCTTATAAAGTAAAAATGCTTTCCAATCACTTCGAATATCGGGAACCGTTTCACGTTGTTGCATTTGCGTTGAAGTCTGAAGCGCTTCATCGTAGATGATTTGGAATTTTTCAATCAATTCTTGATCTGTATTGATACCATTAAGAGCGATTTTTGAAATTTGTTCGGCATCGCTTTCAAGCTCTGTTCCCATGCAAATTCCTTTTAAGACAGAAGCTTCGTAAACAAACGGTTGGCCGTTTTTTGAGGCATTTTCAACGAAGCCTAAAGCTGTTAAAATCAGCGCATTTTGTGAGCCGGAAGCTTTGACTTTTGTTTCAAGCTGTGCAACCTGATGCAAAAGACGAGAAACATCACTTGTTTCTGCTTTGAAGGAAAGCGATTGATTGATA
The DNA here is from genome assembly GCA_002372275.1 of Alphaproteobacteria bacterium UBA3773. Classification (GTDB taxonomy): domain Bacteria; phylum Pseudomonadota; class Alphaproteobacteria; order RF32; family CAG-239; genus UBA1254. Next base: position 56,653 of record DFFP01000024.1, on the reverse strand, counting down.
TCTTTTGAAAAATGATCGAACTTGGCGCGCAGATCCGTGATGTCTTTTTGTTGAACCGGTGAAGATTTGTTTTCAAGTGTGGCTATTTTTTTCTCTAAAATTTCAACACGTGTCAGTAATAAATCATTGACTTCATTTTGAGCCATAAACCGATGTTGAAAAATTTGCGGATATTTCAAAAGAACGGCTACACTTGAAGCAATCACCATAAAAACTACAAGAGTTCCGATAATAAATTTCTTTGCGGCAGGTTTTTCTTTTTTCAGTTCAGATTTCATTTTTATGTCCTTCAAATGATATAATTCTTGGCAATTTTATTTTTATAGTTTATAACGTAAAAAAAATTTAGCAACTAAATAGATAGGATTTGTTCAAAAAAAATGATTATTCTCGGTATAGAAAGCAGTTGTGACGAGACAGCGGCCGCGCTGGTAAATGAAAAACGCGAAATTTTAGGCCACGCCGTTTTAACTCAAGCTGAGCACCATGCATTTGGCGGGGTTGTGCCTGAAGTGGCGGCGCGTGCACATCTTGACCTTATTGATGATATTATATCTGAGGCTGTTCAAAAAGCAGGTATTAAGCTTGATCAGATTGATGCGGTTGCCGCGGCGTCAGGCCCCGGGCTCATCGGCGGGG
>DFFP01000024.1:20112-55963 GCA_002372275.1 Alphaproteobacteria bacterium UBA3773 | reverse complement strand
GGCGGGGTTGTGGTTGGGGTCATGACAGCCAAGGCACTTGCTTTGGCGCTTAACAAACCGTTTATTGCCGTTAATCATTTAGAAGGGCACGCCCTGTGCGCGAGATTAACCGAAGATGTACAATATCCTTATTTACTTTTGCTCGTTTCCGGCGGTCATTGTCAAATTTTGATTGTCAAAGGGGTGGGCGATTTTAAGCGTTTGGGAACAACTATTGATGACGCAGCCGGCGAGGCCTTTGATAAAACGGCCAAAATGCTCGGGCTCGGGTATCCGGGGGGACCGGAGCTTGAAAAGCGGGCGATGCTTGGCAATAAAGACCGCTTTCATCTCCCAAGACCGCTTTTGCATTCGGGAGATTGCAATCTCTCATTTTCAGGCTTAAAAACCGCTGTTCGAAAAATCATTGAATCATACACTTTAGATGGCGATATTTCTCATGCCGACATCCCCGATCGTGATATTTCAGACATTTGTGCTTCATTTCAAGAAGCCGCAACCGATTGTTTGGTTCAAAAATTAAAAATGGCCATTGAGATTTTCAAAAAAGAATGTCCTCAAGGCAAGCACTTGGTTGTTTCGGGCGGTGTGGCGGCAAATATGTATTTGCGAAATCATCTGAAAGAATTAGCCCTTCAAAATGACCTGATTTTTGCGGCGCCTCCGCTGAAGTATTGCACAGATAACGGTGTGATGATTGCTTATGCCGGTTTAGAGCGTTTTCAAAAAGGTTTAACATCGCCTTTAGATTTTAAGCCGCGTCCGCGTTGGCCTTTGGATGAAACAGCGCCGAAAGCTGCCGGTGCCGGAGGTGTGAAAGCATGAATAAAAATATTCTTTCGATTATGCAACTTTTTGATGCGATTGATCCGGATCCGAAAACAGAGCTTGAATATAAAAATGCGTATACCTTGCTTGTTGCCGTTGTTTTGTCGGCACAATCGACCGATAAAGGTGTGAACAAAGCAACCAAATCGCTTTTTGAAATTGCTGATACCCCGCAAAAAATGCTTGATCTCGGGATTGATAAATTAAAAGAACACATTAAAACTATTGGCCTTTATAACAACAAAGCCAAACACATTATGGCTTTAAGCAGCGAGCTTGTCAGTAAATTTAACGGTGATATTCCTTCAAGCAGAGCAGATCTTGAAAATCTGCCGGGGGTTGGGCGCAAAACAGCCAATGTTATTTTAAATGTGTGGTTTAATCAGCCGACACTCGCGGTTGACACGCATGTTTTTCGTATTGCTCATCGTCTTGATTTGTCGGATGGTAAAACCCCGCGCGAAGTCGAAGATGATTTGGTTAAAGTTTTGCCTGCAAAATACATTAAAAACGCCAATCATTGGCTTGTTTTATTCGGACGTCATACATGCAAAGCCATCAAACCCGATTGCAAGAATTGTCCGATATCCGATTATTGCTATGCGAAAGATAAAACAATCTGATTAAAGTTTATAGGGCGGTTTATCCAAACCTTTCGGAGAATATGTAAACACCTCCACCCCGTCTTTAGTCACGCCCATGGAGTGTTCAAACTGTGCCGATAAACTTTTATCGCGTGTGACGGCCGTCCAACCGTTTGATAAGATAAGTCCGTCTTTTTTGCCGATATTAATCATCGGCTCAATGGTAAAAAACATACCTTCTTCCATCACGGGGCCTGTTCCTTTGACGCCGCAATGCATCACATTCGGTTCATCATGAAAAACTTTGCCAAGTCCGTGCCCGCAAAACATATCCACAACAGAATAACCGTATGAATGCGCGTATTCTTCAATCACAGCACCGATATCCCCAAAATGGGCTCCCGGTTTGACGACATCAATGCCGCGCATTAAACATTCGTAGGTCACTTCGCAAAGGCGTTTGGCTTTTAATTTCGGCTCTCCGACATAATACATTCGGCTCGTATCACCAAACCAACCGTCTAAAATAACCGTGACATCGATGTTTGTGATGTCGCCTTCCGAAAGCTTTTGATCCATAGACGGAATGCCATGACAAATCACATGGTTTGTTGAGATACAAACGTTTTTAGGGTATCCGTGATAATTTAAGCAAGCCGGAATAGCACCGTGATCTACAATAAATTGATGACACAAATCATCAAGTTTTTCGGTTGTGACCCCGGGCACCACATAAGGCGTAATAAAATCCAAGCACTCGGCAGCGAGTTTTCCTGCTTTGCGCATACCTTGAAAATCTTCTTTTTCATAAATTTTAATATTATTTCTTTTTGGCATTGAACTTGTCCATTTAAGATTTTTTTTTGTTCTAACACCTCAAAAAAATAAAGTCAATCTTATAAACAAAAAAAAGACCTCTGATATCAGAGATCTTTTTTTTGTTAAAGCATCTTTTCGGCTTTTGAGATGGCATGGTTGAAATTTTCACCCCAAATCTCATCATCAATGGCAGACAGAATTTTTCTTCTGCTGAAGACGAGCGCCAACCAGAGGCGGGCATAACGTAGATAGTCGATCAGACTGAACTTGTCGATGCCAATGCACTCTATTGGTGCATTGTAGCGAGGTTTGCCACCGAGTTTTAAGCAATACTTTTGAGCCAAATAGGCGGCATGGCTTAAAAAATCGATTGCCGTAATCTCAAAGGGCGGGTACTCTTGGTACGTTCCGGCATACTGCTGGCAACGCGGCAAGATCGCTGCAATTTCATGAACCATCATTTCACCGCCGCACAGCGACTTGGCATTCATCAATTTACACGCCTTTTGAAAAGGTTCTTCGATGACGTACCAGCAGGCCTTGAGGTAAGGCTCTTGCTTTTGCTGCGTTAGGATATAACGCAGAGATTGGCGCTTTGTGACACAGAACAGAACAGTCGGTTGATGTCTGAAATGTGCATGTGTGACTTTGGCGATGTTTTTGATGTTTTCACCGGTGTTACGGCCTGAATTTAAGCCTTGATGCCATATCAGGTCTTTCGGGTAACCGAGGCGCCGGCAAACATCTGCTAAAACTTCAGCTTCTGTTCGGCCATAGAGATGGCGGCTTAATATTCCCTGACCGCCGACACAGAGAATTGTCGGAAAAAATCCGTAGGTTTCTTTGATTTGGCGGGCCGCTTTGACGGCATGGATGGCAGATGTGACATCGTCATCGATGGCGACGACATAGTCGCATTTTTTGAGATCACCACTTTGAGTGTAGCAATCAGATGGCAGACAAAGGACATTATAAAGACCTTCTGCCAAAGCAAAATCTTTCGCATTCATAGGATAATTATTTTTAGTTAATTGAAATCATTATAAAGTATCATTTGCATGGTAATACTTATTTTGTGTTTTGTCAATTATTTTTTAAAATGATTTAATTTTGCTCAAGCCAGTTTTTAAATTCAATCATGTTATGTACTTCGGGAACATTTTTGTATTGAGGAAGTTGAGGAAGCGGTGTTGTGAATTCGCAGCGCATGCGAACAGGAAAAATACCCACGGTTAAAGCGGCGTCAATATTATAAATTCGGTCGTCGACCAAAACGGTTTCTTCCTTTTGAAGGTTATATTTTTCAAGGCAATATTTAAGCTGGTCCACTTTGGCGCTATCGTGCATAAAAGCTTTATGTTCGACACATTCGATGGTTAAAAAATCGGTGACATCAGCAAGCAGTTTATTTAAAAATTTCTTTTTCACTTCAACATTAAACGTGGCAGACATGGTAAATTGTTTATAGCCTTTTTGATGAAGTTCTTTTAATGTTTCAATAACATCTTTATAAAGCGGTCTGTTTTCAAAAAACTCGGGACTTGCACAAAAGTCTTTATCCATTTGAATGCCGCAGGTTGGGTGCGTTTTAAGCTCGAGCGCACCGTATTTTTCGGCAATCGGCAGGACGGTCGGCAAATCTTCCCACTTTAGGTTTTGATATGTATCGCGATATTTCGGATGATTTTTTAAAAAATTAAAGTAAGCAAAATTCAAATCGGCCAAAACGCCGTCAACATCCCAGAATATATTTTTGAATTTTTGTTTCATGGTTTTCTCCTGTTTTAAGAAAAATAGCACGATTTATGCATTATGGGGCTTTTTTTTGCTGTTATTCACACGAAACTTGCTTTTGAAAATTCAGCTTCCTATATTTTTTTATAGAGGTGATTAAAATGATACAGGAAAAATTAACAGAAAAAAGCGAAGAACTTATTCAAAATGCTCAAAATTTAGCAGGCAGGCTCTCAAATCAGTTTGTGGCGCCGGAGCATTTGCTTCAAGTGATGCTTGATGATAAAGAAGGTTTGGCGCCAAGGCTTATTAAACAAGCCGGAAACGATCCTCAAAGCGTTTCTCAAAAATTGCAGGAAGATATTGAAAAACTGCCGAAAGTTGAAGGAAATGCCGTTTCCGTTTCGGCATCGCAGAATTTTTTGAAGGTTTTGGGACAGGCTGAAAATATCGCCACCAAATCAGGCGATACATATATCACGGTTGAAAGGTTGTTGCAGGCACTTTTAGCTTATAAGGATTATGGCGTCGATTTAAAAAAATTAAATAAGGCAATTAACGAGATGCGCGGCGGGGTGGCGGCAACATCCAAAACAGCCGAAGATACGTTTGAGGCCTTGAAAAAATTTGCTATTGATTTTACAAAACGCGCCAAAGACGGAAAATTGGATCCGGTCATTGGGCGTGATGAAGAAATCAGGCACACCATTCAGGTTTTGTCACGGCGCACCAAAAATAACCCGATTTTAATCGGTGAGCCGGGGGTCGGTAAAACGGCAATCGTTGAAGGTTTAGCACTTCGGATTGTGGCAGGTGATGTGCCCGAAAGTATTTTAGGAAAACGTTTGCTCGCCCTTGATATGGGAGCGCTCATTGCAGGGGCTAAATATCGCGGTGAATTTGAAGAACGATTAAAAGCCGTTTTAAAAGAAGTGAGTGCTTCAAACGGTGAGATTATTTTATTTATCGATGAAATGCATACCGTGGTCGGGGCAGGGGCAAGCGAAGGCTCGATGGATGCGTCAAATCTTTTAAAGCCGGCACTGGCCAGAGGTGAGCTCCATTGTGTGGGGGCAACGACCTTAAAAGAATATCAAAAATATATTGAAAAAGATGCGGCTTTTGCCAGACGTTTTCAACCGGTATATATCGGTGAACCGAATGTAAATGATACGGTTTCGATTTTGCGCGGAATTAAAGAAAAATATGAGCTTCATCACGGCGTCAAAATTTCGGACGCAGCGCTTGTGTCGGCGGCTGTTTTGTCAGATAGGTATATTACAGACCGATTTTTGCCAGATAAAGCGATTGATTTGGTCGATGAGGCGGCAAGCAGGCTCAAAATTGCGCTTGATTCAAAACCGGAATCTCTAGATGAGCTCGACAGGCACTTAATTCAACTTAAAATTGAACGCGAGGCTTTGAAAAAAGAAACAGATGCTGTTTCAAAAGAAAGATTAAAAAAACTGGAAGAAGAAATTGCGGATTTAAGCGAAAAATCGGCGCTTGAAAATGCAAAATGGAGTGAGCGAAAGTCAAGCTTGAAAGAGGCAGGTACCATCCGTCAAAACTTGGATAAAGCACGCATAGAAGCAGAGCTTGCACTTCGGGCAGGACAATATGAGCGTGCAGGCGAACTGCAATATAAAGAAATTCCGGAACTTGAAAAACGTTTGGAAGAAATAACAAAAGCTTCTGATGAGCAAAAAAGGTTAGAGGTCGTGACACCTGATATGATTGCCGAAGTTGTTTCAAAATGGACGGGGGTGCCGGTGCAAAAATTAATGGCCAGCGAAAAAGAAAAATTGCTCAAGATGGAAGATATTCTTGCTGCCCGCGTGGTGGGGCAAAATGAGGCTATCGTTGCCGTTTCAAACGCTGTCAGACGTTCGCGTGCCGGCATCACGGATGAAAACAAACCGATCGGTTCGTTCATGTTTTTGGGACCCACAGGCGTCGGAAAAACAGAACTTGCCAAAACACTTGCCGAGTTTTTGTTTGATGACGAAAAGGCAATTCTGCGTATTGATATGAGTGAATATATGGAAAAACACAGCGTGGCTCGTTTGATCGGCGCGCCTCCGGGATATGTTGGCTATGACGAAGGCGGGGTTTTGACCGAAGCTGTCAGACGTCGTCCTTATCAGGTGATTTTGTTTGATGAGGTGGAAAAAGCACATCCGGATGTGTTTAACATTTTGCTTCAGGTTTTAGACGACGGAAGATTAACCGACGGACAAGGTCGGACGGTTGATTTTAAAAATACATTTTTGATTATGACCTCTAATTTGGGGACAGGTGAAGATGTCAAAGATGTGCGCGAAATGCTGAAATCATTTTTTAAGCCCGAATTTATCAATCGTTTGGATGAAGTGATTGTGTTTAAACCCCTTTCGAAAGAACACATTAAAGAAATTGCGGATATTCAAATTAAACGGCTTCAAAAACGTTTACAAAATAAGCATATCACTATCAATTTAGATGATCGGGCCAAAGATTATATTGCAAACAAAGGTTATGATGCCGATTTTGGTGCAAGACCCTTAAAAAGGCTGATTGAAAACGAAATTGAAAATCCGCTGGCTATGATGATTTTAGATGGACGCGTTAAAGAAGGTGATAATGTTTCTGTTTCATCAGATTCAAAGCGTTTGATTTTAGAATAAATCATTTTTGTATTGAAAAAAACCACCGTTTGTGCACGGTGGTTTTTTAGTGTTTTCAGATTAAATAACATAACGAAGAACGTAAACAAGATATGCATACACAAGATAAGCAATGGCCTTATAGATAATGTCAATTAAAACAATCGGAGCTCCGATCACAAGCCACTGAATTAAAAGGGCTGCAACGATGGAAAGACCGAGTGAAATCAGCCAGTATCCGCTTTTTTTCACGAGCGCAAGCGAAATCAAACAAGCAGATCCGGCAAGCCATAAAATTTGCATATTACCGAAGATTTTTGAAACTTCTTTTGTTATGGGAGTGTAGTTCAAAACAAAGGCGGCCAAAATGGCAACTAATGCGATAATTAAGGTTAAAATATAGGCTTTTTTAGACATTGTTTTCTCCTTTTATGTGGTATGAAATAAAGAAGAATATACATGAAAGTTCTTAATTTTTAATGAACTGCTTTTGAATGTATTTTTTTCAAAACTGTTACAAAAAATTCACATAAAAAATGTAAAAAATAATGTACAATGAACTGAGAAGAAAAACCTTGACGATTCTCGTTTTTTGGTTTATCTTTGGTGCCAAGATAACTATTTATAAAGGACATTCGGTCATGCGTAAAATATGGGCTTTTTTACTTTTAGGTATGTTTTCATTGTGTACAACTGCTGCTGAGGCTAAGGTGTGCTTTTTGCCGAATGTTCTCATCGGTGGTAAGTGTGTTTCGCTTTCAAAAGCAAAGTATAACGACTGTAAAGGGTTTACGGAAACGACGCCTTGCGAAGATGTCGGTAAAGAAACAATCGAGTCTTGTACGAATGATAACGGAACAACTTATTATAAGTGCGGATGCCGCGGCGACGTGATTTCGTGGGATGTGATTAATCAGCATCCGGGATGGGTTTGTGAAACGGGATATTCTCAGGAATGCGGTTGTTCGGCTGAACATATTTCGTGTACGTATGAATACAAATATCTCGGCGATGGAACCGGAAAATGCGCTAAAAGCGATGAAAATGATAACAGTCGGGGTGTCGGAGCTTGTGCATTGCCAAACGGACGTGTTTATTATAAAGATTGTAATTGTAACGGATATCCTTATGAATGTGATAGTATGACAGGTTTGAAAGCTCCGACGGGAGCAGGCGATACCACGGTCGGTTGTAAGAGCCCGCATGATACAAACTATAAATATAAAGAGTGCGAATGTGCCAACGGTTGGACAAACGGTTCGTGTGAAAGCAACGCAAACGGTTGTTTGATGCCGATTTCGTATGTGACGGCAAATGATGGCGAGTTGACGTGCGCTTTATGTGATGAAAGATTATGCAGAACAAACGGTGAATCGAATTTGGAAACCGTTTATTGTGCACCTAAAAAAGTAAACGGCGTACAAACATACGGCGGCGAGTATTTGACTCGTACGATCACAGACTGTGTTGATTTAGGCTTTGTTCAGGGTGCAACAGGCGGTTTCTGCCCTGCCGGAACACAAAAAGCCGGAGAGGTCGGTGTGAAATGTCCGTTTGACGGCAGATATATGTTCTGTGAAAATAAAGAAGGTTGCTATCCGACGCAAGATGCGTGCGAACTTGCAGAAAGTGTTAAAGAATGTAAGGAAGTCGGCGGATGCTATCGCGTGTATGAATGTAACGAAGGTTATGAATTAAATGAAAATTTAGGCATATGTGTGGTTGCCGAATGTCCGGAAGGATTTACGACAGAAGCACTTCATTGTGATGACGCGGAACACGGCATTATGCACGGCTATAACGGTAGTCCTTATCAACAAGGTACGAGCGGTGAGGCTGATTGCGAACAGTGTGAATGTGATATTGAATTAGCACGAAGCAAAGGTTATTGTAAGTATACAAATAATGCGTCGGGGAACGGAGGTACATTGATTGGTGAAGGTATTGCATCCGTTCCGTGTTGCGACGGTAGTTACAGCGAATGTTCATTCCCGTTTGGAACGACAACGCCTTCAGAGGGTGTGAAAACGCATGAAAGACATGAAGCTTGCGGTAAGACATATTATGTACCGAAGGATTGTTTGGAAGGGTATACAATGAAAAACGGAGATTGTAAGCTTGTCGGTTGTGCAAATGAATACAGCACCGGTATTCAGTCAGCTAAAGACTGCACCAATGGTTCTAAAGGGACGATAGGCTGGAAGATTAAAGCACAAAAAGTTGGTGACGAAGTCATTCAAAGCGGTGGTAAAACATGTAATAAGTGTACATGTGACACTGCTGGACTCGGCTGCTCTTGGAATGTTTCTAATAAAGGAGAATTCGGTCGTTTGGATGAAAACACCGCCTGTTGCGACGGCACATATAAATCTTGCGTTGCAAATCTTTGTAGCGGCTCAGGATCAGATGATTTGACCGAAGATTCTGACCCGACAAATGATTGTATTCCGAACTCGGCAACGGTTGCCCTTTGCTCTGCAAAGCCTGCACATGTGGTCAATCTCAAAAGGTATGAGGCTTGCGGTCAGAAACCTCGTTGTTTGGTCGGTCAATGCGAACAAGGTTACAGGATTTCTGATGACGGCCAAAGCTGTCTCTTTAACGGGACCTGCGACCCTGCTCAAGGCTTAATCTTAAATGCGGCCGGTTCCGATTGCGAATGCGGAAATGGATGGTCTGCTAATCCTGAAAACGCTTGTACAACACAGGGATTAACCTATAAAGATTCTGATACGTGTACGAAAGGTGGCTCTTTCTATACGATCCGCCATAATAATGACGGAAGTTGTCATAAAGCGGATACCGTTCCGAACGGCACATGTGACGAAAGCCAAGGATGGTATAGCGATTCTACTGATGCATGTGATGCATTTGGCCCTAAGAAAGGAAGCTCGAGTTGGAATACTGATTTTAAAGAGTGCTTTGGCGATTATTGTTATGATCAAATATGTATTTTAGAAAATGGTGGAATTTATCCAATCCATGTTAATTCGGCTCATGCTTGCGTCCAAGTTCAAGACAACCTCACTGATTGTAATGCTTCTCAACATTGGGTTAAATCCGGTGATAAATGCGTCTGCAATTCTAGTGAAGGCTACCGTGATGATCATCAGGGCGGATGTGAATTTCATTGTGATATAATACTTCATAGTGGTGGTCATGATAATTGTCCTGAACATGCTCTCGAGTGTGTACGTCAAGTGGCTGACAGTTATGGTAATAGTTGTTGGTACGTCAAGTATGGACAATGTGAAGAAGGTTATGCTTATAATCTTCATAACACCTATGAATGTGATTGCGATAACAATCATGGCTATAAGGATGATGGAAATGGTAATTGCGTATTATCAACTTGTAATTATACTTATACTTCTAAACCGGAACATAGTTCCTATACCGGTGGCACATGTACGGATGCTAATGGTATTGAACGTCATGAAGGTTGGGAGTGTAATAGTGGATATGGTAAAAAGTCTGTGAATGGACAATTGGGTTGTCATCCTCTCCTTACAGTCATATTCAATAATGTTGGTAATTACGAATATGGTTGCAACCAAGATTTGGCGGGTAACTGGGTTCCACCTACTTGTATAATCGAAATTCAAGGTAATACAGAAGATACTGTTACTGTTTCATTTAACAGTCCGTACAGATATCCTGTTGAAGAAGATTCTAACATTACACTTAAACTGTTTTGTTCAACACGTAAATGTTTATATAGGACTTATGGACAATATGCTGGTACATATGCTCCTGGTGAATGGGTCTGGAATGCAGAAGTGATTACAAAATCTTTATCAATGAGTGCGCCCCAAACAGTAACAATAGATATAGAAAGCACTGATTTTACTTTATAAACTCATACGCGTGGTGATCATTACAATGGATTTATGTGTGATAATTATTATAAAGAGGAAAATGATGCGTGTATTGCACAAACATACACTTGTTGTCCAAAGACCTCAGGTACAATAACAATAGATCACAGCAATTGTCTTATTTACCAGCAGACAGGTCAAGATGGGAATTGTCCTCGTAAATGTAGTAGCAGCGCTACCCCGGTATATGTTAATAAAGGAGATTTGCTAAACCTCGATCTAGAGTGGATTTGTGGAATTGCGCATGCGTATACGTATACGCTAGCAAACGGAGAGTCTAGACCTGCTAATTGTTATTCAGAATATGTAAGCTTTCAACGCCCGGGTGGTGGCAACTGCAATAAGGCTAGTTCTTCGAACGATGGTTCTTCGAACGATACTACATTTAATTGTGGAAAGGTAAAGGCTCCTTATTGTATGGTTATAGATCAGTTTGATGGTAATAACTATTGGGCTAGTGAAGTAAAAATAGGGCAGAAAGTTCTTGTTAAATTAGAAGTAGAGAATATTTCTAATGTAGAAATAAATTCTCAAAACTGCCCATATACTATTAAATCATTAGATGATGATGGTAGTTATTGGCTCATTACAGTTAATGGTGAGTGTGAGAATAGCGGAATGAGTATTACATTTCCTTAGGAGAACACTTGAAAAATGCGATGTTAGAGTCTATTTCTTACTAAAAACTCCCCCTTCGGTGATGTTATCCGAAGGGGATTTTTTGTACAAACCGTTGGTTTATGCCAACGGTTTGTGCGTTTAAAAGAGTAATGTATGGGTAGTGGAAATTTGGAAGAATCGCCTTTGTGCGCCAAGGCGCGGGCGATTAAAGGTTAGATCCCTTGACGAGGTGACGCGCCGCGCACCTCGAGGGATGACAAGGGAATGGAAAGTATTTTTAATCACCCTCTCCCTTCCTCCCCCCTCACCGCTACGCTCAGGGGGAGGGGAAAATAGGGGTTAGAAAAAGAGGAAGCTTAAAGGTATTTTAAGACGGCAAAGCCACCGATGAGGAAAATTAAAAATAAAACGGTCAGCCAGCCGAGATTTTTTTCAATAAAGGTTTTCATCGGGGCACCGTATTTTTTAAGTAGCCATGCGACAATAAAGAAACGGCCACCGCGAGCCAATACAGAGGCAACGGTAAACACAATTAAATCAAGATGAACTGCCCCGCTTGCAATGGTGATGATTTTGTAAGGGAAGGGGGTTAAACCGGCGCCAAAGACAATCCAAGCACCATACATTTGATAGTATTCTTGAAATTTTTCAAATTTAGGCATGGCATGATAAAATTCAATTAACGGGCGCGCAATTAAATCAAAAAAAACAGCACCGATCAGATAACCGAAATAGCCGCCAAGTACGGACGCAAGGGTTGCAAATAATGCAATTTTATAAGCCTTTTTCGGGGTGGCTAAAACCATCGGAACAAGCATGATATCCGGCGGTATCGGAAAAAACGAGCTTTCGGCAAAAGCAACCGCAAAAAGCGCCATCATGGCACCCTTGCCCTCCGAAAGCTCGAGCATTTTGTGATATGTGTTTTCCAGTATCTTCATGCTTTATGCAATTTTGCCATGGCAATGCTTATATTTTTTGCCGCTGCCGCAAGGGCACAAGTCATTTCGGGCAATCTTTCCCCAAGTGGCGGGATCATTGGGATCAAAAGGCTTTTTTTCTGACGCGGTCGGCGCTTTTTCCGGCTCACCGTTTAAGGTGTTGACGGGCGATTCGTGAACCGCATTTAATTTGACGTTTTGGCTCTTTTGAGCTGCCATTTCGGCTTCTTTATCCGAATTTTGTTTGATCATCGTGCGGCATGTGACAACAGTGACCTGCTCTTTTAAAACTTTTAAGAGCTCGGCAAACATATTAAACGCTTCTTTTTTATATTCATTTAAAGGATCTTTTTGACCATAGGCACGCAACACAATGGTATGACGCATTTGATCTAAGGTGGCAATATGATCTTTCCATAAGAAATCAAGTGTTTGAAGCAAAATGCTTTTATCAACCGCTTTGATTATTTCGGCCGGAACGGCAGCGTTTTTCTCTTTTAAGTTATTTTCGATGGCATCCAAAATTTTATTTTTCAAATCATCTGCCGATAAACCCTCAATGTTGCCCCAATTGACGACAGGAATAACAAAACCTGTTGTTTTGAAAAGCTCTTGTTGCAGTTCTTCCAAGCGCCATGTGTTTTTATCGGCATCAAACGGTACATAAGTATCAATCACGGCAGAAACGGATTCTTCGCGCATATCTTGGATAATGTCGGAAACATCATCACATTCCATCAGCTTTTTGCGTTCGGCATAAATGACTTTGCGTTGTTCGTTCATGACGTTGTCGTATTTTAAAAGATTCTTTCTGATGTCAAAGTTGCGCTCTTCGACCTTTTGTTGCGCCTTCTCTAAGGCCTTGGACAGCCACGGGTGAACAAGTGCTTCGCCCTCGGGCAAGCCTAAGGTGTGGAGCATGGCAGACATGCGTTCAGAACCGAAAATACGCATTAAATCATCTTCAAGCGAGAGGAAAAATTTGGAAGTTCCCGGGTCACCTTGACGACCGGAACGACCGCGAAGCTGATTGTCGATTCGGCGGCTTTCGTGGCGTTCGGTGCCCAAAATATAGAGTCCGCCGGCCTCTAAAACAACTTTTTTATCTTCTTCGACTTCATGGGCAATTTTTTCTTTGAGTTTTTGAATTTGTTCTTCGGTTTCATCGCCTTTTAAAAGCTCTTTGAGTTTCATGTCGGGATTGCCGCCGAGCTGAATATCCGTTCCGCGGCCGGCCATGTTGGTTGAGATGGTGACAGCCCCCGAGACACCGGCTTGGGCAATAATGGCGGCTTCGCGTTCGTGGTAGCGGGCATTTAAGACTTCAAATTTTAAATTGGGTGCAGCTTTTGAGAGCAAATCAGCCACAATTTCGGATTTTTCAACGGATGTTGTGCCGACTAAAACAGGTTGGCGGCGCTTGTGGCAGTCTAAAATCGTTTTAATGATGGCATCATACTTTTCTTTTTCGGTACGATAAATTTCATCATGCTCATCTTTTCGGATGACCGGTTTATTGGTCGGAATTTCAACACAAGATAAGTTATAAATATCGGCAAATTCCGCTTCTTCGGTCATGGCGGTACCGGTCATGCCGGCAAGTTTGGGGTAAAGTCTGAAATAGTTTTGGAAAGTGATGGAAGCAAGCGTTTGATTTTCGGCTTGAATGGCAACATTTTCTTTGGCCTCTAAGGCTTGGTGAAGACCATCGGAATAACGGCGGCCCTCCATGATACGCCCCGTAAATTCATCAACAATGACGACTTTTCCGTCTTTGACAATGTAATCAACATCACGGGTAAACATTTTGTGAGCCCTTAAGGCTTGGTTGACATGATGCACAAGCGTGACATTTGAAATATCATAAAGATTACCGTTTTGGATTAAACCGACTTCTTTTAAGAGCTGTTCAACATGGGTCATGCCGGCTTCGGTTAGGGTCACCGTTTTTTGTTTTTCATCTTTTTCAAAGTCGGCTTCGGTCAGCTCCGGAATAATTTTATTAACCGAGATATATTTTTCAGATGAATCTTCGGCAGCTCCCGAGATAATCAAAGGGGTTCTTGCTTCATCAATTAAAATTGAATCGACTTCATCGACGATGGCAAAGTTAAAATCTCTTTGAACACGCTCGGCTAAGCTGAATTTCATGTTATCTCTTAAATAATCAAAGCCGAGTTCGTTATTGGTACCGTAAACAATATCGGAAGCATAAGCTTGGCGGCGTTCATCGTCATTTTTGCCGTGAATGATATAATCAACACTTAAGCCTAAAAAACGATAAACCTGCCCCATCCACTCGGCATCGCGTTTGGCTAAATAATCATTGACGGTCACAATGTGAACGCCTTTGCCGGATAGCGCATTTAGATATGCGGCTAAGGTGGCAACAAGCGTTTTGCCTTCGCCCGTTTTCATTTCGGAAATCATGCCTTTATGCAAAACAATACCGCCGATGAGTTGGACATCGTAATGACGTTGGCCGAGTGTGCGTTTAGCGGCTTCTCTGACGGTGGCAAATGCTTCGGGAAGAATATCATCAAGCGTTTCGCCACTTTCAAGACGGCTGCGAAATTCTGCTGTTTTGGCTTTAAGTTCTTCATCGGAAAGTTTAATGAAGTCCGGCTCTAAAGCGTTGATTTTTTCAACTGTTTTGTATTGTTTTTTCACAAATCTTTCATTGGCACTTCCGAAAAGTGCTTTGGCTATTTTATCAAGTAACATTTTTATACCTTAAAACTATATTATAATACACTACATTTAGTGTGTATTAAAACTAAAGTCAATACTTCGTCGCAAAGTTATAAACCGACGGGAAAAAATCGTTTGAATTCAACGTAAAAAAGTTTATATTCTCATATTAGTTATTTTTGATGTTTCTATTTTAAGGAGAATTTGTATGCAAAAGAAATATTTGATCGGTGCAACGGCAACGGTAATTGTTGCAGCACTCGCTGTTGCAGGCGCAGTTAAAGTAAATGCTCAAAAAAATGTCGGTGTGGCTGCAAAAGTCAACGGCGAAGTCATCAGCGTTGAAGAAATTAAAAGAGGTTATGAAGCAAATCCGCAAATTTCAGCTCAGGTTCCGTTTGAAGAATTTTATGAAAGAGCTGTTGATATTTTCGTAAACGGTAAGCTCCTCTATCAGGCCGCAACAAAAGCACAGGTTGAAGAAACACCGGCTTATAAAGAACAACTTCAGCAGGCTAAAGAAGATTTGGCTCGTAAAGTTTATTTGGAACAAACCGTTGAAGCTCAAGTGACACCTGAGGCTGTTCAGAAGTTTTATGATGAAGAATATGTGAAAAAATTTGAGAGCAAAAAAGAAATGAGCGCTAAGCACATTTTGCTTGAAGATGAAAAAACAGCCAAAGAAGTGATTAAAAAATTAAATGACGGCGGTGATTTTGATAAGATCGCTAAAGAATATACGAAAGATAAAACCGTTGAACTCGGCTATTTTACGGAAGATTTGATGGTTCCGGAATTTACAAAAGCTGCCGCGGCTTTAGAAAAAGGTGCTTATACAAAAGAGCCTGTGAAAACACAGTTCGGTTGGCATGTGATTTTGCTTGAAGACACAAGAGATTCAAAACCCCTTTCACTTCAAGAGTTAGAGCCTCAGATTAAGAACATTTTAAGCCAAAATGTTGTTGCTGAAACTTTTGACAAGCTCATTAAAGATGCTCAAATTGAAAAATTTGACCTTAAAGGCAACAAAATCAAAGCCGAGGCTGAAGAAAAAAAATAAGGTGAGCATTAAATCACTTTCTTAAAACCTCCCCTTCTTAAAGGGGAGGTATTTTTTTTATACAAGTCTCAGAGGGGACGAGTCCCTCCTAATTGAATTTTAAGGATAAAAAAACCTTGCGAATGCAAGGTTGTAAGTGGTAGCGGAGGAGCTCGAGGATAAAAAATGCCTCAAATGGCATTTTTTGCCGCAAGAGGCGAAGTTTTGTTAATGAGCAAGGAAGCGGAAAGCGACCGTATGCGAATTTACAAAACAAGTGACCGAAGCCATGTTTTTTTAAATGAAAACATGGCAAGACCTCGGACCCACGGGGACGAGTCCCTCCTAATTGAATTTTAAGGATAAAAAAAACCTTGCGAATGCAAGGTTGTAAGTGGTAGCGGAGGAGCTCGAGGATAAAAAATGCCTAAAATGGCATTTTTTGCCGCAAGAGGCGAAGTTTTGTTAATGAGCAAGGAAGCGGAAAGCGACCGTATACGAATTTACAAAACAAGTGACCGAAGCCATGTTTTTTTAATGAAAACATGGCAAGACCTCGGACCCCCAGGGACGAGTCCCTCCTAATTGAATTTTAAGGATAAAAAAAACCTTGCAAACGCAAGGTTGTAAGTGGTAGCGGAGGAGGGACTCGGACCCCCGACACGCGGATTATGATTCCGCTGCTCTAACCAGCTGAGCTACTCCGCCAAAATTCAAAGAGATTATTACTGAACTTTAGAGGCTTTGTCAAGCATATTTTTTAAAATAGTAAAACGGTATTTTTTTAAATACCGTTTTATCGATTCGTTAAAAACGATTTCTCCATGCCTCAACAATTATTGCAACGAGTGCAATATAGGCTAAATAGCCGGCTGCAAAAAAGGAGTAGGCAGCATAGCTATCAAGCCCCATAAAACCGAATACCCAAAAGAGGATAATTCCGATTGCGGAAAGGACGATGGCCGGATATTTTTGAATTTTCTCTGTTGCTAAGACGGCAATTAAGCCTGCAAACATAGAAATAAAAAAAGAACCGGCAGCATAAATCTCCGCGTCTTTGGTGTTAAATACCCAAAAGAAAACGAGGCCTGTTGCAGCAAATAAAGCTGCGATAATTTTAACTAATGTTTTCATACTTTAAATAATTTAAGAATTTATATTTTGTATTTAAAAAATAACAAAAAAATGTTTTTTTGTCAAGTATTTTTTCCTAAAATAAAGGAATGGATTGCGACGTCATGTCTGTCGACATTCCTCGCAATGACGGTTATTGTTTTTAAGATGCCTAACTTGTGTTTTTGGCGCTCAGGCATGACAGAGAAGAAGATAAAAAAAATCCTCGGGACAAGCCCGAGGATAGGGAGAAAAAACAATTCCACCTGTTCTTAATTTTCAAGTGAGCGACGCAGAGCGTTGACACTTTCGGTTAAGGACGAATCGGTTCCGATTAAATCTTCAACCTTTCGAACAGCATGCATCACCGTTGTGTGATCACGGTCAAACTTGCGCCCGATTTCGGGAAGAGAACGCGATGTGAGTTGTTTGGCTAAATACATCGCAATTTGGCGCGGGCGTGCAACCGTTCTGGCGCGGCGTGAGGATTGAAGCTCTTTGACCGAAATGTTGAAATATTCAGCTACTTTTTTCTGAATTTCATCAATCGTTGTTTTGCGGTCGATCGAACGAAGCATATCTTTTAAGATGTCTTGCGTCATATCAAGCGTGATTTCGGATTTCGATAAAAGTTGAGAATGGGCAACGATTCGTCTTAAACTTCCCTCAAGTTCTCTGATGTTTGAGGTAATTTTTTCTGCCAAAAACTCGGCAACTTTTTCAGGAAGTTCAACCCCCATTTGTTTGGCCTTAGAGTGTAAAATACCCATTCTTAAATTGAAATCTGTCGGATGAATATCGGCAACCAATCCGCCACTCAAACGAGATTTTAAGCGGGTTTCGATTCCCTCTAAATCGGTCGGGGATTTGTCGGCCGATAAAATGACCTGACGACCTTCACCGATGAGCGAATTAAAGGTATAGAAAAACTCTTCTTGAGTCGATTCTTTGTTGCTCATAAATTGAACATCGTCAACCATTAAAACATCAACGGCTCTGAATTGTTCCTTAAAGGCAGACATGTCTTTATAACGAAGCGCTTTGACAAATTTAAATAAAAATTGCTCGGCAGATAAATAAATAACGTTTCTTTTCGGATCGTTTTTCTTAATTTCCCACGCAATGGCGTGCATCAGGTGCGTTTTGCCTAAGCCGACTCCGGAATATAAGAAAAGCGGGTTAAATGATACGTTTTTGGAGGTGGCAACTTTTTTGGCCGCAGCAGCCGCAAATTCATTGGTTTGACCCACAACAAAAGAATCAAAAGTATAGGCAGGATTTAACGGCGCCGAAAGCTGCGCAAAACTGTCATGAGCCCCATAATTGTTGGAGTTGCTCGCTTTTTCAAATTCAGGCATGTAAAGATTTTGAGGTGTCGGCGTTGAGGATATCTTTTTTAATAGCGACGAATCCGTTGCGCGAAATGAACTGTTTCCTAAATTAAAGGATTGAACGATGAAATTGATTTTTTTGATATCCGGGTTTCTCCTTTCCCAAATTTTGTGGATTCGGTCGGCATAGTGCGTTAAAACCCAGTTTTTCATAAACGGAGTCGGAACACAAATGTTCATGACGCCACTCGAATATGAACCGATGCTTAAAGGCTTTAACCAGCTGTCATAAGCTGTTTCACCGAATTCTGTTTTAAGCTGATTGCAAATTTGATTCCATTCATCTGAAATTATTGCGTTGTCTTTATTTATTGCTTCTTCAGCCATTTTTCATTCCCTTGAAGTTATTAATTAGAAGTGTTATTTTTCAAGTTAATAATTTGTTAAGTGTTTTGATACTAGACACAAAAAAAAAGAAAAACAATAGAACATTTTAAGAACATTGAACATTTTTTCCTTGACAGGATTCTTTTGCCCTAAAAGCCCGATTCTATTGACTTAAGTACAAAAAAAACACACAAATGAAACTGCTTAAAAAAACAGTTTTTGTGTGTTTAAAGAAGATATAAAGCTAAAAATTAAAGAGCTTTAATTTTTTGAGCTAAACGAGAAATCGTACGGGAAGCCGTATTTTTATGGAAAACACCTTTTTGAGCCGCACGCATCATTTCGCATTCGGCAACCTTAAAAGCATTCAAAGCTTCTTCTTTGTTACCGGAGGCAATTAAAGCATCTGTTTTTTTCACAAATGTACGAACGCGACTTCTACGCATTGCGTTAATCATAGCGCGTTTGCTGTTTCTGACGATTCTGGTTTTTGCCGATTTATGATTGGCCATGTTCTAATTCCTATCTTATAAAGTTAATATTTGTAAAACATATGGTATGCTTTATAAACGTTTCTTGACTCTAAAGTCAATACTATTTTTAAAAAAAATGTTTTTTTCGTGGTATTTCGTTTTTTTATGGGCTAAATAAGAAGCTATGATGAAAGTAAAAACAAAAAAAAGCAAATACTTTGTGCCGCAAAATAACGGAAAAGAACATGTATGCGATTTTCCGGGATGCAAAGAAAAAGGGGAATACAGAGCCCCGAAAGATAAAAGTTTGAAAGAGTATTACTGGTTCTGTTTAGAACACGTCAGCCAATATAATGAGGCTTGGAACTATGAAACAAGCGAGGGCGAATCGAAAGAGGATACACCCCATAAAATGCATTTCGGCGGATTTTCTTCAAAAATCAAATATCAGTTCGGATATGATTTTATTGATGAATTGGGCGATATGGCCTATTTGAATGAAAATGATTGGAAAACGCGAATCTATTTTAGCAGTCATGACAGAGAATGTGCCGATATTTTAGAGGTTTCACTTGAGCATTTGACGGTAGACTCTCTTAAAAAACAATATAAAAAACTGGCGCGGAAATATCATCCGGATATGAACGCAGGCAATAAAGAATGTGAAGAAAAATTTAAGAAAATCACAACGGCATATAACGATTTGAGGCGTAAAATCAATCCTTGAAAATCAGATTAAAGGATTGCATTAAAAATTTCTTTGTGCTAAAGGAAAAGCAGTTATTCAATCGATTATGCTTCTTTAAAAAGGGTATCTTATGAAAATCAGTGTTATCGGAACAGGTTATGTCGGGTTGCCGACAGGAGTCGGGCTCGCAGAGCTTGGCCATGATGTGATTTGTATTGATAAAGACGAAAGCAAAATCAAAACACTTCAAAGCGGGCAAGTCACGCTTTTTGAAGAAGGGTTGCCGGCATTATTTAAAAAAAATGTTGAGAGTGGCAAAATCAGATTTAGCGGTTCGTTTCAAGAGGGAATCGAAAATGCGGATGTGGTCATTTTGGCTGTGGGGACACCGCCAGATCCGGTCACAAAAGAAGCTGATTTGAAATATATTTTTGCTGCTGCGGAAGAATTGGCTCAATATTTAAATGATTATACCGTTGTGGCTGTGAAATCAACCGTGCCGGTCGGGACCGGAGATAAGGTTGAGGCTTTGATCAGGCAAAAAAATCCGACAGCCGATTTTGATGTGATTTCGGTGCCGGAATTTTTGCGCGAAGGGTATGCGGTTCAAGACTTTTTTCATCCGGACAGAATCGTGATCGGTTCAAACAGCCAACGTGCTCAAAAGGTGATGCACGAGCTCTACCGGTATTTTGAAGGCAAGACTGAAATTTTATATGTCAGTCGTTATTCTTCGGAAACCATTAAGTATGCCTCAAACGCATTTTTGGCCGTTAAAATTCATTATATCAACGAAATGGCTGATTTTTGCGAAAAAACGGGTGCGGATATCAGAGAAGTAGCTAAAGGAATGGGACTTGATAAACGTATCGGAAACCGATTTTTGAACGCAGGTCCGGGGTATGGCGGAAGCTGTTTCCCGAAAGACACCATGGCAATGGCCTGTATGGCTCGCAAAGCCGGGGTGAATCTCAGTTTAATCGAAAATGTGATTGAAAAAAATGCGGCACGTAAAAAGCAGATGGCGCATCGGATATTAGAGCAGGTCAAAGATATTCAAGATCCGAAAATTGCTGTTTGGGGATTGGCATTTAAAGAAGGTACGGATGATTGCAGAGAAAGTCCGGCTCTTGAAATTGTTCAGGAATTGATTGCAAAAGGTGCCAAAATTACGGGATATGACCCGAAAGCAAGCGAAAATGCGCGCAAGATTTTAGGAAATCAAATCTCGTATGCTGCCGATATGTATGAAGCAGCGCGCGGGGCTGATGTTTTGGCCGTTTTAACGGAATGGCCGGAATTTAAAAAGGCTGATTTGGACAAGTTGTCATCTTTGATGCGCTCTCAAAAAATTGTAGATTGCCGAAATATGTTAAATTCAAATGAAGCATTTGAAAAAGGATTTGACTATTCTTGCATCGGACAAACTTTTAAAACGGTTTCTTAAATTTGAAAAAAAATTATTTTTTCAAAGCCAATAGGTAGCTTTCATCGATTCGGTGTTTGATTTCGTCAGTTAAAAGGGAATCGTTCAGGCAAAGTGTCAGCCAATGTTTTTTATTCATGTGGTAGGCAGGAAAGTATTTTTGACCGTCAATCAGGTTTTCTAATTCTTTTTCTTTTACACGCAAATCAAGAATTTCTAACGTATCCTGATTTTTTAACCCTAATTTTTCAGCCGAAACGGTTAAAATAACGGCAAACCATTTTTGATTGTCGGCGCGTCGCCAGATGGCATTGTTCGGAAATTTCGGCCAAAGGTATTCAGGTGAGCACATATATTTATTTTCAATATAGGAGATGATTTCTTTGGCCTGCGGGCTTTTGAAAATTTCTGTTTGAAAACAATTGTCTGCAATGCGGTGTAAAATTTCTTGATAAGCACTTCGAATTTTGCCGACAAATTCACCCGTATTTTCCGGCATTAAATGAAGCACATATTCCTCACCGAAATCATTATCGGTAATTTTTGTTTTTATGTTTTTTTCTTTGTCGATTGTAACCGATAATGTCATTTGAGAATCGTCGATAAGCGCCGTATAGATGTATAAATCGTTTTCTTTTATAAAACCGAATTTTAGTAGTTTTTGAAAATCAGGCGTTTTATTTTTGAAAATATCAGTCATCGGGTGTTCTTTAAATATTTTACAAGCGATTCCTTTTTTATTCTTCATTCATAAAGTTTCGGTTAATTTTGAGTGTATGAAATGTACTGTCACAAAATAAAAAAATATTGACAAAATAATAATTTAAAGACATAATAAAACTGAACTAAAATTACTTACTTGCTTATGTATAAGAAATTATTTTTTAATGTTTACCGTGCAAGCATGGTGGCATTGCTGTTTTTATTGACAGCGTGTGAATATCACGAATACTTTGACGTTCATGGTGTTGAAAACGGTGTTGTGTATTGTTATAGTGAAGGGCAAAGATATGAATTTGATTTAACGCATTTTGTGCTTTTATCGGACAGTCTTTGCTATCATGATACAATTACATTAGATGATGCCGTCAAAACGGCAAATGATGGCTTTTCAATAAAGCGTAATGAGCTGATTGATGTTGAGAAATTCGGAAATTACGAAGTTCGGACATATCGCTATAAAGCTTATTATCTCGTTTATATTACATCATTTGCGCATGAGGTGTATTATCACCACTTACCGTTTGAGTTTGAAGGAAAAGAACTTTGGCTCAAAAACAAACCTGTTGTCGATCAGCCGTTGCTTTTTGAAAGAGAAGCTGCTGAAGTGACGGAACTTTCATTATCGGACGACGATCAAGGTTTGGATTCAAAGTATTTGATTAAATTTTTTATGAATGTGTATAATCACATTAACGGGCAAAAAATCAGCGATTTCACGTATTTTTATGAGGTGAAACGTACAAATGAAACGGTTTGGTCAGGGAATGCCGGCGATATTACAGTAACCGTGACATATGATTGGAAGCCTTGAACGAAACAAAAAACCATCCTTTTCGGGTGGTTTTTTGTTTGACTTATATTGGAAAATGTATTAGACTAAACGCTATGTTAAACGAAAGAAATGACATTTTGGCACTTTTTAAAAAGAACTTGAATGAAAGTTCTTTACTTTTGTGCGCGGTTTTGACCTTGACCGCAACCACCACCGCTTTAGAGCGGTGATATTTCTTATTTTCCGGATTTTATCCGTACAAGCAATTTATAACGTTTAACAATTTATATGAAAAGGTCTATTTAAAATGAAAAGTATTAAAGAAAATGAAAAACAGGGTTTTTCAAAAAATGATCATCGTGTGATCGGTCAAGAATTGGATTTGTTTTCGTTTAGCTCGTATGTGGGGCCGGGGCTGGCATTATGGCATCCGAACGGCGCCGTCGTCAGAGGTGAAATCGAATCCTTTTGGAAAAAAGAACATCAAAAAGCCGGATATAAATATGTCTATTCTCCGATTGTGGGTTTAAAACAGTTGTGGGAGAAATCCGGTCATTTGGAACATTTTGCCGATTGTATGTATCCGCCGATGGATATGTCGCTTAAAAGTAAAGAAGAACAGGGAGCTTATTATGTAAAACCGATGAGCTGTCCGTTTCATGTGGCAATTTATCAAGCATCGCCACATTCATATAAAGAATTGCCGATTAAGTACTGTGAGCTTGGAAATGTTTATCGCTATGAAGCATCGGGCGGTTTGCAGGGCTTGCTTCGGGTGCGTTCGATTACGCAAGATGATGCACATATTATCTGCAGGCCCGATCAATTTATGGATGAACTTTCAAAAGTTTTGGATTTCGGCTTTCATATCAATAAAGTTTTCGGTTATGAGAAATTTAAGGTCTATTTTTCTGTTCGTGATTTGAAAAGCAAAAAAGATAAATATATTGATAATGAGCCTGTTTGGCAAATGGCGGAAGAATCAATTCTGCAAGTCTTGAAAGAAAAAAATATTGCTTATGATATCGATGTTGGCGGCGCAAAATTTTATGGGCCGGCCATTGATGTGAAAGCCATTGATAAAAACGGTAAAGAATGGCAATGTATGACGATTCAGCTGGATATGAATTTGCCTCAAAAATGGGGAATGTTTTATATCGATCATAACGGGCAAAAGCAAGTGCCGATTATGTTACATCGGGCAATTTTAGGGTCAATCGAGCGTTTTATCGGTGTTTATTTGGAACAATGCGAGGGAAAATTGCCTGTATGGCTTGCGCCTGTTCAGGTTAAAATTTTGCCGGTTTCGGAAAAACATCAAAAATATGCCAATCAAATTGCAGAAAAATTAATTGAAAACGATATACGTGCCGAAGTTGATCTTTCGGAAAACACGATTTCGTATCAAATCAGAAATGCCGTGCGGCAAAAAATTCCCTATATTGTTGTGGTGGGAGATAAAGAAATTGAAAAGGATTGTCTTTCTTTAAGGCTGAGAGGCGGTGAAAAAGTGCATGATATTTCTTTATCTGATTTTATGGCGCGTGTGGCTGAAAAAATTAAAAGCAAAAGTGCTGATTTGTAATCTTTGAAAAAAGAGCTGCCTTGAAGGCGGCTCTTTTTTTATGTACAGTATTATATATCAGTGTTGACATTAAAAAATATTTATTTCAAACTATAAACGTTCGTAAATAAAAACAATCAGGCGTTTTTGGTAAAAAAAATAATCCAACCTTTGCGCTTGGTATTTCGTAAGAGGAATAAACATGAAAAAAATTTTGATTTGTCTCGGGCTTGCGCTGTCATTGTCGGCTTGCGGCAGTGACCATATTATGCGTTTTAATCTTGCACCGTCTCAAGAAGTTAAACAAGAGCCCTCCTATAAGGGAAGAAGCCATTTCTTTTTATGGGGAATGTGGCAGAAAGATAACTATAATTTGGAAAATGTTTGCCCAGTCAACGGTATTAATGCCATAGAGGCGCATTGGACATTTTATGATTCATTTATGAATGGTATGACAATGGGAATTTATGCCCCCGAAAGCTATTACATTTATTGTAACTGATTTTGAAAACTTCATCAAAGAGCGTAACGGTGAAGATCGTTATGCTCTTTTTTTTGCTGTTTTTTGGGGGTTGTTTTTTAATGTTTTTAAATCAGAGCGAAATTCAAAAATCAAAATAATCTGCCAAAACAGAAATATGAGGGTGACAATATCATCGCACATCGGGTTTTCAATAATGTCAGTTAGGGCAAATATATAACTTTGTTCGGTGGTCACAAAAAGCATGGCGGTTTCCCACGCAAACATCGAAAATCTTTTATTTATTATCGGAATGATGCAATTGTTCGGGGCATAGACAAGCTGATGAATACGCTTTGTTTTGTACAAAAGGTGTTTGAAGATAAACACAAAAGCGCAAATAAGTATTTGGATTAAAATATTCAGCCAGATGTATTCTTTTTTGAAAATATTATGAGGCCGGCCTGAAAAATCATAGTCATATTGAATAAAATCAGGAATATAATCCCAATATATGTTGTACATTGCAATTTCGATAATCAGAACAGAAAATGCGATGATGATGGACAGAAGCGTTCTGAACCTGATGCCCTGAAGGGTATTTCCTGAGATAAAGAGTTTGATAAATTGTATAAAAGATGACATTTTTGGTCCTTATTTTTTGGTTCAAAAGCATATTATTAAAGGATAAATAAAAATGCAAGAGCAATAAAATTATTTTATTTTTCCATCAGGAAAAGATACTCTTTATATTTTTCGTCTGAATTAATCCACTCATTTGTCCATTTCATATTAGCCATTACATTTTTTTTGTAGTCTATTTCCGTCATCTGTATAAGTTTTCCATGCGATGCAATTATATCTAGCAGTTCCTGCTTTGTTGCTCGCCCACCCGAGCTATAGGATAACAATAAATAGTGTGCTTTTGTCTGTTTAATTAGCGCTCCCAACGCTTTCATCGCTAAGAAATGTCCATCTGTATCTTTCTTATATTCTTCAAAAACAGATGGGTTAACAGTATCTTTTGTATCTTCCCGCCTATTTACTTTTCCAAACAATTTGGGTTTGTCATTTAAGATAACGGTTGTCCAAATATGGTAATATGAATTATAACGAACTCTGCTTGGTGGCATCTTCTCATTGTTAGAACCATACGGAGGATCAAAATATGCTAAATCATAAGAATTTTTTTGTATGGTATTGAATATATCATCACGTATGACAGTATTTTCTGAAGTTAGCTCAAATCTCTTTGGTAACTTCATCTCCATGGTGTGGAATGAGCGTGGTGACCATTTTGAAAGATAAGACACATAGTGTCCTAATGTACTGTCTACTTCATCCAAGGCGTAAATCAAACTAGTCAAAATTACGCTTTTATCAATAACATCCAGATTGAGTTCTTCAATTTTATCTCGGATCGCATCTAACTTTCTGGTGTTATGAATTTGGAATGGTTTTTTTGAATCTGAAGTAGTTCCCCCATATTTTTCAGTAAACCAACCATCATATCCTTTTAAATTATTTAGTTCATCTATGATTTCTTGATAATAATTATCTGGTTTTGAAGATTTTAAGTAACAATTTGCGAATACCTCAGACCAAACGGCTATATCGTTCGCCGTTGTATCATAACCTAATTGGGCAAATGCTTGGGCAACACGAGTAGTTCCCGTAAAACCGTCTAAAACGGTCTTTATTTGAGGCAATTCAGAAATAAGTTGTATTATAAAAGGGATGATTTTTAACTTTGATCCGGCATATTTTATACCTTCTGTTTGTGGTATAAATTTGGGCTTGTTAGTGAATAATTCAAACTGTTTATATCCCATTTCCTTCTTTGAGCCTTTCAATATCTTTTAATAAAATTTCATTGGCTTTTTCATGCCCTTCTTTAGATGCATTTAGTGCGATTGAAAATAATTTCACAAGAGTCTCATTTAAGGAATAATCTACCCAGCCATTAGTTAATGAATCGAAATATGACAGTGCATTTTTCGTATGTGTCCAAAAACCTCTTTGTAAAGCATTAGCAGATGCTCCCCCATATCGAACTTCACAAATATATTGTCCATTTGAATCAACAAAAAGGTATATAGGATGTTTTCGTCCTTTTGAGGTAATGATGTTTCCTGTTACTCCATCAAAATACTCATTCTTATCAATAAAAAGTATCCGAGCTGTATTTTGATATGCTTTTTGAAAATCAAATACCATTATATTACATCTTTTATCAGCTTCATCATATATCAAGGGCATAACATTTATGGAATAAAGCGTGGAAAATTCTTTTGATGTCAAAATATTTTTAATTAGCTCCTGCTGTTCAATGTACTTTCCTTGCTGTTGTAGATATTTGAAGAAAACCTGTTCTTTATCTGTTGATAATTGCAACGGACCATCACCATAAGCTTTCAAACTAATAGGTATTTTTACCCCCTTTTGAGTTCCCACAAGACTTTCGACAAGAATATCTTCTTCATGTGTCTTACTTCTAAATAAATCTTTTCCAACGTGAGAACTTTTAAAATCATACATAAATTGATTAATGAATTCTGATATTCCAATTTCAGCTAAATCACCATGTGTCTTATTTCCGATAATCCTCATTGAAAATATATTGGAAAGCGTGTTTACAATTAAGTTGGGATTCCTTCCAATAAATAATTTAAACCGATTTTTAAATTCTTCGTAGGCTGCGCTGGTAATTGTATTCATATTGTACGTCCTCTCTCTTGAAAAGAAGCTACCATTTTCATATAATTATTGCAAGAAAAATTTAAGAAAGCCGATTCACAAGCTACGAACAAATATATCATGTTGATTCTAAATATAAATTTTTAGCGTTTCGCGACAAAAGAGTGCTCCACCACTCTAGATACGAAGTTATGTAAATGGTCGGATTAAAAAGGATTGGCTCATAAATTCGCCGCTGCGTCACATCTGCCTAACGGCATCGGCGTTCTTCCGCCCGCCTGATGTTCCTTGTCGAACCTCCTGTTTCGGAGTTTCGAACCCATATCCACATTCAATAAAAAAAAAAGACACCACAAGGGTGCCCTTTTTTTATTGGTCGGGACAAGAGGATTCGAACCTCCGACATCTTGCTCCCAAAGCAAGCGCTCTACCAGGCTGAGCTATATCCCGTTTCAAATTTTATACATCATAATTTTTCTTTTTGCAAGATAAATGGTGGAGCTGAGGAGGGTCGAACTCCCGACCTACAGATTGCGAACCTGCCGCTCTGCCAACTGAGCTACAGCCCCAAAGTGTTTCGTTTTTTAACATATTCATGATGTTTTTTCAAGCTGTTTTTTTTTTATTTTTAATTTTTTTGTTGTATACTCCTCCCACAATTTAAAAATGAACAAAAGGAATATATGATGCATATGCTCGGAGAAATTGTCGGCTATTTGGCCGGTCTTTGTACGGCAATTTGTTTTTTGCCGCAGACGATTAAAACAATTAAAACAAAAAATGTGCAAGGTTTGTCGTTTTGGAGTTATTTGATTTATGACTTCGGGCTTTGCTGCTGGATTTTTTACGGTATTTATTTGAACTCAAAGCAAATGATGATTTTTAATACCATCGCTTTTGTTTTAGGTAGCGTGATTTTTTATATGATCATCAAAGGAAAATTAAAAAAATAAATTTTTATTTTGAATTTTCTTTTAATTTTTCAGCTGTATCGCCTGTGACAATGCCGCAGGAAATAACCAGTTTTAAGCCTTCTTCAACACTCATTTTAAGCCTGATGACTTCTTCTTCTTTAACAAAAATCAAAAAGCCTGAGGTTGGGTTCGGGGTTGTGGGGACAAAAACATTTAAAACTTTTCCTTTGATTTTTTCTTTGATTTCACCTTTAGACGGCGAGCTGATAAAGCCTAAAACCCATGTGCCTTTTCGGGGATATTCGAGCAAAACAACTTCGTTAAATGATGTTTTTTTGCCGGATAAAAATGTGGCAAAAACTTGTTTTAAAAGATTATAAATGCTTGAAATAAAAGGAACTTTAGAAACGATTTTTTCACCAAGCTTAACAAAAAAACGCCCCAAAAAACCTGTGGTGAACATGCCGATTAAAATCAGAGAGCTGACGATAATCAATATGCCGAGCCCCGGAATATCAACCGATAAGTATTCGCTTAAACGAAATTTTGGCGGGATAATGGCGTTGGACCATCTGTCAATGTAGATGATGAGCTTGTAGGCAATATAAAATGTGATTCCGACAGGGGCAGTGACCAAAATGCCCGTTAAAAAATATGTTTTGATTTTTGAAAAAAATCTGGAAATGATGGATTTTTTTTGTGCTGTTTCAATTTTTGTTTTCGGGTGTTTGTGGTGTTTTTTACTCATTTTCAGTTCCTTTCATATCATCTATCATAAATTGGAGGGTTTCTTTGTTCATAAATCGGTCAATTTGGAGTGTGCCCAAAACATCATAGCGCTTGTCGCTGTTTTCAAGAAGAGCATGACCTAAAGGATTATCGGCACACTTAAAACAGACAGCTTTTAAAAACGAACCGTAACCGGTTGTAAGAAAACAGCGGACATGGCCTTCGCCGATGATGCAGGGTTTGCTGATTTTTATGTTTTTAATGACGATTTTCGGTTCGGGATTAGAGGTGCCGAACGGTTCTAAAAGCTCTAATTTTTGAGCAAGCTCGAGGTTAACGCCTTCTAAACTTAAAACAGCGTCGTAATAACAGACAGGCTTTAATGATTCTTTGGAAAGTTTGCTTTGAATATATTCGCCTGCAAATTTTTTGAAATCTTCAATTTTATCTTCGGCAAGTGAAAATCCGGCTGCCATGGTGTGACCGCCACCTTTGGTAAGTAGACCTTTTTCTTTGGCTGTCATAATAAGCGCCCCTAAATCAAGACCGGCAACGGAGCGCGCCGAGCCTTTAACCTCGTCATCTTCAATGCTCATCACAAATGAGGGGAGATGATAGCGCTCTTTGAGCTTGCCTGCGACAATCCCGATGACGCCTTGATGCCATGTGTTGCCAAAGACAAAAGCCATCGGGTAGGTTTGAGGGGTGCCCTCGAGTTTTTCGATGGCCTCTGCTAAAACGTGAGATTCAATGTCTTTACGTGTGGCGTTAAATTCGTTTAATTTTAATGAAAGCTCCAAGGCTTCTTTGGGACTGTGGGTCGTGAGCAGTTTGTGACCACAAGATGAATCACCGACCCGTCCGCCGGCATTAATCCGCGGGCCCAAAACATAGCCTAAATGATAAACGCTGACACGGCTCGATATTTTAGAATTGTCAATTAAGGTGGTTAAACCTAAGTTTTGGCGTTTGGCAATGACTTTGAGCCCCTGTTTGACATAAGCTCTGTTGAGCCCTAAAAGCGGGACAACATCACATACGGTGCCGAGCGCTACAAGATCCAAGAAATTCATTAAATCGGGCGCAGGATGGGTTTGATAAAAACCTTTGTTTTTGAGTGTGCGATTGACAGCCACCAGCGTTAAAAACATAACACCGACCGCAGACATATATTTGAGATAAGGGTAATCGTTTTTTTCATCTAACCTTTTGGGGTTAATGACACCGAAAACGTTTGGTAATTTTGTTTCGGCTTCGTGGTGGTCAATCACAATGATGTTAAAGCCGTTTTGGGTCGCTTTATCTAAAACTTCAAACGCAGTGGTGCCGCAATCAGTGGTGCAAACGGTTTTGATTTGATGAGATTTGAATTTTTCAAAAGCCAAATCGCTCGGGCCGTATCCCTCATCGCGCTCGGGAATATGAACCTCAACTTTAATGCCGAAAAATTCGAGAAACAAACGCAATATGGCTGATGATGTGGCACCGTCCACATCATAATCGCCGATAATTCCGATTTTTTCTTGACGGATAATAGAATTGGCCAAAAATTCGGATACCTTGTCCATGTCGTTTAACACAGATGGGTTCGGCATTAAGGTTTGAATTTTGGGGCAAAGAAAGTATTCGGCTGCCTCGACGCTTATGCCGCGCGAGCACAAAATTCGCCCGACAGTATAGGGAAGCGAGAGTTTTTGCATTAAAAATGCAACTTGTGTTTCATCGGCTTTGTTGAGCTCCCATGTGTTTTCAAGAAGCGATAATGTGTTTTTTGATTCTTCCGTCACGGCTTTTCTTCTTTCAATGCGTGGTATTTTGGCATATTTCTTTTGGAAACACAAGGTAAAATTATGTCAATGAAATAAATGTTTCAGATAAAAATATATAAACTTTTAAGTGTTTCGCATAAATTATACACAATAAAACACGAAAAAATATAAACAGAAAATCAAAATGTTACGAAAATAAATATACAACATTTTAATATAAAAAATTTTTTTTTAATAGTTTCGGTTGAATTTTTTATTATTCAGTATATGGTTATTTACGAAAAAAATTTGAAAGGAATATGACAGATGACCGAACTTAAGAATAAGGTGATTTCGATTTTTGATCGAAAAACAAGTATGAGGCTGACCACGAGTGAATGGGAAGCCTTTGATGATGTTTGTAAGCACTTACACCTCAAACGAAAGAAGGTAATTGAGAAAATTTTTGCCAATAAGCCCTCGGATTTCGGACTGACTTGCGCCGTGAGAGATTTTGTGGTGAATTATTTACACCAATTTTTGCACTGATATTTTGTGATTGAATTTTAACAAAAAATTGAATATACACGTCCTTATGAAAAAGGATTTTGATATTCAGACATTAAACGGGTTTACGCTCTCATCCGTGCCGCAAAGTTACAGCGTTTTTTTGCTTTCTCAAATGATGAACAAAAGCAAAAAAGATTTTATTTTTGTGGTTTCATCGGGAAGTTTGCTGGAAGAAGCGGCAAACGTTTTAAAATTAATTCATCCTGATTTAGAGGTTTTAAAATTTCCGTCATGGGATACGGTTCCCTATGACAGAACCTCGCCACACAGCTCTATTGTCAGCCAAAGATTGGATACACTTTCAAAAATCACATTGGAAAACAACAAAGAGGGCAGACGGGTTGTTGTGACAAGTATCGGAGCCGCTATACAAAAATTGCCGCCCAAAAGTATTTTTTTAAATTCAAAACGCACCTATCAAAAAGGCGGGCAGTTTCATTTTGATGATTTTTTGCATTATGTGCATATCAACGGGTACACCAGAGTTGAGCAGGTGATGGAGCAGGGGGAATACGCGCTTCGGGGCGATATTGTCGATATTTTTCCCACATCATCCGATGTGCCTCTTCGAATTGATTTGTTTGATGATCAAATTGAAAAAATACGTACCTTTGATGCTGTTTCGCAGCGTACCACAGGCGAGATTGACAATTATACTTTTTCTGTGGCAGGTGAGGTCGTTTTAGATGAAAATACGATTCAAAACTTTAGAAGTGCTTATCGTGAGGCTTTTGGGGCGGCAGGCTTGAAAGATGAGCTTTATGAAAGCATTTCAAACGGAGTTAAATATATCGGTTTTGAAAACTGGTTGCCGTTCTTTTATTCTGATCCGCTCCCCTCATTATTTGATTATATGCCGTCTGCCAATGTTGTCATCGGGCAAGAAGTTTTGCAGGCGCTTGAAAATAAGCTTGAGACAATTTCTGACCACTATCAGGCAAGGTTGGAAGCTTTGAAAATTTCAAATACGGCAGATATGGTTTATCGCCCCGTGGCTATTGAAAAACTTTATCTTGATAAAGAGCACTTCAAAGAAAAAATTGAGGCGCATCATCATGTTTTTTTAAGCGATTTTTCATTACCTGACGGCGAAAATGTTTTAAATATGGGGGTTGTTCCTTCTCAAAATTTTGCACATCATAAAAATATTTCGTTTGCGTCCGTTTATGAGGAACTGAAAAATTATTTAAGCTCAAATGCAAAGCTCAAACGTATGATTTGTGTTTCATCCGAAGGCGAAAAAGAAAAACTCTTATCATATATGGAAAAATACGGTATGTCGGATGTGGTCTTTGCGCCGACCTATCATGAGGCTTTGAAATTAACGGAGAAGAAAAAAACAGCCCTTTTGATTTTGCCGCTTCGCCACGGATTTAAATCGGAAGAATTATGTTTAATCAGCCAAGCTGATATTTTGGGCGAAAGGGTAGAACATCGCGGTCGAAAAGTGAAAGCCGAAGATTTCATTAATGATATTTCATCGCTTGAAATCGGCGAACTTGTGGTTCATACAGAGCATGGCCTCGGTCGGTTTATGGGTTTGGAAAGTATCACAGCCGGCGGGGCGCCGCATGATTGTTTGAAAATTTTATATAAAAATGATGATAAACTTTTTGTGCCGGTTGAAAATATTGAACTTGTTTCAAGATATGGAAACAGTGACGAACATATTGAACTTGATGTTTTAGGCGGGGTGGCTTGGCAGGCAAAGAAGAAAAAAGTTAAAGAAAAAATTCAAGAAATGGCGGCTGAATTGATTAAGGTTGCAGCTGAGCGCGAGCTTCAAACAGCTGAAATTTATATGCCCCCAGCAGAGCCTTATAACGAGTTTTGTGCGCGCTTTGAATATCAGGAAACAGATGATCAGCTCCATTCTATTTCAGATGTTTTAAAAGATTTAGCTTCAGGTTTGCCGATGGATAGGCTGATATGCGGCGATGTCGGGTTTGGGAAAACGGAAGTGGCTTTAAGAGGCGCTTTTGCGGTGGCAATGAACGGGGCAGAGGTTGCCGTGATTGTGCCGACAACACTTTTGGCAAGGCAACATTATCTCAATTTTAAAAAACGTTTTGAAGGATTTCCGGTCAATATCAAAATGCTCTCTCGTTTGACAACGGCCAAAGAAGCCGCAGAAATTGTTGAGGGGCTTAAAACGGGCACGGTTGATATTGTGATCGGAACGCATGCACTTTTAACAGATAAAATTAAATTTGCAGATCTCGGACTTCTCATTATTGATGAAGAACAACATTTCGGGGTAGGTCATAAAGAAAAACTAAAAAAATTAAAAGCAGGTGTCCATGTTTTGACCTTAAGTGCGACGCCTATCCCCAGAACAATGCAACTTTCTCTTTCGGGTGTGAAAGAACTTAGTTTAATTGCAACGCCTCCGCTTGATAGGCTTGCGGCACGTACGTTTGTGATGCCTTTTGACAGGGTGATGATTAAAGAGGCAATTTTGCGCGAAAAATATCGTGGCGGACAAACGTTTTTTGTCTGTCCGAGGGTTTCGGATATTGCAAGCGCCGAAAATATCTTAAAAGCGCTTGTGCCTGATTTGAAAATTGCGGTGGCACACGGTCAGATGCCGACGCGTGCGCTCGAAGATGTGATGACTGATTTTGCACAGCAAAAATATGATGTGCTTCTATCAACAACCATTATCGAATCCGGCATCGATATGCCGAGCGTTAATACCATGATTGTTTATCGAGCTGATATGTTCGGGCTTTCGCAGCTTTATCAATTACGCGGACGTATTGGGCGCTCCAAAATCAGAGGTTATTGCTATCTAACAACACCTGAGGGGAAGAAACTCAATCCGTCGGCTTATAAACGGCTCAATATCTTATCGGCGCTTGATAGTTTAGGCGCCGGTTTTTCGCTTGCGTCGTATGATATGGATTTAAGAGGGTCGGGAAATGTTTTGGGCAGCGAACAATCCGGACATATTAAAGATGTCGGAATAGCCCTTTATCATCATATGTTATCAGAAGAAATTGCACGTCAAAAAGCTTTGCTGCATCATGAAAAAACAGCTGAAATTGAGGATTGGAGCCCGCAAATTGTAACAGGCATTCCGGTTATGATCGGCGAAAATTATGTGAAAGATTTAGGGGTTCGTTTGGGGCTTTATAAGAGAATTGGCGCGCTCAAAACAGCAGAAGAAATTTTTGAGATGAAAGCTGAGCTCGTGGACAGATTTGGGCCGCTCCCCGCCGAGGTCGAAAATCTGCTTGATATTGTTGAAGTCAAAGAAATGTGCAGGCAGGCCGGAATTTCGAAAATTGAAGCAGGTAGCAAAGGAATGCTGATTTCGTTTCATAATGATACGTTTGCTCACGTTGATAAATTGCTTGATTTGGTGAATCGCTCATTTGGGGTGATACAAATCAGGCCGGACCAAAAACTTTTTGTGGCGGGCGATTTATCTTCTTATCAAAAACGCATTGAAATTATTAAAAAATATGCGACGATGCTCAAAAATCTATGAGATGATTTGAGTCGTTGTTGATAAATGCAAGTATTTATTAACCATAAATTGATAGATTTTAACAAAAAACAACAATGAAGGAAAAAAATATGTCACGTGTGATTACGCTTATGCCGGTGCGTCTTGCCTCAACAAGATTGCCGGGAAAACCCTTGCTCAAAATTAACGGTAAAACATGTTTGGAGCATGTTTTTAATCATGTGAAACAATATCTGCCGGATACGGATATTGCCATTGCGGCCGGTGATCAGGAAATTGTGGATGAATGTAACAAAATCGGCGCAAAAGCCATTTTAACGGATCCGGCCTTGCCATCTGGAACGGATCGGATTGCGGCGGCGCTCAAAGTTTTGGACCCTGATGGCACAAAATATGATATTGTGGTTGATTTTCAGGGCGATAATATCAACGTGAACCCTCAAGTGAATTTGCCACTTATTGAAATGGTTGAAAGAACAGGGTGCGATATTGCCACATGTGCCGTTGTTATTCAAAATGAGGCGGATAAAACAAATCCGGCTGTTGTGAAGGTGATTATGGGCCTCAAAGAAGGCGAAACCGAGGCAAAATGTTTGTATTTTACACGTGCCACGGCGCCTTTTACGCGTAATCCGGAAAAATGTAAAAACCAAGATCTTTATCAGCATATCGGTATTTATGTTTTTAGAGCTGATGCATTGCAAAAAATGGTATCATTACCTGTGGGGGTTTTGGAAGAAAGAGAAGCACTTGAGCAACTTCGCGCGCTTGAAAACGGTATGGAAATCAGAGCAAAGTTGGTCGGTGATATCCGAATCAATAAAAATGTTCCGGCGGATATCAATACGCCCGAAGATTATGAAACGGCTTGCAAATATATGGAAGATTAAAATATTTTTTAACAAAAGAGCTTGACAAGACTTTTTTAAAGAGTTATACAGGGCTTACTTTTTTATCGCGGGATAGAGCAGCCCGGTAGCTCGTCAGGCTCATAACCTGAAGGT
>DFFP01000024.1:0-20054 GCA_002372275.1 Alphaproteobacteria bacterium UBA3773 | reverse complement strand
GAAGGTCGTTGGTTCAAATCCTTCTCCCGCAACCAATAAAAAACCACCCCTTGTGGGTGGTTTTTTATTGGTTGCAGAAATAAGATTTATTTGAACGGGCGAGAAGTTGGTTCACCACAAGCGAGAGCCGAGCGCGAGCGAAGTATGTAACTTTTTATTTTGTTTGAAGCCAGAGTTTGATATTTTTATTATGCTCGCTCAAAGTTTTGGAAAAACGGTGGCCACCTTTGCCGTCGGCCACAAAATAAAGAAAATCTGTCGTTAGAGGATTTGCAGTAGCCTCAAGAGCTTTGAGACCCGGATTGCAAATCGGGGTCGGTGGCAGGCCCTTATAGCGGTATGTATTAAACGGACTGTCAATTTCCATATCTGCGCGGTGAAGGGTGCGTCCGAAATCGGACTTGCCGCCGGTGATGGCATAAATCACGGTCGGATCTGTTTGAAGGGGCATACCGATATTTAAGCGATTAACAAAAACAGAGGCAACCTTGGCACGTTCGTCGTGGCTTCCCGTTTCTTTTTCGACGATAGACGCTAAAATCAAAAGCTCATTTTTGTTTTGAAACGGCAAGTTTTCGGCTCTGTTTTGCCACGCATTTTCAAGCACTTTTTGCATGGCATTTTTGGCTTGTTTGATGATTTTATTTTTGGTTTCGCCTTTAACAAATGTATATGTTTCGGGAAGCATGTCGCCCTCAAGAGCAGGCTCTGAAATTGGGCCTGTCAAAAGTGGTTCATGTTCAATAATTTGAAGCATTTGAAGCGTTGTTAAACCCTCGGGTAAGGTCAGGCGATGCATCACAACTTTGCCCGAACTTAAAAGCTCTAAAATATCTTTTAAGCTTGAATGCGGTTTAATTTGATATTCGCCCGCCTTTAAGTTTTTATCAAAACCACCGAGGCGAATGAAAAGTTCGGCTATTCTCGGGTGAGGAACAAAATGATTTTGATATAATTTTTGTGCGGCCTCTTTGGCTGATTGCCCCAGTAAAAGCTCGAAAATGACAGGCTCATTGATGGCAAGCGAAGATGTATAAGCTCTGCTCAAATATGTGCCCAAACCGGCAGAGGCAAGGACAAAAAGCAAAAATATTATACACAGAGCTTTTTTCATGATCTATTTATAGCGACTTAAGATAATTGTGGCATTTGTGCCGCCGAAACCGAATGAATTGGACATAGCAGCTTTAATTTCGCGTTTTTTAGGCTTTAACGGCACTAAATCCATATCTTTGACTTCATCTTCGGGATCGGTCAAATTCAAAGTGGCAGGACAGATACCGTCTCGAATGGCAAGGGTTGTGAATACTGCCTCAACAGAACCTGCGGCACCGAGCATATGCCCCACCGATGATTTGGTGGAAGACATCGATACATTTTGAATATGCGCCCCAAAAACTTCTTTGACGGCTAATGCTTCACTGACGTCGCCGGCAGGGGTGGATGTGCCGTGAGCGTTGATATAGGAAATGTCTTCTGTTTTGATACCGCGCTCGCTTGCATGATCAAGCGCCATTTGCATGGAGCGTTTGGCACCTTCGCCTGACGGGGTCGTGATGTGGAAAGCGTCGGCACTGACACCGTAACCGACAACTTCGGCATAGATTTTAGCACCTCTTGCAAGCGCATGTTCTAATTCTTCCAAAACAACGGCACCGGCACCTTCGCTCATCACAAAGCCGGAGCGATTTTTATCCCACGGGCGGGAAGCATGGGTCGGGTCGTCGTTAAAATCGGCCGTGATGGCATGCATGCGGGCAAAACCGGCCAAACCCAAAACGTTAATCGGTGCTTCGGCCGAGCCGGCAAGCATCACATCGGCATCGCCGCGCATAATCATTTGATAGGCTTCGCCGATGGCATGGGTGCCTGTTGTGCAAGCTGAAACGCAAGCTTCGTTCGGACCTTTGAGGCCGTATTTAATGGAAAGATTGCCCGAAATCATGTTGATTAAGACAGACGGAATGAAAAACGGCGAAACACCGCGCATGCCTTTTTCATGGAATATAATCGAGTCATCATAAAGTGTTTGAAGTCCGCCAATGCCGGAGCCCATATAAACACCGAAACGATTTTGATCGATTTCTGTTTGAGGTAGGTAACCGCAATCTTCAATGGCATCCATGCCGGCCTTCATGCCGTATGCAATAAAAATATCGTTCTTTTTTTGATCTTTGGGCGGTAAGACATCGTCAATGTTAAATTCGCCCTCATTTGTTCCGCATGGAACGCGCCCTGCAATTTGAACCGGAATATCTTTTAAATCAATGTCTGTGATTTTAGAAATACCGCTTTCGCCTTGAAGCAGGCGTTTCCAGTTATGTTCGACACCGACACCTAAAGGGGATACAATACCAAGACCTGTGATGACAACTCTTTTCATTTTCGTTACTTTCAAAAAAAATTTTAAAAAAACTCGCTTAAACACAGCGAGTTTTATGATTTTTAAAACAATCGAAGATTAAGCATTCTTCGAAAGATAATCAATAGCGTCTTTAACAGTTAAAATCTTTTCTGCAGCGTCATCCGGAATTTCACAACCGAATTCTTCTTCAAAAGCCATCACGAGTTCAACCGTATCTAAGCTATCAGCGCCTAAATCATCAATAAAGCTGGCGCTTTCGGTCACTTTAGATTCTTCAACACCAAGGTGTTCAGCGACGATTTTCTTAACGCGATTTGCAGTATCTGTCATGTATTTAAACCTCATAAAATTAAAACAAATTCAGACTTTCGGTAAAGCCTTGGGTGATTGATAGCAAATTTATGTTAAAGACGCAAGCTTTTTTTGTAAAATAAGCAACGAAAAGATGTTTTTTTGGATTATCTTATTGATTTTATTTCGTTTTTTTTATGTTTTGAAAAATGTTGTTTATGACAGATAAAATGATTGTATTTTTTTAAAAAGTCTATATATTAGCCGGGCAAACTAAAACAAGAGGAAAAAAATGAAAGTCGGAATTATAGGAATTGGACAAGTCGGAAGCGCAACCGCTTATACACTTTTGATGCGCGGTGTTTCAGACGAAGTCGTTTTAATTGATATTAACCAGAAAAAAGCTGAAGCTGAAGCTTTGGATATCTCGCATGCCACAACATTTGCTTATGCCAGTAAAATTTATGTCGGCTCGTATGAAGATTTGAAAGGTGCCGGTGCGATTATCGTCACGGCCGGGGCTAATCAAAAGCCGGGCGAAACCAGAATCGATTTGATGGATCGAAATGTCAATATCTTAAAAGGTATTGCCGAAAATATTTTAAAGTATGCGCCGAAGGCTTTTGTGATTATGGCCTCAAACCCGGTTGATATTATGACAAATTGTATGTTGGAGCTTTCGGGACTTCCTTCTAATCAGGTTTTCGGAAGCGGAACGATTTTGGATACGTCGCGATTTAGAACGCTTCTCGGCGATTATCTCGGTATTTCTTCAAAGTCGGTGCATGCAAACGTTTTGGGTGAACACGGCGACAGCGAAGTTTTGATTTGGTCAAACGCCAATGCCGGAACACTTTCGGTTGAAGATTTTGCATTTCTTGTGGGAAAACCGCTTGATGAGCAGGCTAAAAACGAAATTGATGAAAATGTACGCGGTGCCGCTTATAAAATTATTGAAGGAAAAGGAGCGACATTTTACGGAATCGCCGGTGGTTTGACACGTATTTGCCAAGCCATTGCAACAAATGAAAATGCCATTTTGACCGTTTCATCGCTTCATAAAAATGTGGAAGGTGTTAAAAACGTTTGTTTGTCGATGCCGACCGTTGTGAATGAACATGGTATTGAACGTGTGTTTTTCCCGAGCTTTTCAGCCAAAGAACATGAGCTGATCGGTCAAAGCGCACAAAAACTTTCTAACTATTTGAAGAAAAAATAAAATTATAGACTTTATTAACTTTTTTGCGTATAATACACTTATAAGAGGTTTATGGAGTGTGTTATGCGCAAAATATCTCAGAGCGGCTATTCGTTGCTCGCAAATTTGGGCTTTTTAGCCTTGTTTTTGATCGCATTCGGGTTTTGTGCGTATTGGGTGTCGCTTTATCAGCATAAAAAAGGAATTGTTGAGGTCGTCAACACTGTATCTGAGTTTTATCAGTCATATCAGGAAAAAGCTGAAGATTTACTCAAAAAAAGAATTGCATTTGATGCTCCGATTTATTTGAAATCGTATGAATTGCTTCCCTCGTGTGTGGAAGAACAGAGTCTTTTTGATAAAAGGCGAAAAGTTTGCAAAACACCTTTAGGCGAAATTGATATTAAAATCGACTATGTTTATCCTTTTTCGTATACTTATGTTTATACGCATTTTACGGATATTTATAAACGCAATTCTTGTGAGCAGTTTTTGTCGGCCGAGTGGGAAAAGGTTGTTCCGAAAAATTGGTGGGGACAACAGGGGTATATCGGCGTTATCAGCGAAACAACACCAGGTAAAATGTATTTTTCGTATAACAATAATTATATTACGCGCGACGGTGCACAAATAAGCCCGACAAAAGATCAACGTCACCAAATTTGTAAAGTTTGCAAAAAAAGTCGCTATTGCAGTGTGTTGATGTTTTTTGTCTTAAATGAAAATATTTTTAAAAATAGCGAAAATGCTGTTGCTATCCAAAATTAAATAGCTTATAATAAAGGCTCGTAAAAACAAAAAAATAAATATTTATGTGAGGAAACAGAATGAATATTACCTTTAAAGGAACGCAAGTTGATATTAGTGACAGATTGAAAAGTCATGTCGAAGAAGCCGTTGATGCAACAGTTTTGAAATATTTTAACGCTCCGATCAGTTGTGTGGTTACTTTTTCAAAAGAAGGCGAAGGTTTTTCGGCCGAAGTAACAGTACATCCCGCTAAAAATATGGTTTTGAAAGGGACAGGTTCTGCCGGCGATCCGTATTCTGCTTTTGACAGCGCTAATGCACATATTGCCACACGTTTACGTCGTAATAAAAACAAATTAAACGACCATAAAAGTAAAATCGGTTTGGCTGAGCTTGCTTATCAGGCTGTTTTACCGCTCCATGAAACAGAAGAAGAAATGGATGTTGATGTTTCATCTCCGATTACTATTGCTGAAACAGATGCAAATATTCCTGTTTGTACGGTCAGCGAAGCTGTGATGTATATGGATTTGTCGGGTGAAGGAGCTTTGATGTTCCGTAATGCCTCGAATAATCACATCAGCATGGTTTATCGCCGCAGTGACGGTAATATC
The DNA here is from genome assembly GCA_002372275.1 of Alphaproteobacteria bacterium UBA3773. Lineage (GTDB taxonomy): Bacteria > Pseudomonadota > Alphaproteobacteria > RF32 > CAG-239 > UBA1254. The sequence goes on along the minus strand of DFFP01000024.1, from coordinate 14,836 downwards.
GGTTGGGTTGAACCGAAAGCTTAAGGCTTTTTAAAATGAAAATTTCTGATATTCTTTCGCAGAATACGATTCTGATGTCGCTTAAGGCTGGAACAAAGTCGCAGTTGCTTGAGGAAATGTCCGCCAAGCTCGCAAGACACGAAAATATTGATTTTCAGGCTGTTTTGGATGCTGTTACAGAGCGTGAAAAGCTCGGATCAACAGGATACGGTAACGGGTTTGCCGTGCCGCATGCAAGATTAAGCGGTGCTAAACGTGTGAAGGCTTATTTTACAAAGCTGTCGGCGCCGATTGAGTATGATGCGATTGACGGTGATGGTGTGGATTTGTTTTTTATGCTGGTTTCGCCTGAAAACAGCGGGGCAGATCACTTGGAGGCTTTAGCAACGCTTTCAAAGGTGATGCAAAACAAAACAATGTGTGCCAAGCTCAGAAAAGCCACAACCAAAGATGAAATTTATAAAATTTTAACACACTAAAAAAAACGGCAGATACTCTGCCGTTTTTTTTGTTGCTGTAAAGGCCTCGCATTTGATGTGGGGTCTCTTTTTTTTTATGTTTTATTTGGAATAATCGCCTTTATGCGCCAAGGCGCGGGCGATTAAAGGTAAGACCTTGACGAGGTGACGCTTGCGCGCACCTTAAGCGATGACAGAAGGAATGGATCCTGACGCCCTTACGGGCTCTGGATGACGGTTTTTTTGTGTTTTATGAGATGCTGGGCGCTTTGCTTAAAAATCTAAGCAGGCATGACAGAAAAAAAAGGCGTTCTAGCGTGATAGGGTAAATTATAAAGGTTCAATGTCGCCTTTGGATTGATTGAAATAAAACTCTTGCACAAAATCATCTAACCGGTCATTTTCAATCGCCTCTCTTAAACCTTGCATGAGGCGTTCGTAATAACGGATGTTGTGCCATGACAGCAGCATTACGGCCAAGACTTCTTTACATTTTTGAAGATGATGTATATAGGCTCTGGAATAGTTTGTGCACAAGGGACAATCGCATCCTTCTTCAATTGGTCTCGGGTCTTCGCGGTGGCGGGCGTTTCGAATGTTAATCGGTCCGTATTTTGTGAAAGCTTGAGATGTTCTGCCGGATCTGGTGGGCATGACGCAATCAAACATATCAACACCTCTTAACACAGCGCCGACAATGTCATCGGGTTTGCCGACTCCCATTAAATAACGCGGTTTTGAGGCGGGCAGCATATCGGGCGCATAATCTAACACTTCAAACATTTTTTCTTGTCCCTCGCCGATGGCAAGGCCTCCGATGGCATAGCCGTCAAACCCGATTTCTTTTAAAGCAGCGGCAGATTCTTCGCGCAAATTTTTGAAAACATTGCCTTGTTGAATGCCAAATATGCCGTATCCGGGGCGATCTATAAAGGCTTCTTTGCTGCGTTTTGCCCAGCGCATGGAGCGCTGCATGGAAAGCATAGCCTTTTTTTCGGTTGAAGGGTAAGGGGTGCATTCATCAAAAGCCATGGTGATGTTTGAATCCAGCTTATATTGAATGTCCATCGATTCTTCGGGGCCTAAGAAAAACTTCTTGCCGTCGACATGTGAGCGAAAAGAAACACCTTGTTCACTGATTTGGCGAAGCCCTGACAAGCTCATCACCTGAAAACCGCCGGAATCCGTTAAAATAGGTCTCTTCCAATTCATGAATTTATGAAGTCCACCCATCTCAGCCACTAAATCGGCGCCGGGACGAAGCATGAGGTGATAGGTGTTTCCGAGAATTATTTCGGCACCTGTTTTTTCAACCGATTCCGGCATCATGGCTTTGACGGTTCCGCATGTGCCCACCGGCATAAAAGCCGGCGTGTTGACTATGCCGTGCGCCGTGGTTAATTTTCCGCGTCTTGATTTTCCGACTGTTTTTAAAATTTGAAACGAAAGTGACATTTTTTTTAATTCCTTTTATTTTCACTTGATATGATACGGCTTTGATTTGGAATGTCAAGTCCGATGCCTTTTTGAAGGTATTTGTTTGGAACAAAACCCATATCGCCGTTATCAATCATCACACGGTACCACGAGTGGTCGGGGGTGTATCCCGTGATACGAACGGTTTGATTTTGAAAAGCTTTTGCTAAAATATCAAACTTTTCGGATGGGCCGTACATAATAGGGATATCTTTTGTGATGTGATATAACATGCTGCTGTCTGTTAAATCAACCGGAATGTTAAAAATTTTGGAAGTGACCAAGTCATCAGTGATTTCTTGTCCGTCGCCGACTTCAACTTTTTGATAGTAGTTGATTTTTTCGCTTTCTTCTTGAGAAGATGATAAGGATAGCAAAATGGGCGCGCCTAACAGAATAATAAGCATGATACCCAAAATACACGCGGTTTGAATAAAAGGCTGAAGCTGAATTTTGCGAAGTTTTTGTGTGTCAAAGGTTTGAACGGACAAAGTTCGAACAGGGGAAAGTAAATTTAAAAATTTTTGAATGACGGCTTTTCCATCTTGATTGGCATAACTGAGCGCTTCAAGAGCTGAAATGTATGCTAAATCTAATTTTCCTTCGTCGTAAAATGCCGCAGCATTATGCACCAGGAGTTTTAAGTTTTCGTGATTGTCGGAGAGAATTTGATTGAGGTTATGCTCGAGTGCCTTATAAAATTTTTTGGAAAAGAAACCTGTTAAAAAATTTTTGATGGTTGCTTTTTTAATAAAGCCAATGGCGTCATCGTACGTTCCGATCAGATTTTCGGTTTGAATCTTTCCTTTTTCAATGCGTGAAATAGAAAAAACACGAAGATACGGCGTTTCAATCCCTTTGGCGGATTTGTAGGTGTTCAATCTTGTTAAATTCGGAAAGTCTTTTTCGGTATAAATGAGCGATAAAAGAGAATATAAAATTTTTGTTTTCGGGTTTTTTAATGTGTCGTACGCTTTGGATAGTTTTTGAAACATATCCATGGCCTCGGGCGATTTGTTCACATCGGGATGCCAAAATTTGGCGCGCTCGCGAAATAAAATTTTAAGCGTTTCAAGGTCTGTCGTTTCATCGGCTCCTAAAACGGAAAAATAACCTAATGCGTCGTATATCATTCTTTTTCTCCGGCGGTTAATTGAGAGGCAATACGGAAGATTTCTTTAATGTTTGGACTATCCGGATAGCGAGATGAAAAAAGGGTTTTGTTTAAAATACTTTCCCTGACGGCACCGTCTTGTAATAAAACGCCTAAAAGCTTTGGCGAAAAACCGATGTATTCTTCACTTGCTTTGCAAAATGTTTTAAAACTTTGTTCGCCCTCGTTGTATGAAAGGGCACGATTAACAACAATATATATTTCAGAGCGAGGGGCAATTTTATGAATATGTTCAAGCTCGGTATAGGCTTCCGTTTGACTTTTGAGGCCGGGGGAAAAAAGCATGATGATGCAATCAGAGGAACTAAGAAAAATGTTTTTAATTTTTGAATTGTTTTCGGAGCAATCAATCACCACATCATCGTAATTTATGGCAAAATTTTTTAAATCCGACGCTAAAATTTGTCCGCGTCCGATCGGGTAAAAATCAAGCGGATTTTCTGTTGAAAAATTATAAATTAGATCAAAATGCCCTTTGGGATATGACGTGACCGCATTATTTAACGTGACGCTGTTTTTAAGAAGTTTTAGAAATAAATCGGATTTTTTAAGGTCTAATTGGAAGGCAACGTTTTCGTTTCCGCCGTCGGCATCAAAAAATAAAACTTTTTGGTGCATGCCTGCCAAAATATGGCAAAGGGTGGAAGCAAACCACGTTTTTCCGATTCCCTTTGAGCCGGAGCAGACAGCGATGAATTTATTTTTTTGTTTTTGTATCATGATTAAAATAAGAACAAATTTCGCAAATTTTTTCAATGAGTTAAAATCTTTTTAACACAATTTGTGTATAAGGTCTATTATAAAAGAGAGGAAAATATGAAATTTTTAAAAATCATCGGATTTGGACTGGCTTTTTTGTTTCAGGTAGATTTTGCGCATAGCGCAGAACTTGCGGCATTTAATGGAGACGTGGCAAAGCTTAAAATTACATCGTTCTCGGATTATATGCCTTTCGGATATTTAAATGAAAAAGGAAGAAGCGATGACAGGCTTGGATTGATTTTAAAAAAGTCTTTAAGTGCGTATTTGCCGAAAATCGGTTATAAACCTGCATTCGAAATTTTTGAAACAACCGATGACGCGTTGCACGGGATGCATATGGGCTCAATTAATCTTTTTGTAGGGGCCTATTATTCAAGCCATATCTATGATGATTTTGAATTTGTGTTTCCGTCCGTTTTAAATAATCCTGTCCACTTAATGATGTTGCCGAGACGCTTAAATGAAGTACACAATGTCGAGGATTTGAAAAATCTTAAAGGGGTATATAGCGCTAAAGAGTACTTTGCAGATTATGTGATGCAAAAATTTGATGTGCTTGGCTTAAAAAAGGTAGATAGCGCTGAAGAAGCATATAAGGCATTGATTATGGGCAAAGCCGATTATATCTTGGGCAGTTATTATACAAATTATATTTCGGTGGTTCAATCAGGGCTTAAAAATTATATTGCGTTTTCAGCAAAACCATTGTGGAATATGCCTATGTTTTTGGCTCTTTCTAAAATGACACCGAATTTGAAAATCATCAAGCAAAGATTTCATAAATTGTTGGAAAATGAAGATTTTAAGAAAGCTGTTTTGCAAGATGTGAGAGATTTTGTAGAAGAAGTTGAAAGAAATTCCGTTGGGGTTGTTCCACCGACTTATATTAATGAAAGCTTTAGAAAGCAAAATGCTTTAACGCCGGCAGATGAAATGCAAACACAAGAAAAGGATGATAACTGATGGTATTACTTGTGCATCATACAATTTCGCCGCAATGCCGTAAAATTCGGATTATGATGGCTGAAAAAAAAGTGTTATGTGTTTTAAGAGAAGAAGAACCATGGCGTTTATCATCGGATTTTAAAAAATTAAACTTGGCAGGGGAATTGCCTGTTTTGATTTTTGACGGACATGTGATTGCAGGAAATTATCCGATTACGGAATATTTGGAAGAACATTATCCTTTGCCGGCATTGCTCGGCGGACAGCATATCGAACGCGCGGAAATCAGACGCTTATGCGATTGGTTTGATCAAAAGTTTTATAAAGAAGTTTATCAATATGTGGTGGGCGAGAAGGTTATTCGACGTTTTCAAAACGGGGGCGCACCGGATTCACTGTTGATTAAGGCAGGTTTGAATAATTTAAAATACCATTTGGAATATATTGACTGGCTGACCGAGCGAAATAATTATTTGGCAGGCTCTCTGTTTTCGCTTGCTGATGTGACGGCAGGTGCACATTTGTCTGTTTTGGATTATTTGGGTGATATTGATTGGGAAAGTTATAAAAATGCCAAGCTTTGGTATTCAAAAATCAAATCAAGACCAAGTTTTCAGGATATTTTAAAAGATACCATCAAGGGTATTACGGCTTCAAAATGTTATAAGGATTTGGATTTTTAGTCATGAAAAAAATAGGCTTTCTTTTTTGTATTTGCTTTATTCTTTCATCGTGTGTCATGTTTCAAAGAGGAAAAGGACAGGTGATTTTTCACTGGGAAAAACACAATACGGGCATCGAAAAGTTTGCACGTGACCACTCGGAATGTATGCGTCAGGCAGAAGATTTTAAATTTTTGCCAAGCATTAAAAACTGGTTTACCTCAGAAGAAAAAAGAATTGATGTCAGAGCCGATTGGCACTCGGAAAAAGGTATTTGGGCAAGTTATGTGCCTTATTGGGGGGCGCAGCCGCTCGTTGTGAACTCGCTTCGTAAAGATGATGATATCAGTCCGCGTAAATATCGAATTTGTATGGAAAAAAGAGGCTATACACATCGCACGCATGATATTCCGACCATCACCAACATCTTTATTTATAAACCGCAGGATGTGAATCAAGATACGCTTTTTGAAAAGTATTATCGCGGATAAAAGCTCGTCTAGCTGGCGATTAATCGCAAAAATGCGAAAAGATGAAAATTCACGTACCTCTTTGTACGCTAAAATTTTCATCTTTCTTTTTTTGCTTCTACTCGCACACGCTAGACGAGCTTTTTAGGCTGATTCTCTAATTTATATATCTGACCTATTCTCCGATTAAAAATCGCTTGCTTTTGGTTTTGTTATTGATTATAAAAAACTCATATTGTCGGCGTAGCTCATCAGGATAGAGCAGCAGTTTCCTAAACTGCGTGTAGTGGGTTCGAGTCCCGCCGCTGACGCCAATAAAAAAAGCTACCTTTAGGTGGCTTTTTTTATTGGTATAAATAATGTGGGCTCGAACCCACGGAAAAGTGGGTTTGACTTCAAGCGAAAGGCGGATTTTAAGACGCCGGTCGGCTTTTTTTTAAAGCCGATGAGCGCCGAAACGGCGAAGCCAGTCCCGCCGGTAGAGCCAACAAAAAAGCTACCTTTAGGTGGCTTTTTTTATTGGTATAAATAACATGGGCTCGAACCCACGGAAAAGTGGGTTTGACTTCAAGCGAAAGGCGGATTTTAAGACGCCGGTCGGCTTTTTTATGGGCATACATAACGGAGGCTACGGAAAGGATAAGGAATGGATCCTCACGTAATGCTCCTCAGGATGACGTTTTTTTATTTTATTACCCTCTCTGTGTCTTCCCCCTCGAGGGGGAGAAAAAAAGAATAGATTCTTCGCTTCGCTCTTATGTAATGTTTTTTTAGACCCCTAACTCGAACAGCTTTGCTGTTCTCAGGGGTGACAGGGTAGGGAATTAAATTCCTGTTTTTTCGGAGAGGTTTAGAATTTCAATGATTGAAAAAATATTTAAAAACTGTTCAAAAACGCGTTTGATTTTAGCTTCATTGATGTTGCTTTTAAAAAATGACAGAGGCTCAAACATATCCATGTTTGTTTGAACGGCAATGAGAACATGATTGTTGAGAAATGACAGCTCAATTGAGCGTCCCTGATATAAGTTTTTGAGTTTTTCAATACGCTCCATAAAAAGGGGTGTTAAAAGATAACGTGCCTCAATTTGGTTTGAACTGTACACTTCAAATATTTTTTCAAATTTCGGATCTTCAAGCGTGACGCGTTCTAAAGCAGAGAATTTTTTAAATCTGTTTAAAAAGCCGGCATCTTTTAAAACAAGAGTTTGACCTTCGAAATTTTTGTTCATTTTGAGGCGAATGAGTATTCCTTGGAAAATCGTTTTTTTGTGGCGGCCGTTTTTGGTGTAATAGACATTTTGCAAAAGTTCTTCGGCTATTTTGAGCGAGACGTTTTCAAAACTTCCTTCAAAACTATCATCGGAAGAGTAAATATCTGCTTTTTTAAAAAGGAGACTGTCTTCTAATTCTTCAATGGAAAACCCGTTGTTTGAGAGGTACTTAAAATTTTCAAAATAATCGGCAAAGATTTGCATAATGTCGTTTTTGACCGTTTTTTTGTAAGAGTGGTACGGGCGCTGCAGAATAAAAACAATCAGGGCAATGACCATAAAAAACGGCCCGCTGTCAATATTAACACCAAAAAGGTCTTGAGAAAAAAATAACACAAATGTCAAAACCGGTATAATCACAAGGCTGAATGCCAGCAATAAATAAAACCTTGAAAGGTATTTTTTTCGGATTTCTTCTTTTTCTTCAAGCGCGGGTCTTAACGTTTGAAGCCAATAGCCTGGAAAATTCAGCCGAAGCTGTTCGATGATGTTGCTTGGTTGGAACATTATTTAAAGTATTCCACTGCGTCAATGCGTTTTAAAGCCTCTTCTTCGGCTTTAAAGAAAGGCATATCTGCCTTGATACCGATCAGATGGGCCACAAGTGAGGACGGAAAAATTTCAACCGCATTTTTCAAATCCGTGACGGCCGCATTATAAAAACGGCGCGCGGCTGAAATGTGCCCTTCAACTTCATTAAATGTTTGCATAGCCTGAACCATGGTTTGGCTCGATTTTAATTCAGGATAGTTTTCAACGTTAAGCCAAAAATCTTTAAGTCGGCTTTCAAGGGCGTTATCAAGCTCAATTTGTGACTGAGGTGATTGTGTGAAATTTTGTTTGACAGCTTCGTTTCTGAGCCGGACAATATCTTGAAACAGCTCTTTTTCATGGGTCATAAATTTGGCGGCCATATTTAAGATGTTCGGGATTAAATCATAACGTTTTTTGAGCTGGACATCAATATCTGACGAAGCTTCTTTCAATTTATTGCGTTTTTTAATCAGTGCAACATAGAGCGTGTATAAATAAGCTAAAATAACAGCTGAAATAATACCAAAGATAATCATCAAAACTCTCCTGTTTGAAATTGAACTTAAAGAAAAGATTAAGCTTTTCTTTGTATGCTGTCAAGAAAGAATGAACAAAAAGGGGTTTTGATGCTGAATTTTATCTTTTGCCTGTTTTTTTTAAGTGCCTTTATCAGTGCGCTTTATCAATGTGTGTTCGGGGCAAATTTTGATGTGTTTTCAAAAATATATGAGGCTTTATTTCAGGCGGCGGATTCCGGTTTTACGATTTCGATCGGATTGACGGGAATGCTGTGTCTTTGGATGGGGCTTTTGAAAATCGGTGAAAAATCAGGGTTAACAAATTTGTTGGCTCGAGCCTTAAGGCCGCTTTTGGCACGTATTATGCCGGAGGTTCCGCCGCATCATAGCGCACTCGGGTCGATTGTGATGAATATGGCAGCCAATGTTTTGGGGCTTGATAATGCGGCAACCCCGATGGGTTTAAAAGCTATGAAAGAACTCCAAAGTTTGAACAAAAATAAAGATAAGGCATCCAATGCCGAGGTCTTGTTTATGGTCATTAATGCCTCGGCCGTGACTCTCATTCCGATTAATATTTTGATGTATCGGCAAATGCTGGGCTCGCTCGAACCGGCGGCTGTTTTTGTGCCGATTTTGCTCGCGACCTCCGTTTCAACACTCGTCGGTTTTTTGAGTGTGGCCTATGTGCAAAAGTTAAAAATTTTTGATAAAGTCGTTTTGGCTTATTTGGTGGCGTTTGTGGCGTTTGTTTTAGGAATGGCGCTTTGGTTCGGGTCTTTGGAAGCGGAAAAACGTTTAGCTTATTCTTCTCTGATCGGACATTTATTTATTTGTTTAATCATCAGTGTTTTTATCACAGCCGGCATTGTTAAACGGTTAAATGTGTATGAAACATTTATTGAGGGGGCAAAAGAGGGTTTTAATGTGGCGGTGTCGATTATTCCGTATTTGGTGGCGATGCTTTGCGCAATTGCTGTGTTCAGGGCCTCGGGCGTGATGGATTTTATCACGGATGGTATCAGTTATTTTCTTTCAAATTTGGGGCTTGATACCAAATTTGTGCCAGCGCTGCCGACAGCCTTGATGAAACCGTTATCAGGAAGCGGGGCACGAGCGATGATGATTGAAACACTCAAAAATTTCGGCCCCGACAGTTTTGAAGGATTTGTGGCCTCTGTGATGCAAGGGTCAACCGAAACAACGTTTTATGTTTTGGCAGTTTATTTTGGGGCAATTAAGGTCAGCAAAACAGGGGCTGCCGTGCCGTGTGCTTTGCTTGCGGATGCGGCCGGATTGTGTGCGGCGATTATCTTTTCGTATCTGTTTTTTTAAGTGAAAAAAACTTGATTTTCTTTTAAATTCGGGTATACATAATCAAAAATTATGTTAAACAAAAAAACAGTTTAAAAGTGTGTATGTACGCTTTTAGGCCATTGTTGTTTGAAAAAAAAAGAAAGGAAACATGAATGCTTTTAACAAAACCGCATAAAACCATTATTTTGAAATATACACTTTTGGTGTTTGTTTGTATCGCTTTTGGGTGGTATTTAAAAGGAAAAATGACACCGAAAATGGGAATGATGGGGTTTGGACAAAGTACACCCTATGTTTTAACAAAAGAGGTCCAAGTAGCTGATACGACTGTTGCTAAAAGCAATATCGGCCACGTTGAGGCAATTAATGAGGTTAGTCTTCAACCTGAAGTCAGCGGAACGGTTGAAGAAGTTTTGTTTGAGGAAGGTAGTTTTGTAAAGGCAGGTGATTTGCTTTTTAGAATTGATCCGCGCACTTTTCAGGCAACACTTAATTTAAGAAAAGCTGAACTTGAAGCGGCTGAAGCCACTTTGACAGAGGCCGAACGTAATTATCATCGTCAGATTAAACTTTCAAAACAAAATATTGCCTCGAAAGCAACGTTTGATACGGCAGAAAGCGCTTATTTAAGAGCAAAGGCTGCCGTTGAGCAGGCTAAAGCCGGTTTGGAACTTGCGCAAATCGATTATGACCGCACTTTTATTAAATCGCCGATTAACGGATATATCGGTAAAGCACTCGTTACAAAAGGTAACCGTGTGATTGCTTCACAGCAGGTTTTGGCCAAAATTGTACAGATTGATCCGGTGAGAATCACATTTACGGTCACCGATAAAGATTATTTGAATTTTAATAATGATGAACAGGCAAAATCCGAATCAATGAAAGCACGCATTATTTTGCCGAACGGCCAAACGATCGTTAAACAATTTCGTTCAAGCTTTGTGAACAACGAAGTCAGCACAGGGACGGCAACTGTTTCGATTTATGGCGATTTTGATAATAAAGATGAAAAACTTGTGCCCGGAAGCTACGTTCAGATTGCAATGCTCTTTAAGCCGGAGATGAATATCGTGGTTGATCAGGCCGCACTTGCTCAAGATGAAAACGGTTTCTATGTTTTTGTTGTGACTGAAGATAATGTGGCCGAGGAACGTCGTCTTGAAATGGGAGAAGTTTTGGGCGATAAACAGATTGTGAAATCGGGCTTGAAACAAGGCGATAAAGTCGTGATTAAGGGTATTCAAAAGCTTTCAAACGGAATGCAGGTGAAAGCCGCTCTTGTACCTGATATGTCTGAAATGTAAAAGTAGGGGAACAAGCAGATGTTTTCAAAGTTTTTTATTGAGCGCCCGCGTTTTGCGATTGTGATCGCGATTGTGATGGTTTTGGCAGGCGTGATTTCCGTTTTTTCATTGCCGATTTCACTCTATCCGCAAATTACGCCCCCTGAAGTTGATGTGACGGCAACGTATACGGGTGCCTCGGCAGAGGTGGTGGCTAATACGGTCGGTATTCCGATTGAGCAGGAAGTCAACGGGGTGGAAGATATGCTTTACATGTCATCGACTTCCTCAAATACGGGAATGTACAGATTGTCGGTCAATTTTGAGGTCGGAACGGATCCGGATATGGCACAAGTGAAGGTTCAAAACCGTGTGCAACAAGCTTTGAATAAACTGCCGACCGAGGTTCAGCAATACGGGATATCCGTCAAGCGTCGTTCATCTGATACACTCGGGTTTTTGGTGGCACGTTCGCCAAACGGGACGCACGACAGAAGTTTTATGAGTAACTATATTGAAAACAATGTGAAAAATAATTTAGCAAGACTTTATGGTGTGGGCGAGGTTAGTGTGTATGCTGCGCCGCTTTCCATGCGTGTGTGGTTGGATGCGGATAAAATTGCTGCCCTGAACATTCCTGTTTCAGCTGTTCGGGCTGCGATTTCAAGCCAAAATGTTCAGCCTTCACTCGGTTCGGTCGGCTCGATGCCGGGAGATGAGGGGCAACAAATGGTTTATACTTTGGAAACAAAGGGACGCCTCAATGAAGCACGCGACTTTGAAAACATCATCGTGCGCACCGAAGAAAACGGTGGACTTGTGAAACTCAAAGATATTGCACGTGTTGAAATTGGTTCGGAAAATTATACTTTTAAATCGGAAATTAACGGAACGCCTTCGGTCGCCATCGGGTTAAACACACTCTCGGGGGCAAACGCTATTGATGCGATGAAGGCGGTGAAAGCCGAGCTCAAGCGTTTGGAACAATTTTTCCCCGAAGACTTTACAATCGAGGTCTTCTTTGATGCAACTGATTATATTATTGCCTCCATTAAAGAAGTGGTGGAAACGTTACTTTTGACGTTTGTTTTGGTTGTGGGTGTGTGTTATTTGTTTTTGCAAGACTGGCGCTCGACTTTGGTGCCGTCAATCACAATTCCGGTTTCACTCTTGGCAACGTTTGCCGTGATGCTCGCCCTTGGTTACAGCTTAAACATTTTAACCCTTTTTGGACTTGTGCTTGCCATCGGCTTGGTTGTGGATGATGCAATCGTGGTGGTGGAACGCGTGCTGACCTTGATGGAACAGGAAAATTTGAGCCCGAAAGAAGCCGCTATTAAGGCAATGGAACAGGTTTCGTCAGCAATTGTGGCCACAACACTTGTGTTGCTCGCGATTTTTGTGCCGATTGCGTTTATCGGCGGAATTACGGGTAAAATTTATCAGCAATTTGCTATTTCGATTTCGTTTGCCGTGTCATTTTCGTCGCTCAATGCTTTGACGCTTTCGCCGGCATTGTGTGCAACGATATTAAAACCCTTAAAGCCGGCGCAAAAGGGCCCGCTTTTGTGGTTTAATAAAATTGTGGACAAGAGCCGAAATAAGTATTTGGCAGTTGTTGGTTATATCGCAAGAAAAATCAGTGTGATTGCCCTTATTTTAGGACTTCTTTTCGTGTTTAATACAATCTGTTTCAAATTCAGCCACACAAGCTTTATTCCCTCTGAAGATCAGGGCGTGATTGTGACAAATATTCAGCTCCCCGAAGGGGCAACACAGCCTAGAACGGATAAAATCGTCAAGGAATTTATTGAGCTGACTAAAAGTGAAAAAAGTATTACTTCCGTGATGAACATTATCGGCTTTTCAATGCTTTCGGGACAGGGTGAAAATGTGGGTATTGCCATTTTGAACCTGCTGCCGTGGGATGCACGCAAAAAAACTTCGGAGTACTCAACAAACATTTTAAATCGCTTGAGAGGTGCGCTGCAATCGCTCGCCGGAGCGGATATTAACCTGTTCGAATTCCCAGCGATTCCGGGACTTGGTAATACCGGCGGTATGGATTTCAGGTTGCAATCAATCGATTCAACCGATCCGAAAAAATTGGAGGCTGTGACCAAAGGTTTTGTGGCTAAAGTCAATGCACTGCCCGAAATTATGTATGCCTTTTCGACTTTTACGGCGGCGACACCGCATGCACATATCGAGATTGATAAGGAAAAAGCCGAAGTGATGAATGTTTCCGTTTCTTCGATTTATTCGATTTTGCAAAATTATCTCGGCTCGGGATATGTGAATGATATTAACATCGGTACCCAAGTTAATAAGGTGATGTTGCAGGCTGATTGGGCTTATCGAAAAGATTTGGAAAGTATTCGAAAGCTTTATGTTCAAAGCAATAACGGAAATATGGTGCCATTGGGCAGCTTGATTAAAATTGAAATGATTCAGGCTCCGCGCAGTTTTGAACGTTATAACCAATTTCCGGCGGCAACCATTACGGCTATGACTGCCCCCGGCGTTTCGAGCGGACAGGCAATGCAGGCGATGGAAAATTTGGCGGCCAAAGCTTTGCCTGAAGGGTATAACTATGAATGGTCGACGATGAGTTTGCAAGAAAAGAAAAACAGCGGGCAGGTTGGCTATTTGATTGCGCTTGCCGTGTTGTTTGCGTATTTGTTTTTGGTGGCGCAATATGAAAGCTGGATGTTGCCCGTTTCGGTTTTAATGTCTGTTTTGGTGGCCATGCTGGGCGCGTTGGTTGGGACTTTGATGAGTGCGCTTCCTTTGAGCATTTATGCACAGCTCGGGCTGATTTTGCTTGTGGGACTGGCCGCGAAAAACGCGATTTTGATTGTGGAATTTGCGCGTGATGAACGCTCAAAAGGTTCTTCAATTGAAAAAGCTGCCGTGACGGCTACAAAAGAACGTTTCAGAGCTGTTTTGATGACGGCATTTACGTTTATTTTGGGAATGCTACCGCTCGTGATGGCCACAGGTGCCGGCGCAGGGAGCAGGGTCGCTATCGGCGTGCCCGTTTTTTGGGGAATGCTTATCGGAACGATGGGCGGTTTGGTTGTTATTCCGCTTTTATATGTTCTGTTTCAAAACATCACTGAAAAATACGGACATTTTGAACAAATCGGAGCAGCTTTGGGACGGCAGGCTGAAAGAGTTCAAAGAAAATTTACGTTTGAGAGAATTAAGCATAAAATTTTGCTTGCAAAAGAAAAAGCAGAGCGTTTGTATGTGCTTTTGAAAAGTAAGTTCAAAAAATAATGAAAGCGTTAATTCAAAGAGTTTTAAATGCCAAAGTGACGGTTGACCAAAAAATTGTCGGTCAAATCGGTCAGGGATTGTTGATTTTTTTGGGCGTTGTAAAAGGTGACGAAAAAGAAAATGCGGATTTTTTAGCACGCAAAATTTGCAATCTTCGGATTTTTGAAGATGAAAACGGCAAAATGAATAAATCTCTTTTAGATATTAAAGGTGAGGCACTTATTGTTTCGCAATTTACGCTTTGCGGCGATGTGACGCGGGGAAATCGTCCGGGCTTTGAGGCAGCGGCAGAGCCGTTGAAGGCAAATGAGCTTTATGAATATTTTATAGACCAGGTTCAAAAACAGGGTGTTTTTGTTCAGCATGGCGTTTTCGGGGCTGATATGAAAGTTAAACTCTTAAATGACGGCCCTGTGACGTTTTGGCTCGAGAAGTAATCTGCTTTTTTGAGTATGTAAAAGTTGCTTTCTAAATATGATTTTGATGGCAATCAAACAGGCCTTTATGAGTATGACAGAGGCGGAAATTTGATTAAAGCCATTGAAAAAGGGGTTGAAGTATACAGACGAAGAATTTATACACCTGCAGAGGCCACAGCTGCGGTTTCGGGAAAAAATAGATTTAAGATAAAGTATCGGTAAAGATATTGCATGGATTCTTCGCTTGCGCTCTTAAATG
>DFFP01000001.1 GCA_002372275.1 Alphaproteobacteria bacterium UBA3773 | reverse complement strand
GAACCTCCGACTTCTTGCACCCCATGCAAGCGCTCTACCAGGCTGAACTACGTCCCGTTTGGTTGATATCTAATAATTTTTTTTAACGCTTGATAATTAAAACGCAAACAGCTTATTGTCAAGCATATTTTTTTTAAATTTATAAAACGTCATAAAACAGATCTTGCGAAATTTCTTCCAAATCAATATCTTCAAGTTCTGTACTGACTGTTTCCACAAAATTTTGGCGAACAAGCGTGGCCGCATTGTTAATCGCAACCGAATAACCGAATCCATCCGTTCCGCCGTGACTTTTAACTGAAAGACCGTTTAAGCCGACAAACATGGCCCCGTTATAAAGTTTGGGGTTCATAATTTTTTTCACCCGACGAGCCGCAAAATACATAAACGGCAACCCGAGCCATGAAAGCGGCGATTTTTTCACCGAATCCTTAATCATCGCGGCGGCAAATTTTGCCGTTCCTTCAATTGATTTTAAGGCCACATTACCGGTAAATCCGTCTGCCACAATCACATCGGCTTTGCCAAACGGAATGTCATGAGGCTCAATATAGCCTACAAAATTAAGACCTAAATCCTCAGCTGACGATTTAAGCATTTGCAGGGCGTGCCTGATTTCTTCGCGCCCTTTCATTTCTTCTGAACCGATATTCAGCAGTGCCACACGCGGCGCCTCAATATTTAAGGCATGTTTGGCAAGTATATTTCCCATCACGGCAAATTCAGCCAAATTCACAGCCGAGCATTCAGAGTTTGCCCCCAAATCAAGCATCACATATCTGCCGTATCTGTGTGGCATAATCGTCACAATAGCCGGACGATGAATCTTTTGAATGGTTTTCAAAAGCATTTTTGAAATAGCCATTAAAGCGCCCGTGTTTCCTGCCGAAACAACTGCGGCAGCCTCACCTTTTTTGACGGCTTCAATGGCTTGATACATACTTGTATTGCGATTGCGAATCACTTGTGACGGTTTGTCTTCATTATGCACCACTTCGGGTGAATGACGAAGTTCACACACTTTTTCTAAAAACGGAAATTTCTTAAATTCGGCAGAAACGGCATCCATATCGCCATACACCAAGAATCGCATATCCGGATTCTTTTTTGATGCAAGTGCCAAACCTTCCACGACAACTTTGGGGGAATGATCTCCCCCCATCGCATCGATAGATATCACAAGTTGATTATCGGACATCAGCCCTCAATCTCCTTTAGTCAACCTTTTTTTGGTTGACAACTTCTTTACCGTTGTATTGACCGCATTTAGCGCAAACCTGATGCGGACGTTTCAATTCGCCGCAATTCGGGCATTCTTGATAAACGGATGCGCTCAAGGCGTCATGTGAACGACGCATATCGCGACGTGATTTTGATGTTTTCTTTTTAGGTGTTGCCATTTTAATTCTCTTTTATAAAAAACATTAATCCAAATTGTTAGAATGCTTTTAACTAATTTTTTTTGATTTTGCAAGTCTTTTTTATGATTTTCTTTCTTTTAATTTTTTTAAAGCATCAAAAGGCCTGTTTTGAGGCTCATCTGTTTCATCAAATTCCGAGTATCCGTTAAACGTTTCGCCCTCCATTTTCGGATAATCGTCCATCACAAGCGACAACTGTTCAATAGCGATTTGCACCAAGTCAATCTCACCGTTTTCAATCCTGTCGGGAGCATCGAACAATATATCTTCATTCAATTCATGCCACTCTTGGTAGTTGAGTGCCGTATCATAATAATATGCAAAAGGCGCCTCATACTCTTTTTCAAAATTTTCAAGTGAAATCACGCTTTGCAAAACAAGATTGGCTTTCACTATTCCTTTGATATCCAAGCGGTGCTCTTTAAAATTCATTTTAAGGCTGATATCGCTTTCAAAAGACTTGACCTCTTCCACTTTCAAAATTTCTTTTAAGAGTGCCAGTTCGCTTGATGAAGCTTTCAGATGATATTGTTGCTCATTTTGAGTTAAATCTTCAATTTTTAAAAGATACGAAAAATTTTTTTGCATTTTGACTTTCCTTGTGTTATATCATCTTTGCATA
The DNA here is from genome assembly GCA_002372275.1 of Alphaproteobacteria bacterium UBA3773. Classification (GTDB taxonomy): domain Bacteria; phylum Pseudomonadota; class Alphaproteobacteria; order RF32; family CAG-239; genus UBA1254. Next base: position 16,685 of record DFFP01000001.1, on the reverse strand, counting down.
TAAGAATAAGGATACAACAATGTCAAGACACAATTTTGCTTTTTTATTTTCATCACTCATGCTTATCAGCGCTTGTAACTCCGATGTATTTCTACACCATTCGGGCAGTATGCCGAGTGCCGATAAAATCGAGCAACTCAAAATCGGACAAACCAAAGCCGAGGTCGAAGATTTGCTCGGATCTTCATCTGCTGTACCCTCGATGGATAATAATGAGTGGATTTATATGTCATCAACACTCAAAAAAGTGGCATTTTTCAACCCTGAAATCATCGACCGCCACATTTTAACCGTTTATTTCAAAAACGATAAAGTGTCACGCATCACAAAGCTCACCGAAAAAGACGGCAAACAAATCACCTTTGACACCGACACAACCAAAAGCGGCGGACACGAAGACATGGGCTTTTTTGAAAAATACTTTGCAGGTGTCGGCCAATACATGCCCTTCGGCCCTTCAAAAGAAAAATAAAATAGCATAACCTTAAAAAAATAATCACCGTCATAAATACAATCATGACGACGATTATTTTAGTATTTTTTTCTTTTAAATACTCTCAAAAACACCATCTGTAATCAGTGGCAAAAAACCATTTGTCACGCGCGCTAAAAACAAAACCTCATCAACACGTGACCACAGCGGCCCTTTATGGCAGGCAAGAATGAGCCTGTCAACATCTTCTTCATTTCCTCTGACCAACACTTCAACGCTGCCGTCTTCAGCGTTTCGCACCCAGCCCGACAGAAAGCCTATTTCACGAGCATTTCGCACAACAAAGCGCCGAAAACCGACGCCTTGTACGCGACCTTTTATTTTAAAATAAACTTCTTTCATTGAGCATCTTTGGCTTTTTTCGATTTTTTCGAACCGCCAAGCATATTCATCACGCCTTTTGCCGTTCCGCTTAAAATATCAACGCCTGTACCTACAACAGCATCTGCTGTGCCTGTCACGGCATTAATACCGCCCTCAACAACGTTAGACGTGCCTTGATACGCCTTTTGTGCGCCGGCTTTCACACCTTTGGGTGCTTGATATGCATTGCTGTAAACTGTTCCTTTAAGGGCAGTATAGCAAGGCGCCGGATCCGCATCAAGCAATAATTGAGAACCGATGAAAGCTGGCCCCGTTAAAGCCACACCGATGGCATTTTTCACCACATTGGCCGTATCGATAGCAATGCCCGGTTTATCAACCGTTCCGCTGACCTTAATCAAGGATGAAACGGCTTGTGCGATATTTGTATCTGTCAAATTACCGTTAAAAGGTTTGATGGCGATATTAATTTTATCATTTTTCAGGCTGATATCTCCATCGCCGACAATCGTCATTTTTTTCGAATCAAAGGCTATACCTTTGGGGAACTTCACTTTTCCGTCGCCGAAATCAGCCCTTAAAACGGCGCATTTCATTTTCATATTCGGGTCTTTAGCCTGAATTTTAAGTGCAGACAATAAATCACCTAAAAAATTACCTTTCAAATATTTTAATGAGCCGGAATAAATTTTTGATTCACCCACATTGAGCAAAACCTGACCTTTTAAGTTTTCATAAAGGCTTTGATAACTCTTCCCCTGAGTTGTTAAATTGATATATAAATTCGTCATACCGCCATTTTCAAAACCGAAATTATCGCCTTTGGCTTGCAGGTTTTTCATCAAATTTTGAAGAACTACATTTTTACCCTCAAGTTTTAATTGAAGATTATTAGTGCTTGTGTTAAGTGTTACAAAGCCGTTTACATCTCCTCCGCCGGCATTAAGCGATAACGGACTAATGCTTAAAACACCCTTTTGAATATTGACGGTCCCTTTAACGTTTTGCAACGATATATCTTCATTGATAATCAAATCGGCAATATCAATATTTAAAAATGCATCAAACATATTAAGGGCACTTAAATCAAGATTTCCGCTCGGAATATATGAGGCTGCATGCGCTTTTCCAATCATCAAGTCCATCAAAGCTGTCTTTTTTTGAGGCGTTAAACGGCTGATATCAAAACGTTTGCTATTCACATTTCCTTTAATCACAGGTTTTGATGATGCGATGTTAATAAGAAAATCCCCTGTTATAACATTACCGCCCAAATCTAACTTTTGAACTTTTGCTTTAACATTTTGAAGTGTACCTTCCACATCAGAGCTGAGTTCTGTTTGAGGCAAATCGAAATTGCCGGTGGGTGAAAGCAAGTCAATATGCCCTTTATAAGATATATCTTGTAAAATATCGCTCAGCAAAGCGTTTGCCTTAATTTTGGCACGATACGCTTCAGCTTCGAGCCAAACATTATAAGGCTTTCCTTGTAAAAGATTATCCAAGCAATCTGCTCTTGCCTGCCCCTTAAAAGGCTCTCTGTTATAAGATACATCAAACGTTAATGAAATATCCTCATCTTTGTCTTCAGCTGACAAAACAATCGACTTTAAGTCCGCCGTCATCACAGATTTTTGTTTCAAATCTTCATAACGAACAACCCCGTTTTGAATTTCGATTTTTTTTGCAAAAAATCCGAGTGCAAGCGGGGCTGCGGCTCCGTTTATTTTTTCAGATTTTTCGGTTTTATCCTGCCCTTTCGTCTCATCTTTATCTTGATCCGACGATTTTTCAAAAACCCAGTTTCCTTCGCCTTTTTCATTTAAGCTTAAATTCACAACCGGCTCAATTAAAGTCACATTTTCAATTTCAATACTTTTATGTAAAAGCGGTAAAACAGCAAGTGACACATCAGCTTCTTTAATGTTGACCATCTCCGGCTCATTTGCCCAAGGTGCGTTTGCAAAGCTGACATCATCGGCGCTGATTGTCGGAATAAGCGAAATTTTAACACCGATATCACCGTTTAAGGCAAGTTTTCGCCCGGTTTGCTCAAACACAATTTTTTCGATTTGAGGTTTATATTGATTTAAATCAAAGTTTGCCAAAAACACCACAAGTGTAATCACAGCCGCAAAAACAACAAAAAACAAAATCCCGAAAAACCATTTGATAAACTTCATTCTTTTACCCCTTTATTTTAGTTGAAGACCTAAAAATTCAATATCTTTTATTAAATAATCCGAAAGCTCTGCTTTGACAACAGATTTTTGTTTTATTACAGCAGATAAATCTATTTTCCATGCATGCAAATGCAGTTTTTTGCTTAAATCAGAGGGAATCAGAAATTTTTTATCGCCGTATTTTCTGTCTCCGACAATCGGCACCCCGATATAAGCCAAATGCGCTCTGATTTGATGCGTCCGCCCAGTCAAAGGCGAGGCCTCAATCAGCGAAAATTTTGAGCCCACCGTGTCCAAAACGCGATACGTTGTCAGCGCTTTTTGCCCGTCATCACGAACTTCCATTTTATCGCCGACTTTCAAAAGCGGCGCCTTAATTTCGCCCGTTTTGTTTTTCGGCACCCCGAAACAAAGCGCCAAATAAGTTTTGGCAAGCGTATGTTCCTTAAATGCTTTGGTCAGTTCAAGCGTTGATTTTCTGTTTCGCCCCAAAACGAGGAGCCCTGACGTATCTTTATCAATGCGATGCGTCAGGCGTGGCTTTTCTTCTTTTTCAAAAGTCAAAGCGTCCAGCAAATCATCCACGCTGGTATTTTGCCCCGTTCCGCCTTGAACCGCAAGGCCGGAGGGCTTATTGATGACCAAAATATTATCATCTTTATAAACCACCATCGACTGAATCCAAGCCGAATCTTTTTTAGAAACAAAATCTTTTTTAAGTGGTGCTTTTTCGTTTTCAAGCGGCGGAATTCTGATTTCAGAACCGCTCATCAATTTTGTACCAGCTTCAGCTCTTTTACCGTCAACCTTAATTTGTTTGGTGCGCAACAATTTTTGAAAACGCGACATCGAAAGCGACGGATAATATTTTAAAAACCAGCGATTAAGCCGCATTCCGTCATCAATGCTTTTAACTTTTACAATTTCAACGCCTGCCATTATCTTCCTCTTTTAAAAATCTTAAATTGTTTTTTGGGAAACAACATTTTTTGATGAACACGACCTATTTTTTGCGGACAATGGGGAGCACTCAATTTTTTGTCCTTCCATTGAAAATCCAAAGTTTCTATTTCAGGCATAACGGGATCTCTCTTTTCAAAAAGATGCTCAATTGCAATTTCCGGGTTTTTGCCTATACCCAAAAGATCCGAATTGGCATATTCTTCTCTTGACATCACTTCAATTTCACATCCGTAATGCTCTTTAATATTTTCAAGTAACTGCGGGGATACTTTTTCTTTGTTCCCGATAATAATAACTTTTTTAATCTGCTTTTCTTCCATTACTTTTTATCCTTTTGTTTTTCTTGGCGCAAAGAATCAAAATACTCAATACGTTTTTTAATTTCGCGCTCAAATCCGCGTTCAACGGGGTCATAAAGTTTCACACGTTTCATACCGTCCGGAAAATAATTTTGCCCTGAAAAGCCGTCTTTGAGATCTTGATCATAAATATATCCCTCGTGATAACCGAGATTTTTCATCAGCTTTGTCGGCGCATTTAAGATGTGCTTCGGGGGCATCAATGAACCTGTTTGACGTGCAAGCGCATAAGCTTTATCCATTGCTTTATAAACAGCTGCCGATTTCGGCGCGGTTGCCAAATAGGCGGTCAGTTGCATTACAGCCAAATCTCCTTCAGGCGATCCTAAACGCTCATAAGTTTCAGAAAGTGCAATGGCCTCCACAACAGCATTCGGGTCTGCCAGTGACACATCTTCAATAGCAAAACGAACGAGCCGGCGCAAAATATAGCGTGGATCTTCGCCTGAGGTCAGCATTCTTGCGACCCAATAAAGCGCCGCATCCACATCTGATCCTCGAAGCGATTTATGCACGGCCGAAATCAAATTATAATGCCCGTCGCGCCCTTTATCATAAACAGGAGCACGCGAACGTACGATATTCATGATTGTTTCTTTATCATATATTTCGCCCTGTTTTCCATAGGCCCAAATACTTTCGGCTAAATTTAAAATATACCTGCCGTCTCCGTCTGCAATTTGCTTTAAAAAGTCGCGTGCCTCATCATCAAGAGGGAGTTTTTTCCCCTCTTCTTTTTCGGCACGTTCAAGTAATACTTCAAAATCATCAGCATTTAACCTGTCAAGCACAAAAACCTGACAACGCGAAAGCAAAGCCGCATTGAGCTCAAAGGAAGGATTTTCGGTTGTTGCTCCGACCAAAATAATCGTTCCGTCTTCCACATAAGGCAAAAACCCGTCTTGTTGCGATTTATTAAAGCGGTGAATTTCATCCACAAACAAAAGGGTGCCTTTGCCTTGTGTGGCGCGTCTGTCAATCGCATATTGAAACACGCGCTTGAGATCTGCCACCCCTGAAAAAACAGCTGAAATTTGCTCAAAATAAAGGTTTGTATGCTCGGCCATCAAACGTGCAATGGTGGTTTTACCGCATCCGGGCGGTCCCCACAAAATAAAAGACGAAATTTTTCCTGTCTCGAGCATTCGTCTCAAAGGTGCATTTTCGCCCACAACATTTTTTTGCCCAACAACTTCATCTAAAGTTTTCGGACGCAGCCTGTCTGCCAAAGGCCTTTTAACATTCACGGAAAAAAGTGTTTCTTCCATACTAGCGACCTCTTGACCCGCGACCATTCATATAAGTATGTTCCGTTAAAAAAGCATCTCTAACCGCATTTTTAACAGATGGCGTCGGTCCTTTTTTCTGACTGCTGACGTATTCTTTGTGGATTTTGATTTTAGCTTGTTCAAAAGCCTTGTTATATTCTTCTTTATGTTTTTGATAAAGCTTTTCTTCCAGTTCTTCGCGTTTGCTTGTCTCGTATTCTTTCCAAATTTCTTCCGACGTTTTTTTGTGCCGATTATGAAATTTTTCCATAATTTCTTCATCGGTATCCTGCCTGCCTAAAAACGCCCGATAAAGCTTTTTACCGGCGTGCATCAAATCTGAAATTCGAATAGAAGGATATTTTGTCGTATCCCACACACCGACCGGACCTCTCGGGAAAAAGAATTCCGTTAAATCGATTCCTCTTTTCTTTTTTTTCTTCTTTTTGGGAGCCAAAATTTGTTTTAATTCTTCAGGGGTCGGTTTATGCCCGATGGCTTGCTCGATTTGCGCCGGTGAAATAATACACTCACTCAAATCAAGCTCATAAATATTGACTCCCGTAAAATCGCAACCTGTAAAATCGACTCCTCTCAAATCCAAATCTTTTAAGTTGATTCTCGATAAATCAAGAAGTGTCAGGTTGAGCCTTGTCAAATCGAGTTTGTGCGGGTAGTATTCGGCCAAAAATTCCACAAATTCCTGCAAATCCGCAATAGAAATATCATCCATTCCCATATCAAGCAAAAAAGCATCACCCAAATCAGCACAATCAAAAAACACATCTTTTAAATTGGCACCCGAAAAATTGGTATGCATCAAATTTGCCCCGGAAAACTTTGCGCCTTCCAAATCGGCCCCCGACAAATCAGCCCCGCTCAAATCGGCATTTGAAAAATCCGCCCCTTTTAAATTGGCGTTTTTTAAATTACCTTCACTTAAGTCCGCCCCGATAAAATCAGCATTTTCAAAATTTTCTTTTTCATAATCGCAGGCACGTAACGTTCTTGCGTTAAAATTTTTACCGCGCGGAAGATATTGACGATTTTCACGAGCTTTTAAGGGTTTAACAGATTTTTGTTCATTTTCTTTTGAGATATTAGACCATGTAAATGCTTGATTGACAGCCTCTGCTCCGCTTGTATTTTTACGCATTTGGCGTGCGCGCACCTGATCTCTTATATTTTCCAAATGTGCTTTTTTTTCATCATTTTCGGTCATGTATTTTACCTCAATAAAGAGAGTTTACCAAAAATAAATTCAAATTACAATTGCTTTTTAACCGTTTTTTTAACAAGCCACACGGCCGGCACACAAAGAGCCCCCGAAAGAATGAAAAAAACGGGCCAATTTGTGAGCTCAAGAAGCATTCCCGACGTTGAGGCCACCAAATCGCGTGCCAGTGATAAAAGCGACGATAAAAAGGCATATTCGGTTGCCGTATATAAAACATTGCAAAGCGACGACATATAAGCCACCAAAGCCGCCGTTGCCATACCTGAGACAAAGTTTTCGATTGAAATGGTTAAAATCAGCATCGGAAGATGATGTCCGAGGCCGGCCAAAACGGCATAAAAAGCCGTTGTCAGGCCTTGCAACCATGCACACCAATAAAGCCCCTTATATGTACCATATTTTTTTAAGAACAAACCACCGTATATCCCGCCTATAATGGTTGCCCCCATCCCGTAAATTTTAATGACATAAGCAATTTCCATTTTGCTAAATCCCATGGCATCATAAAACGGGTACGCCATCGGCCCGACATAAGAATCGCTTAATCGATAAACCAAAATCAGAAGCAAAATCATTTTCCAGTTCGGGCGGCTGATAATATCTTTAAAAGGTTTCACCACATTTTCTTTTATAAAGGTGTGAAACGTTTGTTTTTGAGCTTTATTTTCCGTCAAGGCAATCGGCTCGCGCGTTAAAAGCATCGTAAGCAACCCGACAAATGTCCCGAGCGACATCACAAAATAAACACTGTTCCAGCTCATGAGAGAAGCCAGCATCAACGCCCCTGCCCCTGAAAATAAAAGTCCTAATCGATATCCCAAAACAAAAATAGCTGAACCGGCCGCCTGCTCATCTTGATTTTGCGAAAAAAGCTCCACACGATATGCATCTAAAACAATATCAAGTGTTGCCGAAAAAAAGCTCACTGCCACGGCTGTTACAATCAAATAAATGATACCTGCCTCCGGCGTCCAGCGTGACATCAAAAAAAGCGAAACAAATAAACATATCTCGGTTAGAATGCCCCAGCTTCGGCGTCTGCCGAGACGACCGAGTAAAGGAATTTTCACCCCATCCACCACGGGCGACCAAAACCATTTGAACGCATACGGAATTTTCACAAGCGAAAACGCGCCGATGGCCGCATATCCGAAATGAACATCTTTAAGCCAAAGAGAAAGCGTGTTAAAAACAAGCAAAAACGGAAAACCGCTGGCAAATCCGAAAATAATCATCAAGATCATTTTTTTGTTGCCATAGGTTTGATAAATGTCAAATAGTTTTTTCATAAGTTTATTTATTAACATTTTTTTGAAAAAATTCGAGTTAAAGTTTGATCAATACACAAAAAACGTATAACAAGATTTTTAAATAAATCATCAACAAAGGAAAACACATGCCCAAAATTTCCGCCCTTATGCCTATTTACAACACAAACGAAACTTATTTAAAAGAAAATATTGATTCGATCTTAGCGCAAACCATGCCTGATTTTGAACTCATCATCTTAAATGACAGTCCCGATAACACTCAAATCGAACAACTTGTTCTTTCTTATCAAGACAAGCGTATCAAATACTTTAAAAATGAACATAATCTCGGCATTTCCGCTTCACGCAATAAGCTTCTTACCCTTGCAAAAGGCGAGTATTTAGCTATTATTGATCATGATGATGTATCACTTCCCGCACGTTTTGAAAAAGAGGCTGATTTTTTGGATAAACATCCTGAAATCGGCGTTGTCGGCTCGTGGTATAAGCGCATCCCGGACGGAAAAATCAAAAAAAGATATTTATCGGATGCTCAAATCAAAAAAGATTTAACATCAAGATGCGCTGTTTTACACCCTTCTGCTATGATTCGAAAATCGGTTTTAACCGAAAATCACATCACTTATGAAGAAGAATTTTCGCCGGCCGAAGATTGGGCATTGTGGGTCAGATTACTTTCCCATATAAAATTTGCCAACATTCAAGATGTTTTACTTTGTTATCGAGATTACGGCGAAAACACCTCCAAAAAACAAAAGGCTAAGATGGAAACAGCTTCAAAAAAAGTGCGTGATTTACTCATTAAAACGGCGCCCGATTTGGTTGCACGCACACATAAACATTTTCAACTTACGCTTTTTGGGCTCAAATTATTTGAAAAATCACAAAACGGTTGCACCACAACCCTCTCATTTTTCAATATAATTAAATTCAAATATATCGAAAAAATAAGATAAGCCCATTCCTTACCACTTTAAACCGTCATCTTTGGACTTGTTCCGAGAGCTATACCTCAGTTTAAATCAAACACCACGAAATAAAAATATCCGTTTTCTTTTGAAAATAATTGTTTGATCTTAAGATTTATTTTAATCTTTTTAATTATGCTGAAAAAAAATAGTTATTCATTAAAGGACAATCTATCATGCTTATCTCTATGTTCGGTCTTGCGCAAACAGTTTGGTTAAGAGCACTTATGGCGTTTTTAACATCACTGATACTTTCTTTGCTTTTCGGCTCAAGTGTGATTAAAGTCCTTCACCATTTTCAGCATCACGGCCAGCCGATCAGAACCGACGGTCCGCAATCTCACCTTCAAACAAAACAAGGCACCCCGACAATGGGCGGCCTCTTGATTTTAGCAACTTCCATGCTCTCGATTGTTTTATTTGCCAACATCAAATATCACTTTGTTTGGGTCAGTTTACTTGTTCTTGGTGTTTACGGTTTAACAGGGTTTGTTGATGATTATATCAAAGTCACCAAAGAAACCCCGAATGCATTGACTGCTAAAACAAAACTCTTTTTACAATTTATGACAGCCGTGATTGTGGCTACCATCATCACAGCAGCCACCCCTCGTGCTTCGAGCAGTATTTTATATATTCCTTATATCAGATTTACTTTAACTTTAGCTTGGCTTTATATTCCTTTTGCTGTTGTTGTTATATCTGGCACCTCAAATGCCGTAAACTTAACAGACGGATTAGACGGACTTGCCTCCGGTCTTCTTGTTTTAGCCTTCACATTTTTTGCCGTCATGGCCTTTATTGTCGGAACGCCGCTTGCGGATGCATTTCGTTTTCCCTATATTCCGAGAGCATCTGAAATCACGGTTGTGTGCGCGGCTCTTGCCGGCTCATGTCTCGGATTTTTACATTTTAATGCCCCGAAAGCCAAGGTCTTTATGGGCGACACGGGTTCTCTTGCCTTGGGCGCCGTTTTAGGTACCATTGCGGTCATATTAAAGCAAGAATTTTTGCTTGCCATTGTCGGCATTATATTTGTTTGTGAAACACTCTCTGTGATGATTCAAGTGATATATTATCGCAAAACAGGCAAAAGATTTTTCAAAATGGCCCCTATTCATCACCATTTTGAGCAATGCGGTTGGAGTGAGCGCAAAGTTGTTTTAAGATTTTGGCTCATCGGATTTATCAGCGCATTTATCGGTTTTATGTCACTTATTAAGTTTTAAGAGGACAAAATGACACTTTTTTCCCGCATTAACACATCAAAACTTTCGAACTGGTGGTGGACGGTTGACAAACTCACACTCTCGCTTGTTTTACTGATTATCTTTATCGGTGCATTTTTAGTGTTTTCGGCAAGCCCGGCCGTCGCACGAACGAACAACTTTGCAGATTATCACTTCATCAAAAAACAAATTGTATTTATTGTAGGTGCCCTTATTATTTTATTTAGTACATCTATGATGCGACTGACTAACATCAGAAGATTATCCATTATTTGTTATATTGTGTTCTTTGGTCTGATGTTTCTGACACTCTTTTTCGGCTATTCTACCAAAGGTGCATCACGATGGATCAGAATATGCGGGTTTACACTTCAACCTTCTGAATTTATCAAACCGACTTTTGTTGTGGTTTCAGCATGGCTCTTGGATGGCAGTAAAAAGTTTGAAGATTTTCCGGGAGGTCTGCTCTCGGCTGCGCTGTTTTTATTGACGGTTACAATGCTTTTACTGCAACCCGATATCGGCATGACCATTGTTATCACGGCCGTTTGGGGATTTCAGCTCTTTTTAGCGGGACTTCCGATGATTTTGGTTGTAGGTTTCGGGGTAATTGCTCTTTTAGGCGGAATCGGTGCTTATTTTACATTTGATCATTTTCATGACCGTGTGCATCAATTTTTATTTTCAAAAGGCGAGCTGAGTTACCAAGTCCAAAAATCTATGGAAGCCTTTGAAAACGGAAATTTGCTTGGGCGCGGTCCCGGTGAAGGAACGGTTAAACTTCATCTTCCTGATGCGCACACCGATTTTATTTTTGCCGTTGCGGGTGAAGAGTTCGGCGTATGGCTATGTTTGCTGCTCATTATTTTATTTGCCGTCATTGTTGTCCGTGCACTCTTTTTATCCTTAAAAGATAAAAACCTGTTTATTGTTTACGCCGTCGCAGGTTTAGCTGCTTTGTTCGGACTTCAGGGAATCATTAATATGGCCTCAACGCTTCATATTATCCCGACCAAAGGCATGACACTTCCGTTCATTTCTTACGGCGGATCATCAATTTTCTCATCAGCGCTTTCAATGGGGATGTTGCTGGCACTCACAAGGCGCAATTCCACAGCCGAAGATAAGGATGTATAAATGAGTTTTGATGCAAAAACTTTTATGCAAGACTTTAAAGGAAAGGTTTTATTTCAAGAGCCTTTGAGCAAACACACGCGTTTTGGCGTCGGTGGTCCTGTTGATGTCATGTTTTCTCCGTGTGATATCAATGAGTTAAGTTTATTTTTAAAAAAATTACCTTCCGATCAGCCTCTTTATATTTTAGGTGCCGGATCCAATCTTTTGGTTCGAGATGGCGGCATTCAAGGTTTTATGGTCAAACTTGATTCGCCTTTCTTCAAACAAATCAAAATCAAAGAAACAGAGCTCACGGCATATGCCGGTTGCCCAAACGTCAAACTCAAAAAAGAATTGATTGAAAACGGTTTATCCGGTCTTGAATTTTTGTGTTCCATTCCGGGTACCATCGGTGGGACGCTCAAAACAAATGCCGGCTGCTATGGAAAATCCGTCAGCGACGTTTTAATCAAAGCAACCGTGATGAACAGAAAAGGTGAAATCACAGAACTTTCAAATGCAGATTTTCACTTTTCGTATCGAAACGCTGATCTAAAAAAAGATTGGATTATTTTATCTGTGACTTTTCAATGTCAAAAAGAAGATCCAAATCAAATTCTTCAAACACTTCAAGAACAACACGAATATAGAAAAGCCCATCAACCGATGAAAGCCCGAACAGCCGGCTCCACTTTCAAAAATCCGGCAGGGATGAGTGCATGGCAGCTCATTAAGCAATCGGGTGCGGATCTTTTACACGTCGGCGGGGCACAAGTTTCCGATAAACATTGCAATTTTTTGATTAACAACGGTTCTGCCACCGCCGAAGACCTTGAAACATTAGGTGAAAATATTATCAAAGCGGTTAAAAAGACAAAAAACATCACCTTAGAATGGGAAGTTGAGCGATTGGGGCAAAAAAAATGATTTCTATATTGAAAAAAAAACGAAAATTAAAGCACCAAGAACCGTTAAAATCCCCAAACAGGTTCACGCTTGAAAATGAGTTTTTTCCTCGTTTTATCGGCAATATTCTCATCATTTTACTTGTTTTTTCTGTTTTTTTAACACTAATTACATTTCGCGATCATTTGGTATCCGAAAAACTTCAAGAATGGCATAGTGAACTTTTAAAATTTTCTTCTCAGCATGGGTTCGGCATACAAGACATCATCATTGAAGGACGCAAAAAAACGGCACTTGCAACACTCAAAGAGCAAATTCCCTTAAATAGAAAGAATAGTATTTTAGAAGCTGATTTACCGATTTTAAAACAAAAAATCGAAAATTTACCATGGGTTGAAAAAGTCGAACTCAAACGTTCATATTTTCCAAACGTTTTACAAATTAACTTAAAAGAAAAAGACATTGTCGCCCTCTATCAAACCGAAGGTGAATTTTATCCGGTTGATAAATTCGGACAGGTTTTATGGGTTGATTACACGCCGACCAAACCGTTTTTAGTCATTGTCGGCGAAGGCGCCCCCTCTAAACTTTCCGAGCTGTTTGAAATGATGGCAAAAAATCCTGAATTATCATCACATATCAAGGCCGCAACACTATACTCCGGACGACGCTGGGATCTGATTTTTGATGATTTGGAAAACGGCATCATTGTTAAAATGCCTGAAGAAAATTTGGATAAAGCTTATGAAAAATTGATAAAAATTAACAATAAATATGGTATTTTTAAGCGTAAATTAACTTTCATCGATTTAAGATACCCCGATAAAGTGAGCGTTCGTATCGCCCAATAATGTCAGTTAAAGGAAGCATAAAGTGAATCATAGTTTTTCAAGACCATCCACTTTAGCCACTTTGGATATCGGATCATCCAAGGTATGTTGTTTAATTGCACATATTACCCCGAAAAACAAAAAAATTGAGATTGTGGGGTATGGGTATAACGCCTCGAAAGGAATTAAAAACGGCGTCATTACCGACATCAATCAAGCCACTCTTTCTGTTTGTAATGCCGTTGAAGATGCCGAGCAAAAAGCAAACGAGCGCATTAACAGCCTGATTATTAACATTTCAGGCGACAAAACGCAAAGCTTAATGCGTCAGAATACCATTCAGCTTCACCGAAACAGACCGATTTCAGAGCAAGATATTGAAAAGCTGATTTCTCAAAGCATTTCCAAGGTCAAAGCGCCGAATGCTGAAGCCATTCACTGCGTGCCGATGAACTATATTGTAGATAAACGTGAAATTGTCAAAAATCCGATCGGATGCTTTGCCGAAACACTAGGGCTTGAGATGTTGTTCGGATTTTATCCCTCGTTACAATATAAAAATCTTGCCAATGTGATTGAAAATTCGCACCTTGAAATTGCCTTAAAAACTTTTTCAGGCTACGCATCGGCACTTGCTTGCTTGGTTGAAGATGAAAAAGAGCTTGGCGCCACTGTCGTTGATATCGGCGGCGGCACAACCAGCATTACAACTTTTAAAAACGGATATCCTGTTTATTTTTCAACCATTCCTGTTGGCGGAAACAACATCACAAACGATATTGCATGGGGGCTGACAACGTCCTTTGCACACGCCGAAGACTTAAAAATCAGACAAGGCTGTGCCTTTTTAATCAGCCAAGATGAACTCAAAACGATTGATGTTTATCCCGTCGGTGAAGAAGACGATAATTCCATTCGCCAAGTCCCGAAATCAGATTTAATCAACATTATTGTACCGCGCGTTGAAGAAATTTTTGAAATGGTTGCTCAAAAGCTTGCAGAGCAAGGCTTAAAAGACGTCAGCAATCATCGAGTTGTTTTAACGGGTGGTACAAGTAATCTTTCCGGCATCAGAGATGTAGCAGCCCTGATCTTAAACAAACAGGTCCGTTTAGGAGTACCTCGCAATATCCCGAACATTCCGACTTATTTATATGACCCGAAATATTCAACGGTTTTAGGCATGATTTTATTTGCCATCAACTGTAAAGAGCGTTCATTTCAACAAAATACTTCCGGGGCAATGAATATAACAAACCTCAGCAATTTTAAAAAAATACTCAGTTGGTTTAAGCAAAATTTTTAAGATTTTTCTCGTTCTGGTAACGAAACCTTAATTTATTTAAGGTATTTTTTTTCTATATTAAAAAAAAATCTATTGAGGAGTTTAAAAGAGAAGATGTCTATCAATTTAGCCGTTCCTGAGACACAAATTACACATTTAAAACCACGTATTTCCGTTATCGGCGTTGGCGGAGGCGGTGGCAATGCCGTCAACAATATGATTGAAAAAAATCTTGAAGGTGTTGATTTTATTGTGGCAAATACCGACTCGCAAGCTTTAGCCAATTCAAAAGCCAGCCGCAAAATTCAGCTTGGCTTAAAAATCACCCAAGGCTTAGGTGCCGGTGCACGCCCCGAAGTCGGAAAAATGGCAGCCGAAGAGGCTGAAGCCGAAATCGAAAAAGCGATTGAAGGCGCCAATATGGTATTCATAACGGCTGGCATGGGCGGCGGAACAGGCTCCGGTGCAGCCCCCGTTGTTGCAAAAATTGCCAAAGAAAAAGGCATTTTAACGGTCGGTGTGGTGACAAAACCTTTCTCTTTTGAAGGCAAAAGACGTATGGAAACGGCAGAAACGGCTCTTAATAATTTCACCAAAGAAGTCGACAGCATCATCATTATCCCGAACCAAAATCTTTTCCGCATTGCCGATAAAAACACCACTCTTGCCGATGCATTTATTATGGCAGATGATGTTTTATATTCAGGCGTTCGCTCCATCACAGATTTAATGATTATGCCCGGTCTCATTAACCTTGACTTTGCAGATATCAAAAACATCATGGAAGATAAAGGCAAAGCCATCATGGGCACAGGCGAAGCCGAAGGCGAAGGCAGAGCCCGTATTGCAGCTGAACAAGCGCTTTCGAATCCGCTTTTAGACGACTGCTCTATGCAAGGCGCCAAAGGTGTTTTGATTAACATCACAGGCGGCAACGACATCACCCTTTTAGAAATTGACGAAGCTGCCAACATCATCAAAGAAGAAGTCGATGAAGATGCCAACATCATTTTCGGTTCAAGCTTTGACGATTCGCTTAACGGCAAAATCAGAGTCTCGATTGTTGTTACCGGCATTGAAGGAACCGGAACACCAAGAATAAAAGAAACCGTCTTAAATTCTTCGACCTATTTGGATGAAAAATTTTCTTCTGCCCAAAAAGCTGAAAACAATTTTGCAATCAACAGCCAAGAAATCGACGACAATTTAGAGCGTTTCAAAGCAAATGAACCTGAGCCGGCAGTTGAAACCGAACTCAACACCGAAATTCAAGAACCGGTGTCGGAAGAAACAACAAATCAAGATTTCACAACAGATGAAGTGATTTCACACCCTGTTGAAGATATTGCCATCGTGGAAACAAATGAAATCAAAGCAGATAAAGATCAGGATTTACCCGAGATTGATTTATCACGTTTTGATGAGTTTGATCATCTGCAAGAATCTGCAGAAATCCCCGAAGCTCCGCAGGCAAGCGCTTTATTTAACGCTATTACACACGCACAAGAAATTTCTTCAAACAACCAAGCAGACGAGAAAGATTTATCAGCGTTTATCAATGAAAAAGATATTTTTTCAAGTTCGACCGAAATCGATATCAAAGACAAAGAACCTGTTTTGTTTCCTGAACAAAACGAACCTTTGTTTGTTGATAGAAAAGTCGAAACGATGACACAGGTTTCCGATCAAGATACACAACAGAAATCACGTTTTATTGATAAAATACTCGGAATTTCAAGAGCACGTAAAAACCGCAAAGATATGCCTGTTGAGCATAACGCCGCGCCCACGTTTTCAAATTCGGAAACAATTGATTTTTCGGCAAATAACGACATCGAAAACTTGGATATTCCCTCGTTTTTACGCCGAAAATAATAAAATTTCTTCTTTTTAGTACAAAATCCCTCATTTGAAATACCAAATGAGGGATTTAACGTTATTTAGTATATTGTCACCCCTGAGCGCCAAAGGCGCGAGTTAGGAGTCCACAAAAAGCATCATCTAAGAGGAGTTCTTAAAAGCGTGACATCATCGTCCATTTCTCTTTTCTGTCATGCCTGCTTTGCGTTAAGCAAAGCGTTAGGCATCCAAAAGACAAAAAGACGTCATTTAAGAGCGCAAGCGAAGAATCCATTCCTTACCGATACTTTATCGAAAAGGTATTTTTGTTATTCTTTCCCAAAGCCTCAGTCGCTTCTTTGATGGTGTAAATGCGTTTGGGCATTGCCGGAACATAACTGTTGCCACTCATTA
>DFFP01000032.1:21211-25911 GCA_002372275.1 Alphaproteobacteria bacterium UBA3773 | reverse complement strand
GATCAAAGCCGACATCCGCTCAGTCAAGCAGATCATCGGCATAATTATTTTACGTCGCATGCTTTAACGACCTGTCTTTTTGTTAAAGGGTTATGACGCCCTCGATGGAAAACTTCCATCTGTTTTCATTTTAGCAAATTTAAGAAAATTATCAAGGCAAAAAAGGTATTTTTATAAAAAAAACGGGTCGTCCTGTTGCTGGGTGACCCAACCCCACTTTAAGTCAACCAAGACCTAAAGAATTGAATTTGTTGCTTTAGCAAGCTTAAGCTGCGACTGCAACCGGTGCAAAATTATCATTTGCGTTTATTTATTTTGAACCGATAACGGTGGTATCTCACCGAACACAGCAAATATCTTTATTATACACTGTCTAACCTTTTCACCCCCGGTAAAAACTATATAAACATTTTCATGCTTGATGTTTTTTCGCTCATTTACTTTTGATGTAAACTTCGCTCAAAAATATCTGCGCAGCAAAACGTTTATCTACTTTTTCGTGTAGCAGAAAAACATTTTCATGCTTGATATTTTTTTGCTCATTTACTTTTGGGTGTAAACTTCGCTCAAAAATATCTGCGTAGCAAAGCACTTATAAACTCTTTTTTATATAGCGAAAAACATTTCTGTTTTTCTAAAAAATTGGTGGAGGTGCCGGGTACCGCCCCCGGGTCCAACGTATCTATTTCATACCGCTTCTGGTGTCACAGTCGAAAATCGACATTTACAATATAACACTTTGAGGATTAAAATGCAAGAGATGATTTCTCTTTCAAACAAAAAAAAAGCTGCCAAACTCAAAAGCCTGACAGCCGGATTGAATTTCATTCAAATTACTTCTTTGAAGCTGATTTTTTGGCAGACGACGACTTTGAGCAAGAAGATGAAGATGATTTCTTTGCAGATGAGCATTTTGAGCCGGAGCATTTGCAGGAAGAAATTTGTTCAACAGCCATAGACCAGAATTTTTCATCCTGTCCCATCGGGCAGCCGGCGTTTTGCCATAAATAATAAGCAGCTTCTCTGATGTAACTTTCATTACATTTTGAATTTGCCATTCTTTTTCTCCAAATTGAGGGTTATAAAACATTGTTTAATATATACGCAAATACGCTCATAGTCAAGAAATATCTTTTATATAAAAAAACTCAAGTAAAATCCTTGCAATTATCAAAAGAAAACTTTATAAATAAGTAAATGCCAAATTGAGATTATATAAGGATAATTTTGCCCATGAAAAATCTTTTAAGCTTTCAAGAAATGGACGCCGTGATAAACGGGTGTCATGATAATGTTTTTGCCGTTTTAGGTCAGCACCGTGATAAAGGGTCAAAAAACATATTTATTCGTGCTTTTTTGCCTTTTACAAAATCTGTTGAAGTATTGGATGAAAACGGAAAAAAATTAGGCAAAATGGAAAAGCTTGATGAAAGAGGCTTTTATCAGATGGAATTCGGCGCTGTTTCTGATTTTAAGTATCGCTTTTTAGTTACTTATGATGACGGACATAAACAAGAACAAGAAGATCCGTATTCGTTTATGCCGACTTTAGGTGATATTGACGAATATCTGTTTGCTGAAGGGACACACCATAAAATTTATGATGTTTTGGGCGCACACATCAAAGAAATGGATGGTGTGAAAGGTGTGGCTTTTGCCGTTTGGGCGCCAAACGCCAAACGTGTTTCGGTTGTCGGTGATTTTAACGCTTGGGACGGTAGAAGGCATGTGATGCGAAAACACCCTTCGTGCGGTATTTGGGATATTTTTATTCCTCGTCTTGAGCAAGGCGCCGTTTATAAATATGAAATCAAAACGAGCCAAGATTATATTCTCTTAAAAGCAGATCCGTTTGCTTTTTACAGCGAAGTTCGTCCGAAAACGGCCTCGATTGTTTATGACAACAGCCGTTATGTTTGGAACGATCAAGGGTGGCTTGAAGAACGAGAGAATTATAACAAAATGGACAGACCGATGTCAATTTATGAAGTTCATCTCGGTTCGTGGCGCCGGAAAGGGGATTTCGGTGAAAATTATCTTTCTTATCGGGAAATGGCTGATTATTTAATTCCGTATGTTCAAAATATGGGCTTTACGCATGTTGAGTTTTTGCCTTTAACGGAACATCCTTTAGATGCTTCGTGGGGATATCAGACAACTGGCTTATTTGCACCGACATCACGTTTCGGAACGCCTGATGATTTTAAGTATTTGATTGATAAATTCCACAGAGCCGGGATTTCGGTGATTATGGATTGGGTGCCGGCGCACTTCCCCAAAGATGAGCATGGTCTTTGCGAATTTGACGGCACGTGTTTATATGAGCATGCTGACCCGAGGCTTGGCGAGCATAAAGACTGGGGGACAAAAATTTATAACTTCGGACGTACGGAAGTTTCTGAGATTTTATGTGCCAGTGCGCTTTATTGGATGAGAGAATTTCATATTGACGGCTTGCGTGTTGATGCGGTGGCTTCGATGCTCTATCTTGATTATTCACGAAAACAAGGAGAATGGATTCCCAACCGTTACGGCGGAAATGAAAATATCGAAGCCATTGCCTTTTTGCGTAAATTAAATGAACTTGTTTATAGTGAAAACAAAGGTGTGATGACGGCAGCCGAAGAATCAACGGCATGGCCGATGGTTTCGCGTCCGACCTCGATGGGTGGTTTAGGGTTCGGCTATAAATGGAATATGGGCTGGATGAATGATACGTTAAGATATATTTCTCACGAACCCATTCATCGTAAATATCATCATGGGTTACTGACCTTCGGGCTTTTATATGCGTTTAACGAAAATTTCATTTTGCCGATTTCGCATGATGAAGTGACCCACGGTAAAGGTTCTATGCTTTCCAAAATGCCGGGGGATGAATGGCAAAAATTTGCAAATTTAAGAGCTTATTACGGCTTTATGTGGACGCATCCCGGTAAAAAACTGTTGTTTATGGGTTCTGAATTCGGCCAAGACTGGGAATGGAATGAAAAAGAGAGTTTAAGATGGCACTTGCTTAACTACCCGATGTATAAAGGAATGCAAAATTGTGTGCGCGATTTGAACCTGATGTATCGCGGAAATTCTGCCCTTTTTGAAGAAGATTTTGATCCTAAAGGGTTTGAGTGGATCTGTCATGATGACGCTGATGACAGTGTGATTTCATATATCAGACGCGGACACAATCCGGATGACTATTTGATTGTTGTTTGTAATTTTACGCCTGTTGTGCGGCATAATTACAGAATTGGTGTTTGTGAGCCTTGTCGCTATCAAGAAATTTTCAATAGTGATGATCCGTCTTATTTCGGAAGCGGCGTTAAAAACGAAGGAACACTTGAAATTTCGATGCAGGGGTGGAATATGAAACCATACAGTTTAGAACTTGTGTTACCGCCTCTTTCAACCATTGTGATTAAACCTATCAGATAAAAAATGAAAAAGATGTTAAATATTAGCTCAGGTACCTCTTATCCGCTCGGTTCTACATTCGACGGCAAAGGAACGAATTTTGCACTTTTTTCAGAACATGCCACAGGCGTGGAGCTTTGTTTGTTTAATGAAAAAGGAACAAAAGA
This sequence comes from Alphaproteobacteria bacterium UBA3773, assembly GCA_002372275.1. GTDB lineage: Bacteria > Pseudomonadota > Alphaproteobacteria > RF32 > CAG-239 > UBA1254. The sequence continues at coordinate 22,333 of DFFP01000032.1, read as the reverse complement.
ACTTGAGAAAATTTCAATGACAGAAAACGATAACGGAATTTGGCATATTTATCTTGAAGGAATAAAACCGGGGCAAATATACGGCTATCGTGTCGATGGTCCGTATGATCCGCTTAAAGGTAAACGTTTCAATAAAAATAAGCTCTTGATTGATCCGTATGCTAAAAAACTTACCGGTCAATTGATTTGGAATAAGGCCATTTTCGGATATGATGTTGACAGCACTGAAAAAGATTTATCATTTAGCACACTAGACAGTGCACCTTTTGTTCCAAAGTCTGTTGTAACAGCGAATATTTCTCATTTTATCAACGATACAAATCCTCAAACGCCTTTTGAAAAAACATTGATTTATGAATTGCACACAAAAGGTTTTACGGCACTTTTCCCGAAAGTTCCGGATGTGGATAAAGGAACTTTTCGGGCGCTGTGTCATAAAAGCGTTCAAACATATTTGAAGTGGCTTGATATCACAGCAGTTGAACTTATGCCTGTTCATGCATTTTTCGGTCATCAAAAAGGAAGAGGGCGCACAAATTATTGGGGGTATGAAACACTTTCGTATTTTGCGCTTGAAAATACATACGGTTCTTCAGATGATTTTAAAAACATGGTGCAAGTGATGCATCAAAATGGTTTGGAAGTCATTTTAGATGTGGTCTATAATCATACCATTGAAGGAAATCACCTGGGGCCGACGTTATGTTATCGCGGCATTGACAATGAAACGTATTATACTTTAGATAAAGAAAATAAACGTTTTTATTATGACAGTACGGGGTGCGGGGCGTCGTTTAATACTCAAAATCCTTATGTTTTAATGCTTGTGATGGATTCACTGAGGTATTTTGTAAATGTCATGGGCGTTGACGGCTTTCGTTTTGATTTAGCAGCAACTTTGGGGCGTGAAAAAACAGAGTTTCAATATAGCAGTGCCTTTTTTAAGACACTCATGCAAGATGAAAGCCTTAAAAGATGTAAATTCATTGCCGAACCTTGGGATATCGGACAAAGAGGCTATCAAATCGGTGCGTTTCCGCCTTCTATGGCCGAGTGGAATGACAGATTTCGTGATGTAACACGTCGTTTTTGGCTCGGCCACGAACGGCAGGTCGGGGAACT
>DFFP01000032.1:0-21158 GCA_002372275.1 Alphaproteobacteria bacterium UBA3773 | reverse complement strand
CTTGCCAGCCGTATCTCAGGCTCGAGCGATATTTTCGGCTATCGTCATCGAGGTATGTATTCAAGCATCAATTTTGTGACCTCTCATGATGGTTTTTGTTTGCGTGATTTGGTCAGTTTTGAAAAAAAACATAATGAAGCCAATAATGAAAATAATATGGACGGAAACAACAATAACTGGAGCTCTAATTTAGGTGTTGAAGGATTGATTGCGTCAGATGACATTAAAGCAAAACGTTTAAGACGTGCAAAAAATTTGATGGCAACATTGTTGTTCTCTTTTGGGACACCGATGATCAGTGCCGGAGATGAATTTTTAACAACCCATTTTGGTAACAACAATCCTTATAATCAAGATAATATTATCAGCTACCTTGTATGGGATGCTATTGAAAAAGAAGGTTATGAGTTTATTCGTTTTTTCAAAAAATTGGTGGGGCTGCGTCACCATCTCGGTGTTTTTTCGTATAAGCATTTTTTCAAAGGTGTGCCGGTTTCGAAATCTTTGCCCAAAGATTTAGCCTGGTACACCCCGAAGGGAAAAGAATTTCAACAGCAAGATTGGTCAAATCAAAAGCTCAAAACGCTTTCTTATGCCGTCTTAAACGGTGATCATATATTGTTTGTCATCTTTAATGCGGATGTTGAACCTGTTTTATGGACTTTTCCAAACTTTAAAGAGATGAAAACGTGGAAATTAATTTTAGACACATCAGAAAAATTTCAAATTGCAGAAAACAATAGCGGACAATCTCTTGAAATCCCGGCTGAATGTGTTTTAGCTTTTCAAATAGGAAGATAAAAAATGACTGATGATTTAATGAAACTTTGTGATGATTTAGGAATTGCGCGTTCTTACTCAATACTCGGTTGCGCCGATATATCTGTTCAAGAAAATTTACTCAAAAATTTTTGCAAATCATTAGGGTTTCAAGCTTCAAATGATGAAGAAATCAAAAAATCTCTTCAACAATTACAAGAACAAAAATATCAAAATGCGGTTGCACCGTTTTATGCGATATGGCAAAACAATTTGGAATTTGAAATATATTTAAAAGATTTTGAGGTCTCTGATGAAATTTCAATACGTTTGGCTTCTGAAAAGAAAAAAAATTTTCAAAAACAAAATTTTGAAGTTGTTTTAACGCAAGAAAAAAAATTTTCTGATACATCTATACAGGTCAAACGTCTGCGCATACAAAATACTTTGCCGATCGGTTATTATCGTATGGAACTCACAATCGGTAAAAAGGTCTATTTTTCGACTTTAGCCGTTGCACCTCAAAAATGTTTGTCGCTTGAAGATAAAGGCATAGATAAAACATGGGGTTTTGCTTTACAACTATATTCGCTTAAAAGTCGCCGAAATTGGGGAATAGGTGACTTTACGGATTTGAAAAATTTTGCGGCCGTTGCAGCAAAATACGGGGCAGATGTGATCGGCCTTAATCCGTTAAATACACCGTTTCATGACTTTCCGGAAAATGCAAGCCCGTATGCTTCAATCAGTCGGTTGTTCTTAAATCCGATTTATATTGATGTGGAGCAAACTCAAGGTTTTGATGATGAGTTAAAAAAGAAATATGAAAAGCGCATAGAAGCACTTCAAAAAACACATCTGATTGATTATACAAATGTTTACAATCTCAAAATTGAAGTGTTGTATGAATTATTTAAAAAACAAAAATCATCTAAAGCTTTTGCTGCGTACTTAAAAGAAAAGGGCGAAATTTTATACCAGTTTGCCGTTTATCAGGCTATTTATCACAATTATTGTCACAAAGTTTGGGGCGGATGGATGGCCTGGCCTGAGGGCTTAAAATCTCAAAATCCGATGGATATGCTTATTTTTGAGCAGGCACATCAAGATGAAATTACATTTTTTGAATTTTTACAATTTGAAGCCAATCGACAATTTGAAAAAGTCTCCCAAAATATTCAATCTTTGGGGATGAAAATCGGTCTTTATCGAGATTTACCGGTCGGTGTTTCGAAAGACAGCGCCGAAGTTTGGGCCAAACAATATAACTACGTTCAAAAGTTTGGGGCAGGAGCACCGCCGGATGCCTTTTTTACATCGGGGCAAAAATGGGGGTTGGCTGCTTTTCATCCATGGCACTTAAAAGAACAAGCCTACCAGCCGTTTATTGAAATTTTGTGTGCCAATATGAAATGTGCCGGTGCTCTTCGTATGGATCATGTGATGAGCCTGATGCGTTTGTTTATGATTGAAGATGAGGGGGGTGATGGCACATATTTATACTACAATTTTGATGAAATGCTCGCCATAACCGCTCTTGAAAGCCACTTAAACAAATGCATGATTGTCGGTGAAAGTATCGGAAACGTTCCAAACGGATTTATTGAAAAAATACATGATGCCGGTATTTACTCGATGAGTGTTTTGTGGGGCGAACGGTTTGACTGCGGTATGGGTGATTTTAAGGGACCGACTTTTTATCCGTCAAATGCGTTTGTTTCAATCGGAACGCACGATATGCCGCCTCTTAAAATGTGGTGGTTCGGCTACGAAATAGAACTTAAATTCAAGCTTAAAATGATTGACGAGAGTGAGCGCCAAAGACTCTATAAAGAGCGTGAACAAGATCGTTGGAAACTCTTAAAAGTTTTAGACCAATCAGGTGTTTGGCCTCAAGATAATCTAAGGCAAGGCGATTATCTTTACGGCGAAAATTATCCTCAAGGTTTGGATGAAGCCGTCCATCGTTTGCTTGGGCTTTCAAATAGCGCGGTTGTGATTATGCAGCCCGAAGATGCCATGCATGTGGATGAGCTCCAAAATTTGCCGGGCACAGACCGTGATAAATATCCGAACTGGCGCCATAAGTTACCCGTCTTTTTAGAAGACTTGGAACAGAACGAAACATTTATGAGAAATGTCAAAGCTCTGCAAACAGCTCGCCGCGATAAAGAAAAATAGATTAAAATAAAACTCCACCATAATTTGATTTTTTCGTTTATCAAAGAGCCTTTACCAATTTATTTCGAAAGATCGCCTTTCAATAACGGAAAAGAAAAAGAACTTTGTTTAGAAGAATTTTGGGTAGAATGCTCTTGTTGAGGTGCTGGATTAGTCGTTGATGAAAGACCACGTAAAAGTTGAAGCTTATCTGCTACATTTTCAGGAGCATTTTGATCTTGATTTTTTGTTTTCTCAAATGCCGGTCTTTCCCATGATCTATCTAACGATAAATATCCCTCGGTGACTTTCGCATGTTTTTCGTTATATTGATTTTTGATGACTTCCGCATCAAAAGATAACGCTTCTAAAACATCTTTTGGAAGATTGAGCTGAGCAAATGTTTCTTCAAACTCTTTCAAATCCGTACATATATCCGGGTTCTTTTCTGTTTGTATTTTGTAACCATCCCAATCTTCTGAAATACCTAGTATCATTTTATCTGTTTGTTGATCAAAAAAACGAATAGACATCGAGTCGTCACCATACGAAGAGTGTGTAATTTTTTCTTCTATGCCTATTTTTCCATTTTTAGGTTCGTAGATTTTGAGGTCAAATACGGGATGTTTAAAAACCGATAACTTTCCGTCGCTCATGTTTGTTGTTTCATGTTGTATAGATAATTTGTCATTGTTAAAAAATTTTTTTCCTGAATTGGAGTTTGTAAGCGTTTGTGCTGAAAAATATTCAGGCTCTATGTTTACGCCCAGTCTTTTAACGTAAATCGCTCTTATTTCTTCAAAAGTTTTGTCTGGTTTCGGATTATTTTGGATGAGACAATGACAGGAGTGCGATAAAGCCTGTTTGTTATATGTATTAGTGGAAGCTAAACCTCCCCCAATTCCGACACCTTCAAAACCACCTTTAATCAAATCATCACATCCTGATTTAAACGCTAGTGCATCTAATTCTTGTAATCTGTTAATGATAAAATTTTGCTCAGGAGTAAAATGACTGTTTGGTACAAGACCTTGGTGATATTGTTCTTCATGAAGCAACTCATGTGCTAGGGTTTGCGCCAAATTTAATGAAACATTCGGATCATTTGGGTCTTTTCCACGTTTAAAAAGGATAATGGTACCACTTTCGTTATGCACACCATCTGCATAAGCAGGCAAACCGGTTTCAGGAATATCTTGTATTTTGAGTACAATTTGATGATTTTCGGGTAATTCTTCTGTTTTCTTTAAGCCTGTGATGATTTCTGAACCGTAACCAGATTTAGCTATTCTTTCCATTAAAGAATGAAGCAATTCGATTTCTTCTTTTGTTCCCTCATACTTTATATAATCAGAATCTTTAATGCGTTGAAGAGCGATTTTTTGCGTATTATCCATAAATATTCTCCTGATTGTTTTGATTTTTTCAGTATACTGAATTTTTACATCATTGTAAATCAGGAATTTAAAAAAATGAAGTTGCATTAAATTTGTAAATTATTAGTAGATACAAAATAAAAAAGCTTCTTTTTTTTCAAAGAAGCTTTTTTTGATTCTTCATTTTAAGGTGCTTAGAAAGGCTTCAATAATCGGGGTGTCTGCCGGTGGAAAGTGATAATTTGTGAGCTCTTGAGGTTCAACCCATAAAACCTGTTCATGTTCGCAGATTTTTGGGATATCAAAACTTTCGGTTGTGGCAAAAAAAGCGTTGATGACAAAAGCGCCGAACTCATATTCATAGCGCGTTTTCATGAAAAAATCACCGACTTTGATTTTTAAATCAAGTTCTTCAATCAGCTCGCGTTTGAGGCATTCTTCAAGTGTTTCGCCTTCTTCCAATTTTCCGCCCGGAAGCTCCCAGAAAAATTCAAGGTCTTTTCCTTTTTTACGCTGTCCGATTAAAACTTTTCCATCATGGCAAATAATGCCGGCAGCAATCTGTTTTTCCGCCATTTTTTTATTTTTCTTTTTTTATCGGTTTAACGTATGCGATTGCAGCGTGTTCTTCGCAATATGTTTGGCCGGATTTAACGTGACGTCCGCAAAAACAAAAATTATCATCTCGCGGGTCTCCGATCGGCCAGCGACAGGTATGGCTGTCTAAATCGGCAAGCTTGATACATGTATTTTTATGATATGTCGGATTAGGTGAAAGCTTCGGCTCAATTTTAACTTGCTCTTCTTCGACAGAAGCTTCTTTTTTGATGATAGATGTTTGTTCTTGAACTGGTTTTGAAGGTGTTTGTTTAACCGAAACTTTAGATTTTATTTTTTCTTTAGAAGGTAATTTTTTTGTTTTAGTTATTTCTTCTTTCTTTTTAATCGGCGAGGGACGAGCATCTAAATTCAAACGATGAACTTTTCCGACAATCGAATTTTTAGAAACACCGAGCGCTTTGGCAATTTCGTTGGTTGTTAAGCCTTGTTGCCACATTTTGGTTAAATTATCAATCATTTCATCTGTCCAAGCCATCATATAATCCTTTCTCAAATTTTATTTTTTTTAGACACTTTAATCAAAGATTTTCACGAAGTCCATATAATTTTTTTTAAAATAGCTTTTTTTTTATCTTTTTTATGATATGTTAAACGATAAATAGTTAGGTAAAAAATATGAAAAAAGTAATATTGTTTTTAATAGCGGCCTTAAATATATCTGTCGCCTCAGCTGAAAAACATGATTTTTCAAAGTATTATGAGGTGGATTTAGATGCACCGATTCCAAATTTAGAAGAACTTGCTAAAGAATTAAACGATGCAACGGAAGTTTATGATCCGAAATACTTTGCAACTTGGAATATGGGACGTGTTTTTAAAAAAGTTTGGCGTGATGTCATCTTAAATTACGGCACAAGCGAAAAGCGTTTGCGTGATCGTGGCGATCAGGAACTTGAAGACATGATTGCATCACTTCCGAAAGAAACATATCCTTATATTGGTCCATATTTACATTCTTCGCCCGGAATTTCCGAAAAGATTTTGAACATGCCGGGCATAAAAGAAACCAAAAACAAATTTCCGGAGCGTATTGCGCCGCAACTCCAAGATATTGAAGATTTAGAATTTTTATCGCCGGCACTTTATATTCTCTTGATGCCCGAAATGTGGCCGGAAAACAATAAACCAAGTGAAAAACCTGTTTTAAAAAAAGTTAAAATTAAACCTGTTTTGTATCGACCTGATTTTTATCAAAGTTTGATTGAGCAAGTGCCAAATGGTGGATTTGGAGGCGCAAATGCCAGAGGTGAACGGCCAATACAAGATAAAATCAGAACCATTAATATCACAAAAGAATCCCCTTTAACAACAGCAGATATAATCGCTTTTACGAATACGCTTGACGGTGTGCTTGCGTTTTCAACACTTGACAATCAATCTAAACTGATTTCAACCGGTCATTTAGTGAATTTTTATGAGGTAAAAAACGGAACGGCCTTAGATTTGAATACCTTAAAAGATGTTGTTAATCCTTGCCAAAGATTGGCATTAAAAATTAAATGGGCGGGGTTAGAAACAGAATTTTTGAAATCCGTTTCAAATGAAGGTTTTAATTTAAAAGAATGGGCATATACGTGTGATAAAACAATCAAAGCCTATCGTGCCGTTTTGATCCCGGATGGAAAATTAGCCGGTTTACAGATGTATAAAAGGGGGTTATATGACGCTTATTTAAGCGCATATGCACCCAAATGGAGAGAAAGACAATATGCCACATTTGAAGCTTTGGTTGAAATGTATAAAACAAATAAAAACGATATCAGGGAAGTGTTAAAAAACGAAAAAATAATTAAAGAAAAATTAAAGCCTTTCGGTAGTGTTTTGGTTTCAGAACCATTGAGCTTTTAAGAAAAAAAACAAAAAATATGTTGCTTTTTAAATTCAGAGTCATTATAAAGTTAAAAACATTTTTTGATATAAAACTATTTAAATAAGGGAAGAAACATGGCACGTGTTACTGTTGAAGATTGCGTTGATAAAATTCCGAATCGTTATGAATTATTGATGGTTGCAGCACAAAGAGCAAAAGATATTGAGCAAGGCGCACCGCTTTGTGTTGATCGTGATAACGATAAAAATGCCGTTGTTGCATTAAGAGAAATTGCCGAAAATAAAGTCAGTATTGAAAATTTACAAAAATCACTTGTCTTAAACTTGCAAAAATTTGTTGAGGTTGAAGAACCGGAAGAAGAAGAAATTGAAATTTCCGCAGCAGAAAAAGAACTGGCTGAACTTGATACGCAATTTGATGCTTCGATGCTCATGGATGACAGCTTAGATGATGGCATGCAAATTCACGAAGGTGATGACAATCTTGATGATTTAAATGATGTTGATCTTTCAGATGACGCCTTAGATGATGCTCTTGATGCAGATGATGCTTCATCTTATGATGATTTTCAGTCTGATGATGATGAATTTTAAGAGAATATAAACTTTTTGGATTCAAATTAAACAGCAGAAAGTTAATTTCTGTTGTTTCTTTTTTAAAAGTAATATATTGTGGTTGCATGTTAAGGCAGTATGAACTTGTTGATTTAGTGAAATCGTATGACCCTGATGCAGATGAAGATGCATTAAACAGGGCATACGTTTTTGCAATGAAAAAACACAGCGGGCAATTTCGAACCTCCGGCGATCCGTATTGGTCACATCCGGTTGAAGTTGCCGGTATTTTAACAAAGTTTCGTTTAGACAGTTCATCGATTATCGCGGCTCTTTTACATGATACGGTTGAAGACACGGATACAACCGTTGACGAGGTACGCTCTCTTTTCGGAGATCAAGTGGCAACGCTGGTTGACGGTTTAACAAAACTTGCTACCATTGAACATAAATCCGGCAACTCTAAACAAGCTGAAAATTTTCGAAAATTGTTGCTTGCGATGAGTGATGATATCAGAGTGTTGTTTATTAAACTTGCTGACAGACTTCACAATATGCGCACGCTTCATTATTGCCCTGAAGATAAAAGAGCACGTATTGCTAAAGAAACGCTGGATATTTATGCCCCGCTTGCCGAACGTATCGGCATGCAAGAAGTGAAAGACGAACTCGAAGAAATTGCATTTGCCGAGCTTTATAAAGAAGCACACGATTCGATAGTCGCGCGTTTGAATTTTTTACGTGAACAAGGCAGCAATATTATCGAAAAAATCATTAAAGAACTTGCCAAGGATATGGAAGATAACAACATTGAGGCCACCGTGACCGGACGCGAAAAGTCGCCTTATTCCATATGGCGTAAAATGCAACAAAAAAATGCGTCATTTGAACAGCTTTCCGATATTATGGCTTTTCGAATCTGTGTTGAAGATATATCAGCCTGTTATCAGGCACTTGGTGTGATTCACAGTAAATATCACATGGTCCCGCGCCGTTTCAAAGATTATATTTCAACCCCGAAACCGAACGGATATCAATCTATTCATACCGGTGTGATCGGGCCGGAAAATGTCAGAATTGAAGTTCAAATCAGAACATATCAAATGCATGAAATTGCCGAAAAAGGTGTGGCGGCACACTGGGCTTATAAGCAGGGGCAAAAAACAGAAGGTTCAAATTTCAGGTGGATCAGAGAGCTTTTGGAAATTTTGGAGCAAGCCGATAATCCGGAAGAGTTTTTAGAAAACACCAAACTTGAAATGTATAATGATCAAGTGTTTTGCTTTACACCCAAAGGCGATTTAATCGGACTTCCTCGCGGCTCAACGCCGGTTGATTTTGCTTATGCCGTTCACTCAAAAGTCGGAGATACGTGCGTCGGTGCTAAAATCAACGGCGAAATTGCACCGCTTCGAACCGTTTTGCAAAACGGTGATCAGGTAGATATTTTAACCTCTAAATCACAGCATCCATCTGTTGAGTGGGACAGATTTGTTGTCACCGGAAAAGCCAAAGCGGCCATCAGACGTTATTTAAGAGTGACAAAACGTGAACAATTTGTGACGCTTGGAAAAGAGATTTTAGAACGTTTATTCAAAGGTGAAAATTTGGAGCTTTCCGATAAAGTTTTGGTAGGTGTCATGCAAAACTTTAATGCAGAAACCATCGATGATATATATGCCAAAGTAGGCGAAGGCTTGGTGACGGGATGGGATGTTTTAAGAGCGGCATATCCTGCCTATAAACAATCTAAAGTGAGCAAAGTTGTTGAAAGTTTAACGGTTCCTTTTAAAAAGAAGAAAAAAGATCCTTTGAAAATCAAAGGCTTGATTGAAGGAATGGCTGTTAACTTCGGAAAATGTTGTCATCCGTTGCCCGGCGATAAAATTGTTGGGATTGTGACAACCGGCAAAGGCGTAACGGTTCACAAACGTGATTGTAAAATGCTTCAAAAATTTGATAATCAACCTGAACGTTGGCTTGATATTGATTGGGGCGACGAAACAATTACAGAACTTCATACGGCACGCATAAAGGTGATGCTTGCCAACGAACCGGGGGCACTCGGCGACTTATCAAATCAAATAGCAAAAGCGGGTGCAAATATCACAAACTTGAATATTGTCAATCGCATGCTGAATTTTTATGAACTTTTGATTGATATAGATGTTAAAGATGTCGCTCATCTTGAAACAATTATCCAATCATTACATTCTTCTAAAATGGTGCGCTCCGTGGTGCGTATTATGGAATGATTTTTTATATGTTAATGAAATATTAAAAAATACTTGTATCTTTTCTGTTTTTTTTTATAATGAGCGTATCCTAACCGAATTTTCGGTTTAATTTTCTATTAAAGAGAGTAACTGATGAATTACAAGTTTTTATATCGTTTTTTATTGATAACCGTTTTATTTTCAGCCACACCCTTAAAGGCTCAAATGACCCTTTCGAGCGCACGCGATATATATATTGCGGCAAGTGACGGCAATACGGTTTCGCTTTATTACAGCCAAAACAACATCAATATGACCGATTCCAATGGCAATACGGCGCTTTGTATGGCCTATCAAAACGGTGATTGGAAAAGTTATTCTCTTTTAATGCGGTATGGGGCCAGCGCCAATGTCGATTGTATGAAAGGAGCTTACGTATATCGTGCGCCGGTAGCCGCAACGACAACTGCTCAAACTTCCACTGCTGCAGCGGGCACAAGCGTGATGTCAGGTGGAGCGGCCGGCACTTCTTCCGGAACGTTTTTAGGAATGGGCGCAATCGGTTGGACCACGGTCGGCGTTTTGGCAGCCGGCGGTATCACGGCAGCAGCTCTCGGCGGTGGAGGCGGCGGTGGCGGCGGCTCCAACAAATGCAAAAATGTTAACTGCGGTGCACACGGAACTTGTAACGCTGGTCAATGTGTTTGCGAAGAAGGATATGCTGGAACGTCTTGCGAAACTTGTGCGTCGGGGTTTGTCGAGCAAGACGGTGCTTGTTATAAAGAAATTGGCGGTTGTACAAAATATAATCCTTCAACCGGTTATTGTGTAAAATGTGAAAATTATAACGTTTACTATTTATCTGATGGAAAATGTAACATCAGAACCAACACAACAGATTGTGCAAACTTTGTCGAAACAGCCGATCAATGCACCAGTTGTTCGCATACCATGCAATACTATTACAGCGATTATAAATGTAATTTGAGAAATAATACCACAGGTTGCACGCAATTTAATCCGAATGCTGATATATGTACATATTGTGATGTGAATGATTATTACTTGAGCGGCGGATCATGTCACGAAAGAACACATAAAGATGGTTGTACAGTCTTTGATTCAAATACTGATCAATGTACGTCGTGTGATGCTGATCATTATTTGAAAAACGGTGTCTGTTTGGTGCGTCAAAATAAAGATAATTGCTCAAATTATAAGGCAGACGAAGATGTCTGTTTAGAATGTACAGATATTACGGAATATTATTTAGACAGCGGCAAGTGTACACAAAGAACAAATAAATCAGGCTGTCATACATTTAATCCTAATGTCGATAAATGTACGTCTTGCATTAATGAAACACAATATGATTTGATCGACGGTATATGTGTGGCGCGTACTGCATGTACACAGTTAGATCCTTCTTATGTGACCGGTGACAGTGAAATTTGCACGAGCGGTCTTTATGTGTGCACATTTGCTGAAGAACTCGCAGATCATACAAAATGTTATACATATACTCCAAATGATTGTTCAAGCTATCATGCGACATCAAGTGAAGGGTGTACGTCATATACAGATTGTAAAAACCCCGATGGAACGTTTTATCAATGCACGGCTTGCGACACGGAGGCAGGCTGGGTGCATACCGCTGATGATACTTGTGAACCTAAAGACTGCAGTCAATATTTTGAAACATGTCCGGCAGGGTATAAACCGACTGAGGTAAAGTGTATTGCAGGCGGTAAATCTTATTATTCATGTGAGATTATCAACAATGGTACAAAAACAGAAACGGAAGAGGGCGATTCTCCTAAAGTAACTTACGGCAAGAACTTAACTGACGGCTCGTATGCAGAGATGGCGGTACTGGAGGCTAATCAAAACATTTATAACGCAGCCGGAACTGTTGATGAAAATAACAGCTATTCGGCAGGAAATTCTACTTTAACGGTTGATAACCAATATTATAGTGTTCCTGTCTACGGAATGTATGTTGAAAGTTCCGATTCTGCGCCTTCTTATGAGGTTTATAATGCATACAGCAAAAATTCAGATGTCCACAGCAGCGGTTCAATTAATATTGAACAAAAAGGAAGTAATGCAGAAAAGATTGTCGGAATCGCTGTGGATAATAAAGCCACTTCAAGCAATGCCACGGTTGTGAACGCAGGTCAGTCTTCTCAAGGCACTATTTCTGTTTCATACACGGGAACGGGCACTGCCAAGGTTTATGGTATTGAAACAAAAGGCACAGCCTATAACAACAAAAACGGAACAGTTGGTACAATTACCGCTATCAACAACGGAAACGGGGATACTTTTGGTATAACCGGAGGTGAGACTGTTTATAATTCTTATAGTGGTGAAGGCGTTATTGAACTTGAAGTATCAGGGAGTGGAAACGCTTATGGTCTGGATTCCGCGTCGATTGCACATAATGCGGATGATTCATCAGGTACAGCAACAGGCACAATCAAAATTACACACAAAGGCTCCGGTGATAGTTATGGTATATCTGCATTAAGTGGTAGTAATGCCGGTATGTCAAATGGTAATGGTACAGGTTGGACAATTTTTGCTGATGGTGGTGAAGGCACAGGTGATATTTATGGTTTTTATACCGATGGAAATGCATCATCTTTCGATAGTGCAGTAAACAGTTGGGGTGGCGGAACGGGATATATTACCTCTTTTGCCAAAACAGATAACACCTATTCAACCTCGCTTTTAACCAGCACACATGGAAAGGTTTATGGCATGTATGCGCCAAACGGGGCAACTTTGTATAATGCCAAAAACAATGAAGGATATGATACAAACGCAACCATTGCCTTAACAGTCAATGCAAGCCAAGAGTTACATGGTATGTATTCAGCCGGTCAAGCATATAATGCAATGTCTGACAGTAGCAGTGAAAAAGCAAATGCAAGCATTATCATTAACAACACGAATGGAGCAAATGGTCAGACATATGGTATGTATGCCGGTGATCCGATGAATGCATATACCAATAATTCATCATCTTCGGCTGAAGGGCTCATTGATGTGTCAACAACGGCGAATGGTAATGCTTATGGTATTTATGGTTCGGGCACGACAAAATCTGTTATAAATGCCTATATTGATGAAAATATAACCGGCAGTTCAGTCGTTGGTAATGTGCGCGTTTCTAAAACCTCAAGTACGGGTGAAGTTAATGGCATATACGGATCTTCGTCTGTTTTTAATGTTGTAGGCGATAGTGTGGGGGAAAATTCATCTATAACAGGGAAAGTAGAGGTTTCAAGTTCATCAAGCGGCATGGTGATTGGCTTAAAAGGGGCATATACTTCGAATGTTAGTGTTGTGGACAGCGATGAAAATTCAAGTCTTGATGGAACAATCAAAGTGGAAGCAACATCAAACGGTAATGCTTATGGTATGAACGCTACGAAAAGCGCACAGAATGTATATAATACAAACAGTGGTACCGCAACAGGAACAATCGAGGTTACACATGAAGGATCAGGCGAGGCTTATGGTATATCTGCTTTAAGTGGCACAAATGTTTATTCAGAAAATGATGATAGCACAGGCTGGATTATTTTAGGTGACGGGGAAACCGGCACAGGTGGTATATATGGTATGTTCATCACGGGGACACCTTCAGAAACATCACCTGTTAATGCATATAATGTTCAAGGCGGTGGAACGGGATATATTACTTCATTTACCAAACAAAATACATCAGATGAAGATTATACATCATCACTTTTAACAGCTACACATCAAAAAGTATATGGCATGTATGCGCCAAACGGGGCAACTTTAATAAATGCTCAAGATATGGGCGGATTTGATGTAACAGGTAACATTTTCTTAAAGGCCAATGCAGGGCAAGGGTTATATGGTATGGCTACATCAACAGGTGACCTTTATAATATAACATCAACCAAATCTTCGCAGTCAACCGCTTCGATTATGGTTGAAAATACAAGTGACAATGGACCTACTTATGGTTTATATACAACTTCCGGCACGGCATATAATGCATCAGCTAAAGGCACAGAGGGCACTATCGTTTCTAAAAATACTTCCTTAAATGGCGGCGGTAATGCTTATGGCATTTTTAGTGAAAACGGTAATGTATACAATGCTGTTTCGGGTGGACATGGAATAATCGAGGCTTCTATCGGCGACAGTCCGTCTTTTTCTACGGGAATATATACAAATAAGGAAGCTTATAATGCTTCAGAAACAGATTCTGAAGGGGAAATAATCGCTCAAGGGGCTGCCGGTAAAATCAGAGGTATTGTCACTTCTCAAAATGCTTATAATGGTTATAAAGGCGGAAACGGGACGATTCGTGTCGGCGGTGGTACGGCTGATACAGTTTTAGCTTATGGAATATATGGCGACCTGGAAAACGGAACAATACGTCTTTATAACGCTTATGAAGGAACAGGCCTTATCACGGATAAAGGTGCAGATGACAGTATTCTTTTAGGTAGTAGTAATCTTGTATATGGAATTTATGGTAGTGGTGAAAATGTGATAGCGTATAACGCTTATGCCGATTTAGATGAAGATGAGGAAGGAGAATATGATGGGGATGAAACGGCAGATGCGACAGGCGATATCATTTTAGAAACAACCGGAAACGGTGAGATGATCGGTATCTATGCCGGTGGTACAGAATCGAATTTTGTTGTAAATGCTTATAACTATGAAAATGGTACGGTCACAGGGACAATCAAACTTGTTTCAACCAATAATGATGAAGATATATATGGTATAAAGGTTGAGAACGCAGGAACAGTGTATAATGCTGCAACAGATAGTCACGCGACAACAACAGGGAATATTAATATCACAGCTCAAGTAGATGAAGGAAGCTATAGCGGTGATGTTTTTGGTATCTGTGTTTCAGGCACTGCAGTTGCGAGAAATGCCTATGAGAAGACAGGTAATATCAATATTACTTCAAGTTCGACCGGCCAAGTTTATGGTATAAAAGGAGATAGTGCGGTTTCAAATGCTGTGTCAAGCGGAACGGGAAAGATCGATATTTCTTCAAGTGTTTTTAGCCAGCTGTATGGTATCTATGCCGGTGGAGATGCAACAAATGCTTCAAGTGACAGTACAGGAAATATTACCGTCAGCGGAAAGAGTGATGAATCTGGTGACGGATTTTCTATTTACGGCATATATTCTTTAGCTAAAGCTTATAATGCAATAGGAATCGGCGCAAAAGGGACGATAACTGTTGAAGACAAAGGAGATCACGAAGCAACGGGTATTTATACCAGATCAGAAGCTTATAATGGCTATAATGGTGGAACAGGAAATATTATATTAAAAGGCGAGAGTAATTATTCTGCATTTTGTGGTATAGAAGGGAATGGCTCTAGTGACAGCTTAACACTTCGAAATGCTCAAGACGGTACAGGCACGATTACCAATTTAGACGGAAGTACGATTTTAACACAAAATCCTAATTTCATCTATGGTATTAGGGGATATAATTCTGGTGGCAGTGTCGGTATTATTAATTCATATGCGACTTCTCGAACTTCACAAGCAACGATCAATCTTGCATCAAGCGATGGCCAAAATAGTATATATGGAATTTATGGTGAGTCTGATAGTGCAACTAAAAGAGCTGTTAGGCTTGTGAATGCTTATAATGACACATCAACACCGGAAAGTGTCACTTCAACCGGTACTATAACTTTATCGACATCAAGTTCTGCAACATCCTTATGGGGTATATGTGGACATGGTCAGGGAAGTGTCACAAATGCGGAGGGATATTCAACAGGAGGATATTCAAAAGGGGATATCAATTTAACGATTAACAATACGAATGGCAGATCGGCTTATGGTTTATATTCTGAAGGGTTAAATCCTGCTTTTATCTCTGATGTTTATATGATAAATGCCAACATAAACTCAGAAGGTTCAATTAATATAACATCAAATGGTTCCAGGGATATATACGGCATGTACTCGACAGATCGGGCAGCTTTTAATGCACTGAACCCTGGCGCAATCGGTAAAATTACAGTCACAACAAACGGTTCAGGCAATGCATACGGAATGTATAACATTTCCGCAGGAGGTAGCGAACAGGAACCGGGAATTACGTCTAACAGCACTTCTGGTGGAAAAGGCACAATTACGGTCACAAGTAATTCAGCCGGCGCAGCTGTTGGTATGTATGCAAAGTACGGTGCTCTATATAATTTTTATAAACCAGATGGTTCACAAACACCGGATGTAGAGGCTAATATTATTGTAACCTCAACCGGATCGGGTAGTGCTTACGGAATGTATTCAGAAGGTGGTAATGTATATAACGGTATATACGGACAAACAGCTGGTTCAATTATTACTGTGGATGTAGAAGGAACAGGTAAGGCTTACGGAATATATAAAGAAGGCTCAGGTAGTGTATATAATTACGGAAAAATTAGTGTCACAAGTTATGGTGGAAATGTATACGGAATATACAGCAAAGATTCAGCCAAAGTATACAACGAAGGTGTCATAGAAATTCATGGTGATACTGATACTGATAATTCTATGGCTGTTGGTATTTATGCAGGTGTTGGAAGTACGGTGTATAATGATGGTATGATTATTATTGGCGGAGGTTTTAATTCACAAGGTATCCCAACAAAAGATGATGAACCAGGATCTCATGATTATGTATATGGTATTTATTCTCTTGGTGACGTCTATAATGATGGATCTATAATTTTATATTCAGGTTATGGTAGCGGAAGAGAGGCTGGACTCTATGTTTCAAAGCAAAATGATTGGACATCTGGATCTGTTGATTTAGATTATCATACCACTTCTTACGATTATACACGATGGGGTCCTACACAGCCTAGTGGAACTATACACTTGGAGGGTTGTTGGAATTCAGGAAACTGTGAAGATATAGAGGAGTATTACAAAGTGTATGTAGGTAATGCAGATCCTCTTTCAGCTCCGGCAAAGTTGACAAATGCGGGGACATTTTCAAGTCCGTCACCGCTTAACTTTGTCACCGAAGGTAATGCTCAAGTTCTCTCGATGCCGACAGCCGTTTGGCAGGCACCTGCAATCAAAGGCGATATCACGATGTCATCTGAAATTGTGGATGAGGGGTTTGAAACAACCTATCACACAACAGGCACATTTGATGTGGCTGATTTAAGTAATCTTAATTTGCTTTCACAATCAGCGCTCTTTAACGCCAGTCTTGATTCTAATCAAACAGATGTGACGCTGTCGATGAAAGAGTTTTCTGATGTGGTTGAAAACAATGACATTGCTTCATTCTTGAGTGAAAACTACACACTTCAAAACAATGAAGAAATGTTTGCTCAAGTTAAGAGTATTGAAACGGCATCCGAGCTCAATAAGAGCCTTGATCAAATGTTTGGTAAGGAAGTCTTTTCACGCTTTATGTTTGAGGATTTAACAATGATGCGCGAAATGAACTTTGATATGAACAATAAACTCTTTTCAAATGATAAAGACTATTTTGAAACAGCAGGTTCTGTCACCCCGTTTGCATTTGACGGCAACAGTGGCTCAAATGGACGTTATTCTTTAACATCAACTTCATATGGCAATAAGAGTATCGGTATTTCTGCGGCATTTTCGGATATCAGATCAGATGACGGGGATTTACACAATTCAAACCATCGTAAAGAAACAAGCTTTGTCGTTTCTCTTCCGATGGGGTATAAAACACATGGTTTCCACCTCATTTCAACGCCGAAACTCGGTTATGCTTACGGCACGTATGAAAGAAAAGGCTTTGAAGGAACAACCTATGACGGAACTCTTCAAAAGAGAATTTATGCTTTAACAAATGAGCTCAGATATCCTGTCAAACTCGGCTCTTGGACCCTGTCACCCTCAATCGAGGCCAACTTCATCGGTTATCAAATGAAAGGCCACGAAGATGAAGACGGGGCATCCCCCTTGGTGATTCCAAACCAAGAAAGATATTCTCTTGCCTCCGGTTTCGGGCTTTATGCGACCCGTGAAGTTGAGTTCTTGCAAAACGGAAAGCTTTCATTTAATATCGGCGGGTCTGTCTATCATGAATTTTTAGACCCCTATGAAATGAAGCTCGGTGTTCGTAAAATGAACGGATATGTCAATTTAAGAGATGAAAAACGAGGCGATAACTTTGGTATCGTTCGCACCGGATTTGACTTTAATCTTGGCGATATCACGCTATCGGGTCACTTGAACTCTTATATCGACAATTCATATCACAGCGAAGCAAAGCTCGGCTTGAAATATGCGTTTTAATTAAAATCATAAAGAAAGGATAAAATATAATGCTTATGGAAGGCAAAAAAGGCCTCATTATGGGGCTTGCAAACGATCACTCCATTGCTTTTGGAATTGCTAAAGCGTTGTCTGAGGCAGGCGCACAAATTGCAATTTCATATCAAAATGAAGCGCTATTGAAACGTGTCAAACCTTTAGCTGAAAGTTTGGAAACTGAAACAATGCTCATTGAATGTAATGTTTCGGATTCTGTGTCCGTTGAAAATTGTTTCAAAACAATCGGTGAGAAATGGGGTAAAATTGATTTCGTTGTGCATGCCATCGCATTTTCAGATAAAGACCAGTTAAAAGGTCGTACCATAGATACAACGCTTGATAATTTTTTGAACACCATGCATATTTCGTGTTATTCTTTTTTAGAGGCGTGTCGCTGTGCTTCTCCGATTTTAAATGAGGGAGGGGCCGTTTTGACGTTGACTTATTTAGGCTCTGAAAAATATGTACCAAACTATAATATGATGGGTATCGCCAAAGCCGCCTTAGAAGCTTCGGTTCGTTATGCCGCGGCAGATTTAGGAGCACAAGGTGTGAGAGTAAATGCTATTTCGGCAGGGCCTATCAGAACACTAGCTGCTTCCGGAATCGGTGATTTCAAAAAAATGCTCAAATATAATGAAATTGCTGCGCCGCTTTCGCGCAATGTCACAAAAGAAGAAGTCGGGTCTATGGCTTTGGCGCTCTTATCGCCTTTGTCGTCTGCCGTGACGGGCGAAGTTGTGCATGTAGATGCCGGTTTTCACTCGGTTGCAATGTTTAATCTAAAAAAATCAGCTGATTTGGTTGAAACATTAAAGGAATTTTAAAATGAAATTATCTGCTTACATCGTGACCTTAAATGAAGAGCTTCGTTTGGACAGAACTCTAAAAGCGCTTAAAAAAGTGGCCGATGAAATCATTATCGTTGACAGCGGAAGCACAGATAAAACAAAAGAAATTGCCATTAAAAACGGCGCAACCTTTATCTTCCATAAGTGGAAAAATATCTCTTCTCAAAAACATTTTGCCCAAAATAAATGCAAAAACGATTGGGTCTTGTCACTTGATGCCGATGAAGTTTTAAGTGATGAACTGATTAAAGACATTAAAGAAATTAAAAAACATCCGACAGCTGATGCCTATAAAATTAAAATGCGTGATATGATGCCGGGCGATGAAAAGCCGCGCCGATTTGCAAAAACCTATAATCAGGTACGTCTTTATAATCGCAAAAAAGCCAATATGCCCGATAACCTAACGCATGACCGTGTTGTTTTAGGCGAAAATTGCTCTGTAGCGCAGCTTGAATCAATTGTTTGGCACTATTCTTATGT
The DNA here is from genome assembly GCA_002372275.1 of Alphaproteobacteria bacterium UBA3773. Lineage (GTDB taxonomy): Bacteria > Pseudomonadota > Alphaproteobacteria > RF32 > CAG-239 > UBA1254. Next base: position 1,985 of record DFFP01000032.1, on the reverse strand, counting down.
GACTTTAACGCAGCTTTGGTTTAAGCTCAACATGTATACCGATGAGCTTGTGCAGGTTGCTTTAAAGAACGGCAAACAGTATTCCCTTTGGCGTTTATATACGGAAATGCCTGTTCAATTCTTAAAGTATTACTTTATTAAACGCTGCTGTCTATATGGAAAATGCGGATTTTGGATGGCGGTTTCATATGCTTACTTTCGCTTTTTGAAAATTGCAAAATGGTATGAGTGGAAAGCACTTCATAAATCTGAAAATGAATAAAGATGATATTTTAAATTTACTTCAAACGGATGATCCCCAAGCTCTTTTTAAAAAAGCAGATGAGGTGAGGGCAAAATATGTCGGCGATGAGGTTCATTTAAGGGGCTTGATTGAATTTTCAAATATCTGCCGAAACAACTGCCTTTATTGCGGTATTCGAAAAGGAAATTCTATGGTTCATCGCTATCGTATGAGCGAAGAGGAGCTGATTAAAACAGCTCAAAATGCCGCGAATATGGGATTTAAAACGGTTGTTTTGCAATCGGGGGAAGATTTATATTTTGACGTTTTAAGGCTTTGTCACATTTTAGAAGAAATCAAAAAATTTGATGTGGCCGTAACATTGAGTATCGGTGAGCGCACTTATGAGGAATATAAGGCGTTTCGTGAGGCCGGTGCCGATCGTTATTTAATGCGTATTGAAACAACCGATCAAAATTTATATCACGCGCTTGATCCTGATATGAGCTGGCAACACAGGTATGATTGTTTGATGATGATTAAAGAACTCGGCTATGAACTCGGCTCAGGTATTATGGTCGGGCTTCCGAACCAAACGATGGAATCTATTGCAGATGATTTGCTGTTTTTAAAAAAAATCGGTATTGATATGGCAGGGATCGGTCCTTTTATACCGCACCCGCAAACTCCGCTTGCAGGTGAAGCTGGCGGAACGCTTGATTTGGCATTAAGAACAATGGCTGTGATGAGGTTGTTACTCCCTGATATTAATATTCCGGCAACAACGGCTATGGAAAGCTTGGCCCCGAACGGACGTATTTTAGCGCTTCAAGCCGGGGCAAATGTGGTGATGCCAAATGTGACCGAAGGCGAATATCGAAAATTTTATGAGCTTTATCCGGGAAAAATTTGCGTTAACGAAACGCCGGTTGCTTGCCGCACATGTATCGGCACCAAAATTTTAGCCATTGGGCGCAAAATAGGCACCGGATACGGCGGACATCGAAACATTCAGCCCATCAAAAAAGAAAAAAGCCCTGAATAATCAGGGCTTCAATTTTAATTTTTGGTGTTTTTAAGAAGTTCGCCTGCCAAATTTTCGAGCGCGGCAATATCTGTTGTTTTTAATGACGACTTGATGGTTACAGGTGTTTCAATAAAGGTGATATCCTTAAAATTTTGCATGGCCTCTTTCATTTTTTTGGCAGCCATCGGTGCCCAAGACCCGTTTTCCACAAATCCGACTGTGCGGTTTTGATAAGTTTTTGATTTAAGATGGTTGATAAAGGTTTCCATCGCTGGGAACATATCGCCGTCATATGTCACAGAGGCTAAAACCATTTTACTGTAACGAAAAGCGTCTTCAACAGCTTCGGCCATATCATCACGTATTAAATCCGTTAAAACGACTTTGGTATCTGATTGATGCTTAATAATCTCTTTTAATTTTTCGGCCGCCAACTTTGTATGTCCGTAAACAGAGGCATATGCAATCAAAATACCTTCATCTTCGGGTTGATAGCTGCTCCAAATATCATACTTATTGATGTAATAGGCAAGATTGTCGACCAGCATTGGCCCGTGAAGCGGAAAAATCTTTTGAATGTCAAGTGAGAAAATTTTTTTAAGTAAATTTTGAACAGGTAAACCGTATTTGCCGACAATATTAAAGTAGTATCGTCTGGCTTCACAAGCCCAATCTTCGTCAATGTCTAAAGTTCCGAATTTTCCGAAGGCATCAGCTGAAAATAAGATTTTTTCT
>DFFP01000016.1 GCA_002372275.1 Alphaproteobacteria bacterium UBA3773 | reverse complement strand
AGAGCATTTGACTTTTAATCAAAGGGTCGTGGGTTCGAATCCCGCCGGGCTCACCAATAAAATCAAGGGTTTCAGAAAATTCTGAAACCCTTTCGTTTTTCCGGTGCTACACTGGTGCTACATTTTAACGACGATTTTGGTCCGTCGTTATTGACTTTCAGGAAAATTTGATGTTTGGGGATTCTTTGCCCACATCATAAAATATCATGCTAAATCAGTCAATTAAAAAATGCTTGCCCTGACATATTTTTCAGCTTCTGATGGAAAAAACTTGCAAACAAGGGGCAGAACATTGAATACCCCCTTTAGCAAGGTGCTTGCCAAGGGGGGGTGAAAAAAATAAACAGAAGATAATGAGTTTATCACTCATAAGTATTTATCATCTGTCTATGGTCAAACTGGTTTGGATTAAGCTGTTTGTATTTTTTCATAATGTCCTCAACATGTTGCTTCGGGTCTCGGATAGTGTTTTCATTTGCTTTATCATTCATGCTTGAAACTCTGACAATACTTTCATCATTGTTTGCCGATTCTTTTTTAACGGAAAAGAAGTAATCATCTTGAAATTCTTCTTTTTCACCGTTTTTAAGCATTTCAATTTCACCTTGCAATTCAAGCACTTTTTGATGCTCGGCATTATATCTTGTTTGCCAAACATCTATGGCGTAATCTTTCTCTTGAAGCCGTTTTTCGGCTGTCTTTAACTCTTGTTTGAGATGTTTCACTTCTTCTTTAAGCTCTTTGTTGCCGATGTCTTGAAAGTTCTGATATACCTGCGTATGCTCCAACTCTGTAAGCATCAATTGTCTGCGGTTTTTCTCATCTTTGCATTTGAAAAGATAACCTTTCCTGACCAATCGGTTGATCAGTTCTTTTGTTGTGCTTTCCGTTAAACCGACATTCGGTGCAATCGTGCTGTTCTTTTCAAAAAAAGGAAAACCGCTTTTTGTTCTGAATCTGATGTAATCAAGCAATAAACGCTCTGATACGGATAATTCCGATTTGGACTTACTCATTTTTTTCTCCTATAAATTTTTTATCATAGGTATTTAGCAAAAATGATGAGCAGATTTTAAATTGAACACTTTTGAGAAGAAAATGTTTATAGTGCCCATTTGCGACGCTTATTGTCATTTTTTGGATATAAAGAAAAATATATTGTCAGAGGAAAAAACAATTATCACCGAAAGTGAAAACACATAAGCGCAAAAATGAAAACAAATATCTTTTTATAACCTCTTGTAAGCCTTGTGAAATATGGTCTATCTTATTTATATAATAGTATTATAATAGTCATAAAATAGTCTATTATAATAGTCAAAAAAAGATAATAGTTCATCTTCTAACGAAATAGATAATAAAGATTAGTAAAATAGAAATAGAAGAAGTGACGTACAAAAAGTGCCGCCATTTGATTGACGGCACTTCGGCTTGCCGGAATAACCGGGCTACTTATCATACTGCGTGTAGTTTGTAGTCAACACTATCCATGGAGCAGCAATTACACGGATTGTCAATAATTAATTTTAGCGACCTGGGTAACTTGCGCATTTTGCAAAATCTCCAAATTAACAGATAAATATCTTTGTAAATATAATTACAAGGAGATATGAGTTAATGAATAATAATAAAATCAAAGAATTAAAAGCAGCAAAGAAACACAATTATTTATTGCGCCAATTAATTGAAGCCGTGATTCAAAACGATCTTTACACTGTTGAACAACTATTAAAACAAGGTGCAACGATTAATGGCAAAGATGCTTTTAACACAAGCCCTTTGGAATATGCTGTCAGAAGTGCAAATGTTGAGATGATACAATATCTGATTCAAGCAGGTGCTGATATTGATATAACAGATGATGAGAATTATACTTGTCTCATGAGAGCGATACAAATCTTTCCTTATTCAATCGGTTTTCCAATTGTGAAAACATTGCTTAAAAACGGATGTGATGTCGCACATATGGGCAAAGCCGGTGCTTCTGCATTATACCTTGCACACCGATATGAACCACGCTACATTGGGATTTTGAAACGATTTGGTGCGGTGTTTTAATCTCTTAAAATACATAATGCTTTATAAAGGCGACCTGCAGCACCCAAAAGGTGCTGATATTTTTTCTTTTCTTCTTCGTTTTCAATGGAAAAATAAATATCCATCAGTTTGTTATGCAACTTTTTGATATCGCTCGCAATCTTTTGACATTCTCTTTTGATATTTGCATCTTTCATTTTTTTAATCCTTTGATATACGACATAGATATTTATCGGTTACATCGGTGAGCATTCGTTGATCCAAATATCATCTTCCGTGATTTCTTCATCCCAATGTCCGCATTGTAAAAAGTCAAGTATTTCTTCTGACTGAAATGACAGATTGTCTTTTGCGATGTCATATGCCGTTTGACCATCTTTATTCTTGATAAAGACATCTGTTCCGGCATCACATAATCCCTCAACAACACTCATACGGAGTTTGACCTGAGGATGAGTAAGTAAGCTCATCAATGGTGTGTTGCCATTGATATCCTGAGCATTGACATCTGCACCATGATTAATCAAAACATTCAAGCACGGACAGAAAGAACCTCTTTTGCGTGCAACAATATGGAGAGGTGTTTCTTTATTTTTATTTCTCTTTTTGACACTTGCTCCGAGTTTAATCGCCCATTCTAAAACATCTGCTGAAATATATTCTTTGCAGATCCACATAAACGGTGTATAGCCTTTTTCATTATAAGGTGTATTCAGGGATGCACCTTTTTTAATAGCATCTTCAACGCCTGTTAAGTCATCATTGAATAATGCTTTGAGTAATTGTTCGTCTGCTTCTTTGGTGTCAATCATTGTTTGTTATCCATCATTTCTTGTTGAGGTTGTTGTATTAAATTTGCACTAAAAATGAGTTTATGTGCCGAAACGGTCATATAATCAATTTGAATGGCATTTGGCCCCAATTCGGTTATTTCTGTTTTAATCAGGTCATCATGGTTTGATTTGATTTTTTCATGAAATTTCTGTTTAATTCCCGCAACTCTTGTCACCATCAAATGTTTTAAGTCATTAAAAGTTTTTTGCTGATCACAATAAACGGTAACATTTTCGTTAAAATCAGATGTTTTGAAAGAATAATCACGAAAAATAGCATAACGTAAAACAGACATATACTCCTTTATTGTTTCTTCAAAAACTTGTTTATGGTGTTTCCAATGTTTAATATCTTTTTGATAAGGGCCTTTTGCCATAAAGTTTCTTTTCTTGACTGCATAGAGCCAAGCCAAAACCACCATCAAAGCCACACCGATCAAAATCATTAAAATATTCATTACATAACCTGCAAGTTGCGCAATATTTAGTCGTTGAACAAATTTTTATGAGATACTTGTAAGTCACGTTCAAGTTGACGGTTTATGATTTTGAACAAAAATTTTATGATTTTAAACGAAAATGTTAAAATTCCAAAGATTAAGGCTATCAAAAGCGTAAATAAAACACGTTTTTTCGGATTTGACTGCATTCCTTGATTCCTCTCTGCCTGTTCTAATTTTGATTGACTAACCATTGTTTTGTTCCTTTCAATAAATTACATTCTCCAACCATCTTTATATAAGACAGTTGCTTCAACTTCTCCTTTTTGATTATATCGTTTAACGACGCCGTCTTTTTTGCCGTCCTTATAAGGCGTTTCCCATTCAAGTTCACCTGTTTCACGATATTCTTTTTGCATACCTACCCGCTCGCCGTTTTGATAATGTTCTTCCTTTTTTAGCTGTCCGTTTGGATAATATTCAGTTCGGTAACCGACAACTGTTGCATTTTGGTACTGACGTTTATCTTTTAATTACCCATTTTCATAAAATTCGCACCACACACACCATTATAAGGCTCGTTATAGCAAGCTTCCTCAACATATTTTTGCAATGCACCGTTTTCATAATACATCATATACTTGCCGCGTTGGATTCCCTTCTAATAATCCTCTTTTATTTTTATTTTACCATTTTCATAGTACTCTACCACTGTTCCATGTATAACCCCATTCTTATAAGGAGATACTGTTCTAATTCTGCCTGAACGGTAATACTCTTTTCTGGTCATATTCTGTTTGCAAGCACAAATGAGCATATAAACAGCAATCCATATCCACCACCAGTTATCCTTTAAAAATTTGATTATCTCATCTCTTGTCATTTTTTTACTTTTTAAAAATTTACTCTATTTTTCTTTAATCATCACGGAGTGCCGGCATAACCTGATATGCGGGGCAACAAGTCATCGTTTCTGTATCTTGATGATAATATCCGTTTTGGTTTGCACACATTCCTCTTGTTGAAACATCATCGGTTTCAACATAGTGTTCAAACATTGTCAATTTGCGCATCCCGCACCAATAAGCGCATGTCAGGCAACATTTAAATGATTTTGGTAAACTATGTGACATGATACTTTTTTCACACTCCTTTCATTATAAACTCAATATAATATTATAGCATGTTTCGATTATCTTTTGATAAACTTGTTTTGTAACGAGGAAACTTTCACTACCATTGACTGTTCTAATGACATAGCGCGGCTTTGAATATAATTCCCTATATTCTCCGTTTTTATAATCATATTTTCCGATTTCCTCGCAGACAGAGTTAATATTTTTGAGCGGAATATAATGCATTCCCTCTTCATCTTTTAACATAATGGCATCTAATTTTTCCATGATTATTACTCCTTTATAAATTCTGTTGTTATTTGTGTTATTTGGTTTGGGTCGATTAAAAATAATCAAACAAACCGGTATTAAAATTGAAGCTGTTATCCAAAACATATTTTTCTCTACCACCAATCTGTTCTATAATGATTATCATTCCATTCATTCGCTACGACGCAGAAACAATCACCGGCACAGGTATTATGACCTATGGTTTGAGGCAATTTATCTACCCCGAATATTTTAACAAATATACCTCTCAATAACTTCCACATCATATCATCCTTATTTCATCTGACATATACCTGCTTGATAAGGTTTATCTGTTTGCTTGTTTTTCAGTTCGTCATAAACTTTCATTTTCATTTTGGCGAGCTTGCACAAGAGTTCGGATTTTGCATAAAGCTTATCCTCTAACATACCCATTCCCGCGCAAAAGTGGCAAAAACGGCAATAATCTTCTTTAAAACAATCTTTAAATGCGGCCAAAGTGATATGCTGCCATTTATATAATTCAGATTCCGCGTTAGTTTGTCCGTCTGTCCAAATATCTTTCAAACGCTGCGTTTGAACCGAACCGAATTTGAGCGGCAAACTCACACAAGCGGTCACGTCTAAATTCGGTCTGATTAAAATGGTATGACTACCGGCATAACATGGTCCGTCACGATTCACATCAATTTCAGGAGGTTCGGTCCATCCGCCGACATACAGCGGCGATTCCGGATCACTGAATAATTCTATCAGTTTTTCATCGCTAACCATATGAGCCCAAGTTTTTTTATTTCCTTCGATTGTCGGCGTTAAAGTAACATCGATAGCTATTGCTGTATCATATTTTTTAGCCAGTTCTATGGTCTCGCGCCATGTATCAACCGTTTCATTAAGTTGAACGGCTTTGACTTGCGAATGAACACCATATTTTTTCAATTCTTCCAACACCGACACTGATTTTTCCCATGAGCCTGCAACTGTTGTCACCTTTTCATGCTGCGTCTTGTCTGCAGAATAAAGACTAACACCCACCTGATACGGATACAATGACACAATTTTTTTCAGCAAATCCGGTTTTTGGTACAGCGACAAACCATTGGTAAAAATATGTACATTTAAACGCTTGTGCCGTGCATATTCAATAATTTTGATAAAATCACTATCCAGTGTACATTCGCCGCCTGAAACAGTCAGTTCAAAACATCCGAGTTCTACTGCATCATCGATCACTTCCTTAGCTTTTTCAAAACTGATTTCCTGCTCACCTCTGAATGCCGGATTATAGCAGTGAATGCAGCGCAAATTGCATTTATAGGTCAGCTCCATAAATACCGACCACAAAAACCCTTTGCCGAATGCCCATTTAGCCATGCGGTCTTCTATCGCGCCTTTACTTTTTTCTTCGGCATCTTGATTATAGTTAAGCGGTGCTGAAACATAATCATCTTCCGAATCTGTATCAAACCCCACCATTTTAAGTGTATGCAACTGTTCAATAAAACCCTCAATTTCCGCGCTCACCCCATGGTCTTTGGCATATGTGAGCAAATCGTCCTTTGTTGTTGTATTATTCTCACATAAAAAATGGTATAAATCCGATGCCGGACCATCCAACAAGATGGATTTATGAGTTTTATTGTTGGCAATAATGGTTTTGCTTTCTTCTGTGCCAACCAAATAACTGCGGCAGGCAATCCACTCCGGTATGGTTACGGTTTGATACATTAAGTTCTCCTAAAAAATAAACTTTTCACGATTTTTCATGCGCGTTAAAAATTCTGATTGTTTAATAAAATCCGGATTGTGTATTTGATGCCCTTCAATCAATGCATCCAAAACCTTGTAAAAATCCGCTTTGAGTTGAAACAACTCCGCCATTCTTAATATTGCTTCTATGGCATAGACAATTTCTTTTTCTTTACGCTCATCGGGAATATAATGTTCGGCATCCTGTCCGTTCGGCAATACCATCCCCGGCACGGTCAGCCACTCATAGTCCACAATTTCGGCACAAAGGGTAATATTATCCCAATAAAGAGAGTCGTTAATAATCCCTTTGGCATGAAACAACCCGATTTGTTCCGCTAATTTATGCGCAAATTTATAAATATATTCTTGTGGTGTACATTTGAAATAATTGCTGTAAAAGGCAAGCATTTCATCTCTGGCCTCATCGTTATAAAATGCCACATCCGACATTCTGAACGGTGATTTGCATTGTGTGTATAAAACACACGGCTTAACTTCTTGACCGTTTGTGTGCTTAATATTAATAATATCGCCGTAGCGAGATTCGGCATTTTCAAGAGATGTAAACTTTTTATAACCTAAAATCTTCGGAGCATCCGGAGTAAGTTGTTGCAGATATTTGGAAACAGTAAATTCCCGCTCGGCATCAGCTTCATCCATTAAACCGTACATCATATTTTCATCTTTACGAGAGCGGAAAATCTGCGGACCGCCGAAAGTCCAACCGATTCCTTTGATGTTTATCCACGCTAAATCATCAATTTTCATCGTAACGGCACGCCCGTGACGCACCGAAATCAAACAAACCTGATTGTTTCCGGCAGCTTGTGGCGGTAAAAACGCTGCACCTAAAACATCATCCCCCAACACTTCAAAAGTGTGAAATTTCAAAAAATCAAATGCCATATTATTTTTTTCCAAACTATATATCATTTACTGAACAACAAATATTATTTTTATCAAATACATACGTGCGACTATTATTCTCTATAAAACAGCACAAGCGTGTAATTTTGTAAAACTCCGTAAGCGAACATAATTGATTGCTTTGTTCATCATACACAAACATGACACTACCTCTTTGCGCTGCCGGTAACGTCATATCAAAATACTTTGTTATAAAAAAGAAAAGTCAGCGGACGAATCCATCCGCTGACCATACAACTATGACTGACGGTAGTTAATACCGCACATACTTTCTGTCCATTCCGGGCATTTACCCATCATTTTGATGTTGTGATCACAAATTTCTGTAATTTTTAACATATTAAAAATCCTTATAAAATAGTTCTACACCTTTTCCATCGGCGGTGCATTTACCGTTTATTGCCCACCATCAATATTGCAAGAAAGCGAACAATATTTTACCATATTTCTGGGGATAATTTGATTAACACAAGAAATATACCTATAATTTCATAGTAGCAGGCAATTTTGATGTTTTTTTAAAATTAATTATTGACTCATGAAAAACAATTTTTTATATTGAAATAAATTGTTCCTTATTTTTCAATACCTTATTTCAGCATAAAAACGCAGTCCTTGATAAATATTTTAAAAAGGATTGACTATGATTTACGGATATATCAGAACATCAACAGATAAACAAAATAATGAAAATCAGCATTTTGAAATTGAGCAATTTGCTCAAAGCAATAACATCACCATTGATAAATGGGTTGAGGAAACAATTTCTTCTAAAAAGGATCTTGAAGAACGAAAGCTCGGAAAACTCTTAAAAAAAATTAAGAAAGACGATATTATCATCGCAAGTGAATTATCAAGGCTCGGTCGTAATTTGTTGCAGGTAATGAGTATTCTTCATCATTGTATGAATATCGGTTGTCAGGTATGGACAATCAAAGATAATTATAAACTGGGAACAGATATCCAATCAAAAGTGTTGGCATTCGCTTTCGGATTATCGGCAGAAATAGAACGCTCAATGATTTCTCAACGCACAAAAAGATGTTTGGATAGACTACGTGCAGAAGGAAAGCATATCGGTCGTAAAAAAGGAAGCAAAAATAAAAATACCAAACTCTCTGGCAAAGATGATTTAATCAAAACGTTGCTATCTCAACACGTTGCCAAAACACAAATTGCAAGAATGCTTAAAGTTGATTATACAACACTGTATAGATTTATGAAAGAAATGCTAGCATGATTATTTTTTTACCAACTGATATAATAAACAACGACTGACACCATATTCTCTTGCCAATGCTGAAACATTTGTTTCCCGTAATTTCATCTTTTCTTTAATCTCATTAATCTGTTCGGGAGATAACTTCTTTTTTCTTTCTTTGCTATATTTTCCAGCGTTTTTAGCGCATCTAATACCTTCTCTTTGTATTTCTAATAAGTTTTCTCTGAAGAATTGATTGATGCTTCCTAATAGTGATAGCATTAGATTTTGGAATGGGTCATTTTTGTTAGGTGTAAAGGTCATATTTTCTTTAATAAATGTAATTTTAGCACCTTTTGATGTAATTTCTTTGACTAACTTGATTAAATCATCAAGAGAACGGGATAATCTATCCATTGATAAACAATGTATTTCATCACCTTCACGGATATTTAACAGCATTGCTTGTAATTGTTCCCGATTAACATTTTTACCTGATTGTTTATCACAATATAACCTATCACATTTAACTTCATGAATTTGTCTGTCAAGGTTTTGGTCGGTTGTAGAAACTCTTGCGTAATGAAATAACATTTTTAACTCCAAAGTGTTTATTTAATATCTTTATATTACTATACATATGTAATATGTCAAGCAAAAAACACGTTAATTATACACCTTTGATACATTTTTGATGTGTAAAGATAAGTTATACCTTAAATAAACAATGATTTTTGATACATTTTAATACTTTTGAGATTCATTTTGTGGATAATTTTAATATTTTTACATACATTTTTGATAACTTTACAATAATAACATCATAACATTTGATAGAAAAGATGTTATTTTTGAATAAAAATTCAATGAATTTGTATTAATTTGTCATTATGAAAGGATATCCAAATGACTGAAAATAAAGCAACTTCCCCCTTACGGACCTTTGTAATTAAACCGATTTCATTAACTGAATCAAAAAATGCTTTAAGAGAATCAAAGAAAAATCAAGTAAAAGAATCTTTGATTGCTAAACTCAATGAAGCAATCTGCACTGCTGAAAAATCAGTTGATGAAAATACACTTAAACCTTTGAATAGAATTTTTACCATTACACCAAATAAAAAGACAATGATTAAACTTCGTTATGGTTCAAAAGTATTTTTTGACGGCATACTTGACCAAATGATTGTTAAAGATGCTTATAATGGTTTGAAGTGTGATGACTATGAAGCAAAGAAAATTGTATTAAAACAAATTATGGATACAATTAATTCTAGTGAATATGATTCAATGTATGAATCATTTTTAAGTAAGAAATCATCAACAAAATCTTCTAAAAAAGGTAAGAACAAAGAAGAATCTAAATAATCAGATAAAAATAAAAGGGAAGCCCAATTACTTCCCTTTTTCTTTTCCAATACTTTGTAATGTATTTATTGTTTCGTTTAATTTGCCTCTTAAATGTTCTACACCAAGATTAACATATCTTTCTGTTGATTTTATAGATTGATGTGTTAATGCTCTTTGCACCACAAATGGACTTGCACCTTGTGCTATCATATATGTTGCGAGTGTATGCCTTAAATCGTGCAGACGGAAATTTTGAATGTCTGCTTGTTTTTTTATTGTGCTCCACATACGCTTTACATCCTCAAGGTGTCCGCTTGCCGATGTTGCAGAAGGGAAAACATATTTTTCATCGGGGTTATTTGACTGAATTGCTTTGAGCAAATCAATAGCACTATCTGCTAATGCAATAGTTTTATTTTTGCCCGTTTTGGTTATCGGTATCTTCCATATCTTTGCATCCATATCTATCTCACCCCATTTCATTCGTAGCACATTTCCCTTTCTTGCCCCAGTCAGTAGCATCATAAGAATAGCATCTTTACTAACCGAATTTTCGCCATCATTCAAAGCGTCAAAAAACCGCTTTACCTCGCTGTGCTCCATGTAACGCACACGGGGTTCTTCTTTGTTGAGTTTTACGCCCTTGGTCGGATTGTTGCCTTTGTATGTACCCTCTTTGATAAAGAAGTTGAACAGTGTGCGGATGAATACTACGCATCGGTTTGCATAGTATGGTTTTGTTTCAAATTTCTTATGCAGGAGTTTGATGCTATCGGTTGTTATTGCCGACACCTTCTTATTTCCGAGTGAAGGTTTCAAATCCTTATTCCACATCCGCTGATATTCAGCATAAGTGTTGTGCGACAGGCGAGATTTCTTTTCTGCCATAAACTTTTGAACCATCTGTTCCATTGTGCTTTCTTCTCGCAAATCTTTTCTCGTCTTTTGAGGATTCTTTCCACTCATTATTTGAGAACGAATTTTTACTGCCTCTTGCCTTGCATTTTTAACCCCCATATCAGCATCACCGAGTTTATAACGGACTGGTTGTCCATCAATTCTGCGATACAAATAGAAGGTTTTTACGCCTGCTGGGGTTATTTGAAGGAGTAAGTCCTTTTCTATGGTATCGTGAAAATATGCTCGTTTTTCGGTCGCTTTTAACTCTCTGACATTCTTATCTGTGAATCTGAAACGCTTACTGCTCATTGCTCTTCTCCTGCTCAAAATGCCGTCAAAAAAGGCTTCTCTGGTGCTACACTGGTGCTACAAAATTACCTCAATTTTGACCTTATAACACCGCATTTCAAAAGTCAAGCATTTTCAATAAATCTCTTAAAATTCCCTATTTATAAAGGTTTTGAGAGTTTTAACAAAAATTCAAAACCCCGTATTTTCAAGGGTGTCCTTCACACTTTTAATCAAAGGGTCGTGGGTTCGAATCCCGCCGGGCTCACCAACAAAAAAGACCACCTGAAAAGGTGGCCTTTTTTTTGTTGGTGAATTCGGTGAGGCTGAAAAACCCACAGGTTCGAAATCGAAATCTTTGCAGGCTTTGATCTGCAAAGGATGAGATGAGCAAGCATTGCAAAGCAATGTCGCGCTCTATCCCGCCGGGCTCTTGAGCAAAAAAACTAAAAAGTTTTTTTAATACGATTCATTAAACGAGTGAAACCATGTTAGTATTGTTAAAAAATAATATTGACAAAAATTTTATTTGTTTGTACAATAAATTTACAAATCAAATTAGTTTGAAATTATGAAAAAGTTTTTATTTTTGCTGGTCTTATGCTTGGGAGTGAGCATGACCAACGCGCAGGTCGCCGGTTTTTATATAAACGACGGTTATGCGTTAAACGGTAATCAGTGGCATTATAATAATCTTTCGATTATTGATGCCGGTTGTTCCAATTATCTTGTAATTACACCAACTGAGTATTATTACTCTTCTTTGCCGGCTTTTGATGCACCGACAGTTAATTCTTTTCTTCCGGATGTGGCGCAAACATATCGCCCTTACATTTGGAACGGATACTTAGGTTGGCTTGTTTATGCAAGATATGGTGTTTATTTCGTCTATGAATGGGGAAACTCTTGGCATTACGCCAGAATAGATACAGCCCCCGTTTATTACAATTATTGTTACAACCTATGTGGCGTACGTTACATTGATATGAGAAGATGGCACTTTACATCGCCTCCGGGGCCGAGACATCACCATCACCATCATCATCACAGCGTCACACCGTCCCACCATGGAACATCTCATCATCATTCGAGAAGCAGCGGAACACCGCCTGCTCACGGATCTTATCAAGGTAGTTATTCCTCATCTTCACACCGAACTTCGGGGGTAACGGTTCGCCAAAGCAGTTATACTTCAGGTTCACAAAGAACTTCAGGTGTAACTCCTCGCCAAAGCAGACCGACTGTTGAACGTTCAAGCCGACAACAGGTGAGAACAACAAGTGGTTCGGTTTCACGCTCATCATCCGTCAGCCGCGGAAGTTCACCCGCACAACGATCTTCCGGAAGATCAGAGCGAAGACGCTAGTTATGAAAAGCAACCTCAACAGATTACGTTGGGGTTGTTTTTTTTATTGGTAAATTTTGTATTTGAATTTTATTAGTATTTTCATAAAAAACATTTGTAATTTGAAAACAGAGCTATATATTCTATAAAAATGAAAGAGAAAAAATGAATTTTGCGTTTAACCCTCAGATCACGGCGATTGTTGTTTTAATTGTTTGTTATGCCGTGTTATTTTCAGAAAAGCTTAATCGTGCCGTCACGGTTTTGCTCGGTACTTCTTTTTTGATTTTGAGCGGAATTATCACGCAACATAAAGTGATCGCATCCATCGATTTTAACACACTTGCCCTGCTCACCGGTATGATGATTATTGTCGGTATTTCCGAGCGTTCCGGTCTTTTTCAATTTTTAGCTTTGTCTTGCACAAAACTTGTGCGTGCATCTCCGCGGGGAATCTTAATCATGATGACCCTTTTAACGGCTGTTTTATCGGCCTTTTTAGATAACGTCACAACGGTTTTACTTATTGTGCCTGTCACATTTAAAATGACCAGAAACTTAAAAATTTCTCCCTACCCGTTTTTATGGCTCGAAATTTTTGCCTCTAACATCGGCGGCGCGGCAACCCTGATCGGTGATCCGCCAAACATTTTAATCGGATCGGCACTTTCGCTCTCGTTTATGGATTTTGCCTCTCAAATGCTGCCGATTGTTTTGCTTAATTTAGGTCTGTTAATTTTTGTTTTTGACATTTTTATCGGGCGAAAACTGACCTGCGATGAAAAAGATCGTCAGACATTGCTTGCCTTATCTGCGTCTGATTTTATTACCGATCGAACGCTTTTAAAAAAATCTCTTTTTATTTTCGGGCTTGTTTTTGCCGGTTTTATCATGGGAGATATGTTCCACATTCCAAACGGTACAACAGCACTTTTGGGCGCCATGTTGATGCTTTTGCTTTATACGCTCGGTCTTGATCATTTAAAACGTGATCAAAAAGTAGAAGATGCGTTCTCGCTCGTGGACTGGACAACGATTTTCTTTTTTGTGGGGCTGTTTGGTATTGTATGCGCGCTGGAAGTTACCGGAATTATTGATATTTTAGGCAAAAAGCTTTTATCTTTTGCGGCCGGAAGCATTCAAAAAACAACATACACCGTCCTGTTTGTTTCGGCATTTTTATCTTCGGCCATTGACAACATTCCTTACACGGCGACCATGATTCCGATTTTAAAATCGATGGAAGGCTCACTTGGCACAAGAGAAGCCATGATGCCCGTTTGGTGGGCTTTGGCACTCGGTGCCTGTTTTGGCGGAAACGGCACAATCATTGCCTCCTCCGCCAATGTGATTGTTGCCGGTATGGCCGCAAAAGAAAATAAGCCCATCGGCTTTATTAAATTTTTGATACTTGGAATACCGGTGACCGTCATTTCTGTTTTCACGGCAATGCTCTATCTTTATGTGAGGTATTTTATTTAAATTAAAGGACGACTGAATTGATGGACAATTTTATGTTTTTTGAAAACCCCGCTTTTCTTGCCTCGAGTATTGTTTTGATTTGCTACGTTGTGCTGTTTTCGGAAAAGATCAATCGTGCCGTGACAACCATGATTGCCGCCTCTGTTATGATTTTATCGGGCATTGTGACACAAAGCGAAGCGATTTCAGCCATTGATTTTAACACCATTTCGCTTCTGATCGGCATGATGATTATTGTCAGTATTACCGAGCGTTCCGGTCTGTTTCAGTTTGTGGCGATGTGGAGCGCGCAAAGGGTGAAAGCAAATCCTGTCGGAATTTTAATTATGCTTTCGTTTGTGACGGCTGTTTTTTCGGCGTTTTTAGATAATGTGACGACTGTGCTTTTGATTGTGCCCGTCACGCTTCAAATTACCTCAAAACTGGAAATTACGCCCTATCCGTTTTTGCTTCTTGAGATATTTGCCGCTAACATCGGCGGAACGGCAACGCTGATCGGTGATCCGCCAAACATTTTAATCGGGTCGGCGCTTGAGCTTTCGTTTACGGACTTTTTGTTCGCACTCTCACCCGTGGTGCTCATTTCGCTTGTGATTTTAACAATGGTATTTGCTTTGATTTGGAAAAAAGTTTTAATCACAAACGATCGCAACAGAGTGGCGATTATGTCGGTCAATGTGAAAGAACACATCACAGATTTGAAACTTTTGAAACAATCGCTTTTTGTGCTGTTTGGGGTGATGGGCGGTTTTATTACAGCCGAGCAAACACATATTGAAAACGGGGTCATTGCACTTGCGGGTGCAGCTGCCCTTTTGCTGATTTGGACATTAGACAAGAAGCAGGCGCTTCGAGATGAAAAAACGGAAGAAACGTTTAATTTGGTCGACTGGACAACGATTTTCTTTTTTATGGGGCTGTTTATGGTTGTTTCAGGACTTGAAAAAACAGGTATTTTAGAAAAACTCGGTCATCAATTTGTTCAGCTGACGCAAGGAAGTATTCAAAAATCGGCTTTCATGATGCTCGGTGTTTCGGCTGTTGTTTCAAGCGCTATTGACAATATCCCTTTTGTGGCAACCATGATTCCGATTTTAAAATCGATGGAAGGCTCACTTGGCACAAGAGAAGCCATGATGCCCGTTTGGTGGGCTTTATCGCTCGGCGCTTGCTTTGGCGGAAACGGCACCTTAATCGGCGCTTCGGCCAACGTGATTGTGGCCGGAATGGCAGCAAGATCGGGACGGCCTATTCGCTTTTTGGCGTTTTTATGGTGGTCTGTTCCGGTGACCATACTTTCCGTTCTTATAGGCGCCGTATTTCTTTATTTCAAATTCTTTGCGTTTTAAAAAGCACTTGTCAAAACGTTTGAGACTGACTATAATCAAGGCAGAAAATTAATAATTGGCGAGAATAAAATGGAACTAAGCCGAGAAGAAGCTAAAAAAATTTTTGCCCCTCTTTTTGAAAATCAGCATGATTTACCGCATGATATATTTGATTTTAAAAACGAGATGAGAACTGAAATCACGGAACACATCAAAAAATGCATCACTTTGGCTAAAGAATTGATGCTCTCATTTTTGAATGATAAGCTCATTGATACGGTTTGTTACGGCGATATATGTTCGGCTCTTTATCATGCCAACACAAAAATTCATATTGCTTTTATCATGGAAACAGAACTTCCTAATCAAACGCTTTTTAATATCGGCTCGGCAGTTGATGACAGAGGCTTTGTTTTTCAGATTTATCACCATAGAATACATTTTCATATTTTTAAAAAAGGAAAACCGCTCGGTGCCAATTGGTCAATTACAAAAAATTGTTGGAATGTTGAGCCGAAATTTCAAGATTTTGCGTATACCCTAGATGAATTTTTGGATATTTATCCCAAAGTCAATCGAGATTTTCATGAAGCACTGGATAATTTAGAAAAAGATAGTAATGGTTTTTTGACCTTAAAATCTCAAAACACAATTACAAAATACTTTAAGGATATGGAACAAAGGGCATATAAGGCAAGATATGAAAGTAATGAGAAAGAGTATTCTCTTGATTGGAACTTGTGGCGTGCGTTAAATTTGATGGAGGTTCCGCAGCATTATTTTGATTTAGTTAGAAGATCTGAAACATATGCTTTAGAAGGAGATAAAAATGCCTCAGAAGTTTGATTTAAAAGCAACGGTTCATCGCCTTTTAACGCCGCAAAAAACGCTTGCGCCTTGGATTTTTGATGAAAATCAAAAAATGTTACCTGATGTGCGTCAAGGGTTACTCAAAATTGCGCAAAAAATTATTGATGAAACAATAGCTTTTATTGATGGAATGGAAGTAACAGATATTTTGCTTTGCGGGTCATCCGCTGATTACTTTTATCACGATAAATCAGACATTGATTTATTTATTGAAGTCAAAAATACCGCTTGTCGAAGTATCGCTAAAGATCAAAGGCATTTTGACATGTTCTTATCTTCTCAAATGTATCAATTCAAAAAATATCATTTTCACTTTCAAGGACGCCGCATAGATATCAAGATGGGAGCAAAAATACGTCTACTTGTCGGAACATATTCTGTTTTAAATGATCAGTGGCGTATTAAACCAAACAAAGATATCATAAAAGGTTTAACTGAAATTGACATGATTTCCTATTATGAAAAAAGAAGATATGAAATTTTAGAATCAAGGCAAAAAATCATTGAAAAATACAGCGGAATGAAACTAGGGGCTGCCTTAAATGATTTCTTTGTTCAAACGGTTCTATCTAATCTCAATATCAAAGATTATTACGTTTTTAAGCTCCTTAATTATGAACACCTCATAAAGCCAATCGGCTCTGAAAGTATCATGGCGTATAACAGAGTTTTGCGTTTATAAAAATAAACTTCTTTTAATTCACACTTTCTCAGAATA
Source organism: Alphaproteobacteria bacterium UBA3773 (assembly GCA_002372275.1). Classification (GTDB taxonomy): domain Bacteria; phylum Pseudomonadota; class Alphaproteobacteria; order RF32; family CAG-239; genus UBA1254. The sequence goes on along the minus strand of DFFP01000016.1, from coordinate 23,462 downwards.
CATATTAAGTGTAAAATATATTATTTTCAATTAATGGTACCTTAACGGTTAATCTTAATAATCTTTATGCAGACTGTTTAGACCACAGCTTTTGCGCTTGCGGGTCTGATCAGACACTTACATTTGAGGTATATAGCGCATGTGCAAATGAACTTCTTGATACAACTACTGTAGCAAAAACCGCTAATAATAAATATACATTAAAAGGAGATATAAACATAAGTTTAGATAATGATTTAACCAAACAAGTTTATGTTAAAGTAAGTTCTACGTCAGCGGGAAGCTGCAGAGGAAATTTATCGATTGGCGGTTTCGCACAATCTGGTACTTGTGAACCGATTCCAATCACAACACAAATTGTGACAACAGGAACCATATCTTTAACAACGGATGATACCCCCGAAGTAGTTAATGTACTTTTAGAAGGATCAGCAACTGTCAGCCTTACTTATTAAACTATTGACGGTTTAATGACACGCCAGCCGCCATCTACCTGCTTATGCAGTGTAAGATGGCGGCTGGCGCTGAGGATGATAGAAATGGATTCTAACGTCAAACAGAATTCGCACTTAGGGCGGCTAAAACCTATCTATTGCCTGCGCCACAATCTTCCAGGTCTCTCTTTGCTATTCTGAAAACAGAACTATTGTGAACAGCTGGCCATATTTGTTCTATAATCCTTACCTCCGGTATGTATAACAACATAGTATTTTCCTGATAGATGTGATCCGTCTGAATTTTCATATGCATATCCGGACGCATCATTTGCTCCTGTTATAGTTGTATATTGTGCCAGCAATGTTTTATTCTCATCATAATAAGATATGGATGTTATATTTGTGTAAGGAATACCATATTTTTCTGTTAAATTACGATTATGAAGCACCATCATTCTACCATAAACACACTCCAAAACCGGAAGGAGACAAACATTACCTTCAAGTGTCAAAGATTGATATCCGGATACTGCTGCATTACATGCCCTATCACTATAATGTGTTCCTTGACTATCTGTACACTTCGGCTCAACCAAATAGCCATTTTCAGGTTTAATAGCGTACTTATAAACAGAAGTGTTACAAGATTTGCTATAGCAAGACAAACTGGGGAGACCTAAACTCCTCATTAACGCCTCAGCCCCTGCATTCGGAATACTAGGAGGTAATCGGCAAGTATAATCATTACTGTTGCAATCAGAATCACTTGCCATACCTGCACCCTCAAAATAAGCAGCATTGATCTGCTGACATGGTTTTTGCCTATAACAAGCCCCATCAGAACCTACTGCACCAGCCAATTGATAAAACGATTTAATAATAGACTGAGCCATACTTTGCTGATTAAAAGTTAAACCGCTTATATCAGGTAACGGAAAATAATTTTCATTAATTGAGTGACATGTTTTCTTCATGCAACCGTCATTACCATCGGGAGTATAACCATCAACACATTCCCAACTTTTAAAGAAAGTGTCATCATCACTATCTGTGCAAGGATCAACGCCGATAGCATGACTAGGGATATCATGTTCTGAGATAGAATAAATATCCGGGCATAAACATTTACCGTTTTTTTTGACGTGGCTACCATCACACTTAAAGTCTTTATAGATATATTCACTACCATCCCAGCACTTTTCATCTTCGATAGGTGTACTATAATCAGGAATATTATAAACGTCGTAGGGATGCGTCAATGTATTACAAACACAAGCAGAAGAAGAAGGACTCCACTCATAACCTTCATTACAATCATGAAAAACAAAGCAAGTATATTTATCTTCTATACACTTAGCGCCATAAGTACCATACTCACTAAATGCTTTTCGGCAACCCGTTTCCGTATCATAAGCGCAAGTTAATTGGTAGCAAGTATTTTCAAAAGAATCATTTATTTCCGTTATTCTATGACCGGTGGTTGAAGGTCTGGTCATATAAACACCATTTGCCTCCGTTAAGGTACCTTCGCCGCACTTGTCAGCATTCATATAACAGGTACCGAATTCCGTATGAACTTCACGACATACCTCCCAACCCGTCTGACATTTATTGTAATATCCTTTATTAGTATCACAGTTTGGAACCGGATCCCCGTTTTCATCCGTTGTCATACAGTCGTAATTATTTTTCCCGGAATTCGTTAAACCTTTTGGACAAGGTGCACAAATATAATGTTCTCCTCCTTTTGCATTACGGACAGTGGTCGGGTAACGAACCTCAACGATATATGTTCCTTCAGGACACTCGCTTTCCGTATGGCGGTTTGATTCGCAACTGCATGAATCGTCGCTATACCCCTTTTCTTCAACACACTCTTTATGTTCTGCATCTTCCGGATCCTCACACCAATAAGAAGTATCTGTTCCCCCATCACTGCATCTATAACAGGTATAACTGCAATCGTTGGTGATGGCAATTCCATCTTGATCCAGAGCAGCTTCGTATCCGTCTGTACAACCAAGTTCTGCCGGATCGAGTGCCGTTCCCTCAGGGCATTTGCTGCAAAGAGATTTACAAAGCGTATAGGAAGGATCCGTCGGGCAACGGACAAGATTCGTACACCAAGCAGATTTATCATCGTTTGTAAAACCTAAATTTTCACACGTCGGCAATAAATCACATTTAATATATCTCGGGTCATAAGGACAGGTTAAAAAGCTTTTACAAGGTGTGTCACCCAAATCCTCAACATTTGTATAGCCGAGACTTTCGCAATTGACATTGAAGCATTGCATTTCAGAAGCCCGCGCCGCAAATGAGGCTGCACAAAGACAACTACATGTCATCAAGCTCGTTTTATAAGTAAATTTAACTACATTCTGGAACATGCCCGTTTCCTTCCGATATATATCTGCCGGCGAACAACTCATAACATTTCAAACAGAGTCATACGCTGAAGTTTAAACTACTTTTAGTGTACACAATAAAAACAAAGATGTAAAGATAAAATCTCTGTTTTTTTTGTGAACTTTTTGTTAAAGAAAATGCAATTTTTGTGACATTTTTTAATGACAACGCCTTTCTTCAGACATCACTTCTACCGTATAGGTGAGCGTTTTTTTATCATTTTTGGAAAGTGTTAAGCGCCACTCATATTCTTCGCCGTTTTTGGCTTTTCCTTTAACGCTCTCGCTTGCAATGATTGTTTCAGGCGGTAAATTTTGTGTCAAGACAATTTGCACCTCTTTGTCGCCCCCGTTTTGAAAAACAATTTCGACATCATAGGCCCGTTTTAACTTATAACGCGGGCAATTGCCATCCAAATCTTTGATGATATTTTCAGATATTTTTCGAACTTTTTTTGTTTGGCCTTGTACAAAGACATCAAACATCTCTCCCAGCTTCAGCTCAAGTTTTTCACCGATCGCCGTTTCTTTGATGGCATTTTCGCCGATAAATTGCAAACGAGATTTTGAATCATTTTCATAAAAACGCATCACTCCTCTTGGCAAGGCAATTCCGAGATTTGACTTTTCTGTGTTTTCCAAAATGTAATAAACCGCCGGATGAAGTTTTTCAAAATGACCGGCATAATCTGCGTTAAAATAAAGCGGTGAGCGGAGTCTTCCCTCTTTTTGATATGACACATCATTTTTTTCAATCAAACTTAATTGCTTGCTTTGATTGTCTTTGATGGTTGTGCGATTGGGCAGTGTATAAAGCTGATAAGCACTCACACTTTCGGGGGTGATATTTGCGCCCTCTGCCATTTCAGCAGCATCAAATGAAACAGCGGCCTTTGCCATCATCATATTGCGCGGCGCGGCCACACCGTATGCGCGTGTTTCGCTTATCTGACCTGCAATGAGTTGTATAAAAGCATTTTCGTAAGCAACCCCCGAATTATTTGAAATCGTGACCCATCCGGTTAAATCAAGTAAGCTCTCATTTTTAACAGAAGCCACATAGTCCGTTTTCCACGAAATGCCGTTTGTTAAATAAGCAAGAGTTAAATCTTTTGTTTCGGCCTTATCACTTGAAATTTTGGCCGCCAAAGTCGGCTTTTGATTAAGCCCTTGCGGAATTTGATCTAAAATAATGCGCCCGCTAAAATTCGGCTCAATACCGTAATCAAAAAGCAAAACAGGTTCGCCGTTTTGATAACTCAAAAGCTTGGCAGATGAAAAATTATCTTCTCCCGTTTTTGGGTTTTCTTTGACTGTTTTAACGGTTTGTCCGACACTTTTTTCTAAAATATTATATGGTGTGATCAGCGCATAATCATAATTTTGTTCCAAAACACGAATTTGGTTACCTATAATAATCACACTCGAGGGTTTAATGGATGAGGCTACCCCCACAAACGAAATATCATTGACGCCCTTTTCAAAAGCAACGCTTCTGACGTCTTTGACAAGCGCCAAATCGTTGTTATAAATACTCAAGCTTAAATCTTTTGAAACAGGTTCAAGAACTTGAGCCGACGCAATTGTTGCCGCTGAAAAAACCGATAAAGCAATCAGATATGTTTTGCGCATAATTTTTCTCCGAATATTTTTGTTTTTTCTAAAATAAGCACTTTCTTTGTTCTTGGCAAGTTTATTTTTTTGAAGCGCTTTACACTATAAACTTGACAATTTTTTATTGCTTTTGTATATTTTAGCCACTCATTCATTATTAAGATATCATTTCACCTTTCCAAAAAACGTTGGAATTTCATTGGTAAAATTGATTGAACGAGTTTGTAAATAAGAGAAAATTTCTTATTTTTCTTTGATTTTGTTTTACCTTAAAATACTACAATTATGCTTTATTTTGGTTTTATCCCCATTGCATTTGATGTAAACGGGAACTTCAAAACACATCGTTTGTCGCGCATGTGGCTCAAAAAACTCGATTATACCATAAAAAACGAACATTATGTGTTATCGGGGCAAACGCCTCAAGGCAATCCTTATGAGGCACATTACGACAAAAAAGGACAGTTTTTGTTTGTCACCGTCGAAAGTTGGGCAAAGGCCAATGTCGTTGCAAAACCGTTTTTCAGTGCATTTATTTCGTATGTTAAAAAAACGGTCACGGCAGGTGGTCAGGAGCTGATCAGAAAAAGGGATTATCGAGTTAATCAATCGAAAAATCGCTCGAAATGGCCGGAAGATCTTGAGAAACGCGAGCTTTCAAAATACTCTCCTCTTTATCTGCCGCAAGAAGTTTCACGCGCACTTACACAGCAAGGTTTTATGTGTAAGCCCTATGAGATCACTGTCACTGCCTTAAACGAGAATTTAACCTCGCAGCTCAACAAGGATGACATTGCCGGTGAACTTCGCATCGCAAACAAAAATGACGATGTACCTATTTATGAACTGGAGAACCCCAAAAACTTTATCTGCCTGCCTTTGCCGCAAGTACATCGTATTTTTTGGAGAGATCTTCACCTCTACTAATAAGAAACCGCTTTTTTTTTCAAAAGCGGTTTCTTATTTTTTTTATATTTACAATAATAAAAAAATCTTGACAAATTTTTTGTTTTTTAATACACTACCCTTACTTTTTCATTATTTAGAAATCATTTTAATACTACATACATATGAAACTATTTAATTTTAACCAAAAAGAGCCGGTGGCTTTTGTTGGTAACGGCATTTTGCTTTGCAAAAGCCAAATTCGTTTTTCACTCTCAGAGCTTGAAAAACAAGTCAATAAATTGCATGAAAAGGAAATCATTCCAACCGCTTTATCGGTGAGAAATCTGACCTTATTTGATGTGTTATTTTACCATAAATACATCAGCAAAGAGCAGAACTATCTCGTTTTTACACAACGAAACGGACATAGAAATTATCAGGCCGTTTACGATAGAAACGGACTTTTTCATTGTTTTCACCTAACGTTGCGTGCGCCCGTACGTTTGTATGAGCCGATTAAAGAACAACCGCAGGTTTCTTGTGTAAACTACGAATGGACCATCGATTATCTTGGTAATCGTTTGCTTAAGATTGATTATCTGAAAACAAGCGGAATGGTGCGGAAACATTATCTTTTATCAAGGGAGTTTATCTCTTGGATAGGATATGAAGTTGTGCGCCGAAAACTTTCCTTTAAGGATTCGGTGATTGAAAAAATCGAAACAGAAGTATATCAAAGTGATGGAACGTGGCAGCAAACCACTGAAAAAAAATTTCCGGTTTATCACTGGAAACAAATCACAAGATTTTGTTTTGATGATCCGCAGGAAAAGGAATTTTCTTGAACCCTTTGAATGTTTATTGTTTAACCTTTTAAACACTATCGTTATGCTCTACGTTGGTTTACAGCCCATTGCATTTGATGCAAGCGGGGATTTCAAAACACATCGTTTGTCTCGCATGTGGCTTAAAAAACTCGGTTACACACTTCAAGACAACCGGTATGTCTTAAGCGGACACACGCCGCAAGGCGATTCGTTTGAGGCTTTTTATGCCAAAACAGGAGAGTTTCTGTTTGTGCGGACAGACTTTTGGTCAAAAGCCATAAGCAATCAAGATCCGTGGCTTGAAATTTATCTTTCGCACATCACAAGAACGGTGACTGCCGGCGGTCAGGAATACCTGATCGAAAAAAACTATCAGATCAATGAGGCCAGAGACAAAAATTTGTCTTGGCAACAAAACGTCGAATGGCCGAAAGATCCTGAAAGTTTGATGTTTTCGCAAGCCAGTTTGCAACAAGAAATTTCTGATGCGTTAAAACAACAGGGATTGAACTTTGAGGCAAGTGAAATTGTCGTTAAGCTTTTAAAAGAAACTCGTATGTCTCAATTGGCACCGGATGACGTTGCCACTGAGATTCGAACAGCAAACAACGACGGCGTGCTTCTTTATGAACACGAAGACATCGAGAAAAACATCTTTTTTAAGATGCCGAAAGTACATCATGAGTTTTGGAAAGCTCTTCATGTGCGCTAACAAAAAAACCGCTTTCAATGAAGCGGTTTTTTTTATTTTACATATAATAAAAAAATATTGACAAATTTTTTATTTTCTTCTACCCTTAGCAAAGAAAAATTTATTAGTATAACCAATAATTTAAACATTATGAAACGATTTAGCTTTTTAAGACCTGTTGTTTTTAAAAAAGACAACACCTTTGTGACACATGATTTGGCAAAGAATTGGCTCAAACGTCTCAATGTCAGTATGGTAGGAAAAATGTATGCCTTAAAAGGTACCGTTTTCTCCGGTGAAAATTATGTCGCCTATTTTGATGAAGACGGACATTTCCTGTACATCAAATTGACCGTATGGTCCAAAGCCTCTCAAATCATGCTCTCTTGGCCAAAATTTCGTATTGCATATACAACGCAATACATCGACAAAACCGGCGCTGTGTGGAATGTCTTAAGGCGCTATGAAATCACAAATGTCGTCGATAACAGTAACATCTCTTCCAAAGCACGCGAACGCGTTTTAGAAGAACTTCAAAGACAAGACATTTTGGCTTCAGACGGCTATCATGTTTTATTGACAGACAAGATTTATATGTCTTATCTGAACAAGGACAAACAAGCAACCGTGCATAAGCATTATGACGGCAAATATTGGGTAAGACAAACCGGTCCGTCTGGCAAAGTGCTTTCTCAAATGCCCTTGGAACATATTATGCATTGGATAGCCTAAAAAAAGAACCTGTCTGAAAATGACAGGTTCTTTTTTTGATAAGTTTTCATGACTGATTATTTGACTTCTTCAAAATCAGCATCAACAACTTTGTCATCGGGTTTTTGTTCGGCCGAACCGGTATCAGCACCTTGGGCATTGCCGGAAGTTTTCCCCTGCTCTGCACCTTGTGCCTTATACATCGCTTCGCCGAGCTTTAAGGAAGCCTGCATCAAAGCATCACTCTTTTCTTTGATGAGTGCCGAATCTGTGCCCTCTAAAGCTTTTTTCACATCTTCGATGGCTGATTCAATAGCTGACTTATCAGCACTTGAGATTTTATCACCGTTTTCTTTTAAGGTTTTTTCGGTGGAGTGAACCAAAGCTTCTGCTTGATTTCGTGCTTCAACTTCTTCTTTCTTCTTTTTATCGGCTTCGGCATTTAATTCGGCATCTTTGACCATTTTTTCAATATCGGCATCAGAAAGTCCGCCGGAGGCTTGAATACGAATGGTCTGTTCTTTGTTGGTTGCCTTATCTTTTGCCGACACATTCACAATACCGTTGGCATCAATATCAAAGGTGACCTCAATTTGAGGCATACCGCGCGGTGCCGGCGGAATACCGACCAAATCAAATTGACCCAAAAGTTTGTTGTTGGCGGCAATTTCACGCTCACCTTGGAAAACGCGAATTGTCACGGCTGTTTGTCCGTCTTCAGCTGTTGAAAAGACCTGTGATTTACGTGTCGGAATCGTTGTGTTACGATCAATCAAGCGTGTGAACACACCGCCCAATGTTTCAATACCCAAAGAAAGCGGCGTTACGTCAAGAAGCAAAACATCTTTCACATCGCCCATTAACACACCGCCCTGAATAGCGGCACCGACGGCCACAACTTCATCCGGATTGACGCCTTTATGCGGCTCTTTGCCGAAAATTTCTTTAACCTTTTCTTGAACTTTAGGCATACGTGTCATACCGCCGACCAAAATAACTTCTGAAATTTCGCCTGCCGACAAGCCTGCATCTTTTAAGGCCTTTTGGCAAGGAGCGACCGTTCTGTCAATTAAGTCATCAACAAGTGATTCCAGTTTGGCACGTGTGAGCTTAATGTTGAGGTGTTTCGGACCTGTGGCATCAGCTGTGATAAACGGCAGGTTCACATCTGTTTGTGTGGCCGATGAAAGTTCGATTTTTGCTTTTTCGGCCGCTTCTTTCAAACGTTGCAAAGCAAGTTTATCGGATTTCAAATCAATGCCTGATTCTTTTTTGAATTCGTCAGCCAAATAATTTACAATACGTTGGTCAAAGTCTTCACCGCCCAAGAACGTATCACCGTTGGTGGATTTGACTTCAAAAACACCATCACCGATTTCCAAAATCGAAATATCAAACGTTCCGCCGCCAAGGTCATAAACAGCGATTGTGCCCGAAGCTTTTTTATCCATACCGTAAGCAAGGGCGGCCGCTGTCGGTTCATTGATGATACGCAAAACATCCAAACCTGCAATTTTACCGGCATCTTTCGTGGCCTGACGTTGTGAATCGTTAAAATAGGCCGGCACGGTAATCACGGCTTTTTCAATCGGCTCGCCTAAATAACTTTCGGCGTATTCTTTAATTTTTTGCAAAACGATGGCCGAAATTTGCGAAGGTGCATATTTTTGGCCCTTGACTTCGACCCAAGCGTCACCGTTATCGCCTGAAACAATTTTAAAAGGAGCTGTTGCTTTATCTTTTTGAACTTCGGCCGAATCAAATCTGCGACCGATTAAACGTTTGATGGCAAACAATGTGTTTTCGGCATTTGTGACAGCCTGACGTTTGGCAGCGGCGCCGACCAAACGCTCATTGTCCGTAAACGCAACCATCGAAGGGGTCGTTCTGGCACCTTCGGAGTTTTCTAAAACTTTGGCCTCACTGCCTTCCATCACGGCAAAGCAGGAATTCGTTGTTCCGAGGTCGATACCAATTACTTTGTTACTCATAGTTTTTTCAATCCTTTATTGTTAAATCTTTTTCTAACAGGTTATATAGGAAGCATTTTTTTGCCATGCAAGTGTCAGGTAAATTTTTTTAAAAAAAACTTTTTTTATGAACTAACGATTAGCTTGTTTGTATTTGAAATTAAAATATATCTTGCGTTGAAACGTTGTTTAATCATTTTATTTTAGGAGAAAAAAATATGACTTGTAATTGTCCATCATCTCAAAAAAAATCCGGATCTTCTCAAGAATCTTCTCAATCGGAAGAAACAAAATCTTCAGCCGGTAAAGGATGTTCAAAATAATTTACCAGAGCATAAAAAACCTCCTTTTAGGAGGTCTTTTTTTTATTTTGAGGGGATAAGTTTTTCAAATTTTTTGGCATTTTCAGATGACCAGCCCATGACATAGTCTTTTTCAAAACAAATCAGGGGCGTACCGACACGATTTCGCGCAATTTTAAACTTATCGGCGCAGGCATAAAGCCTTTCTATAGCTTCTTTATTGTTGAGTTCAACAATTTCAATTTTAAGCTTCGGGTGATTTTTTTGAATATATTGTAAAGCCTGTTGGCAGTGCGGGCAAAAACGCTGACTATACATCGTTATTTTTTCGTCAGAGCTAAACCATGACGCCTGAAGCGGGAATGTTCCAAGACACAAAAAGAGCCCTAATATAAAGCTTAAAACCGCGTTTTTCATATCAAGTTCCTTTGTTTATTCGATGCAACAATCTACGGCTTTGCGCACAAAGGCCTTTGTTTTGGCAAAAAAGCCGGATGGTTCTTCTTTAGAGGATTTTTCCAACAACGGTTCGGCCTTTTCAAGTTTTTCGGAAAGCTTGGCAATATCTTCATGTGTGTCTTCCACCCATTTGAGGTCTTTGACATCAAGCATGTTCATATTCAGACCCCAAAACATGCAATATAAATCATAGGCCTGATTAAAAAGTTTATAGGCCTCTTTGTCGTGTTTAAGGCTTTGTTGTTTGGTTCCGACTTCCATCAAACGCATGGAAGAAGCGAGCAAGTGTTTTGAAATGCACCAAACTTCGCCTTCATAAGCCGGAATAATTTTTTGCATCAAAGTTTTGCGAAGTTCGCGGATATCTTTAATCAAATCAAAAAATGAGTTTTTACCTGTTTTGGCGCCCGAAAACACTAAATGTTCTTCAATTGAAATCAGGTTCATAATGGCAATCGTTAAATCTTGGTCTGAAGACAAATCTTTCGGATTGAGCTTTTTGGTTGAATCAATTTTCTCAACAAACTCTTTGACATTTTTAATTTTTTCCATGAAAAAAATTCCTTTATTAAAAAAAATCCTGTTGTTTTGTAAGCTAATCCATCGCCTAAAAAAAGTCAACGTGTTTTTCATCTCTTAAAAGATTTTTTGCTTGTCAAAATCTGTTTTGTTTGCTAATATAAAAGGCAGACAGGAAAAACACCTGTTCGAGGTCTGAAAACCTCTTGGAAATACGCTTGTGTATAGCGTCAAAATATTAACTTCCAGTGAAGGCTGGAAGGTGTTGGAATAGGATAAAACGATTTATTTAATACAACACACTACATTATTTCCAGTAGTTTTCAGCTTCCAGTCATCTTATTAAAAGGTGACTTTTTTATTTGAACGGACAATTCAAGAAAGGAAGCATAAAATGAATATCACCAAACTTTTTAAAAAATTTATTTTTTTTGCGCTGATAAGTACAGTTTCTCAAGAAACATGGGCTGTTTCATATAATGAAACGACATGTGACGATACAAATGGTTTGCAATGTTGGGTTTGTGGTAATGACTGCAAAGCAACCCTTTATGATGGTGGAAAATTAATCATTTCAGGAACAGGGTCTATGTGGGGAGGAGGTGGAAGAAACAGTACATGGGCCAGCTCTAACGCAAATTTAATACAACAGGTTTCTTCGGTTGAATTTAAGGAAGGAATCACATCTATCGGCAGTAATGCTTTATGGGGATTGACAAACATTAAAAGCATAACTTTAGCTGATTCTATAAAAACAATCGGCGATGATGGAATTGATTTAGAAGTACGCTCATGGAAATTAATTTTGAGTGAAAATTCTCAGTTGACCACTATGGTGGGGCATTTTGCCAGTGCATCTTCCGTTTTTTGTAAAGGAGAAACACAAAACTGTTTGCAAATATTATCAAATGCCAGTTCTTTATGGCAAGGTGTACCTGTAACGAATGAAATTCGCGATGAGGAAGGACATTTAGTTGGACAATGCTCCTCATCAGGTTGTTTAAAATATGACACAAATGGTAATATTAGCGGAAGATATGATTTTGACGGCAATCAAATCGGAAGTTATAAATATGATGCGGGAGGAAATTTGATTGAAGCTGTTGAAAACGGCAATGTAATATATAGGCGAAGAATATATACCCCCTTAGAGGCCACAGCTGCGGTGCAAAATAATAAAAACAAATTTTCCATCATCTATCGCTGATAAAAAAGATTTTTGTTGCGTCTGAAAATAAAAACGTTTAAAACCTCAAATAAAAAAATGAGGAATACAATGACTAAAATCGGCATTATTTTTGCAATGGAAAAAGAGCTTGAGCTTTTTGCATCCGTTACACGAAATCTTCAAAAACAACAAATCGGCCATCTCACTTTTTATATCGGCACAATCAATTCTAAAGAAGTGATTGCGCTTGTTTCAGGCACATGCAAAGTGAATGCCGCCCTTGCAACGTATAGTCTTATTTTTAATTTTCACCCTGATCTTATTTTAAATATCGGAGTGTCAGGCGGTTTAAGTTCTTCTCTTCAAATCGGGGATATTGTGATGGGCGAAAACATGGTTTATCACGATGTTTGGTGTTTAGAGCCAAGTCTTTACGGTCAGGTTCAGGGACTGCCGGCTTATTTTCAAAGCGCCCCGGCACTTCTGAAACAATTTCCGGAATTTAAAAAAGGATTGCTTTGTACAGGTGACAAGTTCATCTGCACCAAAGAGGAAACAGATGAAATCAAAAAGCATTTTCCGGCAGCTTTTGCTGTTGATATGGAATCAGCTGCCATCGCGCAAACCTGTTTTTTAAATCATGTGCCTTGTTTTGTTTTGCGTCAAATCAGCGATACCCCAGGCAAGCACCGCGCTGATGAATATGACACATTTTGGAAAAATGCCTCTCAAAACGCCATTAAACTCTTTTACAAAGTGCTTGAAAAAATTTCTTAAAATTGAGGCAAACGCTTTTTTCTTAAGAAAAACGGATTATATTTCAAACAATGAAAAAATTTTCTGTTTTTCTTGTTTTATTTTGTTTGCAAATATATCCTCTGCAAGCACGTGTGGTTTGCTTTGGCAATGATTTTTACAAAACATGCCATGGCATCAATTATCAAAATGAGCCTGTTCATATTATATTAAACGGTCCGCCTCAAAACAGATATATCAGCGGATTTATCGGGCCTAACGGCGTGGGTTTAAAATTAACGCAAATTCAAAACACCATCCGTCTACAAGGTTATTTCGGGCAAAAACAAATTAACATTGAGGCTTATGAAGTGCAAAACATCGAGTTCGCCACCGGACATGTCGGTGTGGAAAACTTTAATTTAAGAGTCTATAAAAACGGCGACGTCTATCATATCGTCGGGTTTATCGGTTTTGTTCATATCAACGAATACACCACATCTCTTGAAAATGAGATGACGCTTGATTTTCAAATGCCGTTTATCCCGATTTCAGCGCGCTATTTTTTAAAACACAACACGTTCTAAAATTGATTTTTGAAAGCTTTTAAGCGCTCAATTCTTTTTTGGGTTGAAGGGTGCGTTGAAAAAAGCGCATTCAAACCGCCCGAAAATGCAGCCAGCGGATGAACAATAAACAAATGCGCCGTTTCGTTGGTGGCATTTTTCATCACATATCTTTTAGAATATCCCTCAAGCTTTGAAAGCGCCGAAATCAGCCACTCCGGACGACCTGTTAACTTAGCCGAGCCTGCGTCGGCGGCGTATTCTCTTGTTCTTGAAATCGAAAAACGAATAACAGCGGCGGCAAGTGGCATTAAAATGACCGCCAACAGCGGGAAACCCTGACGAGCGCGTGAGCTGTTCATATTTTGGTAACGCGCCGTATTGGAAAGCATCGCAATAGCTCCCGCAAAAACAGCCACAATAGAACTTGTTAAAATGTCATAATGTTTGATATGGCTCATTTCGTGGGCCAGTACACCCTCAATTTCGTTGTCATCTAACAGATTTAAAAGCCCGCTTGTTGCCGCCACAGCCGCATGCTCATGATTTCGACCTGTGGCAAAAGCGTTTGGCGCATCTTCATCAATGATATAAACTTTCGGCATCGGAAGAGAAGCTTTGTCCGAAAGCCTTTGAACAATGGCATAAAGCTTTGAATCTGCACCCGATGTGACTTCTTTGGCATGATAGTGGCTTAAAACCATTTTGTCGCTGAAAAAATAAGCGGTAAAGTTCATTAAAAGAGCCACAATTAATGCAATGCGCATTCCGCCCACACCGCCGATAAGCGCCCCGAACCACATAAATAAAAGCACTAAACAAGCCATTAAAATAAAAGTTTTGATATTTTCCATGTTCTGTTTCCTTTTTCTTTTTCATTCAAACATATAGCATAAAAATAAGAAAATCTGAAGATTTCCATGTTTTTTTTCACAGAATTTTATGTTCCTTTTCTTTTTTTTTGAAACGAAAAATTAACAAAAAGTTAACTTTTTTATATTGACTCCTGTATTTTTTTTTTGTAACGTAACCTCAACCAATGGATAGGCTTTGAAATTATGACTTCAAATCTTATCTGTCATTTGGGTCATCTGTTAAACCAATGTTTTTTGATTTAACTATTTAGAGAAGGGAAAAACATGAAAAACGCTATTTTAATGTCTGTTGCCGCCTTTGCATTGGCAGCATGTGCTTCACACGAACCGGCTCCTCAAGTTGCAGCTCCGGCTCCGGCTCCAAGACCGGCTCATTCTTGCGGTGTTCGCGCAGCTCAGCCTGCCGCAGCTCCTGCCCATGCTTGCAATGCATGCTCAAAGAGTTACACCGTTTCAGAACCTGTTGAAGTTGTTTATAAAAATGTGACATACACAACAGTTTATGAACCGAAAACATATTCAAACACAACATATGTCAAAAAACCTTATTCTTGCAAAGAAGGCGAACTTTGCGCACAAAAACAGGTTGTTCCGGCATCGGCTCCTGCTGCTGCACCGGCTCCGGTTGTTATTAACCAATAATTTTGACATAACAAAGTTTCAAACCGAATCGAAAGATTCGGTTTTTTTGTGGCTTTTACTTGACATTTGCCGATAATCGGCTTTTATAAATGTAAAAACTATAGGATTTAAAACATGAAACATCACGAACACGAACACCATCTCGAGGAACACCATCACCACGCACATCATCACCACCATTTTGAGGTGAGCGAAAAATCCGTTTTTTATCTGATGATTGCTTTTATCATCAATATGCTGTTATCGGTCGCTGAAATTGTCGGTGGAATTTTGGCAGGTTCCGTAGCCTTAATCGGTGATGCCCTTCACAACACCTCAGATGCCTTTTCCATTTTAATTGCCGTGATTGCTTTCAAAATCGGGCAAAAAAAAGCCTCCCAAAAATACACATACGGTTTTAAGCGTGCCGAGGTCATCGGCGGATTTGTGAATCTGATTTTGCTTTTTATTTCAGGTCTATATCTTTTTGCTGAAGGAATTGAGCACCTTATTTTCCCACAAAAAATAGACGGCGCACTCATCATTTGGATTTCGGTTTTTGCGCTTTTAATTGATGCGTTGACTGCCAAAATTTCACATCATGATGCCAAAACAAGCGCCAATATGAAAATGGTTTTTTTACATAATCTTTTTGACGCATTCGGATCGCTCGGCGTGATTGTTTCGGGGGTTTGTGTGATGCTTTTTGACATTCATTTTGTTGACGGGCTGATTGCCTTAATTATTGCTTTTTATATGGTTTTTCAGTCTGTGATTTCATTTGCCCCGATTGTCAATATTTTAATGAATGCCGCCCCTGAAAACATAGACTTAAACAAAATTGAAGCTTCCATTCAAAAAATAAAAGGCGTGGCGGACGTTCATCATATACACGTTTGGTCCATCAGTGAACACGAGGTTTCGCTTGAATGCCACATCAAAGCCGATAATCTTGATTTAGTGCCTCAAATCAGTGATATGCTCAAGAAAAAGTTTAATATTTGTCATTGCAATATTCAAATTGAAAACAAAAGCACCTGCCCGCATTGTGATTTATAGGAAAATTTCAAATGATTATCAAAGTTTTGAATTTTACCGATTTTTTATGTTCCAATATTTATTTTTATGTTGATGAAAAAACAAAACACGGCTTTTTAATTGATCCGGGCGGCGGGGCTGATGAAATACTTCATGTTATAAATCAAAATGATTGGGTGATTGAAAAAATTTTGCTCACCCATTCGCATTTAGATCACTTAAGAGCGGTGCTTGAAATTGCACAAAAATGCAAAATTCCGTTTTTCGGGCTTGACCGAGCAAAACTTTATCTTTCAAACCCTTATCATTTTACCGATCAAAATACGCTTGCGCAAATGAGCTTTTTTAAAAATGGTGAAAAAATTTCTTTATCTGGTGGAAGGTCTACGTTAGAGGTCTTGGCAACGCCCGGACATACCGTAGATTCCGTTTGTTTTTATGATAAAAAAAATCAGGCTTTGTTTTCAGGAGATACGCTCTTTGCAGGAGGTGTTGGTCGAACAGATTTAGAAGGCGGAAATGAGACAGAGCTCTTTCAAAGCCTTAAACAAATTTTAGAGCTGCCGCCTCAAACAAAGGTTTATCCCGGCCACGGCCCCGCAACAACCATTGAAGCTGAAAAAGATATTTTCTTTTGACATTTTGCATGAAAATATAAAGTTTCTAAAAGCTCGGAAATATATAAATTAGAGGATTAGCCTAAAAAAGCTCGTATAGCGTGCGCGAGTAGAAGCAAAAAAAGATGAAATAACAATCAGCCCTAAAAGCTCGGAGAATGAGGCAAGTAATAAGAGAACCCCTCAAAAGCGACAGGAGTGTACGTGTTGGTACATGACTTAGCTTTTGAGGGGGACTCTGTACTTAGTTGCCCATTATACGAGCTTTTTATACGAGCCTTTTATTCGTCATCATCCTCATCCATCATCGCCTCATTTTGCAGCATCAAGGCTTCTTCTTCAGGCGTGAACACCTTTTTAACCGGGGCCCTGCGATGATTTAAGATGTCTAAAACGTAGTTGCCCGTCACTTTATAAAGGTCAACCAAATAGCCGTTATACATATGGTCGGCTTCTTCAATTAAGGCGTAGTCCACATCAGCATGACGTTGCATATTGAGGCGTCTTGCAAGATCTGTCACCATTTGAGGATCTGCAATTTCATCTTTTCCGCCCTGAATGATGAGCCCTGATGTCGGGCAAGGTGCCAAAAAGCTGAAATCTTTTTCATTGGCCGGCGGAGAAACGGCAATAAAATTATTGATATCCGGGCGACGCATTAAAAGCTGCATGCCAATCCACGCGCCAAACGAATAACCGGCAATCCAACATTTTTTGGCATTAATATTTTCATGTTGCAACCAGTCAAGCGCTGCTGTGGCATCCGCAAGCTCGCCGGGACCGTCTTCAAACTGTCCGACTGAGCGCCCTACCCCTCTGAAATTAAAGCGAAGCACAGAAAAACCTAAATCCTTAAAACACGTAAAAAGAGTATATACCACCTTATTGCTCATGGTGCCGCCATATTGCGGGTGCGGATGCAAAATCAGCGCCACAGGTGCATTTTCGCGTTCGGATTTATGGTATCTTCCCTCTAATCTGCCCATCGGGCCGTTAAATAACACTTCTGTCATTTATAAACCTCTTTACATCAAAAAATTTTATTTTATATTACAATGGAAAGGAATATAACACAAAATGATTAAAAAAAACAAGTCTTTAATTTTAAATGATTTAGATGCCGTGATCAGTCGCGATCCGGCAACAGCCTCACGTTTTCAGGCCGCGCTCTTTTCATCAGGATTTCACGCTATTTGCTGTTATCGCATCAATCACTTTTTATGGCAAAAAGGGTGGCATAATTTAGCCCGCTTTTTATCGCAAACCGCGCGCTTTTTAACAGGTGTTGAGATTCATCCGGGAGCTACCATCGGTCAAGGATTTTTTATTGATCACGGTATGGGTGTTGTGATTGGCGAGACAGCTGAAATCGGCGATAATGTGACCATGTATCACAATGTAACGCTCGGCGGAACGAACCTTTTTGATGAAAAAAGCAAAAAAACCGGAAAACGTCATCCGACAATCGGGAACAATGTGGTTATCGGCTCAGGCGCACAGATTTTAGGCCCGATTAAAATTGCAGACAATGCGAAAATCGGCTCAAACGCCATTGTGGTCAAAGACGTTTTAAAAGGCGAAACCGTGATTGGTGTTGCTGCCCATAAAATTGCACGAGAATCTAAAAACAATAAGCGCTTTTGTGCTTACGGCATTGATCAAAATATGACAGATCCTTTGGATGAAAAAATAAAAATGCTTGAAGCAAAAATTGATGACCTTGAGAAAAAATTGAGCCCTAAAAAAACAAAATAAAAAATGACATAATTTTGTAACTGGTTTTCTAAAAAAAAATATGTTAGAATAAAATATATATTCTCAAGGGGAATTGATATGAAAAACTTTCTTCAAATATTTTGTGTGGCGGCTCTGTTATCTATAGCATCAAATGCGGCTTTGGCACAGCTGCCGGCAAATCCGTGGACACCACAACCCCCAAAACCGAACAGCGGTTATTTCGGCGATAATGTCGGGCAACATACAAATGGAGCTGATATTACGCATGCGCCCGTTTATCAAAATAATGCCGGCGGCGGTGAAATTTTGCCCGTTGATCCGTGGGCCAGATCGCGTGACACAAGCGGGATTCGTACTTGGCGTGGTAGTGGTCAGCAAGGAAAGCTCAACTATGTCGGTGAAGGCACAACCTTTGGCGAAGGAAACGGCGATCCGGAACATTTAGCCCCTGAAGTTAATCGTCACAATATGGTTGTGATGCTCAACCATTTAAGAAAACTCGGCTACAAAATCCCCAAAAGCTACGATGAAAAAGTACAAAATATGCCGGCTAAATATAAAGCCGAGCTCAAAGAAAGTATCAGCGATGTTAATTCTGCCGATGATCCGCTCAGTCGCGTTTTTGTCGGCATGATCAAGATGATGGAAGATGCCACGGGCTTAGATGCCGGCAACATTTTGTTTAACACGGCAGATTTGTTAGGCACAGATTAAGCTTTTCTTTTCAAAACAAAGTGATATAATCGTTTTTAATAAAGCAAATGTTTGAAGAAAAAGGAGTTTGTTGATATGAGATTTTTTGCTTTTGCGTTCATTGCCGTTGTTTCCGCTTTATCATTTAATGCTTCAGCTCAAGAAAAGCCGACGGTTGGGGCTTTTGTTCGAGAAAATCTGCCTGATGTTGTCACGCGCAACATTACCGAAGCTGAACGAGTCTATTGCTATACGGTTGAAATGCCTTATGATAATTATCAGGGTTACACGATAGATCAAATGGCTGTGACCGGATTTTGCGGCATTTTAAATCAGCAACAAGTCGATATTCTAATCTCTGCCTTTTTGCAAAACAAAAACAGCCTATCTGAAAAATCGGCCGATTGCACGATTGTGCCGAGAATTTTGATTCGTTTTTTAAGAGGGATTGATTCGACAGATATGCTCTTTTCGAGCCCCTGCCCCTCGCTCACATTTTTTTACGGTGGCGGCATAAAATCGTTTAATGCCGAACCGAGCGCCGAACAAATCGGCGGTGTGGCTGATTTATTTGAACAAAGCAAAATAGATTTTGTATCTCCGACACTTCTGGATCAGGTCTTTCCGATCGGTGTGCCTCAAACCGAAGCTCAAAAAGCTTTGGTTGCCAAAAGCAATGCCCCCAAGCCTTCGTCTAAATGGAACAGAAAACCGGATGGTGCGCCTGAAGTAACCCCTGCTCAAGCGGCGCCTGAACAAGAAACGAAAGCAAGCGGTTGGAATAAAATAAATATCAATAAAAAATAATATAAAAAAACCTCTCAAACGAGAGGTTTTTTTTTATAGGCATTAAGCACTATGTTAAAACTTGTAGTTCAAAGAAACACCGACAAGTTGGACGGAGTTTTTATAATCAGCCGTCACATCTTGGCCGCCATTTCCTGTGCGAGCTGTATCTAAATGAGCTTTGTGGGCATAAATATAGGTGTATGCCAAATCAAAGCTGAGCTTTTCGTTATATTGATAATTCAAACCGGTTGAATACCAAAGTCTGTCAGAATCCGGAATACGCGGTGTTCTGTGTTGCAAGCGAGCAGCAGCTTGATCATAGGCCAAGCCCAAACGCCATTTCCACTGATTGTCGATTTGGTAGCTGGCACCAATGGCATAAAAGTTGGTATCACGCCATTTTTCTCTTGTGGCACTGACAGGTTTTCCGTTTTTATAGTTAATATACAAATCTCTGAACGAGCTCCAGAAAACACGTTGGTATTCAGCCATCACCGACCATTTTTCATTGATATCGTGATAAAAACCCATCGAGAACATGGCAGGTGTTGTCAGGTGAGCATAAATGTCGCCGTTATAAGCCGGATTTGGTGTCGTTAAATCACCCTTGATTTTGTGTTGAACATGGCTGCGATATGCCATACCGAAACGTGTTTGATCATTAAATTCATACATCGAGCCGATTTGCCAACCGAGGTCAACAGCATCACCTTCAACGGTTGATGTATCTTTATGACCTTTGGCAAAACCTTGAGTCAATTTTGCTTTAATATATTGAATTTGTAAACCGGCACCGATCGATAACTTATCGGTTACTTTATAAGCGGCCATCGGGGTGACGGTCACAGCCGTGATTTTAGAAGTCACACCATGTTTATTGCCTGCCCAGCCCGCATCATATTTTGTAATCATGCCGAACGGAACGTTTAAGGCAAGAGCGATATAAGCTTTTTCGTTTAATTGGTGAGAGATAGCCATATTCGGTGCAATCGCCGCATGTACAATATTGTGTGAATCCGCATTATATGTGCCTGTTGAATCCTGAACATTTTTCATTTCCGCTTTCGGAATGATATATGTTCCGCCAAAGTTAAAATTGGTTCCCTTTTGACGTGTGATGCCTGCTGCGTTAAAATATGCATAAGAAATATTTTCAGCGCCAGCCGTCGCGCCCGCATAAGCATTACCTTGAGCAGCCGAAGATTGTTCACGAAGATGGAAACCTGCTGCGTTTGCACTCGATACGGCTAAAATTGTTCCAAGTGCCGTCAATGTTAAAAGTCTTTTCATTTTTTTTCCTTTTTAAAAGTTCTGACTATATAAAATGTCAACGACATAAGAACTTAAAAAAATTAAAAAATCAAGAACATTTTAACAAATTTCACAAAAATGTTGCATTTTGTAACAAATTGTGATTTTCGCTAATCATCTTCATGAACGCGCTCAATATCTGCGCCGACGGATTGGAGCTTTTCTTCTAATCTTTCGTAGCCTCTGTCTAAGTGATAAACACGGTTCACCACTGTTTCACCCTCAGCTACAAGACCGGCTAAAACAAGTGCAAATGAAGCGCGCAAATCAGTTGCCATCACAGGGGCACCTGAGAGCTTTTTAACGCCTCTGACAATGGCCGAAGCATGACCGTGCACATTGATATTGGCTCCCATTCGCATCAGTTCCGGCACATGCATAAAACGATTTTCCCAAATAGTTTCGCTGACCATTGACGCCCCCGGTGTCACCGTCATCAGCGCCATAAATTGCGCCTGCAAATCGGTCGGAAACCCGGGGTAATAGTCTGTCATAATATCAACTCCCTGCAT
Source organism: Alphaproteobacteria bacterium UBA3773 (assembly GCA_002372275.1). Taxonomy (GTDB): domain Bacteria; phylum Pseudomonadota; class Alphaproteobacteria; order RF32; family CAG-239; genus UBA1254. The sequence goes on along the minus strand of DFFP01000016.1, from coordinate 1,974 downwards.
ATCAGCATGACGAGCGTCCACAATCACACTGTTTTCGGTTGGGGTGATTTGAACGCCCATTTTTTTTAAGATATATAAAGGCACTTCCAAATGTTCTTCCTTGGCATGCACAAGTTCGATACATCCTTTGGTGATAGCGGCAGCAACGGCATATGAACCGGCCTCAATTCGATCAGATAAAACGCTATGAGTTGCGCCATGCAATTTTTGAACGCCGTGAACCGTTAAAACAGAGCGATCACGCCCCTCAATTTGAGCGCCCATATCATTTAACAAATCAATTAAATCACCGATTTCAGGCTCTTTTGCTGCGTTTTCGATGACCGTTTCGCCTTCTGCAAGCGTGGCTGCCATCAAAATGTTACACGTCGCACCGACCGAGGCTTTCGGAAAAATGATATGTGCCCCTTTTAAGCCTTCGGGAGCGTCTGCAATTACATATCCGTTTTTAATCTCGATTTGCGCGCCCATCATTTCAAGCGAATTAAGGTGAATATCCATCGGTCTGGCACCGATGGCACATCCGCCAGGAAGCGAAAGCTCGGCATGATGAGCTCTTGCCAGCATCGGTCCTAAAACATAATATGACGCACGCATTTTACGCACAAAATCATAAGGCGCCGTCAAACTCTTAAAATTTTTTGTTTGATATGTGTATGTTTTTGAGGTGTATTCGCCGTCTTGAACGATTGTTTCTTCAATTTGCGTACCGAGTTCTATTAAAAGCTTATTTAAAAACGTCACATCCGAAAGAGCCGGCACATTTGAAAGTATTACTTCATCCTCGGTTAAAAGTGTCGCCGTAATCAGAGGAAGTGCTGCATTTTTAGCCCCACCGATATAAATTTTTCCATTTAGTTGTTTGCCGCCTCTGATTTTAATCTTGTCCATGTTCTTGTTCCTTTTGTGCGTTTTGGGTTTCTTTTAATTTTTTGAATTCTTCTTGTTGTTTTTTACGCTTGATCAAATTTTTTTGGAGTGCTTTTGCTTCTCTTTCAAAACGAAAATCCGAACGTTTTTTAATCACCTTTTTTTCCATCACGTTTTCTTTCTTAAACACTGAACGATACACGATATTATATAGCATAACCTTTTATGATAAAACAATGATTAATGGCAAAAAATAAACTATAAATTTTCAGTATGCTTACAAAAAAAATACGGCAAACCTTTCGTTTGCCGCATTTTTTAAAGTTTCATGAGGGTTTTTCAGCCCCCTGATCAATTTTTTCTTCAGAGGAAATGGCTGGAACGTCTCCTTGATTGTCATCGCCCTCTTCCTTCAACAGTTGCGATAGTTCCGAAAGTTTCGGCGTAATCGCAACGTCGCGAATACCACTGACACCAAGAAGCGTTCCAAGTGTTGCAACCAATTCCGGCCATGTGTTCGTCACCAAATCAACATAGGGCGCAACAAGGCAATTGATTGCAAAACCGGCAGCTAAAACATACCCGATCACGGGGATCCAATTTCTTTTCCATCCTTTGTTTGTTGTGTTTTTCAGGTGTTTACTCGAGGCTTTCTTGAGCAAATAATCACGTCCGGCGGAAAAAGCGATCATCACAGCGAGCGTACTGATCAAACCCCAATAGTCAACCAAAGTGATTTTAAAAAAAGGATGAAGAAGTAAATTGTTCACAAAGCCGCCTGCCAAGATCCATCCGATAAGAGGAATCCATGCACGTTTCCAAGCAGTATTTTTGCCTGATGAAACGACTTCATTTGCGTTTAACATAAACAATTAATTTCTATATGATTTATAAATTACTGAGCATACTAATTCAAAAGTAAGCTCAATATAGCGTGTCATTTATTTTTTGTCAATACTTTTTTTTATTTTATTTTAAATGTCAAACAAAAAACTCCCGAATAAAATCGGGAGTTTTTTGTAAAAGCTTTTAATTAAAGAATTACTTTAATTCAACTTTAGCACCGGCGGCTTCAAGTTTAGCTTTGATTTCTTCAGCTTCAGC
>DFFP01000003.1 GCA_002372275.1 Alphaproteobacteria bacterium UBA3773 | reverse complement strand
CTCTATCCAGCTGAGCTAAGAGCGCAGAGAACATTCGAAAAGTGTTTTTTCATATTTTAACCTTATTGTCAACCTTTTTCTCTGTTTTGGTAAAAAAATTATCGTCTAACCCTTTTCTCTAGGGTTTGAATAAGTCTATATTATCGCCAAAAAAAAGCACCCGTAAAGGGTGTTTTTTTATTGGCGGAAAGGTAGGGATTCGAACCCTAGGTACCCATCACTGAGCACAATTGATTTCGAGTCAACCGCATTCGACCACTCTGCCACCTTTCCAATGCAAATTCTTTTAACCGAAAAAAACTTCTGATGCAAGCTTTTATTTTTAAAAAAGCCTCATTATTTCTTCATCTGCTCTTAAAACACATTTTTCGAGCAGATTTGTTTCGTCTTTCATATCTGAATTTTTATATATTTCAAAGGCACTGTTATACGAATCGATTGCTTTTTCCAAATAATTTTCGCTTTTGATATGTTTTCCCAAATAAAAATAAACATCACCGATATTTTTTTCCGTGTCGGCCCATATTTTTTGATATTTTTCACGTTCATATACTTTTTGTTTTTCCTTAAAATGCTTCACAGCCATCAGGGCAATTTCTTCACTGTTTGATTTTGAGCTTAAAACAGAAAAACAAAAACCTAATTTTTCTTCAATCTCCGCCCACAAAAAAGGCTTAATCGTATATGTAAAAATTTGTTCTGCCCCCCGAAGTTCTGCTACGGCATCTCGAAGCGCCTGATTATCATCTGAAAGTTGAAACATTCTGATATATTGCTCTGCCATCACAAATGATATACGTGCATAATCATAAGGATAAGTATATCTGCTGAAGATTTTTAAGGATTTTTTAAAATACTCTATGGCCCTTCTGATAAAAATATATACATCTGCTTTCTTGCTGTATGAGGCGCATAAATACATCTGGCCGAGGGTTAAATCTATTATGGCTTTCATATTAGAGTTAGGCGCTTCAATCAAATATTTTTGTGCTGATTTTATTAAACTTAAAACAAGAGCCATATCCTCTTTACAAAATGATTCTTTTTTGAATGTCAAATAACAAAGCACCAGAAAAATCAACAGATTTGGCATATAAAGTGCTTCAATTCCGGCAGGTATTTTTTGTTGACCGAGATGTGTCATAATTTGTTCAAGATAAATTTTGTATTTTTCATCTTTTTCATAAACAAACGAAATGATGGTTGCTAAAATCAGTGCCGAAATTTGAGGCGGTAAAATTTCTTCATTAAAAAACGAAAGAGGTAAAAAAAGATTATGGGCGGCCGAAAAAAATACGGCATCTTTTTTTTGATACATATCATCGCTTTGAAACGACAAACGTATTTGATTTTGCATTTGGTCATATCTTAACAAAACATCGGCTCGATGCCTTTTTAAAATATCTGTTCCTTTATCCCAAAAATCAAAAAAATTCCGGTGATCAATCTCTGCAAAATTTTCAAAAACAATTGCTTCTTCATATGAAAGGCTTAAAAATGAAATTTGAGACAGACTGTTTTGCAAAACATCTTTTGTTTGAACAGGCATGCCGTTTGTTGCCCCTGAAATCACAATACGAATCGGTCTGAGTGAAACACTTGTTTGATCCGCTTTTGCTTGTTTTTTTTCAGCCTTTTTCCAAAACCAAACCATTACTCGTCCTTTTGTGTAATATTTGAGTTATCGGCTTGTTCTTGAGGGGTTTCTGTTAATGTTTCCGAGGGTGTTTTTTTGTCATCCCCGCTATGAAATTTTGACATCATCCAAAAATTAAATACAAATGTCAAAATCGGAAATGTATATATATTCGGTGCATAAAGCTGAACAAGCGCAAATAAAATATTTATTAGTAACAGTTTAAACAAAAGGTTTTGAAGCGTGAGTGCATTCACGCCTTTAAGATATGTCTGGTAAAAAGAAGTATACATATATAAATCGGGCGACCCGTCTTTTAAAAAACATATTCCAAATAGTGCCCATAAAAGCTCGGTTATCGGATAAACAGATAAAATAAATACAGATGAAAACGACAGTTCATTGATGGCCATTAAAAAAAGAGAACCGATTAAAAACATCATCGAAACAGCCGTTCCCTCGCTCAGATGAAGATTTTCGTCATACATATTAAATTGATAAACAACAACCCATAAACCGCAGCAAAAGCAAGCAAAATAAGCAAAATAAATCGGAAGCCCGCCCATAAATGCAAGCAAAGCAAGACCTACCATAAACATCAAAAAATATAAAGGAAATAAACCGTGTACGCCTTTTAATACTTTTCCGCTTAAAGCGATGACGGAAGCTATCAAACAATAGCCTGAAATTTCTAAATAAGAAGGAATCACATTTTGAAACATTAAACTTGAAGGCTCAATGAAAATAAACCCGCATATAAAAGAAAAAAGAACGGTCGCCATCATAAAAAGTCTGTTCATTTCCATTAAAAAGAGGCCATAAATCACAAAAGTTGCAACAAACGGTACCATCACTTTCCAAAATGACAACACCGCCACCGCGTCAGAAAAATTTTTCCCTATCAAATAAGAGCCTAAAAACGAAATAAACATCATTAAAAACGTATAAATCGTCACATCTGTTTTGAAATGATAAGTCATATCCGTGCTTGTTAATGTTCTTATTTTATCAGAGGCAACATACATTAAAAAGTATCCGGCCGCAAAAAGCACAGTCACAATAAGTATCGACGCAATCATCATTTATCCTTTCGTTTCAAAATCGCAGCAAAAAAAGAATCCATCCCGCCCAGATTTTGTTTATGATAGGGCAAAGTTCTTAAAACTCCCTTATTAAAAATACAATCATCTAATTTTTGCGCATTTTTAAATATGTTTTTCTTTTCAAAAGGCAAAAGCTCAAAATCATGATTTTCCTCTAAAAAGCTCTCAATTTGTTGTTCGCCTTCCGTTTTTGAAATGGAGCAAGTTACATATAAAATTTGCCCCTTTTCATTTAAACAAGACACAGCCTCATTTAGTAATTTTTTTTGAATTTCAGCTTGCTTATTGACGTCTTCAAGCGTCTTAAAATAAATAATTTCCGGATGTTTCCGAAACGTTCCGGTTGCCGAACAAGGTGCATCAATTAAAATGAAATCATATTTTTGTGTTGTCTTTTTTAAGAAAGAAAAAGCATCTTCACAAACCACGCTTAAATTTTTTTCTAAATGCAGCCTTTGCATATTTTCTTTTAATTTTTCAAGCCTTGAGGCGTCAATATCAAGCGCCGTGACATTGGCGCCTTTATATAAAAGCTGTGCGGTTTTTCCGCCGGGTGCCGCACACAAATCCAAAACTTTTTTATCTCTTAAATCTGAAATCATTGATAAAGGCAAGGCTGCTGCCAAATCCTGCACAAACCATAAGCCTTGATCATATCCTTTTAAAAGCGACGGCTCTTTTTTCACGTTTTGAAGCCGCACCGTTCCATTTTCAAATAATAACCCTTCTAAATCAGATGCCGTTTGAACAGGGTCAACAGCCGTTAAATCAAGCGGAGCCTCAACAAGGAGGATTTCCTTCATTTTTTTTATTTCGGCACTTGTATAATCTTTTTGTAAAATCTCCTTAAAACCGGCCGGAAATTCAGCCTGATTTTGCATATTTTCTTTATGATTTTCAATTTTGTGCAAAACGGCATTGACCATTTTCGAAGCAAAGTTCCCGACAAGCTTTTTAGCCGCATTGACATATTCGTTAATAGCGGCATAAACGGGTGTATCCATATATAAAATTTCAACAGCCCCTAAAAGCAAAACATAGTTTAATACTTTGTCTTTTTCTTTAATTTTTTTAACCAAAATTGAACCTAAAAGCTTATCAATTACAGGTTTTCGCCTCAGCGCCGTTAAAATTAAATAACCTGCAAAAGGTCTTGATTTTTCATCAAACCCATCTTTAAGATCCTTAAAAAAGACCTTTTCTTCTAAAATTTTTTGAAACGCGCGAATACACTGAATGCGAACAGACATCAATTTTTCCTTTAATTTTAAGAAAATAATGAACTGTTTTTTACTTTTTTTCAAGTGGTTTTACATTATTTCTTATCAGATGAGTGTGGGGATGAAAAAAAATAGAATGATTATTTTTGAAGTTTTTTAGCAGCGCCGGCAATTTGAAGCAGGGTATAGCTTGCAATTTCAAATGCCGGATAACCCGTTGTTTTGCAGTCGCGTTCGGCCTTATAAAGAAGGCTTAAAACATCAAGAACACTCTGGCGTTTCCATATCTTGAGAATCGTTAAAAAATCCGGTTTTCGGAAAAATAATAACGGCGGTTTGAACGTTTCAATCACGGATTTGGCGGGCATACCGTTTTCCATAGCGGCAATTGAGTCAAGTATTTTCAAAAAATGATAGGCGACTGAACGGAGAATACTTGCGGGTTCTTCGCCCTCATATGTTAAATTTTGGTAGGATTTAAGAGTGTTTTCGGATTGCCCGAGCGAAACGGTATAGCATATGTCATCTGTTGATGTGGTTGAGGTGTTACTGATCGCAACTAAAACATCATCAAGTGTGACGTTTTTTCGAGCACCAAGGTATGTGACTAATTTTTCAAGCTCGTTTTCGGTGATTTTGCGGTCGGCCGATAATCTGGCAGAGAGCATGTTTTGTGCATCAAGGGCAACAGTGATGTTGCGTTTTGAGAAAAAATCGCGGATATATGAGGTGATGCTTTGTTCTCTGTCATCATAGCAACTGATGACGGCGCTGTCCGGGGCATCTTTTAAGAGATTAACAAGCGATGACTTTGTGTTGATTGTTGTTGAAGTAATAATAAGAAAAGTATCGGATTTACTTGACGATAAAAGCTCTTTTAAAGGCTTTGTTAAATTGTTTGTGGCGTTTTTAATAAAGATAACGCGTCTGCCGCCCATTAAGGAAACAGCATTATATTCACCAAACAAAGTGCCGACATCTTTTTCAATTTCTTCTGAGATAAAAGTTGAAACGCGAAAAGCATCCGTTAAATCATCTGTGACGGTTAGGGCAAATTTTTGAGAAAGATCTGCAATCATGCCCTCGTTTGTGCCAAAAAGTAAAACACAGCGAATTTTCAAATCCGGTTTTTGTAAAAATCGATTGATTTCCGGTTCTTTAAAATTCATTTCTTACTGTCACTTTTTTTCATCACAGAATGAAAATACGCACCGATTCGAAGTGAGATGTCGTCTGCCATGATTTTGGCGGCATCTTTCTCGATTTTTTTCTGTGACATGGTGGTGGAGTATGGGTTTGACATAATATCATAACCGAGTAGCGCAAGGGTGTCTCCTTTGACGAGTTCTTCGCCGTTTTGGTCATACAAAACATAGTCGAGTTTATATTCGACACGCTCACGTGTGGCGGTAATATCGTCGCGCATGGCCTGCTCTGTGACGGATTTTTTAATATGATCGATTTGAAGACGATATTTCGGCTTTTCCGGAACACCCAAGGGTGTGAAACTGTCTAACAACTCATTTCGGACAAGTTGTCCTATTCTTTCAGCTGCCGGTTCAACCTTAATTTGTTTGATTTCGTCTGAAACAGATGTGTCAAACTGCCCCTTATAGTAAAAACCTTGAGAGCTGTCGCGCTCAACATATAAAGGTTCAAAACCGCATGAGGCAATCGGTAAAAGTAAAAAAAGTATTTTAATTTTATGCAACAATGTTCACAATCCTATTTTTAACAACAATGATTTTTTTAGGGTTTGTTTCTTTTAATTGACGGGCGACGTTTTCAAGCGACAAAGCGGCCGCTTTAACGTCATCATCCGAGCTGTCTTTGGCGATTTCGATCGTGCCACGCATTTTTCCGTTCATTTGAACAGCCATGGTGACCATATTGTCGGCAGCAAGTTTTAAGTCGCCCTCAGGCCAACTCTCAGTGACAACAGAAGAAGTATGTTCAAGACGCGCCCACATTTCTTCTGCCAAATGAGGGGTAAACGGAGATAAAAGTTTAATCAGCGTTTCATACATCACGGCCGGAATTTTTTCCATATTTGAAAGATAATTAACGTATGTCATCAGTGATGATACGGCTGTGTTAAACTTCATCTGGCAGATACGCTCACTGACTTCTAAAATGCATTTATGCATGGCGCGCAAATCAGATTCGGACGCTTGGGCACTCTTGGAAACTTTTGAAAATAAATGATATACCTTGGAAACAAAGCGGTAAACACCCATTAAACTTTCATCTGACCATTGGGCCGCCTGATCAAACGGACCGATGAACATTTCATATAAACGAAATGTATCTGCCCCATAATTTTCGACAATATCATCCGGATTGATGACGTTGCCGCGCGATTTGGACATTTTTTCGCCGTTTGAGGCTAAAATCATGCCGTGCGCCGTGCGCTTTTGATAAGGCTCGCTGGTCGGAACTAACCCGCAATCATACAAGAATTTGTGCCAAAAACGAGAATAGAGCAGGTGAAGTGTGGTGTGTTCCATGCCACCGTTGTACCAATCAACATTCATAAAGTAATCAAGCGCTTCTTTGGAGGCGAACTCTTTATCGTTATGCGGGTCGCAATAGCGCAGGAAATACCACGAAGAACCGGCCCAGTTCGGCATCACGTCCGTTTCGCGTTTGGCAGGTCCGCCACATTTCGGGCAAGTTGTGTTCACCCAGTCTGTGGCCTTGGCAAGCGGCGAATCACCTTCGTCATTGGGGAGAAAATCGGTGATTTCGGGAAGGGTTAACGGTAAATCTTTTTCATCTATCGGCTGCCAGCCGCAATGCTCGCAATAGACCATCGGTATGGGTTCACCCCAATAGCGTTGGCGCGAGAAAACCCAGTCGCGCAATTTGAAATTAACTTTGGCTTGGCCGAAACCGTGTTCTTTAGCATAATCAATGGCGGCCTGAATACCATCTTCTTTACCCATCCCGTTCAAAAAACCGGAATTGATGTGAGCCCCGTCGCCCTCAAAGGCCTCGGTTGAAATATCACCTCCTTCTAAAACAGGAATAATAGGAAGATTGAAGACTTTGGCAAAAGCATAGTCTCTTGAATCGTGCGCCGGAACAGCCATGATGGCACCTGTGCCGTAACCTGTTAAGACATAGTCTGAAATAAAGACCGGAACAAATTCGTTTGTGAACGGGTTTTTAGCCTTGATTCCTTTGAGTTCAACACCTGTTTTTTCAGTGCTTGCCGTGCGCTCTAAATCGGATTTTTTCGCTGACTTTTCAACATAGGCTTTAATTTCATCTTTGTTTTCAAAGCGATTAAGGTATTTTTGAACAAACGGATGCTCAGGAGCTAAAACCATATAAGTGACGCCAAAGGCCGTGTCGGGGCGTGTGGTAAATACGGTTAATTTATCATCGCCAAACTCGAAATCAAGCTCGGCACCTTCTGAGCGGCCAATCCAGTTGATTTGTTGGGTTTTAACCTGTTCGATAAAATCTAAATCGGCTAGATCGTCAATTAAGCGATCGGCATATTTTGTGATGGCAAGCATCCATTGTGATTTTTCTTTGTGGACAACTTCATGGCCGCAGCGTTCGCAGTGGCCGTTAATCACTTCTTCGTTGGCTAAGCCTACTTTGCAGGACGGGCACCAGTTGATGGTCATTTTCTTTTTATATGCCAAGCCCTTTTCAAAGAACTTTAAGAACATCCATTGTGTCCATTTATAGTATTCGGGGTCGCAGGTTTTAATGACGCGGTCCCAATCAAACGAAAAACCTAAAGATTTGAGTTGACGGGTGAAGTTTTTGATGTTCTCATTTGTTGAAACAGCCGGATGAACACCCGTTTTCACAGCATAGTTTTCAGCCGGTAATCCGAATGCGTCAAAGCCCATCGGATAAAGAACGTTAAAGCCTTGCATACGCTTTAAGCGCGCGATCACATCAAGCGCCGTATATGAACGGGGATGGCCGACGTGTAAGCCTTGACCCGAAGGATATGGAAATTCAACAAGCGCGTAAAATTTCGGCTTGTTATGATCGATATCGACATGATATGTTTTTTCATCTTCCCAAATTTTTTGCCATTTTTTTTCAATGGTTTTGAAGTTGTAGCGATCTTCAAGAGCCCACGTTTTTTGCCATTCTTCAAATGTTTCTTTGCCGTTATAACGCGCGTTTGTCGTCATTTTAATTTGTTCCTTGTTTTTCTTTGATTTTAAACTAAAAACAGATTAAGGCAAACTTTCTTCAAACTCAAGCATTATCTTTTGTTTTTCAAAAAGAATTGAAGAGTATTTATATATATTTTTTTTTATAAATAGAACAAACTATGTTTGTTCATCCGACTTGTTGTCGTCTTGAGATTTACAAACCACCGGCATTTGCTGCTTGTTTGTGAATTTGCTGTTATCACAGCCGCAGTTATCATCTTCGGCGCAGGTGCATTTTTGCTCGTAATCATACTGACATTTTTCCATAAAAAAACTCCTTGAAATTAAAATAAAAAAACCGGCAGATTTTATTTGCCGGTTTATATAATTTTTTATTTTAAAATTTAAATGTATTTGACAACAAGAATTTCAAATGATTTTTTGCCGCCGGGTGCCATAAATTCAACCGTATCGCCGACTTCTTTGCCAATCAAGGCTTTGGCAATCGGGGAAGAAACCGAAATCAGATTTTTTTCAATATCAGCTTCGTAATCACCGACAATTTGATATTCTTTTTCTTCATCGGTATCAACATCAGCAACGGCAACGGTTGCACCGAAACGGACAATGTCGCCGGACATGGTTTGCGGGTCAATCACTTGGGCACGGCTGACAACAGACTCTAATTCTTGAATGCGCCCTTCAATAAAACTTTGTTTTTCTTTGGCGGCTGAGTATTCGGCATTTTCAGATAAATCGCCGTGTGAGCGCGCTTCTTCAATCGCAGCAATAATGTTTGGGCGATCAATGCCTTTGAGGTGTTTTAATTCTTGCTCAAGATTCAAATAACCTTTTTTGGTAAGCGGAAACTTATCCATTTTCAGATTCTCCTTTTGTGTTTTTATTTTTTTATGTTACAGAAAAAATCAGACTGCGATGTTATCCATCACAGCCAATCAATTTATATTGTGGTGTATTATAACATCAAAAAATTCAAAATCAAGCGCTTTTTTTATATTTTGTGTTGGAAATAATCAGAAAATCCGTTTCAAAATCTTTGGCATCGAGATCTTCTTGTGGCCAAAGTGCAGATTGGATTAAAAACATTTCTTGATACCATGAAGTCAGCTCTTTTGTTTTTTCTAAGCCCTCGGCCCAGGCCTTAAAAATGATAAAGTCAGGTTCACACTCGGAAGTCAGCATTGCCTCGTGTCGGCGATTTCGGGTGATAAGGCCTGTGATTTTGTTTTTGAGCTCGGACTTGATTGTTTTCCACTCAAGAGAGATGTTTTGAACGCCACTTAAATCAAGAACAACGCCGTCAAGGTTAAAATCTTTCAGATCTTTGAGGTTTTGCGCCAAAACGATTTTTTCTTTGGCCTGAAGTGCAAATTCTTTTTTGAAATCAAAGCTTAAATCTTGGCTTAAAATAAAACACTCTAAATCGGGGTTGTTGATCAGTGTATAGTCTTCGGTTGTGATAAGAATGATAAACTTTTGCATAAGTGTAATTGCCTCTTGTCAAAAAGTGAAAAACAACTTAAAGTAACTATAATTTATTTTTATCAAAAAAGAAAGAAACTTTTCAATGATGGAATATACTTTTGGGCAAACACGGGCAGCTTTGGAAGTTTTAAAACAAAATATTGATGTTTTAAGAGCTGAAATTGAAGAAAAACAAAAAAATAATATAACGCAAAGCGCAAATGAAGAAGCAGCAAATCATGTAGATGTCAGCTTTTTACAAGAAAAGCTCGAAACCACTTTGCAAAAAATAGATGAAACAACGGCAATCATTGATGAGGTTTTAAGGTAAAATGGCTGAAGTAATTATTCAAATCGGTGATCGTGAATATGCTATTGCTTGCGGTGATGGCGAAGAAGGACATATTATCGGTTTGTCGAGACTTTTAGATGAAAAAGCTCAAATGCTCAAAAAAAGCGTTGGGCAAATTAATGAGCATCAATTGCTTGCTATGGTCGGGCTGTTGGTGGCTGATGAGCTCGATGAGTTAAAAACAAAAACGCCGGAGCCTCAAATTCAGACGGTTGAAAAAATTGTTGAGAAGGTTGTCGAGGTACCCGTTGAAAAAATCGTAGAGAAAGTGGTTGAGGTACCGGTTGAAAAGCGCGTTGAGGTGCCTGTCGAGAAGATTGTTGAAGTGCCGGTTGAAAAAGTGGTGGAAAAAGTTGTTGAGGTGCCTGTTGAGAAAATCGTAGAGAAAACGGTTGAGGTGCCTGCAAGTGTTGATTTTTCGGAAATTGACAGTGAATTGGCAGAGGCTGTTTCAAAAGTGAGCGAACAAATAAAAGCACTTGCAAATCAAATTAAATTGTGATAGGATAAAAACATAAAGAGACGGGCTGTCTGATACGTCTTATCCGCATAGTCTATCCGAGCCAACACATTATTTTTAGGGAACCGTCTCTGTTCAGATCCTGGTCTGATTACATGGTGCCCACCTTGACGAAGCGGTTCGATAAGAATGAAGTATAAACGGTCAGACGGCTCTCTTTATTTTTTTTTGCTTTTTTCTTTGTAATTCAAATTTAAATTATCTGTGAACGGATAGATGTAAATCAGCTCACACAGCAATTACATTACCGACATAGAACAGTTACATTTTTGATGATAAATACATCAGCCGATTTTGATTGATTTTTAAAATGTTATATTTTATAATCAAAATATGATACCGAAAGGTATTAAGTGCCTTGAGTAAGGCGCGGAGCTTTGAGCAGCTCTTGTGTACTGCAGTGATGGATAACACTGCAAAAGTGTTATTTTTTTATAACACAATTATCCCCGATTATCCATTTGGTTCGGGGAGCTTATAGCACATGTACAGGATTAAAATCTAAAAGCTATAAGGTCATTTCAGTACACATGATTGTTCAACTCTCCGACCGCTTTTTTTCAAAGGCGGTTTTAATTTTTATGTGGATTCTCGGGACGAGCCCGAGAATGACAGAAAGGAAAAATAAGAAATGGATTGCGACGTCGAAAACTTAGCTTTTCTCCTCGCAATGACGGTTTAAAGTTTAAGGAGAAAAAACTCATGAAAATTTTTAAAAATATTTTTTTAGGATTCGTTTTTTTGATGGTACTTTGTATAAAAACTTTTGCTTATGATGAGATTGATTGTCCTTCAGATGCACCTAAAGGATCAAGCTGTTGGAAATGTTCAAATAATTCAGCAGATTGTATTGCAACTTATTTTGACGGAAAACTTTCTATAAATGGTTCCGGTCCGATGAAAGATTATAGCTATAATGTTATTGGCCAAATTTTAGTAACGAATGCACCATGGGAAACTGAAATTCCTAATATTAAATCGGTTGAAGTGAAAGGTGTTTCAACGATAGGATCAAGTGCCTTTTCGGGACTGACAAGTATGACTGAAATGAATATAGATTCAAGTGTATCAGCGATAATGGGAGGTGGAATTAACAGTTGTACAGCCCTAGAAACTCTTTATATTCCTGATTCAGTAAAAAGTATTGGCTCATACGGGCTAGCTTCAAATTATAATCATATTAAGGAACTTTTTGTTCCGTTTGGACTGGGGATAAATGGGTATACATACTATGGTAGTTCGGCAAATATCTTTCGATATAAAAATAATGGGGATATGTATTATGTCTATGATTCTCAAGGAAACATATCAGCAATTTATAAAGATTATGATAGTTTTAGAAAAAATATTTCAGAAATTAAAGAAAAGAGAGATACATTTGAGATAGACAGCAAAGGAAATATAAAACTATTTGATAAAAACGGACATTATTTAGGAAAATATAGTCCAGAAGGTCAAATCATTGAACAATGTGTGTATGGGGATGATGGTTCTGTTTCAATTTATGATGCGAGCGGGAAGTTAATCGGTTTGCAGGGCAAAAGGATTTTAACCGTTGAGGAAGCATCGGCGCTCGTGAAAGATAATAAAAATACGTTTACATTAAAGTATCGGTAAGGGTGCGGATTCTTTTTTGTCCTGGATTCTTCGCTTCGCTCTTAAATGACAACTGTTTTTTATAAGGAATGGATTCTTCGGCCTAAAGGCCTCTGGATGACGTTTTTTTGAGATGCCTTACGCTTTGCTTAAAAAAGCAAAGCAGGCATGACAGGAAAGAGGATGACGGTTTTTTTATAGACCCCTAACTCGCACAGCAAGCCGTGCTCAGGGGTGACAGAGATGCTGAAATAAATGGAGCTCGACAAGCTCGCTCATCTTCGATTCCAGCATGACAGCAAATTTCGTTCATTTTTTGCTTGAAAAAAATATGTTTGATGATAGATTAACGGTGAAATTTTCGCGCAATCGTTTGCGCGGGCTTTGAAAAAAATTTTTGAAGCTTTAACTATTTTTGATAAAGGATTAAAAAATATGGTTGTTCGCGTAGGTATTAACGGATTTGGCCGTATCGGCCGTTTGGTCTTTCGTGCCGCTCAGGAAAGAAATGATATTGAAATCGTCGGTATTAACGATTTAATCGATGTTGATTATATGGCTTATATGCTCAAATATGATACAATGCACGGAAAATTTAAAGGCACCGTTGAAGTAAAAGACGGCAAATTGGTGGTTAACGGTAAAGCTATCCGCGTGACAGCCGAAAAGAATCCGGCAGATTTGAAATGGAATGAAGTCGGCGCTGATTATGTGGTCGAATCGACAGGTTTGTTCTTAACAAAAGAAAAAGCTCAAGGTCATATTGATGCCGGTGCGAAATATGTTGTGATGTCGGCTCCTTCAAAAGATGATACGCCGATGTTTGTTTGCGGTGTGAACACAGATTCATATCAAAAAGGAACACAGTTTGTTTCTAACGCTTCGTGCACAACAAACTGCCTGGCACCGATTGCAAAAGTCTTAAATGATGCTTTCGGAATTAAAGAAGGTTTGATGACAACCGTTCACTCAACAACAGCCACACAAAAAACTGTTGACGGTCCGTCGGTGAAAGACTGGAGAGGCGGTCGTGCTGCTTCGGGTAACATTATTCCGTCTTCAACAGGTGCGGCTAAAGCCGTGGGTAAAGTTATTCCGGCACTCAACGGTAAATTAACAGGTATGTCCATGCGCGTGCCGACACTCGACGTTTCGGTTGTTGATTTGACAGTTAACCTTGCAAAACCTGCTACTTATGAAGCCATTTGCGAAGCTATGAAAAAAGCATCTGAAGGCGAACTCAAAGGTATTTTGGGATATACGGAAGATGCCGTCGTTTCATCTGATTTCTTGGGTGATGCACACACATCTATTTTTGATGCCAAAGCCGGTATTCAATTAACAGATACGTTTGTCAAAGTCATCAGCTGGTATGACAACGAATGGGGTTATTCAAACAAAGTGTTAGACCTCATCGCTCATATGGCTCAAGTGAACGGCTAATTTATTTGACTTACAAAATATTATTTCCCCGTCAAAATGGCGGGGAATTTTCTAAAATAAAAAGGAAAAAAAGAATGTATAAAACAATTGAAGATTTAGGCGATTTAAAAGGTAAAGTCGTAATGCTTCGGGCTGATTTGAATGTGCCGATGGATGAAAATTTTCATGTGACAAATACGGCTCGTATCGACAGAACCGTTCCGACAATTAAATTGTTGATGAAAAAAGGGGCAAAGGTTGTTGTGATTTCACACTTCGGAAGACCGGAAGGAAAAGGCGATTTGAAAAATTCACTTAAGCACGTTGCGCCCGAACTTGAAAAAGCACTCGGCTTTAAGGTTGTGTTTGTAGATGATTGCATCGGGCAAAAAGTTAAAGATGCCGTAAATTCGATGAAAGACGATGAAGTTTTGCTTCTTGAAAATCTTCGTTTTTATGATGAAGAGAAAAAAGGAAACGAAGATTTTGCAAAAGAGCTTGTTTCTGTTGCTGATGCTTATGTTTCTGACGCTTTTTCAACCGCACACCGTGCGCACGCTTCGATGGTGGCTGCCGCGAAAAATCTGCCCTCTGCCATGGGGCTTTTGATGAGTGAAGAAGTCAATGCTTTGACAACGGGTTTAAATAACCCGAAGCGTCCGTTGATGGCTATTGTCGGCGGATCAAAAGTTTCGACAAAGCTCGATTTGCTCAATAACTTGGTCAAAAAAGTGGATAAACTTGTGATTTCGGGCGGTATGGCACATACATTTTTAAGAGCTTTGGGAAATATGGCCATTACGGAAGAAAATTCGCTTGTACAGCTCGATATGCTTGATACGGCTCAAACAATTTTGGAAACGGCAAAATCTTCCGGGTGCGAAATTTTATTGCCGGTTGATTTGGTTTGGGCAAAAGAATTTGCTGCTCATTCAGAACACAAAACGGTTGCACTTTCGGATATTCCTTCAGGCGGAACGCTTTTGGATGTCGGCTCAAAAACCGTTGAAGACATTGTTGCCAAATTAAAAGAATGTCAAACACTTGTTTGGAACGGGCCTTTGGGTGCATTCGAGTTAAAACCTTTTGACGCAGCAACAAATGCTGTTGCAAAAGCGGCTGCCGAGCTCACCAAAGCAGGTAAATTGACAACAGTTGCCGGCGGTGGAGATACCGTTTCAGCCCTTGAAAGTGCCGGTGTTGCAAGTGATTTTACATATATTTCAACGGCAGGCGGTGCTTTTCTCGAATGGATGGAGGGTAAGGCTCTCCCCGGTGTCGAAGTGTTGAAAAAATAATGTATAACGGGTCACTGCTTGCAAGCCCTTGCGTTTGTGTACCTTTTATTGTACACGGCACGCAAGGGCTTGCGGCGTATTAACCACGTTCTCCATTATTTTTTTTAAAAAAGAGTGACTGCTTGCAGGCTCATGTGTTTGTGTACATTAACTTGAAAAACTTCTCTTTTGATGGGAAGTTTTTCTTTATTTTAAAGGGAAGTTATGTTAAAAATAAAGGTTATGAGAAAGTTATTTAAAATACTTATATTCTTTGCCTTATTTGGCGTTGGTGCTGTTCATGCCGAAACGCAAACGGATCAGGTTCGCGATTTTTTAAATACCACAGGGCAAAAAATTATTGAAACAATCGGCTCTGATGATGTGGATGCAAAATTTGAGACGCTTGATGAAATTTTTGAAAAACATGTCAATGTTAAGTATATGGCGCGCTTTGCACTCGGCAGATATTATCGGATGATGGATCAAAAACAAAAAGAACAATATCAGGATTTGTTTAATCGGTATGTTAAGAGTTTGTATAAGTCATATCCGCTTGAATTTAAGCCTGAGGATATTCAATTTGAAATTTTGAGCATTGTGCAAAATAATAAATCAATACGGGCGGATGTTTCGGTAACCTTGCCGCCTGAGCTGCAAACGCAGACTCTTCAAACTGTTCGGGTGTCTTTTCAAATGGAGCCTAAGCCGACAGGCGGGTTTTGGATTAATGATTTGCAAATTGCAGAAGCAAGTATGCTTGTAACCTTGCAAAGCAGATTTTTAAGCATGATGAAAGATGATGAAGAGGAAATTGAGTGGTTTTTAGATGACTTGAACACACTTGTGACCTCAAATGAGGAACAAATCGGCATCAATCCTCAATGATTGAGTTAGTATTCTAAAATAGATTTGCTGTCTTTAATGTACATATTCAAATATTGCTGGGCATCTTGCTCGATTTTAGCGTCAAAATCGGTCATGAGCTGTTCAATCATTTCAAACCAATATTTTTCTTTTTGATCAATCGAGGTATCGGCCGGAATGCCGAGCTCGCGCCAAGCATCAATTGAGGTTTGTGCCATACTTCCGTTTTGATCAATGACCTTTAAAATCACAGACAAAGACGCGTGATATTTGAGGCGATCTTTTTGAAAGATATCGGGGGATTTTTCAACTTGCTCGGTCACGCTGGCGTCTTTGATGATAAATTTTGCTGTGCGACTTGCCCCATAATCAACAGCCTTTAAGCGATCGGTTGCCCAAACGCGTGCGGCACGCTCTAAAGAAACAGGGAAAAGGTGTTCAACGTATGGCTTTGTAAATGTCGGCGAAAATTCTGATTCGATATCAACTTTATTGACCAAAAGTTCAATGGGCTTTTCGTCTGTAAAACGCGGTTCAATATATTTTCGGGGTTCGGCAACTTCTTTTTGCGAAGCACAGGCGGTTAAGAACAATAAAGATGCACCAATCAGTGCGCGACAGAATTTGAACATGAAAAATTCCTTTTTTAGTTTACTTTTATGTTTTTAATACAAAATATTTTATATTGCAAGTTTTTAAAATTTATTAAAAAATATAGTGTATTTTATCAAAAAAATGAGGCTTGAAGATGGAAAAAAAGAGCTTAAAAAAAATCACAAAAACAAGGCTAAAAAATATCGGGTTGTTTTATTTAAGGCGATTCGAGTCGTCTGTGCAGAACTTAAGAGATGTTTTGAAGCGACGCGTGCAAAAATACGGGTTTTTAAATCCGGATTTTAATAAAGATGAGGCTTATCTCTGGATTGAAGAAATTTTGGAAGAATTTCAAAAGGCAGGGTACCTCGATAATGCGCGTTTTGCTGATTTAAAGATCAGAGATTACTTAAACGCCGGAAAATCGGCGCGCTATATCGAAAATAAACTCAAAATGAAAGGAATTGATGAAAATCAGATCAAAGAAATCCTCAAAAAGGAAAATTATGATCCTATAAAAAACGCGCTTCATTTTTGTTTGAAGAAAAAAATCGGTCCGTACCGTGAAAATGATGAAAAAAGAAATGAGTATCGTCCAAAAGATTTAGGGGCGCTTGTGCGTGCCGGTTTTGATTATGACGTGGCATTGAATGTTTTAGGGACAAACATTGAAGAAGATTAAAAAAAACCGCTTTTGAAGGCGGTTTTTTTAACATTTTTCTATTTTTTCTTCTTTTGATAAATCGGGAAGATCTCAACCCCTTTATATTTATCTTTTGCCGGATCTTTGGAAACACCCTTTTCATAAACAGACATTGTGGTTGTGTCTTTCGATTTGGCAGGAAGATTCTTAGAATTAACAGCTTTTTGAGAGAAAATATTCTTCACAGGCACAGGTCCTGACACGCCGTTTGCACGGCAAATATCATCACTTTCTTCGCATAAAACCGTGTATTGTTCTAAAACAGGTCTCGGACAATCTTTTGTATTGCATGTGGCAATCATTTGATTATTCGGATTGCTTGTCTGATTGTTTTGGCCGTTTGTTATTGATTTTTCGGGTAAAATCAGATCGGGAGACAGCGGATAAGCATCGTTCGGTAATTTAAAGAGCATATAGCCCGATCTGCCTCCGTAAGCCGGACCTGACAGGCCGATTGAATAGTAACCGCCGATAAAGCCGTAATCAAGATCAATGTAGTCGATGGCAAACAAAGTTTTGATTGTGGTGTTGCCGATTGTGGTCATTTTGCAGGTATAGCCCGAATCTTCTAAAATAATGTTTTGTGTGTTTTTCACATAAATAAGAGATTTGGAAGGTTTACATGTCGGAACTTGAGCGTTGTATGAAACGCCGTAATTTAAGAGTAAATCAAGCGATTTTCGGTTAAGAGCAAGAGAAACATCGGAGATTTCAACATCTTGAATATACATATGCGCCGGTGTCACCCCAACCGTGATGGGCAGCGTTAAATAATCTTCGGTGCAAACATGGGTCATCGGGTCTGCTTGGCAAATTTGAGCTTTTTCACCGTTGTTGTTTTCTAAAAGATGAGTCAAAGAATTATAAATATATTCTTTAGACATCGAAAGTTTAGCAGGCGCACACTGCTTTTCGCGGCATACAACAACCGAGGCAGGAAGGTCAATTTGCGGTTGCCATTCTTCGGCACGCATTGTGTTTGTCACCGTTTTAGAAGAGGTGCAAGAACCTATGCATAGCACCATTCCGATAAAAGAAAATATTTTCATAGTATGTTTTGTCACGATCTGTTCCTAACATAAATTAATCTGCAATTTAACTCTTTTATACACTCAATAATATGAACGAATCGTAAATAAAATTATTCTTGAAGAAAAAAATCTGTTTTGTTATAGTTTGTTTTATGAAAAAGTTCGTTTATTTAATTTTGGCCGTTGTTTTAATCGAATTTGCGCATACGACTTTTGCCGATTCGAATCTGAAAGTTGTGGATGGGGACAGTCTGGAAACAGCAAATCGTCGTATCCGGCTTGTGGGAATCGATGCCCCCGAATATACGCAAACATGTGAAGACGAAAACGGCGATTCGTATGATTGCGGGAAAGAGGCACTTGAGTATTTGCAAAATATGATCTGGGACGGTGAGCACAAAGGATTGAAGCTGAAATGTGCTGTTGAGGGAACAGACAGATATAAACGCGAACTTTGCGTTTGTATGATCGGCGATAAAATTTTGAACCTTGAAATGGTTAAAGAAGGTTACGCAACCTCCTATAAAGACGAACGTTATCTGATGCTTGAAAAAAGAGCTAAAAAAGCACGCAAAGGAATTTGGCGGGGAAAATTTATGCGCCCCGAAATCTATCGCAGTATTCAAAGGCGTCAAAAAAAATCATAAATAATAAAATTCGGGCTTGACAGATTTGAAAAGTTATGTATATTGCGTATCACGTTTTGATTTAAATTAAATTAGGTGAAAAAAAATGTTCGCAGTTATTCAAACAGGCGGAAAACAATATAAAGTGACAACCGGTGATGTTGTGAAAGTTGAAAAACTGAATGCAGCTGAAGGATCGGAAGTTATTTTTGACCAAGTTTTGGCCTTAGATGAAAAAATCGGTAAGCCTTTCGTTAAAGGCGCCAGCGTTAAAGCAACTGTTTTAAAACAGGCTAAAGACGCAAAGGTCATTATTTTCAAAAAGAAAAGAAGACAAAATTATCGCCGTAAAAACGGCCACAGACAGCAAATCACAATCGTGAAAATTGCAGACGTCTGTGCCAAAGAAAAACAGGAAGCATAAGGGAGAGAAGTTATGGCACATAAGAAGTCAGGCGGTAGCTCAAACAACGGACGCGATTCTATCGGACGCAGATTAGGCGTTAAAAAATTCGGCGGTGAGGCTGTTATCCCCGGAAATATCATTATTCGTCAACGTGGTACAAAGTATCATCCGGGTGCGAATGTTGATATGGGTAAAGATCACACGATTTTTGCTGTTGCTGAAGGTAAAGTCGAATTCAGAGAGCAGGGCGACAAAATGTTCGTTTCTGTTGTGACAGAATAGTCTGTTTTACTTAATATCTATAAAATAAATGCGGGGTACTCACTACCCCCTTTATTTTATCAAAATCAGCGTATCAGACGTTTTTGCAAGGTATGTTATGAAATTTTTGGATCAGGCGAAAATATTTATTCAGTCAGGCGACGGCGGTAAAGGGTGCGTCGCATTTCGTCGTGAAAAATTTATTGAATTCGGCGGGCCGTCCGGCGGTGACGGCGGAAAAGGCGGCAGCGTTTATTTTGAAGCTGTGCGTAATTTGAATACTTTAATCGATTTTAGGTATCAACAGCATTTCAAAGCCCCGAAAGGTCAGAACGGTATGGGTTCTGAAATGTATGGTGCCAAAGGTGAAGATGTGGTGATTAAAGTGCCGGTCGGAACGGTTATTTTAGCAGAAGACGGCGAGACCGTTATTAAAGATATGACTACCCCCGGCGAAAAGTTTTTGATTGCTGAAGGTGGCGACGGCGGTAGAGGAAATATCCACTTTAAAACATCAACCAATCAAGCCCCGCGTTATGCCGAGCCGGGCTGGAAAGGCAAAGAGATGTGGGTTTGGCTCAAACTCAAGATTATTGCCGATATCGGTTTAATCGGTTTTCCAAATGCCGGAAAATCAACCTTTTTGTCGGTTGTGACACGTGCCAGGCCGAAAATTGCAGACTACCCGTTTACAACGCTTTATCCGAATTTGGGGGTACTCGAGGAAAAAGGTCAGGATATTGTGATTGCGGATATTCCGGGGCTTATTGAAGGAGCGCATGATGGTACGGGATTGGGGGACAGATTCTTAAAGCACGTCGAGCGTTGCTTAGCATTTTTGCATTTAATCGATGCTTCAAATGAGGATGTTGTGCAGGCTTATCAGACGATTCGAAAAGAACTCGGATTATATGAAAAAAGTTTAATGGAAAAACCTGAAATTATTGCTCTTTCAAAGTGTGATGCCGTAGATGAAAAAGACTGTCTTAAAAAACAAAAAATTTTGGAAAAAGAAACAGGAAAAAAGGTCTTTTTAATGTCGGCCGTGACACACAAAGGGCTTGATGAGGTTGCAAGTGAGCTTTTTAAATATAAAAATCATCAAAATACGAAGGTAAATATACAAACAGAATCGAAGCCGTGGGAACCGCGTCTTTGATGTTTATCAGGAGAATGCATTTGAAAAACGAAACAGATCAGATTTTGAAAATTGTTCAAGATACATTAGAAGCCAATAAGGCAGAAAACGTTGTGACCATTAATTTGGAAGGAAAAACTTCACTTGCCGATCAAATGGTTGTGGCCTCAGGAACATCGAACAGGCATGTGGCATCAATGGCAGAAAAAGTTGTCGAAACCTTGAAAAAAAGCGGATATAAATCTACTGTTGAAGGTATGGAAAAAGCAGACTGGGTCTTAATTGATGCGTTTGATGTGATTGTGCATATTTTTGTGCCGGAAGTGCGTGACTTTTACAATTTGGAAAAAATGTGGCAGGCTGTTGCCGAAAAAAGAAAATAGGCAAAAGGAAATTTTGAAATAAATTCATAATACTTGACAAATATTGTCAAATTTACTGTTCGCAGGATGTTTGTATGAGCCGGAAAAGAAGACATGGGTTTTCGGTGCTAAGTTTGCGACAGATATACTCTTATATGTATATTTGGTCGGGTATGTACTTATTATTGTGGGTGGTCTTGCAATGTATATCGTATAGAAAAAGGATAAAAAAAAGGCTTGGAATGAGAATGTTCCAAGCCTTTTTTTTAAGCTAAATCGGAAAGATCCGGTTTTTTATAGTTCGGACCTTTAAGGACTTTGCCATCTTCTCTTTTGAGCGGCTTACCGTCTACGAGCTTTGACATGTTGCTTTGATGAACACGATAAAAGATCTCTTCGAGCGGAATACCGAACGTGACGGCCATACCGCTTAAAACATATTGGATATCCGCAAGTTCTTTGAACATTTTAAGTTTCGTTTCAGGTAAAATTCGGCCGGTGTCTGATAGTTCTTGAATAAGTGTGTCAACTTCTGCATTAAACTCGGTGACTTCTTCGTTAATCAGCTTTTGACGCAGTAAAAGCAAGTCTTTTGAGTAAGGAGCGTTGATGTCCATTTCCATGGCTTTGTGAAATTCTTTGACAAGTGACTCATATTGATTCATTTTTTTTAACCTCTGCGATGATACTTTTTATAGTCTTTTTAAGGACTGTGTGCAAGGTTAAAATTTTTGCTCAGGGGAATTTTGCTCAAGTCTTTTGATTTTTTGATTAAGCTCAAAAAGCGCGGTCTCATAAGTTTGGCGCAGATATGATAAGTCGTAGCTGTCGTTTCCGATTTCGGCTATTCTGATCCTTTCTTTTAAGGATTCTTTTTTGTGATATAAATTTTCTAAATCTTGATTCATTTTTTTCCTCCTTTTTATTATATATGATATAAATCTTATAAATCAAGAGGAAAAATATAATATTATTATTAAAAAAAAGTACACGGATTATTCAAATGTAAACATAATCGTATTTTGTGAGCGGCAATAATCTTCGGCTTTATGTTTTGATAAAGGAAGCGCAAGAACACCGCCGTATGAAAATTCATAGGCTTTATCGTTTTGAATTGTGATGCCGATAAGGCTTGAGTCTTCATGAAAATCTGTTTCGAATATCTTAAGGCACTCTTTTTTGTTGATCCGTAAGTATGTGATGCTGAAGAATCGATCCATCGGCAATAATGTTTCGCCGCTCAAATCTTTTCCGATCAAGACTTCACTTTTAGACAGGCTGTATATTTTGTTTTGCCTTATCATGGGGGCAGGAATGATCTTATTTTCAATAGCATATGAGGTGTTCAAACCGCGATAATCCGGTGATTTTTGATAATAATGATGGATATTTTGAGTTAAGTTAAATAACTCGGATGTTATGTTAAAATCTGCTTTAATGCTTAAAGCAAAAAAGAGTGTCAAACACAAGATAACGGCCACGAAAGCACATATAACCCAAAGAAAATTTTGGGAAATATATGCTTTAATATATGGCACCTTAAACTTCATGATTACATTCCCATCGCTGAAGTGATTTGATCTTGCATGTCAAACACACCGAACACGGCCCATGCAATAATACCGGCAACGGTTAAAATCGCAACCATGTTCATAATTTCGGCTTTTTGTTCAATCATGTAAACAGATTCATCAAGCCAGTTGTTGGCTAAGTTTTCCAAAGCTTCTTCGAAGTTATCAAGTTCGGCATAAATCTTAAGATCTGCAATGATTTCTTTATCCGGAAAATCAAAACCCGTTTTACTGAGGGCTTGACCGATATTATCACCGTTCTTAATGTAAACAAGCGCTGCATTAATACGCTCTTTTAAATAATTGCTGGCATCTTTTTTTAAGGATGTTAATGCCACGCTCACCGGTACACCGCCCTTAATTAAGGCAGATAAGGCAAGAAGCCATGTAATACCCACAAAGATTTTATAAAGTGACCATGGTGGGGCTTTGTCGAATTTTGCACGGATCTTACCTGTCCAAATACCAATGGTTGAATATATAATTAAGGCTATAATCGGGAAAGTGATAAAGGCCGCCAGCCAGTGCACCTGAACCCATTCTGATAAGTCAACCAGCGTTTTACCGGTGCCGACCCAGCGAATACCAGGGACTGCCTCTAACATCGGCGGAACCATGTAAACACCGATTGCCCAAATAATAACAACAGACATCATAAATAAAAATGAAGGATAGGCGATGGCGCTGACGATCGGACGGATCATCTTTGTTGAGCCTTCGGACACTCTGATCAAATTCAAAAGTGCCACATCAAGGTTTGAAACGTCACCGACGGACAGCATTAAACGTTCACGGTCCGGCGCCCAGCCTTTGAGGGCATCTGAAAATGGAACACCGTTTTGAAGAGCTCTTCCCCAACTTGCCATGGCAATCGCCATCGGTTCGCCGTTGTTTTTACCGCCGTTTGTAAGACCGTCGTGAAGCATATCAAGCGCATCCATGAGTGAGAAACGGTTTCGCAATAATGATGCCAGTTTACGATATATTTTTAATCTGGTGGAATTTGAGAAATTGCAAATCATTTTTGCATAATAAGTTTCAATTGCACTTGCGGAACGTGCAGCTTTTCTTAAATAAGATCTGGTCTTTTCTTCTGCCATTTTTTTCTATCCTTAATATATAGGTCGTTGGTCAAGAAGTCCACACCAACGCTCAAGTTCATCCAAATCAATATATCCTTTGAGCATGCGCTCAATAGCAGCATCACGTAAGGTTCGGCCATTCAGTTCACTGATCCAATAGTCAATCGCACGTTTGGTGTCGCCGCTTTGCATGAGTTGTAAAAACATAGCATCGGGCAATATAATTTCAGGAACACTCATACGTCCCTTAAATCCGCTGTTGTTGCAGAATTTACACCCGTCGCCACGCACAAAAGTGTTTTCGATGCCATAATCTCCCAAAGCTGTTTTAAGGCGTTGAAATGAAGGATCGCTCATACGTTCTTTAACGGATTTTCGGCAATGTGGGCAGAGTTTTCGAAACAGACGTTGGGAAATTAAGCCTTTGACAAGTTCCGGATCGCCAAGCAAATAAGGTTGCATGCCCATATCACGCAAACGCGTGACAATAGCAGGGGCGGAGTTGGCGTGCAAAGTTGTCCATACGCCGTGACCGGATAAAGCACCCTTAAATGTTAATTCGGCAGCTGATTTTGAACGTACCTCACCGACCATCATGACATCCGGGTCGGAACGAAGGGCGGCGTTTAAGGCTTTCGTAAATTCAGCTTCTTTTGATTCTTCATCGTTTGCATTCGTCACCGGCATTTGACGTGCACCGGGAATCGGATACTCCGGAGGATCTTCCACCGTAATCAGGTTGATTTCGTAGTTCTTTTCTTGCAATAATTTAATCATATTGCGTTGCAAAGTTGTTGACTTTCCGGAACCGGTCGGACCGGCAATCACGTTAAGTCCGACAGGAACGGCACGCAGTCTATAAAAAAGATTTTCTTCACGTTCTCCGAAACCTAAGGCTCTTAAGTCGGAACTGCCGTTCGGATCATCATCGGCGTACAAAAGACGCATGACAAGGTATTGAGAACCAAAAGCAATCGGGTTGAATTGTAAACGAATGGCCAACACGTTGTGCGGCAACATTAAGCGTCCTTCAGATCCGCGAAGCGGTGTTTCACCGAGTTTTTGTGCGCCTTGGAATTCATTTTGAGCGTAGTTGGCATCGGAAATATCAGACGAAGCAAAGGCAGCACGAACAAAAGATTCACCCCATTCTTTCGAATACTCCATTTGACGTGACATCATACCGTTAACGCGAAAATATATCAGTGTTGAATCTGCAACGATAACGTGCACGTCGGAAACCTTTCGAACGGCAGCACGCGCAACAATGTTAATGAAGTCCACTTGGACTTGCATTTGATCATTGTTTTCATTTTCGACTTTGGCAAAACCTGCACCGCGCTCGGCAAAAGCATATATGGCATTGATCTCATTTTGGCTGACGTATTCAGGTTCGCTGATCGGAATTTTTCGACGTTTAATTGTTTTTTCAAAGTTATATACCAGGCCGTCAAAACGATGCTCTTTTGAGACAAAATATGAACCGTCAGAAAATAATGCAAGTAAACGACGCGTTTCATCCGTCACGGCTAAATCACCGCCGTGCGCCGTTAATAATTTGTTGTTGTTTGAAAAAATATTTTCAAGGATATTGCGATCGGAAGTCTGTTCGACAAACTCATCTCTTAAATAAGAACCTCCAGAGGCCTCTTTTGTTTCTGAAGCCTCTGTTTCGTTTTGATCTTCTTTGTTTTTTATATCCTCTTGTTCTTTTGCCATCGGATTATTATAATCCCTTTACTTAATAAACATCGTTGATCCGAGTGATGGTAATGAACTTTCGGTGATGATATTTAAGCTGTTGTCCTCTTCTTGTTTTTTTGGCTCTTGAATGAGAGGAATAACAGGCTCTTTTACAGCTTTTTGCGCATTCGCCACAGCTTTATCCGTGCCGCTAAGAGAGGTTTGTTCAACTTCCATGGCATTGGCTGAAGTGTATAAAAAGTCTTCTAAACCGTTGCGTGAAAAACGAACAAATCTCGGGGTAATTTCTTCAACCATATGACCCGTTTGTAAAACAGTACCTTGTTTCGCAACAAAAGTTTCACCATCTTTATTCATCAGTTTGACGGTTAAGATATCACCTTTTCCGATAATTTCAACAATGGCATATTCCGTTGCAACGCTGATGGGAGCAATAAGCGAATCGGCAGATGTTTGAAGTTTACCGTTAGGACCAACGCCGCTTGCGATAGCGCCGGCTGCAAAGGGATTGCCGTCAGCTGATTGAAACGCTTTTTCGGTGGCTTCAATACGCTTTTTTAATTGCGTATTTTGGGCTGTTAAGCTGACAATGGCTCTGTCGTGATCTTTTTGAGCCGTTTCGGCGCTTTGCATTAAATCAGTCATTTTATTAGAGATTTCACCCAAACCTTTTTGATAGGTTTGGCGCATTGTTGCATTTTTCTCTTTAAGTGACTTCATCTCATCATAGAGTTTTGCATTTTCGTTGACCCAAGATTGTTTTTGCTCTAACATTGTGTTCATATAGGCCGTTAAAGCTTTGCGTTGCTTGATCTTTTCAAGCTCGATTTCTTTTTGCTTGAGTTCAGCTTGTGCCCGAAACACTTTTGCTTCTTGCTCTTTTTCCCACTCAATTTGTGCACGTTTTTTGGCTTCTTCAGTAGCTTGTTTTTCAAAGAGAGCTTTTTCGCGAACGGCTTTGGCCGCTTCAATTTCATTCTTGATTTTTTCTTTCTTTAGTTCAAGTGTGAGCAAAGTTGTTTGCTTTTCAATGTCAGACATTTGAGTAAATAAATCGTTGTTTGTCTTTACAAGAATGGCTTCACCGAAGGTTAGTTCCGGTGTAATCTCTTGATTTTGAGCTGCCGGCATTGAAGGACGAGCCGGAATTTCACGTTTTGGGGCGTTCGGCGCTGTTTTAGCACGAGGAGCGACCCTTGGCGCATGAATCGGTTTTTTGGGTTCATTTTGAGGCTCGATTACCTTGTTTTCAACAGCTACAACAGGAGCTTCATCATCAAAATCGATTTCAAAATCATCATCTGACGGAAGTAAATCTGCTTTGACGGGAGCTTCTACTTTTTCGGTATTGACATTTGCCTGAATTGGCGCTGTTGGCTCTTTTGGATCAGCAGGCGCTTCTTGTGTTTGAGGCTTTTCAAACAAATCATTCGAGATAAAATCCTGCTTGTCTTGCGATTTGTCTTTTTCTTTCGTTTTTACTTCAGAAGTGACCTCTTTTTGAGGAGCAATGAGAGCCTCGCCGGAAACAGGAATAATATCATCTTCGACGGCTTCTGCAGGTGCATTGGGAAGAACACCCAAAACGTCATCACTTTCGGTATCAAAGACCTCTTGAGCCAAAGCTTGTTGAGTGCTCAAACTGATAAGTGAAACAAGTGCACTCGTTAAAATTGTTTTGTTTGAAATTTTATAACGCATAGATAGCTCCTTCGTAATACCAAGTGTTAGCATGTACATCATATTTAATGACGTTAATCGTAAATCCTGAAAATTTCGTTAAAATATCACGCCACACAAGCGGATCATGCTTGGATGAAAACGAAATTTTGACTGATTTATAAACATTTTGTTGTGGCGATGTTGTTGTTTGCGGAGATATACCAAAAGGCATCTGAATACTTTGAGATAAATCGTTTAAAGTATTAATTAAATCTCCGAGGATATATGTCGGTGGCGAATTTTTAACCGTAATTTTCGGCATGGCAAGAGACGCCATAACCTCATTGCCGTTTGGAGAGATACTTCGACTGGCAAAGGTTACATCGGCATTTTTTAAGGCCTTGTCTATCCATATCAGACGACCGACCTGCTTGTGCCATGAAGTGACAATAGCCTTTGAGGAACAAGTGATACCTCCGATCACCCAACCCGGGGTCGGAACATTGATTAAATCTTGAACGCCTGACAAGCAGTATTCAAAAATTTCACTCGGATCTTCAATCGATTCCCAAGGTTTCGGTTCCGGCGGCGGAGCGTTCGGTTCTACTTTTTTAATTGCGATCGGGGCTGTAATTGGTTTGACGGCACCTGAACGCGTGATTAAAGAGTATAAGGTTGAAATGAGCCATGCTCCTAAAAGACAGCCTGCAATAATAACAGCAAGTAATTTTCCGCCGCGCAAAGCGTGAATCTTTTGTAAAGATTCTTTTGAGGCATTTTCTAAAAGAGTGGCTAAATTTTCTTCACGTGTGTCAGCAATGTTCCACTCGGCAGGGGCAATTTTATACCCCCAGTCCGGAACAACAAGCATGGAAGAAAATTGTGCCTTGGCGTCTTCTTCATTTAAGAAAAGCATGTCGCCATCGGATAAGATGACATCATTTCTGACGCAAACATACCACCAGCCCTCTTTAACCTTAAAGACGGCTAAAAATGATGAAACATAAGGAAGCGCACTGATCAAAGAAACAGCAGCAACATATGTTCCGCTTTTATAGCCTTGGGAGGAAACACACAAACCAAATTGTGGCGATTTTCCCTTTTTGATGGCAAAGAGGTCGGCACCTTCAAGAACGTTTGTAGAGGCTTCTTCAACTTCAGTGTACGGATCATCACTGTTGCGCAACGGCTGCCAGAACAGTGATGTTGCATAGCGTGTCCCGTTCAAGCGGAAGCCGGAACCCCATGATCTGTTCTCATTTAAGGTTGCTTCGTTGAATTCTTCTGATGTCTGATCGTTGTTTTCTGACACTGTTTTATCCCATCTTTTAGTATTTCATTCTCGATTCCGGAGAAAGTGGTGAATCAAGCACAACCGGGGTCAATAAAATAACCAAAATCGTGCGTGTTTTGGTTGCGGCTGTCACACCTCCGAGCAGTGAGTTTTCAGCAGATCCGATTCCTGATTTATCACTTGAATTTTCAACGCGTTCATAACCGCTCAAAACAAGTGTATCTCCGGATTTCATGGCCACTTCTTGTGTGAAACCGCGTGTTTCAATCACAGGGTTTTGAATGTATTGGCCGCTTTCCGTTCCGTCTTTATCGGTTGATAAGTAAACTTTATCAAGCGAAAGCAAATCTGACAAAGTCATATTGAACATCAAGAGCATACGACCATGTTCCAAGATACGCGGTAAAATATCAATTGTAAAGCCTGTTTCGATTTCTTCCGTATCGGTTGACAAATCGTAGTTATATCCTTCGCCGGAGCCGGAATTCGTCTTTGTCACTTCAGACAAATAATTTTGTGTTTTGGTGACTTGAATCGGGGCCGGTTTGTTGTTTAAGGTGGTCACCGTACCTGACGTAATCAAAGATGTTGTACCTTGCTCGGACAAAGCTTGGATGGCACTTGTGATGCTCCAACCGTTTGAGATGATACCCATCGTGATACCGCTGGCGATACTTGTTTCACCGGCAGGTCCTTGCATATTGATGCTGCGGATATGGTTGTGATCTTTGCCGAATAATGCTTTGATATCTAAACCATATTTATCGGAATTTTCAACAGCAACTTGTAAGACTTTAACACTGATGGCAACCTGACGCGACAAACGGACATTTTGTTCGTTGATATATTGTCCGACTTTTTTGATATCAGTCGGTGTACCTGTTAAGGTAATCACGCCGCTTGATTGATCGGTTGTGAGTTGTGCACCGCTTGAAATCATCGAGCGAATGGCTGATTCAATATTTTGCCACAAATCAATGGACACAGAGTTGGACATTGAAACAGATGATGATCCGGCACTGCCTTCGGTGGAGTTGCCGCCGACATCAACCGACATAGACGGTTTTGTCGGTAATGTATATAAGGTAAAGGATTTTGTTATATACTTGTAGAAATAAATCTGTTTTCTGTCGTATTTCCACCAAATACCGAACCGGTTGCAGACTTCATCTAATAAACCGCTCAATGGTCCTTTATATGAAACAAGCATTTTAGATGAATCGGTCCACTGAGCACCGAGATCTTCCAATTTCGGTTGGTTGGCATCGGCCTGCTGTTGGACAGAACCATCTAATTCTTGTTCATAACGAACGGAAATAGATGTAATTTTATGAATCATTGTGCCGATTTCGTAAAGAGTAATCGGACGATTCGAGATGAGCGTAATGCCCTCGGGTGTTTCAAGATATCCCGGAATAGGACTGCCTTCGTATTCTACTTCGCTGGTATCACCGAGCCAAATGTCGCTTTTTACTCTGATGACATCGTTATCGGCAGCAGGCATCGGTTCTTGAGCCTGTTGTTTATAGGCGGCAGTATTTTCAACTTCGCGCTTGAGTGTTTCATCCATATCGGTTGCAAGCGAACAGGCTGCCAATAAACCAATCGCCGTTAAGCAAAGTGTTAAATTAATTCTAGTCATACGCATTTTCATCCTCCATCGTTTCAATGACTAAGACGCGATTTCCTTCATAAAATGTCGCAATCGGCGCCGGTCTGGCACGGGCGAATGCTCTGATAAGGGCAGAGCTGACATCGGCAAAGCGGCCTCTGAACATAGCACCTGCATTTAAGACATAATTTCTGTTTGTATTCCAAACCAATCGCCATCCGGACTCTTCACTCCATTTTGTTAAGAGAGCTTTTAAGTTTTGTCCTTCTTCAGCATACCAATCTTGAATGGGATCAATTTCTTCTTCGGCTTCGTTTTGATCGGAAACTGTTGTGTCGGTTTGATTTGATTGGTCAGTATTGCTTGCTTCTTTGTTTGCTTCATCAACATTTCCAGATGTTCCGATCTGTTCTTCGTAACTAATGACTTCATTATCAATTGTTGAAGGAATGGAAGCAGAAATATTGTTTCCGGCACCGGCCTGTGAAATCAGAGAATCTCTGGGCGAAAGTTCACCATATTTTCTGTAATCGGCACGCGTTTGTGTGCTGTTGATAAAAGGATCGGTTGCGCATTCAACACCATAACACGGTTCTGATTGCGGGACACTTTCAATGTTGTTTACTCTGCTTTGCCACACACAGCCCGAAAGGGTGAATACAGCTAAAGTACAGGCTAATATTAATGTTTTTCCGTTCATTTTGAAATCCTTTGAAATATTTATCATTTTGTCATCATACAAACTCTCAAATAAATAATCAAGCAATTTGCTGAGTTTTTTTAACACATACATGGCTTGTTACCTTTGTTTGTTTGTTTCCTCCATTTCTTTGTTGTTAAAGTGAATGTTTCTAATAATAAATGAGTTTGGCTCACGAGAAGTAAAAATTATGTTAATTTTGCGATAATCTACACCGCGTGTGCTAAAAATACTGCTGAGCAGGTTAAGCCTCTTTTGTTGAAGTGTGTAAGAGCTTGTACCGTCAATTCGAACTTCGACATACACATTGTCGTTATCTCGGGCATTGTCGGCAAAAGCATAAATCCATTTGAGTGTCTTGCCTGAAATTTCAGCACGGTTGGGCTGAAAAGACAAACGAAGCTCGGCCGGCATAATCGATGGAATGTCATTTTTTTTATAATCACTGATGTTACCTAAGCTTGAAAAAACTTTATCTTTGATTTCGCCTGCTTTTTCTTTCGTTTTATCGCTGATTTGCTTGGCAATCTTTCCACCAGAGCCGGATAAGGGGCCTGTCTGTTTGTTGGAACCGAACCAAGAACTGATGCGCTTGAATAAACCGCTTTGTTTTTCATCATCATTTAAATCGGTATTTTGTTCTGCTTTAGACTGCGAGAGAACGCTTTCTTCAACTTGTTTTTCTGAAGCACCTTCAGGTGTTTGTGATAGATTTGGCGTTTGATCGGTGTCATTTAAAATGTCTTCCGGAATCGGAATTAAAATATTTTGTATCATCTGATAGGCGAGCTTTGTATCACCCTTTTTTTCTTGTAAAAGAGGTGCACTCAGCGCTTTTTGAACTTCTTTTTCGGATTGGGTCGCGTTTTCATCTGCTTTTGTTAAAAGAGGATGCTCTGTTTTTGAAAACTCTTCAACCACAGCTTGGTTTTTGGCATATTTGTTGCCTTTGGCAACAACCCACGGATTGTCAATTTGATAAGATGCTTGATCTTGTGTTTCTTCCACTTCCGTACTTTCAAGCGACGTATCATTTTGTGTGATGTCAAGAATTGTGCCGAGTTCGTTTGTTTTCAAATCGGCATCGGCCAGATCTTTTGTTTCGGCTAAAATATCGGGCTCTTCCATCGAGCTGATGAGAACTTCAGGCTCAATCATCGCAATTTGCGCCGCGCCTGTTGAGCCGGAGACCGTGATTTTTTGACTGTACTCATTTTGTGTAATTTGAGAAAGCGGAATAGGATCTTCGTCTTCCAAAGTGGTAGATTGAGGTGATTCAAGTGAGGTGTCGGCATAAATAATCGGTTCAGAAATAACTTCCTCGTCTTGCTTTGAGGCGGTTATAACAGGTGAACTTAAGTGAATTTCAGCGGCATTTTGAATATCTGTTGAAACCGATATGTTATTCTTAGCGGGCAAAATAACGGTCGTTTCTGCCGTTTGAATATCTTCGGGCTCCTCACTGATTTGCGGAGCCGTTAGGGCTGAAATATCAGAAACATCAACAGCAACCTGATTGTCGGCTACACCGAGATTTTCGGCAAAATCATTGTTTTCGGTGAAAAGAGAAATTTTTTCTGGTTTCAAAGACGGTTGTTCCGTTTGTTCATGACTTGGGGTTCGCCAAAATATTTTTTGAACGAGTGCAACCGCCAGAACGGAAAATAGAAAACTGCAAACAAAATTTCGAATGTTATTTTTTTGCATTGTTTATATATGACTCCTTTATGCTCCGAAACCTTAAAACACCTTATAAAAAAAGGGATTAAGCTGTTTCAGAGAACAACATCTTTCACTTAAACTACAACAGATTGTGTTAAAATTGCGTTAATGGATTTTTTTTTAAAATAAATGTAATGACTTAAAGTGTGGACCTTCGGGACAAGCCTAAAGGTGACGAGAAAGAGGATAAAAAAGGAATGGACCCAGACGCTTGTTTCACTCGCTCTTAAGTGACGTTTTTTTTAAGGACCCCTAACTCGCACAGCTGAGCTGTGCTCAGAGGGGACAGAAAACGGGGGATGGTTTTAAGTATGTTTTAACCATTACATTTTATAGTAAATCTGTTATTTTGGAGAAAAAGTGAGTATGAATTTTTTGTTACATGAAAATATTTTGCATATAAATCAATATGTTAAGTATTTTTAAGACGACAAAAAAAGACTCGCTAATTTCGAAAAAAATTGATACAATAAAGTTGTATAGAAAATTTTGTTAACAAAGTTTATAAGGAGAACTTATATGAAAATCTTAAAAAATAATTTGTGGACGCTTTTTAGCTTAGCACTTGTTTTGACACTTGCCATGACAGGTGATGCGTTCGCACAAGGT
This sequence comes from Alphaproteobacteria bacterium UBA3773, assembly GCA_002372275.1. Lineage (GTDB taxonomy): Bacteria > Pseudomonadota > Alphaproteobacteria > RF32 > CAG-239 > UBA1254. Next base: position 112,999 of record DFFP01000003.1, on the reverse strand, counting down.
GCAACATCTCAGTCAGTTGTTGGTCTGGCTATTCAAAAATCAGCCAATGTCTTTAAAGCTGTTCGTACCATTGTATTCGTTGTCGGCGGTTTCGGTTTGGTCGGTTTAGCAACACTTGCTATTTTCGGAAAAATCAAATGGCCTTGGTTCGGTGCACTCGCCGTCGGTCTTGGTGTTTTGGCAGCTGCCGGTGCGCTCATTTCTTACGCCACAGGTGATAATGTTACAACGACAGGACAAGGCGGTTTAGCTGATACATTCTCAGGTTCAAGCTCCTCCGGTGCAACTGTCTTGAATTAATGGCTCTTAGTGAAGAACCTCTCTTCGGAGGGGTTCTTCACAAAATTTAAGAAAAGGAAAGAAAAATGCTGAATATAAATTTTAAGAAACTCAAAAAATATGTTTTCGCAGGCATTACTGTTTTTGCGATTTCTTCGATTTTATGTGCAGTAGATTCATATGCTGTATTTGAAAATTTGACAAGTACCGGTGCGGAAATTTTCAGCGGAATGAAAACGGTTATTTTTGCATCCGCCGGTTTTGGTATTATTGCAGTCGCCATTACGGGGCTTTTCGGGGCGTTAAACTGGAAGTGGCTCGCTGCTATTATTATCGGGGTGGTGGTGATTGCGGCAACGGCCGGAATCTTAAATTATATGACGGCCGGAACAGGCGCAAATGTGACAGTCAAAGGTATTTCGGACACCTTAAAGTAATTTAAAAGGAGGGTGCTATGAAAAAGATGATGAAATTTTTAAGTATTGCTATGCTAAGCATATTGTTTTCTTTTGTTTTAGCCCCGAATAATGTTCAGGCTGTAGATACCGGTTGGGGTGTTGTTCCTCAGACTTCGTCATCTAATCAAACTTCCAACAGCACCAGTGGAGAGTTTGTATATGGCCCGTATTCAAATGAATATATGGATGCACATCCCGAAACAAATTTTGCAATAAGAAATGACACAAGGACATATGAGTCATCATCTTCGGGGACAGGTACAGGTACAGGTAATGCAAATATTTTTGCTATTCTGAAAGCTAAAATATATTCAACACTTGTGGATTTAAGGCGGATTGTTTATGTGATTGCCGGTTTCGGACTTGTGATGTTTGCAGTTTTGGCAATTTTTAACAAGGTCAGCTACAAACATTTAGGGTACATTATGATCAGTCTTTGTTTGCTCTCGTTGATGTTTCCGTTTTTGGAATATTTTTCAGGCAAAGGGACGATTCAGGTAGCAAGCCAAACAGAAATGGATTTTAAGAACTTTTTAGATACGCAGTATGCGGTTGTCCAAGGAACAAGCGGTGACGAGATTAATGCTGCAATGAATGGAAAAGGACAAGGTGGACCCTCGTGTAACGGGGAGGAAGGGTGTGAAGATGAACAATTGGCACTTTTGTTGCCTGATGCGGGTGCACAGGCAGCTTTGAATCCGGAAGATATGTTAAATAGTTCAGCAATGAAAAATATGAGTGCTTTTACAAATGCCGGATGCCCGCCGTCGGGTGGCGCCGGGGCTTGGAGAGCTGATGGAACAAGGCCTGTTTGTTCAACTGATGCGAATGGTAATCCCGTTGTAACGCAGGAGCAATGTAGTGGTAAAATGAATAAAGGTAAATGCGTGAAAACAGGTGCACAGATTTTTGGGGATATTGTAAATGGTTTCACACAAACCGCAAACTTTGTGGCGGGTGCAGTGACCGCAGGTGTGGGGGCAGTGTCAACAGGTGCAGCTCTTGTAAGTGGTGGTAAAAATGTTGTGGATGCAATGAAAGGTTTAGGAAATGCAGAAAATATTCATGATGTTTTGGCAGGTCTTCAAAATGTGGCCGGAGCTGCCAGTGGTGCGGCGACAAGTGTAACAGTCGGTGCACAAACGACACTTGCGGGGTTAGGCGGCGCTGCCAATAGTGTCGGTGCTTTAGCAACGATTGCGGCAACAAATCCGGATTCAAATCCGACAGGCGCAAATTCAGTTGCAACGGGAGCAGCACAGTTCAATCAAGATGTGAATACATCTAATGAAAATTTAGGTAAGAATCTTGGGACAACAACTAATGCACTTAGTCAGGGGGCGCGCGCTACCAGAGATGCCGATATTGCCGTAACGACAGCTGAAAAGGGTTTGGAAACCGTTCAAGGTATTATGGGACAGATGGGCGGACATTAATTATGTAAAGGTAAAATGAAAAATAAACCTTGCGATGGAAAAAGTTTTATGATTATTATGTGAATACGGAAAGGGAAGTAAGATAAAAGATAAAAAATGAGGGATATGATTTTAAAGGCTGTCGCACAGCCACCGAAAATTTTTTGGGCGCCTGTTTTGCCGGCTCTTTTGAGTGCCGGTATTCAGACGCCTGTGATGTTTATGGCTGTCGGAATGGCAGATATTAACCCTTTGCTCTTTGTTATTTCTATTGTTTGTTTGCATTTGGTTTTTATCGGATGGGGCGTGAAAGAACCTCATTTGTCAACAATGATTCAGGCGTTCGGGCAAACATTTAAGGCTACGCAAAATTTATATCCCGAAGGAGGAAGTAAATTTGAACCCTAGTTTTGATTTTACAACCCTTTTTGCAGAAGGGTTAAGCAATTTTGAAGTTATGATCGCCGTGATTGGTATTTTGTCAGCCACGGCATTTGCCGTTTTGCTCGCCACACGTTTCGGAAATTGGGTTTTACCGACTCCCAGAGAATCTCGCGTTTCGGACTTTTTGCCGTTTGCAAGTTTGATGGAAGACGGAATGACCATTAAGTGTACAAATGGATCGTATGCCAGAGTTTTTCGAATTGAAGGTTCGGATTTCGGGTCGGCAACGCCTGAGAAAATTTATTCGATGATGGAAGCCAGAAAACAAACCATCGACAGTTTGTCGGAGCTTTCGATTATTTGTCGGGTGATTACAATTAGGGAAAAAACACCGCAAGAAATGGAGCAAGGCAACTTTAATAACGATGTTTTGGAAGCTGTGTCTGAAGTTTGGTATGCGAATATGGACAGAGTTTATCATAATACGCACTATATGATTTTAAGTGTGGCCGACAGAAAAGATGCCTTAAAAGACTTAAATTATGCGTGTCAGACCGTGATTGCAACACTCGGGGAATACGGCGTTTTTCAGATGCATGAAACAGAAAACAGCAAAGCCACCGACAGCCCGTTTTATGTTTTTTCAAGATTATGCAGCCCGGTTTCAAAACCGGAGGCAAAGGTCAGACACGCGGTTGGCTCGGAGCTCAACGAAATGCTTACCGCTGACCATATCCATTTTACAAAAGAAAAAGGTATTATACACTTTTTCTCGGGCGATAAAGATTTATATGAAATCGTGATGGGGATTAGAACCACCGGCGATTATATGGATGAAAGTATGATTGTATCATTGCTTTCAATGGATTGTGAGCTTGTTTTGATGCACAATGTTCGACCGATTTTCAGACCGCAAGCCAGAATGCTTTTAATTCAACAACAAAGAATGGCCGCTGTGACAAACTTTTCTCCGACTGTTTTGGAACAATACAGTGAAGCACTTTCGGCAACGGAAGCAAGTGATGCCAATTATCAATCCTTAACCGAATATTCGATGAGTGTGATGATCAGAGGACAGACAAAAGAAGAACTGGATTATGGCGAAAGTGAAGTTCAGCGTATTTGTCGTACGTTTTCGGTCACGCCCGTTCGTGAGGGTTGGGTGACACAAGCGACATTTTTCAGCCAATTTCCGACGTATGATACATATCCAAGAACATACAGATATTTATCAAGAATTGTGGCACTGGCAATTTCGTTTGACAGACCCGCTGAAGGTTTTAACAAATCAGATTGGGGGCCGGGGGCTATTACGGTTTTCAGAACGGTTTCGGGCTCGGCCTATCGTTTTCAATTTCACGTTTCACCTGATGAGGGTGCTGTGGCACACTGTTGTATTATCGGTCCGACCGGTCAAGGTAAAACAACACTTTTGACCTTTTTGGCCGGTCAAGCAATGCGGCATGCGGATTTGAAGGTGTTTTTCTTTGACCGCCATAAAGGTGCGGAGATTTTCACGCGCTCGATCGGCGGGGCGTATGTCGGTTTTGACGGCGATGATAAAAATGTGTCGTTAAATCCGTTTGATTGTAGTGATACAAAAGAAAACAGAGCCTTTTTAAGACGCTGGATGAAAGCTATTACCTTAACAGATGATGCGTTATCGGAAAGAGAAATTGCACGTGCCGTGACAACGGCGTTTGATTATTTGAGGCCAGAAGAAAGAGTAATGAAAAATCTTTATAAAAGCTGTTTTTCACCGACCGGAAATATGAGACGCGAAATTTACAGGTGGATTAACCCGGATCAATACGGAAATATTTTTAACGCGGAAAATGATAACCTTGACTTGAAATCAAAGCGTTTTATGGCATTCGATTTTACGCATATTTTTGAAGATGATACATTGGCACCGGCCGTGATCAGCTATATTATGCACCGTATTCAATCGGAAACAGGTGAAACAGGCGTGCCGTCACTGATTATGATCGATGAAACGGCGCCGATGCTCAAGCACCCGATGTTTAGAGATCACTTTATTATCGGTCTGCAAGAAGGACGTAAAAAAAGACAGGCCTATCTTTGTGCTTTCCAACAACCGAATATTATCGACCGCTTAGGGGTTGGTGAGGTGATCAGAGGTCAATGCCAAACGATTATCTTTTTCAGAAATCCGCAAGCTATGCCGGAAGATTATGCCACGTGGAACTTAACGCAAAATGAGCTTGATTTTGTGTTCGGACGCTCATACAGAGATTTTCCGTATGCAATTTTACTTTCACGTCCAGCGACAGGGGAATCCGTTATTTTAGATGTGAATTTGGGGGCGCTCGGGCCGTATTTGAAACTTTACAATTCAGGCAGAAAGAATGTGCTCTTGGTGGAAAGTTTAATTAAGGAATACGGCGAAGAAAACTTTGTTACAAAATATTTAAATATTTCGTAGAAAGTTAAAAAGTAGTAGGTGCTGACGGATTTTTATGTTAATATAAAAAATAATACTTCTTTTTTCAAAGGAGAGCAATATGCGAAAATCATTTTTTTCAAAATTTTTAGGGCTCATGGTGCTTGGAATGGTGATGTTTCCAAGCAATAAGGTTTTTGCAGTCGGCTTTCCGACACTTGATATAGAAGCTGTATGCAATGCTATTGAGGCTCAACTGAATCAGATTCAATCAAAATTAAGTGTGATTCAAGAAACAATGTCGATTGATAATATTAAGCAAGTTTTAGGTGATAAATTTGCGGCATTGGCCAAACTGAAAGATGTTCAAAAAATAAAAGCAAAGCTAGAAGAGATGAAAACAAGGCTCGAAGAACGAAAAAAACGCTTAGAAGCTCTTAAGAAAAGATATGAAGAAGCGAAGAAATGGGTCGAAGAAAAGAAAGAAAGAGTAGAGGCCGTTATTGATAAAGGTAAAGACGTTTATAATGAAGGTAAAAAAGTTTATGACCAAGGTAAAGAAATTTATGATACTGGTAAAGCTGTTTATGAAAAAGGACAAGAGGTTTATAATACAAGTACTAAAATTATAAATACAGCCTTAAGTACGGATTGGAGTAATCCGCAATCCGTGATGCAAAGTGCGGCAGCAATGCAAAAAGAAACAGTGAACCTCGGTGGCTCACTTTCCGGAATGGAAAAGGGATTAAATACACTCGGTGGTCAAGTTTCAGATGTGGATGTGATCGGAACACAGAAATCTTTAGCCTCAGGGACAAAAGATGCATTCGGAGCTGTCGGAGGTGTTTTTAAGAAGAATCAGGACGGACCATCTTCAAATAAGACTTCTGCACAAACAGATAGCGAAAACCAAACACAATCAGATGAAAACGGTGAAACAGAAAAAAATATTAAAAATCAAGCAGTTTCAAATATTGATAAAAAAAGTGATACCGATCCAAATATTAAAAGCAAGGTCGGAACAGATACAAGAATGATAACACCATCAATTTCCAACTCTAAAACACCGTCCGCTTTTAAGAAAACGTCGGCCAATACGATAGGTTCTGATGTTTTTATTTCACACTATGTTTCAATGGGACACGCGGCAGCAATCGGCGATAGTTTTAAGACAGGCACAGATGATAACGGAAATTTTTATTTTGCAGACGGATTGGCCAATTGGTGTCAGATAAATTATGATGACAGAATAAGCGAAGACACGTTTGAGAAATGCTTTAACCAAATATGCGGAGAGTTAAACGCCGACGTGGAAGAAGATCGAAATGAGGCCAAAAAGAAATATGAGAGTATTTTAGCTGAAACTGTTCCGAGTATTTTTAATAAGGCAAATTCCATTAAAAATAAGGCGGGTGCTTCAACGGTTGATGATGATATAGGTGATTTATCAAATAAAGCAGGCGACAGCACGAGATCAAAAATTGCGATTGAGATCGAAAATGCCGCCATTGATCTGGATATGGCAAGGGATAATTTACAACTTGCTATCGGGAATTTAGAACTGAGTATTTTAAATGATAAATTTATGAGTTATTGTGAAGATCATAAAAAAGCTGAGTCAGAAGATAGTTCTTGGGAACCGGGCGGATTGACCGGCACAGATGATAACGGGCTTTTTTATTTTTCGGACGAACTCGCTAATTGGTGTGACTTAGATATTTCAAAAGGGGTCAAAGCCGAAGACGTTCAGCTTTGTATATGCACAATTTGTGAAGATATTAATGCGCAAGAAGAATCTGAAAGGCAACATAACTTAAACAGATATGCAAAAGTACGCGGAGAAACGCTTGCGGGAACATATGTGAATTTAATTCGGTTTAAAAAAGAGGTTGCTTCGTCTGAAATTGATGACAGAATCGAGAAGATAAAAGATAATGCAAACGATAATGAGCAAGCACAGATGTCGGGATTGGCTGAAATGGTGGCTCAGGAAAACAGATTTCAACAATATCAGAATTTGATAACTGATGCATATGCCGGGATGACGGTTGTGTTTGATACAATCCCTGTTTATTGTAAGGCCGGGCCGGTCGGTTGGGAAAAACTATCTGACGAAGACGGGAAAACCGCTAAGGAAAGATGCCGAAAATATATAAGGAAGCTTAAATAATGAAAAAAGTGCTTATTTTGATATCAGCGTTATTTTTCTCGCTTGTTTTGATTGAACCGGCGTCAGCTGATATTGAATTTGGGCGCGGATTATTAGAAAAAGTCGGGAATAATCATCCGGAATTTCAGAAAAAAGTAACGGAGGGAAAAGCCTTTATCAGTAAAACAAAACAACTGGCCACACGAATTAGCAAAACTGTCGAAAAAGTGAAAAAAACAGTTAAACAAGCTGAGGGGACTGTCAAAGGGGTGATTGCTGAGGGACAAAAAGGTCTTAAAATGATAAAAAGCACAGCCGATAAAATACAAAATGTGATGTCAGCAGCAAAAGATACTGCCAATTCGATTAAACAGGGTAAAGTACCGACAAATTTGCCAATAACCGAATTTAAAGAACTGGCGTCTATTTCAAGCGGAGACCCTTCAGAGCCGGATGATAAAAAAGCAGAAAAAACAAAAGAATTCTTTCTTAAACAACCGGAAAAAGATGATATTGAATATCAGCAACAAAAGGAAAAAGCCGTGAATGAAAGAAATGCAAATCAATCGGCTGATCAATATAGCGAAAGCTTAGTTTTAAGACAGGAAATAGCAAGCGAGGAAGATGATCCGCAAACCCCCGAAACAATTGATGAGGCACAATCTCTCATTCAAGAAGTAGCTCAAAAATCATTTAAGCGGAACAACCGAATTTTAAGGATGAGAGCAATGCAACTTGATTACCAAGCAACGAATGCGCTCATGGGATTAAATAAGCAAAAAAGCGAGAAAACGGAGGACAAAAAAGATGAAAATTAAAAGTCTTTTAAAAATCGTTTTGGTCCTTTGTTTTTTAAGCTTTAGTGCGGTTGCTCAGCCTAAAGTCGATGTTGCTACGGGTTTGGAAGATGCGCTGGGTGCTGTTGAATCCGGAATTCAAAAACTTGAGACGAAAATTAATACGGCCATTAAAAAAGTTGTGGAGTGGAAAGAAAAAGTTGTCGGCGAATTAAAAGCGCTTAAGGAACAGGTGGATGAATATGTCGGCGAAATTAAAGAAAGAGTTGACGAAGCTAAAGAACTTTATGCAGAAGGTCAGCAGCTTTATGAAGAAGGCAAAGAAATGTATGAAGAAGGGAAAGAAATAGTCGATACGGGAAAAAAGGCTTCATCGAGTGTAGAGTTGAAACGAAAAGCGGATGATTTAAAAGAAAAAATGGCTTCGCGTCAGTCGGTCTTAAAAGAAGAATTAAACGCGAAATTCAAAGCATCAAAAACAAATGAGCAGACTTATCAACAACTTTATGATGCGGCAGAAAGTCAGGAAGAAAAAAATCTTTTGGAAGAACGACTTTCTGAGGCAAAGTCGGCAAGCCTTGATTTGAAGAAAAACATAGATGATGCTTCCAAAGAAGATACGACTTATTTTGAGACCGATAAAGAATATGCCGGGCTTCAAAAAGAATATGATGAAACAATGGAGGAGCTAGAAGAAACTCTGGATGCATTAAAAGAAAAAGGAAAGAGTATCGGTTCTGCTTTTGCTTCGAGAATTGCAAAAATGTCGCCGGCAGACAGAAAAAAAGCATATTCCGGGTTGATCAGCGATATATTTGTCGGGGCTAAAGAAAAATTGGATGCCAAAACAACTAAAAAAGTGAAAAAAGCAAGACAGAAAAAATTAATTAATGCGGCAGCAAATTCATTTGCTTTGATGGTGGAACATCAAAAAAAGTCGGAAAAATTTGATAAAGATAATGATAAGGATGTTAAGGCTTGTGAAGAATCGAACAGTTTGATGACAAAACTACAATCCGTTAATAAACTGAATATTAGCAAAAATAATTTACTCTTTGATAATTTAAACACAAACGCAGGTTTAATAGAACTGAAAGCAACAACAGATATGCTTACCCAAGATTATAAATTGGGTAATCCGGAGAAGGATCCTTCGCAGATTGATTTGGACAGTTACATTTTAAAAGAGGAAGATTTAAAAGATTACGGACTTGGGAATGCGCAGTAGGAGGGACAAAATATGAAAAAATTTTTTGCCGTTATTTTAACTGTTTGCCTTTCTTACAGTTCTGATGTTTTTGCGTTTTTAATTCCACCGCTGCCGCCATCACCGTCACTTGATTTTATAGATGATGCGCTTGATGTCGGTAAAGGTATTATGAAATTCGGCCGAAATGTTTCGGATGAAATACGACAAGTAAAAGAGGAATTATTAAATCAAATCGCTGCAACTATCGCTTCACTCATTCCATTTGACTTAAATGAGTCGCCTTTGAAAAAAATAGATGGGGAATCCGTGATTGCAGCAGCAAAAACAATCAAAAATTCAAGTATTGCCGATATTAAAGATAAACCCTCTGTGGCCAATGCATATAAACAATTATTCTTAACACTCCCCGAAGGGATGATTGCTTCAGTGCCGGCTGAACAAAGAAGTGCAGTTATCAATCTGTTTAAGAAAAAAGGTGAGGAATTTATTGCCGACAGCCAAATGGAAAACTATATGGCAGCCAATAGTTTAAGAACGGAGAGATTACCTTTAATTGAAAAAGAAAATCAAAGTATGGAAGAATGTATGGTCGATGGTAAAGAAAATATGTCTGCCATTTGTCAGGGAGCTTCATCAACTGAGGAAGAACTCGGCAACTGGTCGAACCACTATAAAATAAGGGAAACACAAGATAAACTGATCAGAATGCAGGAAGAATTAGTGTTAATTGATGCGCAATATGAGGCAGCGAAAACATTAAAAACAGGTGTAAAGCCGCTCAATAATGACGTTTTGATAAAGGGAGTTCAAAAAGATGCAAACTAATAATATAATCAGCGTTTTTCAAAATAAATTATTGAAAAAAATATTACTCGTGTTCTCTTGTTTATTCTGCTCTCAAATCGCAATAGCAGCGGATAGCAGTATGCCAAAGACGTTTTCGTCGGCCGGTATAAAGAAAGAAACTTCTTTAAGTCAGCCTAAAGTGGTGTTATCCTCAGAACCATCTAAAACGGATAAAACTCAAGTGATGATCAAATCTCCTACGCTGAAAGCTATGGATTCTCAAGCTATACCTCAAGGCGTGATGGCAAAGTCTGTGACGGCATCTGATGAACCAAAGAAATTTTCGATTTTTGATATTAAGCCGGGAAGTGATTCTGATGCAAAAGCGGAAAACTCATTGTTTAATAAATCAATAACCATGCCGATGATTGATTCAAAAAAAATCGATTTAGAGCCTGCTACGACTAAAACACTCTCGATTTCAGATATGACTAAAAAGCCTTCATCTGTCAGTTCTTTGTTGTTAGATTCAAATGCGGTTATAAATACTAAAGAATCAGACGAAGCAGACGAAGATTCAGATGAGGGTTCGGTTTCGGATTTTACATTAGCAGATGCGCCGGAATATATCGGGGGTGTGACATTTGAAGCAGATGAAGAACAATTATCGGCTTTGCCGATTATCAAAGGGCTTTATGAACTTTCAAGTGAAGCCCAAAATATGCACAACACAAAGCAACAATTGCCCGCGATGAGGAAACCTTTTTTAGAATATGAAAAAACGCAAAAACGTCACGCTCAAGCCATTGCAAGGTTGGCACGCTCGGTTATTTCGGCTCGTGATTATTTGGCAAACTATTACGGAACTTCAAAAGCTGATGAAGTATGGTTCGGAAAAGGTTGTCACTATAAAGAAACAATTTTAGGTCAGAAATGTTCACCGATCACGGGATGTAGAAAACCTTATAATGCGACACAATTTGAACCGGTGACAAGTTATAATATTGTTTGCTCAGATGATGTTTTTGCTCTAACAGATTATGCTAAAATGCGCGGGCTCTTAGGGGAAGCAATTTCGGCTTATAAAATGGCGAAAGCAGAAGTTGCAACGGATCTTGATATAACGGAAGATAATTTTGAAGAGGCAACAAAAGCTGAATTTGGAACGACTGTGATTGATAACAAATTATCGGCTTTAGATTCAGACGGGCAAGAAAAAGACAGCAGTAAAAAGTCTATGAATTTTCTTCAGTCCGAAAAAAGTTTAAGTGAAAATGAATTAAGTGCGATCGGAGGCGGTATTGAAGAAAATCCGGAAAAAAGTGCCGAATCAGCAAGCTCAATGCGTGAGCAAAATTTAGTGCGTTGGCAAATAGGCTCGGTTTTGGCTCAAAAAGTCGGTCAGGATATGGCAGATGGTGGTCAAATTTATGGTGTGCCACATACGGTTTATCCCTTATGGGAAGATGAAAAAAGAGTTTATAATCAGTACCTCAAAGAAAAATACAAAAATATGGAACTCTATTTTTCTTCCGATAATTTTAATTTAATTGATTTTGATTTGGCAAAAGCCTTAAATGAGACCTTAAATGTCAGTGAAGAATATATCGCAACTTACACAGCCTCTTTAGCAGCACAGCTATTAAATGCTTCGGAAATTAAACAAAAGGTTGATGCTTTAAGAAAGCAGCTTGAAGAAGAAAAAGAAATACTGAAAGCGCAGAATGAAAGAGATATTGAAAATGCACGTCAAAAATTTGAACAAAGTATAAATAAAGTATCTTCAATTTCTGAATTAAAAGTACGCCAGGAAAATGAAATGCTTGCGTTGGAAGAAAAAGCACAGGCCGATATATCAAACGCCAAATCGGTCAGGCAACGAAAATATAATGAGATTGATGAGATTTTGGAACGCTTAAATCAAACCAAAGATGAATATCAAGAAAAGCTTTCAAAGCAGGAAGAAGCACGGTCATTAGCAGGTGCTCAAGACAGAAGTATCGCGCTTGAAGATCAGAAAAAAAATAGGGATCCGGAATATGTGAGCGGTTTTAAAGATGATGCTATTGCAACAAAACTTCAAAATTTAAAAATCGTGGTGGACTTGCAACCGCAGATTGATTCTCTTAAAAAACAAATCGATACGGATCAGAATAAAGTTAAACAACTAAAAGCAGAACTTGCATTGATGGGTGAAACTGAAGCTGAAATTAAAAAGGCATATATCAAAAATGCGGTTTTAATGGAAAAAAGACACCATGAGGAAATGAAACAGGCACTTGAAGCACGGGAAGGAAACAGCGTGCTATCCGGTGTGCTTATGGCATCTGCATTGCTTGAAGCAAATGATTCTGTTAAAAGTATGTTGGGTGTTGCAGGCAATTTAAGGGAAAATTTTAAGGAGCTTGCAAAAGCAGAGGTCAGAAGTGCTTATCAGGATATCAGTTCTTTCGAAAATTTATATACCCCTCAAACTTATCAGAAAATTTTAGCACGTCACCAAAAAATGCTTGAAAATATTAAAAAATTACAGCAAGCTGCAGCGCTTCAATCGCTGACAAAATTTGTGTTTGGCGGTGTTGTATTCGGTTCCTCCGGTTTTCCGATTTTTGAATGTTCGGATTGCCAAAAAGAAGACGTAGACTATTATGTCGGATTTGAGGGAACAAAGCGTGACTTTATGGCCCCAAAACGCATTGCGCAATCGTATACGCCGCCTTTAAGAGAAGTTTTTCATTTTGATGCGGTGGATTTGGATACCATTAATAAGTATGAGCCGGAAAACGGGGAAATCACGTTTGCGTGTCCGCCGATCGGTTGTCCGAGTTCAATAAACCCGAAAACAACGAAATCTGAATTCTTAAAATTAGGCCAAAAACTGCCGGATATTTGGAAACGCATTTTAGGCCCCAGAGGGTTTGTTGAGAGAGATATTGATATAGAAGATATTTTAATGGAGGGTGCAAAACCTGTATGTGGAGAGGGATTTCTTTCTGCTGTTTGTCCGGCATCGAAACTTGAAAATTCAAGCCGTATCTTTTTAGCGGCAAAAGGCGAGAGGTATGTGCCAAATGTCGGCGAACTTTCGGTCTTTTTCAAATATGATAACGGGTTGACACTTACTGATGCCGTGATGGACTTATACGATGAATATGAAAATGCAGATGAGAGTTTTACGGGTGGCGAGAACCCGAGTGAAGAAGAAATCACAAAACATGCCAATTTAATTTTTGATTTGGAAAAACGCTTTTTGGCACGTACGCAAATCGGTGATGTTTTGCAATTTGTGGACATGGAACAAACATACCAAAAAAGTTTGGATCAGTTAAAAGTTAAAATCGATGAAACAAGACATACGATAGATGAATATATCGAAAAACTATTCTGCAAATTTACGAAAAAAGATACCGATTATTTAAGACCGGGCGAAGAAAGTTCACGTATCGTATCATCGGAATTCATCGCAGATGATGAAACGTATGAAGCGATTTCACAGTGTTTGGACGAGGGCAAAAATAAATATATTCAGGCAGCTCTTGATTTTCAAAATGAACTACCCGTTTTAACAGATGACATAAAAGAAATTAAGAAAAAATCGGATGATATGATTTTATGTATGCAAAAAGATAATGAAGAATTGGTTATTCTGTCAGATAATACACAGCCGTCAACGGAACTGGATGAGCAAATAAAATCTGAACGCGTCAATGGGCAGGTAAGCGGAAAATATCGACAGGAAGCTGATAAACAAGCAAATAAAGATCAGCTGATTCCGTTACCTTACAAGGCTGATTTCGGCCCCGGAGATCCGTATAATCCTTAAAATAAATCAGCCGCGGAGTTGACAAGAAAAAAATGATATGCTAACGTTTTTTTTCAAATAAGGATTGATACAAAAAAACATTTTTTTCAGATGAGTGATAATATGGTAAACTTGGAAAATAACGGACAAATCAGACCGGCTATTACAAACGGACAAAAAGAGCCCCAAGAACAATATGTCACGGATACGGATGAAAAAAAATTAAGAACACTCAAAGAAATTTATTATCAATGGGTTGCAAGACTGACAATTTTGCTCTGCACTGTTTCGCTTTTGTTTTTTGCGTGTGCATCGCTTGTGTTGTTTCGGATGGCGCCTCGCGTTATGGTGGAGCCTTTTTTGATTATCAGACAATCAAACTCTGATACGATGGTTCGATATGAAGTCATTGCTCAAAATATGGCTTCATCGGAGCAACTCATGGAAACCTTTATTAAGCAATATGTGATGCTCCGCAATAATGTCATTCAAGACGAACGCGAAATGCAGTCAAGATGGTTTCCGGGCGGCATTGTACATTATATGTCTTTGCCGGTTGTTTATGAACAATTTTACACCACAAGCGTGCAGCAACTCGGAAATTTTTTAAAAGAAAATGTGGTGCGCGATACGGAAGTGATTTCGGCAAAAAGAGTTGGCGGAGAGCGCAGTATTGTTTGGAAAGTGGAGTTTAGAACATATGATTTACATCGAGACACTTCGCAAGGGAAAAATCAATTGGTTTTGAATACAAAATACTGGACTGCCAGCGTGACGGCATTCTTTATTGACGGCCGTATGTTTATGGGACGGAAATTTATGAATCCGCTCGGGTTTACCGTGACACGTTATTCGCAAACAGAAGTTGAAATTCTGTAAAAAATGCGTATAGCTGGCATCTTATGCAGAAAAGTTAATTTACGCTCAGTCGTGTACGTTTATGTACACTCGTTTCGCTTAAACTAACTTTTTTTATGATCTGCACATGCTCTCCGCATTTTTTTTGGGGAAAGTATAGCCGGCATCTCATGCAGAAAAGTTAATTTACGCTTGCTTTTTTTCTTGTCGTCATTATTAAAAAAAATTTTTTATTTTTTTTGTTTGCAAATTTAATATATATTAATCTTTTCAAAATACACTCTTTCACAATCGGGGGTCTTCTGTCGTGATAAGTTGGGGATTCGTCGGTGTTCATGTTAGACTTTTAAAAAGAAAAAGGATAAGATGAAAATGTCTTTTGTGATAAAAAGGAGCTTTAATATGTATCGGAAAATATTTGTTCTTCTTGCCGTTTTAATGGTTTCAGGATGCGGATCGTATTATGAACCGGAACCTGTCGGTATCGGAAAAGATGTCAATGAATTGAAACTTTCGCCTTGCGCGTGTATTCATGTGGAGCTTGATAAAACATTACCTGATTGGTTTGTTGCTTCTATCTAAAGGTATAAAAAATGGCAGATAGATTAGGTGTGAACAATGTTGAGCAAAAATTAATCGGACCGGCCGCCGGTGCGCGCGTCAGGCGTGCGCCTATGCCTCAAAAAGATGAGGCTGTGATTGTTAACGCTGCGGAAAAACGTTATTTGTGGACGGCGCGTGCTTTTGCCGTGATTGTGGCGGTGAGCATGTGTTGCAATTTTGTGCTTATCTTGGCGATTATGCAGCTTGTTCCGCTCTATCGGATTGAGCCGTTTTTACTCACTTTTGAAAATAAAGAAGAACAAATTTATGATATTGTGCCCTTAGAGGGGATGATTGATCAAAAAGCGGTGACGGAAGTTTTTGTCAGAGAATATGTATTGCTTCGAAGTGCGTTTGTCGGCGATGTGCAGGAAATGGAAGCACGTTGGATGCCTGGCGGTAGTTTGCAGGAAATGTCGTCATCTGCCGTATATCAGGCCTTTTTGGATAAAACGGCTAATCGTGCCTTAAAAGAAATACGTGACAGAGGTTTAACACGTGTGATACGTATTATGACGGTCAACGAACTCAGTCGCGGTCTTTGGCAGGTGGAATATGAAGCACGAGATATGTACCCGGATTCAACAGCGCCTACAGTTAGCTACTGGACGGCATCGCTCAAAGTTTTTTATCGCAAAAAGACAGTTAAATATGGTGAAAGGCTGAATAATCCGATTGGATTTACTGTTATTGCGTGGTCACTGTCGCGTACGAAAACCGAATAGAAAAGGAAAATACAGATGAAAAATAGAATTTATCAAGGATTGATTGTTTTAAGCGCTCTTGTTGGTGCAACTTGCGCGCATGCACAGGCAACAACGGGAAGTTTAGATCAAAATGCCGATCAATCCCAAGGACAATATCAACCGATGAATTTGGATTATGCGGGTATCGGTTCGCTCGGTATGATGCAAAGTGCATGGCTTGATCCGCTTCAGAATTTAGGTGAAGGGCAATCAAAGCCTGCTTATTCAAAGTATTATTGGTCACCAGATTTGGTTTTACCGATCAGAGTACGCGCCGGTATGTTAACCCTTATCAATTTCCCGGAGTGGGAACTCGTTGAAAGCGTTTATATCGGTGACCAGAACGTTTTTGATGTGAAAACTTCAAGTTCGCCGAATTCTATTTTGCTCTTTATGCAACCCGGTTCAACAACCATCGGGGTCGATACAAATATGATTGTATTCGGCAGATCGGGGAATAAATATGTGTTTTATGTCAGAAGCGAAGGTGTGAATACGGAGCGTCTGACAAATGCCATTATTGATATTGATGTGGTTGGGGATCAAAAAAAAACAGGTGGTAGCAGCTCCGGTTCGTCAGGATTGGGTAGTAAATTAAATGCCAGTAAATACTCGGGCGGAGATGATGCGGCAGCTTATTCTTCTTTTACAAGGCGTTATCAAAAAGAAGACTGGATTCAAAGTATTCCGCTTGATCCGGCGCAAATGAAGTTCGATGTGGAAGTTTATGTGCCGAACCCGGATGATGTCGTGATTGCACCGGAACGTGTTTGGCGTGACGATATTTTTACCTATATTGATTTAGGTGAAAAAGCCTTAAACATGGTACAACGTCCGATTGTGACTTTAATTGTGGAACGTAGTGAAACACCGGTCGGATTTAGAACAAAAGGTCCGAACAATCGTTTGATTGTTGTGGAAGGCGTGGGAGATATGGTTCTTCGTAACGGAAAGCGTCTTGTTTGTTTGAAACTGCGTCGTTCAGATGATGCTGGTATTTATAATATCCATGCTGATACAAATGATTGGCAGGTACCTGCACCGCTTCCGGAAGGAATGAGTGGTACGGGTAAAAATTCGGAAGTTCAAGGGTTTTCAAATGGCGTAGCAGATGTTGACGGAAGAACAGCCTCTATGTGGACCACAGCCGGGCAATCAGATATTCGTGTGGGCCAAAATGGTGAGATTATGGTGCCGGAATATATGTTAAACGGCAAGGACGGTCAATCACCGAACGGCTATCGTACAATGTATAAATCACAATTTAGCGGTAATATGAATATTCCTGATTCGCTTTCGGGATATAAATACGGTCTCGGGTTTGAAAACGAAAATGCCGCTACCATTTCGGTTGAGCTTGGAACAGATGCTGATGTGTCAAATCTGGAGAATTTGTGGAGTGAGTTATCAAGAAAATATAATTCAATCTTGAAATCGTACCAGCCGTTCTACTCGGTTGATGCGCCGGCTGACGGTCAAGGTAAAGAACTCTTCCACTTGAGAATCGGTCCTATCCCCTCACTTGATGATGGTGATGATATTTGTAGTAAACTGGGTCGAAACGGTGTATTTTGTAGTGTGGTTCGTATTCAATAACAAAGGGCTGAAAAATGGGTAAAGAACCTTTACAATTAACAAATTCGGAAAGGTACGTTAAAAAAACAAACCGTATCATCTTGATTGTCGGGATTGTATCGCTGGCGGTCTTTCTGTTTGGTTTGTTGTTGCTCTTTACAAGCTCTAATCAGAATGATATTTATCAAGAACCTGTTTTTACGGAAGACGCTGATGTCTTAAATGAAACGACAGAGACGCCTCTTCTTTCGGATGAAATCGAATTTAGTTCCGTGGAAGGCGGAGAACTTCCGATTACAACAACACCGAACCCTGTGAGTATGGGACAGGTTGTTTTGGGAACGGATGCGGATAACGTTTTAACAATCGGGACAAACGGAAAAGCATCTATTCATATTGTTTCGGTCAAACTTGCCGAACCGCCTTTTGACGGATTTACTTTTCAAGATTCATGCACCAGCGCGGAACTCAGAGGAAATCAGACCTGTAACATCACGATGAAATGGTCGCCTGTCGTCGCCGGAAACGTGCAGAATAATTTTATTATTTCTTGGCATGAATCGCATTTAAGTGCTGCAGACGCCAAAGCTGAAAAGGTGCCTGTTGAAGGAAATGCCATTACAAAGGAAGAATGTAATTTTTGTGAAACCGAAGGCTCTAAAGGCGGCACAGTTGATAGTTTTCATAAAAGACAGATAGCATACGGCCCGAATGGCGAAGAAATAGGTTATGTCGATGAAAACGGTATTGTTTATGATAAAGATGGAAATGTCATCGGGCGCGTGAATGAAAACGGACTGATCGTAGACAGTGACGGTAACATCATCGGTGTGGCCGGCACCAAAAAACTTGTCTATGATGAAAATGGGAATGTCATCGGATTTGTGGCAGCCGACGGCACGGTTTATGATCAAAACGGCAATGTGATCGGAAAAGCGCTTGGAAACGGATTGGTGGTCGATGCCAACGGAAATGTCATCGGTAAAGTGGTAGAAGCCGGTTTTGTGCATGATAGCACGGGAAATGTGATCGGCCGCGTGATGGATGACGGAACGGTTGTCAGTGATACCGGCGATGTCATCGGTCGCTTAAATGAAGACGGAAAAGTTCAAGATCTTAACGGCAATGATATCGGGGCCGTGAGTCAAACAGGTAAAAGTGTTTTAGATGATCAAGGCAATAAACTCGGTGTGATATTGGCAGATAATTCCGTGATTGATGAAAACGGAAATGTTGTCGGTTATGTTGATGATAATGGTGATTTGTTAAAGAAAACAAAACGTATTGTCGGTTCAACGAAGGATATGATCCCCGTTTTTGATGAAAACGGCAATATCATCGGTTATGTGACGGAAAACGGTGATGTGATAGATGCCAACGGTAATATTATCGGACACAGAAATGCCGACGGAACTGTGGTGGATAAAGATGGTCGTGTGATTGGATATGCACCATCTGAACTTGTCTATGATGAAAACGGAAATGTGATCGGCTATGTGACGGCGAACGGGGATGTGGTAGATGCAAACGGTAATGTCATCGGACATAAAAATGCAGACGGAACCGTGGTGGATAAAGATGGTAATATCATCGGCAGGGCGGCTAAAGAAGTGGTGCGTGATGAAAACGGCAATATTATCGGTTATGTGACAGCAAACGGTGATGTTGTGGATAAAAACGGAAATGTCATCGGACAAGCTCAAGATGAAAAAGTAAAACAAGTTCGAATGGTTTATGATGAAAACGGAAATTTGATGGGCTATGTTGATGAAAACGGGAATGTGGTTGATTTTAACGGCAATATCATCGGTAAAATGCTTGAGGACGGAACTGTTGTTGATAAAGACGGAAATGTCATCGGACAAGCCGGGGAAATGGGCCATATTATCACGGATGCAAACGGAAATGTTATCGGTTATGTGAATGAAAAAGGTGAAATTGTAGACGCACAAGGTAATGTAATCGGTTACGTCGATGAAAACGGCAATATGATTTTAGAAGATATGACGGCAATCGGTTCAATCATCAAAGCGGATTTAATTCCTATTACACCAAAAGGCACTATTTTAGGAAATGTTTCGGCAAACGGGGAAGTAACAGATGACCAAGGTAAAGTTGTCGGACGGATACGCTCAAACGGACTGGTAACCGATACAAACGGCTCAAAAATTATTGCACAAGGTGTTCAGGGCGGACGCGTTGTCGGCTGGGGGTGTTCACCGGTTGGTATTTTAGATAAAACAGGCCTTGTCGGTCAAAACGGAAAAGTCAGAAAAGATGTTCGAATTTATCCTGATGGCGGTGTGTATGCCGAAAACGGTGATTTTTTAGGTTCTGTCGTTTTAACAGGGCAGGTCTTTGATGAAAGCTGTGATGCGATAGGGGTTGCCGATGACAGCGGCGGTGTGTATGACACGCAGAAAAGATATGTGGGTTGCGTGAACCCGGATGGAAAAGTCATCAATAATGGTCAGATTATAGGTCGGGTTGCCGAATATAAAGAAGTTTTAGACAGTTCCGGAAAAGTTATCGGTCGGCTTAATCAAAACGGATATGTTATTTCAGGACTTATTAAAAGAATAGGGTGCGTTGATTTTAACGGAGATGTGACAGATGAAAAAGGATCTTATGTCGGCAAACTTAATGATGCACGCTATGCTTTTGATTTAAGCGGAAATTTGCTTGGTGTTTTAGAGGCCGACGGACATCTTAAAATAGAAAAATATCCTGGGGCAAAAATTTTACTTCATCAGTATGTTGCAGATGCCTATAACAATATTGTGGGTGTGGTGTTACCAAAGCAAAATGTGGTTAAAGATGTAAAAGGCAATGTCATCGGTCATGTGTTTGCTGATGGTGGTGTTTATAACGCGGAAGGAATTTTAATTGATAAAATTAAAGGAAATCAGTTCGGGTTTTATCAGGATTCATTCGGAGCACTTGTTCCGCACGGTATGTTGATTGATCAAGACGGGCAGGTTCAGGGACTGGCCAGTTTTGATGGTACGGCTGTCGGATTATTCGGAGAAAAGCTTGGTAGAATTGATGCTTTAGGGCGTTGGTTCGGGAATAAAGGAGAATATCTCGGTGGAATTGTTAAACAAGGTCCGGCCATTTCGTATAACGGGGCATATATGGGATATGTGAATGCATTTGGGCAGGTGATTGATTTAGATGGTGAAAAAGTGGCAAAGGTTTTACCGCAGGGACTTGTGGCAACTTTAGACGGAACTGTTGTGGGCGAAGTGACCCCCGAAAGTATTATGATTGATTTATTTGGCCATTATAGCGGACATCTTAATCAAAACGGAGAGGTGTTAAATCTTTCGGGAAAAGCTGTTTCACCGATTTTACCCGGGGGAATGACCGATCAGAATTTGGGCATTTTAAGGTATGGGGCTGTGATTGATTTTAATGGTCATGTGATTGGTTATGTTTTGCCAAATGGTCAGATTATGGGCAAAAAAAATACGACCATCGGAACAATGATGGCTGACGGGAAAGTTTTGGATAGCAAAGGGCAACCGATCGGTGAAGTTTTGACAGGTGATATTGTGATTTCAAACGAAGATAAAATGCTTGGTTTTGTGGCATTTGATGGAACATTGCGTGCTGAGGATAATAAACAAATAGGGCGTGTTTTGCCGGGCGGACTTGCTATTGATAATCAAAACAATATTGTTGGAAAAGTTTTTAAATTAGGAACTTCTGTTTTATCAGGAAACGGCACGTATTTAGGATATCTTTCATTAAATGGTGACGTTTTAAATGTTAAAGGCGAAAAAATAGGGTATCTTAAGAGTAACGGCTCTTTTGTGGATAAAGATAAAAATGTGGCGGGATATGCCCTGCAGGAAGTTGCACAGAACCGGAGGAATTAACGTGTTGTCTCAAAAAATACTTAAAATTCAAGTTTTTCTTTTTGCATCAGTATTTTGTCTGATATCTGGGGCTTGGGCACAGGATATTACGGCAATCGATTTTACGGGTTCGATGATCGGCAAAGTTATTCCGGACGGAACGGCCGTTAATTTGCAAAATGAGATTATGGGGCAACTCACCGCTGACGGTTGGATTTTGGATTCAAAAGGCGATATTGTCGGCGGTATTGTTCCGCAGGGATTTGTGGTTGGAAATGATCAAAAGTATTTAGGTAAAGTTTCAGGCGACGGGAGCGTTCGATTGCCCTCGGGAAAAATTGCCGGTCATGTTTTACCAAACGGCTTGGTTGTCAATGATATGTATGAAGTGATCGGGTCTGTGTTGTCTACCGGAATTATATATGGTGATGACGGTTCAGCTGTCGGTCGTTTGGCCGGAAACGGAGCTTACGTGAATTTTGACGGACAAACGGTCGGTTTTGTTTCACCTTCGGGTTACGGGTATAAAACGACAGAAGGTAATACAATTTTACAAGGTAAATTAATTTCATCTAAAATGGTTGTGTCACTTGACGGTCGTTTTATCGGCAGTTTATCGGCCGGCGGACAGGTGACGGATTTTGAAGGAGTATTTATCGGAAAAGTCCATGCAAACGGCTTTGTATATAACCAGGACGGTAAAGTCATAGGCAAAGTTGTTCAATCGGGATATGCTTTTGATGAATTAGGTCAGTATTTAGGTTATGTCAGCTATAATGGTGAAGTTTTACAAAAAGGAAATGTGATCGGACGTTACAGAGCTGACGGAAAAATTGCGGATATGCAGGGCAAAGTCATCGGATTTGCGTTAAATACAGATTCGGTGGCAATAGCTGAAAACGGAACATATTTGGGTTATTTAACACCATCGGGCAAAATTATGAGAGGCGAAAAAAATGTCGCAACCGTTGCGCCGCGCGGTTTGGTGGTTCAAGATCAAAAAGTCATTGGGACTATTGCTTCAAAAGGTCCGATTTTTGATTATTTGGGGAATTTAAGAGCAGAGGCCATGCCGAACGGAAATGTTGTTTCATTTACGGGTGCAACCATAGGATATATGCAAAAAGATCGGGCTTTTGACCGAGCAGGAACGGAAATGGGCGCTGTTTTGCAAAATGCTGTCGCTATCAATGCAAAACAAGAAGTTCTTAGCATTGCAGGTGTGAATACGGAACTGTCTTTGGGAGCTGAGAATTATCGTCTTTCGCCTTTGGGGTATGTTTATAATTCAGATATGAATATTGTGGGAAGTTTGTTAAAGTTTGGTGGTATCTATGATGAAGAAGGTGATGTGATCGGATATTTGAACGTGAACGGCGAAATTGAATCGAAAGAAAATTTAAAAATTAAAAGCGGCGGTTATGCTCTAAACGAAAAAAATCAAGTGTTCGGACGCCAAATTATCCCTGGTTATTTTGCACTTTATGATTCGAAAACACCTCAATATATGTCTGATTCTAATGTGCTTTTTGATGGGAATGGTAGTATTTCTTCAAAAATTTTACCGGAATATCGGATTGTTAAAGGAGATAAAAATGCAGCTCTGATACCGATTATCGGGTTTGTGGGAGAAGGTGATGGTCTCGTTATCAGCTTAAAAGGAGATATGGTCGGCTATATCAACTCAAAATCAAGTGTTTTTTATCAGGGATCTCAGGTCGGCCGATTGATTTCGGATCAAACAGCTGTCGGTATGCAAAATAATTATTTGGGATCTGTTGTGCCTTTAAGCCCTGTTTTAGCATCTGATTGTCGCTTAGTCGGGGCATTGTCAGGAAAAGGAGAAGTTCGCTCAAATCGCGATAATACACTTGGGCACATCTTAGGAAACGGTCAAGCTGTTTCAGAAGTCGGACAGTATATCGGTTATATTGCTAAAGTCGGTCCTGTTTATGATTTTCAAAACCGCTTCATCGGAATGAGCTCTGAAACGGGCGAAATCTGGGAGGGAGGCCAAAGAAAAGGTTGTGTGACCAGAACGGGACGCTTTTATGATGAAAATATGGCCTTGAAAGGGCGTGTTTATGAAAATGCACTTGTGATGAATTTTGAAAATAAACTGATCGGACGCACCGATATGCAAGGTCGTTTTGTAGATAACAGCGGACATATCAGTGGGTTTGTAGCGCCTGACGGGACGGTCTTTAATCAAGAAAGTCAACCGATTGGTTTGACCTTTAAATATCGGTTTGCTTATGATTTGCAAAATAACATGGTTGGTTATGTTTTGCCCGATGGAAATGCTTATAACGAAAAAAATGAACTTTTCGGAACAGTGGCACATGACGGTGAAATTATTTCAAAGAAAAAAACGGTGGGGTATGCTTTATATGATTTATACATTTATAATGAGAAAAATGAGGCCATCGGGTATTTAACAAGCAAAGGAATGGTGAAAAATTTTGCGGGTGATAATTTAGGGCAGATCGATCGCGGATTTTTGGTTTCGGACGATGGTAGGCTGATTGGACGTGGTGCAAGAGATTACTTTGTCAGAGATGATAAGAATCGCGTCATTGGTGAAATTTTACTCTCAAACAAGGTCAGAGCTCATAACGGCACGATGATCGGAACGGTTTCACCGACGGGAGATGTGCGAGATGATCAGGGAAGATTACTCGCTGTTGCAAGATTGTTGCAGTATTATGATGTAACTACTCCTCGTGCAGCAGGTTGGGCTAAAACACCGCAAACGGATATCAAGGTTTCAAGCCTCGAAGTTGAAGGCTCGGATGATATGAAAGTCGGGGGGTATAATCAAAAGGTAATCGGGGTTGTTTTATCTCCTGACGGACAGTATTTGGGCGATTATTTGGACAATGGTTTTATTGTTGACCCGAATACAGGGGAAGTTATCGGTTATGGTCAGGACGGAATGGCCTATAACCAAGAAGGCGAAATAATCGGTTCCATTGATGAGAAAAAAGAAGTCAAAGAAGCCCCGAAACCAAGTTCATCTTCAATCTTTTTACCGCAAGATGCCTATGGAATTACAAATACACCGACAAATTTGGGCCCCGGCGGCGGATATGGACCGAATGAAAGATATGATCCGGTGCGTTCCAGGGCTTTAAGTATGGCCC
Source organism: Alphaproteobacteria bacterium UBA3773 (assembly GCA_002372275.1). Lineage (GTDB taxonomy): Bacteria > Pseudomonadota > Alphaproteobacteria > RF32 > CAG-239 > UBA1254. The sequence goes on along the minus strand of DFFP01000003.1, from coordinate 88,530 downwards.
AAAGCGAAAGATTGCAAAATATTCGTATGGGTGTTGTAACATCTGATATTAATCCGTCGTCATTTACGGGATATCAGGATAACTGGGATAATGCAAACTATATTATGTCGTCATGGCGTGTGGATATGAGCGAGATGATTTTGGCAGATAAACCGATTCCGGCCGTATTGGCACGCACAATTATGAGCGGCAGTTTAGGGGATGTTCCGGTAACGGCTATTGTGGAGCGAAATGTTTATGCTGAAGACGGTAGAAATATCGTTATTCCGGCCGGTAGTCGTGTGATTGGTAAGTCTGCCGGCGGCGGATCGGGCGGAAACGGTAATGCCACCACAGGTGCAACAAGAGTGGATATTACTTGGGAGCGACTTATTCGTCCGGATGGTTCCGCATTTGAATTTAAGGCCGCTCAAACAGGTGACGCGCAAGGTCGCGGCGGCGCACTCGGTTATTTGGATCCGCAACTTATGAAGCGCTACGGATTTCCTGTTTCGCTGGCCTTTATGCAAGGAGCAATCAATATTGCAATGGCAAAAGGTAATACGAAAACAAATGAAAACGGCACATCCACATCAGATGCACGAGCTGCGGCATATCAGGATGCACGTGATAATGTAAATCAAACAATTCAGCAAATTATCGAGCAAGTTATCAATGATAAAATGGAAAGCGTTCAGGCAGTATCGTATGTGCCGGCAGGAACACGTTTGATCATTTATCCGAAAACAGATATGTGGCTCAGAACAGCCGAAAGAGAAAAATCAAGCGGATTAAATGATATTGAAAAACCAAAAGTTTTACTTGATGATAGAGATCCGTATGGAAGTACACACGGAAAACCGACAACTGATAATAATGCAGGTCCGGGCAGTTCAACAGTTTTGTATGATGGTGGAAATCCGAATGCTCAGCCGACAAATTCCGGAGCAACACCTTTACTCAATGATGGATCCGGACAACAAGCACCGAGAGCAGTTGCGCCTGTGTATACACCACCACCGACAACCTCAAGTTCCGGACAATCCGGGGCAAACGTAACACCGGCCGCAGATCAATCATCTTCAACATCTGATGATTCTTCCGCTTCATCGGGACAACTTTTTTAAGCAAAGGAGAAAGCCATGAGTGAATTTACGGTTTTGGAATCTGTGTTACGCCCGCTTTCATATTGGTATAACCAAGACAATATCGAAGAGGTGGCCATTGATCATGCCGGTGAAGTGTGGCTCAGACTTCGCGGAAAAAGAGCTTATCCGTGGGTGATGTATAAAGATGAAAAACTGTCAAAAGAATATCTGACGGATCTTTTGTATATTGTGGCAAATACCTATGAGTTGCCTTTTGATCCGATTTCGGGCTCGCCCTTGGTGTTTACGGAATTGCCCGGCGGACACCGTTTTTCGGCAATTGCCGGTCGAAATGTGATGTATGATGAAAAAGACTTGACAGGTGGGGTTGCCTTGACAATTCGTGTGCACAGTGAAGAAGTGGCATTTGGATTGGCAGATTATGGTTTGTCGCAAGGAAAAGGTTTACATAAAATTAATCCGCTTAAGAATATTAAAGACCCTGAAGATCCGTATGAAAGGCTTCTTTTAAGTATTAAGCGCGGTGATCATATTTTGGTCTCAGGTGCAACGGCCACCGGTAAAACAACTTTTTTGAATAACCTCTTAAAAATTTTGGATATTCATAAACGCATAATAACCATCGAAGATACACGAGAATTGATGGTTCCGCACCCAAACAGGGTTCATTTGGTGTTATCGCGTACGGAACAAACGAACGATATGGATTATGCTAAAGTGATCGATTTGGTGGTGCGTTTTACGCCGGATGCGATTATCGGAGGCGAAATTTCAACCTCAAATGCCGGTGCGCTTTGGGAACTCATGGGCTCCGGTCACGATAACTGTTTGGCAACCATTCACGCCGAAAGTTCGGAAGCGGCTTATCAGGCATTTACGGATCGTATTTTGCACACGTATCCGGCAATTGACCGCGCCAAAACGATTGAGGAAATGCGTCATAAATTAAGGGTTATCCAGATTAATCGTGATGGCAACCTGCGTGCAATTACGGAAATTACATAAGTTTTTGATTGCCCGAAAAATTCGGGCTTTTTTTATGAAATGCTCTTTGAAAATTTTTTTATAAGGTTATATCCTCCTTTAATAGGAGGATAAAATGTCAGATGTCATGATATTTGAAGAAAAGGAATTAAAAAAAATACGCGAAGATATGGTGCGGTTTGGGCTGGAAGGTTATTGTACGGGAAATATTTTCGACTTTTTGAGATATGCTAAAGAATTAAAGCCGGAAGTGGCAATTTTACGCTTTTCAAAAGAGTTTCAAAATAATGAAATCATTCTGCAGGAACTGAAAAATGCCCTGTGTGAAGAGGAAAAATGTCCGAAAATTTATTTAAATCCACCTAAAGATTTTGAGGGCGAATATTTTTTTGAAAGCATTCAGTTTAAGGGGCGAATGTGCCCGAGCACACTTTTAAGAAAAATTAAAAAAGAACGAAAATATTTGAACTAAATAAAAATTTACTTGATTTTCGAATTTTGTTTGTGTATGAAGAATTTGATGTTGATCATGATTGGGGAAAAACCCCGTCATATAAGAATTATGTTATTTCTGATTTTATGCCGTTGTAGCTTTAGTTATAGAGCACGTCATTGGTAGCGGCTAAGTAAAAATAACACGGGTGTGTTATTTTTATCTGTAACGCGCCGAAACGTCGGTAAGCAAGGAAAGCGTGCAGCGACCGCAGCGAACCGAAACGGAGAAGGCCGGGGGAGAAGACCCCGTCATTTAAGAATTATGTTTTTTTTGAAAGTTTTATGCCGTTGTAGCTCAGTGGTAGAGCACGTCATTGGTAATGACGGGGTCGGAAGTCCAATTCTTCTCAGCGGCACCAATGCAAAAAATGACCGGTTTTAGACCGGTCTTTTTTTGTGTTGGTATCTCAATGAAAGGAAAAGGACTTTCGAGGGGGAGATTGCGAAGCAATCGGGAAAGTCCGGAATCGACATCGCCGAGCAGTCATAGCGAGGCAGATGCAGTTGTGGCGAGATGTCAAAGCCCCGAAATCTTTTGGAAATTCCCACTAAAGCGGGTCCCTTTCATCTTTGCTTGGCCACAACTTCGCTACGCTCATCTTACGCCCAAAGCGATTCCAGCGGCAGCATTTTTAAAAACCGCCTCATTGCAGGCGTTTTTTGTGTTGATAGGGTTGGTTTACACAAAGTCTGATTTTATAAATCCCGAAAATACCATTTTTTCATTTGCTATCGAACTTTTTATTTTTTTATGTCATTCCTTGACCTGCGCGGCGCGTCAGGTCATCAAGGAATCTGGTCTTTGCGGAGCACTAATTCTTTTTAATTCGAAGATGCCCTGAATTTTGTCTATCGGCAAAATAGGCATGACGCTATTTATTTTTCATTTTTTTGTAAAAAAAACTTGACTTTTGTCTAATGGGAGGTAAACTAAAATTAGTATAAACGATTATAACGAGGAGACGCATTATGGAAAAAACGAGTCTTGCAGAAGCAAAATGATTAAAAAAAGAAATACTTGGCGATGATCCTTATCATTCTGTTGACGATATTGTTTTAGAAGATTACGGATATGAGGTTGTGCCGACAAAAAAAGAAGAAGCAGAAATGCTTTTAGAAGAGATAGAACGCGAAAACACGAGGTATGGTTTAGATGAGTCCGATAATTTTGAAGAAGAACCTTTCGAACCAATATCTGAAATTAAGGACACGCATAGTGATGATGATTTAAATAATAGCAGATTAGGATGCGCTCGTGCAAAATTGGCAAAGAAGTTGGGTATAAAAACAAAACTTCCAGAACCCATAAAAAAATTTGAAAAAAGAATATCTGACAAATTATTAGGAAAAGTTAGAGAAACGGAAAATGTATAAATATTTTAAAAAACAACAATCATTTCATTGCCGAAGAAAATCAGCGATTACCGGATTCAATAATATATGCAGGTGCAAAAATTGCAGAAAAACACAAAGACGGCGGTGATTATGGAAGAATTCTTAATCAAGAACTTATAAATCGGGCTATGAGAGATAACCAAAAACAGCAAGATTAACGCAAAAACTATAATTCAAAATTGAGAAAGGAGTGCATAATATGAGTTTTAATTTTGACATAGATACTAGAGGATACGTTGATAGAATACTTTTACAAAACGCCAGTCGACAAGATGAAGCTGAATTGCGTGCTCAAAGAACAGAATGGCCTCACTGCTATCCTTCTTTAGGATATTTTTACTCTCAGGAAGCTTTCGACAGGGCTAAAGCCGGCTGGATGGAAACAGGAAAAACTTATCATTTACTGAGCAGAGACGAACAAGGTAACCCTATTACTCGAGAATATTCTGAATATTTTGACGGAGAGAATAGGTTTATTGCCGTTAAAGAATATGATACATATCATCTTCGTCGTGTTCAGCCAATGCAATGGAACCGAAGAAATGATGGTGTTCTTTATTATGAATCATCAGACGAGAATAACCTTTGGGCTGATATTACTGATCTTCCTCAAAACCTTGGACAAACAGCTTTTAGAGAGGATATTCTAAGGGACTATGTACAACATATTTTTGCAAATGAAATAAATCCTGACCAAAGATATGACATTGATCGTCCTGTTTTGATGGAAGAGCTTAGAAGCAGAATTTTGAGCCTTCAAATGGAAAATGCTCAATTATCAATCGAGAATGCCAGACTCCGCGAAGAAAACAAGCATCTTAAAGGAGAACAACAGGAAGGACAAACGCCTAAAGAAACTACTATTGATCCCCGAGTAGCAAAAATTCGTGAGATTATGGATGCCGGAAGAAGGAGTTAATAACACCAAAAGGCGTCGATTTGCAAAAAGCACCTTACGAGGTGCTTTTTGCGTTTGATAGGGTTGTATCTCACAAAGTCCGATAATATTAATCTCAAAAAGTCGCGTTTTAAAGAAATTATCGGACTTTTCAGGATTTTGCCTGCATTTGCTGCTACATCAATGATTTTTTCGCAAATATCGTCAATTTCGGTATCTGTTGCATTATATTGGTCCATTGTTTTTTGTAAAACATCTTCCGGTTTACCTTCCTCCAACAATTGACCTTGATTAAGCACAATCATATAATCGTACAAACGACGAATTAAGCCCATATTATGTTCAATAACAACAATCGTTTTATCTTGTTTTTACAAGACCGCTTCTTAGTGATTAACATTTAGGAATAAAAATTTTCTTTGTTGTGTGACAAAGGTATTTGTGTCGGCACTTTTGTTTCTTTCGGGCTTTCTTTCATAGATTGGGCAATGTTTTGAGATTTTTCTTCGGCTCGTTTTTTATCTTTTTTCATTATATCAGCTGTTGCAAGCAAAGATTCGTTTGGAACGATATTTTGAGATTTTTCTTCGGCTCGTTTTTGATCTTTTTTCATCATATCAGCTGTTGCAAGCAAAGATTCGTTTGGATCATCAGTCTTTTTGATATCGGCATCTGAAATCAAGCCTAACCATGCAGCAATCTTTCCAATTTTCAGCGTTGCATCAAAATTATCTATCGCAAAATCTATGTACCATGGCGTGTCCACCATATAATCTGCAATTGTGTTAAGCGTAGAAGTGTCTGTTCCTAATAGTGTTTCCATATCATCTTTGTGATCTTTGATAAAGTGTCCAATCTCTTTTTTGTGTTCTTTATTGTTACTTATCCACTCTGCCACTTTTCTGACAGAATCAGAATTTCGATCAACTAAAGATACCCATCCCTTCTTTGTTGTCGGAGTGTTATCGTTACAGTCAGATATAAACTTCTTTAATCCGGGGCCAACATCTTGATATAAATTAAAGAGGCTTTTTCGTATATCCGGATGTTTTGAATCAAATTCTAAGGCGGTATATAAGACATTTGCCGCAGGCTTCAGCTTTTCTTGCTCCTTGATTGTGAACTGTAATATATCTTTGACGCTTTTGGCTGTGTTTTCGGCACCGTCAATGCCTTCGGTAAGTTTGTTTACTAACTCGGAATTTTCTTCACTTAATAAAAAATCGGCAAAAGCAACAATATCGCCACTGTTATCTCTTATCAATTTGGCTGTTGTTTGAAAAGTGTCTTTAAAATCTTCATTATTTAACATACCATTAATGGCTTTCGGATCATTCAGGTTGATCTTACTCATCTGATCAATAAGATTCGAAATTTGTTCAGCATTATCACCTTGTTTATAAAAATTGGTGATCTCTTTGCAATTAGGGTGCCCTTTGTAAAAATCCATAAGATTTTTTGTAAACATTGCTGCCGGCTGAATTTTTTCGGGATTATTTTTAAGTATTTCCAAAAAACTTTTCATACTTTCAGCATCATTTTTATTTAAGCCGAAAAGGCGAGTGTATTCTATATTTTTGTTCAAAAAATCACCAAAAATTTCAAGATCTTTAGGGTGCTTCTCAATAAAAGTCAAAACATTCTTTAAATCTTCAGAATTTTTATCAATCACTTGTTCAAGTCCTTCTAAAGAAAAAGGCTCAATTCCGTTGTTCTGTAATCCTGATATCGTTTGAGAAATATTTTTTAAAGCGTCTCGATTTTCTTCTTTGTCCATGAAAAGTGCGACATCTTCAGCTGCATCAAGTAATTTTTTGGATAATTCGGGATTCTTTAAAATCTCGTTTTGAATCATGGAAACAGCAGGTTGTATTTGCTCACTGTTGACAGCTAAAAATTTTGCAACTTCGTGTCCTTCTTGCGGTAAACCAAGTGCTGAGGCTAAATCTGCATTTTCAGGCTCTTGAAGAAACGTTGCAATTCGGGTAATATCGCTACTGTTCTGCTCAATAAATTCCATAAATGTTTGCGCTTTGTCCGGATTATCTTTAATGAAACGAACTATTGCCACCGATGGGGGAACGTCTTGTTGTGATTCTGATTTAAGGTATTCTGAAAAAGAACTGACAGTATCGTTTTCTATAATAAAATCAGACACACTGGCCAAAGATTCAATGACTTCCGGATTGTCTAAAACTTTTTGCGCAGATTTCCCTGCTATTTGAATATCGCTGTTTGAAAGCAATTTTAACATTTGGTCAGGAACGCGGATATTATTCAGTGCATCGGGATATTGATCCAATAACTTCAAAAGCTGTTCTAAATCATCGCTTTTTTTCTCTATAAAAGAAGCTGTTCTCTTGGCAAACTTTAAATTTTTGGGATTATTTTCATCTAAAATGAAATCTTTAAAATTGGATACAGAATTAAAAATAGTGTCGTTTTTTTTGATTATACGTATCGCCCCCGGATTCTGAACAACGTAGGAGATAAATAATTTTTGAGCCAAGCGCCTTGCTCTTCTTTCTTCTTTTTTTGCATTTGCTTGTGTACTTTTATTCATGCTGTTCTCCGTATGAAAGAAAATAATAAGTATCAGGTATAATCAGAATTACATGCATTGTAACATTTTTATAAAAAGTTTCAAGTTTTTTATTCTTTAAGAAAATATCTCGTTTTGCAATAAAATCGAACAGTTTTCTTGCTCAATTTCCAATCCGATAATCGCATCGTGGCGCGCACCATTTATAAAAACCGCTTCAATGCAGGCGGTTTTTGTTTTTAAAAGCAACTTTGGCTTATACGCAACGGTTTATATTTGTCTTAAAAATTTGAATTTTAACAAGCAGGAATAATCAATTTTCTTTTTTGTCAAAAAAACTTGACTTTTTTGTTTGCGGGGGTAAAATCAAATTATCATATAAATATAAGGATCATAAGAAATGAGTGAAAAAAATATTGAGCTCTTACGTGATAAAATGAAACGTGCGACACTTATAAAGGTTGATTATGGTTCGGCCAGTAGGTTGGAGCAGATTGATTTATTGTGTAGAACTATGGCAGATGCAGCTCAAAACGGCCCTGTAAAGGCAGAATACGAAGGTCATATGTTTGTGGTTGAAAAAGGGGAAACACTAGTTGAAGTCATGCAAAAATGGAAAGAACAAGCCGGAAAACCTTTTATGGAAACAGTGGATCCGGATGTATTGGCGACTTCATTAAAATTACATGAAAAGGATACTGATTTAGATGATACAGCTCGCTCATTTTTTGATTCGGCCGCAACAGAAGTGTTGGTTCAAAAATATCCGGAATATATTGATAAATTGTCTATGCTGCACTTGCTCAATGCTTTTATAAAAAGCTCAGAAAAAAATAGTGATGTTATGTGTGATGCTTTCAGGCAAAGTGTAAGGCGATTTTCTAAAGGAGAAAAAACATTTCCGTTAACTTTAAAAAATATGATCGCAATTGATCAAAATAAATTGCTATTCACTGTTACTTTTGGGCATGGTGTGAATAGAGGTGAATTTGAAAAGCGTATTTCAGAGGCTGAGCTTAAAATGCTTAAAAGCTTAAAGCCGTTTGATTTGGTGTATCTCTCCGGTTCAGTCATGGCCGCGGGCATAAGAATTGCTGAAAAACACAAAGATAGTGGCAATTTTAAAAAAATGTTTACTCAAGAAGTTCAGGCTAGATTATCCCAAGGAAAAATGCTTAATCCGCAAGTGTATGATTGATAGCAAGGAGTAATGGAAAATTTAGATAAGATGAATCAAATAAGAAACAAATTATGTCTGGCAGACATTTAAGTGCCCCGTTCAGTGGATGTAAGTGGTAAAGGCTTATAGTCGATAACATCAAATGCTTTGGACCACTGGCGTCAGCCGGTGGAAAGCGAATTGACAGCCGACTTTCAGTCGGATTGGCAAGCGCAGCTTGGAGGGAACGGAGATACCTCCGGCGTTAGCCGGATGGTTCTTCACAAAGAAGAACCACGCGTTTTGCGCATGGGTCTCTTTTTTTGTAGGGTTAAATCAACACAAAGTTCAATTGTTTTTGAAACCGGAATGATATTTTTTTTGACAGGAAACTTGACTTTTAACCGTAAAACAGCATAATCAAGATATAGGGTTAAATGATATGAAAGGTGCGGCATATGACACAGGATGTGAATGATAAAGAAAATGTCAGCGAATCTATCGACGAAGAAACCTTGCAAAAAATTAAAGAAAAAGTTCGTCAGAATAGAATAAAAGAATTCAGATCACGATATGAAACATATCAGGAAACGACTTCGCCTTTTGTCAGTCTTCCGGGCGATGGACCTGAAGATCCGCTTGCTTTTGGTGAAGCAGTTATGAAAGGTGGAAAGCTTATTGGTTTTAATATGATGCGCAGACTTGATCGCAAGCAGCCTCCGATATTGGATGAAAACGGAAAGCAACTCTTTATGACAGTTGAGGATATTTGGGATTTAAGACAATCCCAGTTTTCTGATTGTGAAACACATAAGCAAATTGATGATATGGTCAGAGAAGAACTTGAACATAGACAATTAAACGAAACGACTTTCGGAAGGCTTCGAATGAAGGCGGTAAAACGTATAGAAAAAACATTCGGAGTTGAAGTTCCCAAAGCACCACTTGGTTTTAAGAAAAAAATCGAAAAACCGGCAAGTGAGCTTTTCGATAGGATGCGTCAAAGAAAGTTTAGAGAATAATTAAAAATGATAACACAAAACAGATGGCAACATATTTTAGGGGTAGCGCGTAAATGCAAAGAATATGCTACCAAATTAAGGCCTGATGATAGTAAATTTGCCGAAGATATGTTTGTGCTCGGAATGCTTCATGATATGGGGTATGAATTTAATCAAAGTAACGCTTCTCATGCAGAAATTGGCGGAGAGATACTTAAGCGCTCCGGCTATCGTTTTTGGAAAGAAGTGGCTTTACATGGCGATGAAACTGTCGAAAATATGACTGATGAATTGTTTATCCTAAACTGTGCCGACATGATGACGGGGCCAAGCGGTGAAGATTTTTCTTTTGATGAGCGTTTAGAAGAAATTGCTTCGAGATTTGGAAAATATGCCGATGCTTATAAAAAATGTGTTATAGAAGTTGAAAAATTAAGGGCGGATAAACGGTATGAAAAAATTTGTTTAAAGTAATCAATACTTTTTTTAGTTTTTTTTAATTAAATTTCAGATATGATAGAAGATTATATAAACAATGAATTTTGCAACCCCTTCGATGAAAATCAGCGAATAATGCTTTATTTTCTTGAGCATGAATAGTTCGAATACAAAAAAACACATTGAAATTTTTGTTCAATGTGTTTTTTTAAGGTTAATCATCTGCCGGTACAACACGGAAAACAACAGATACTGTTTCGTATCTTTGTTTTTCTTCGTTTTTTTTGCGGACATTGATTCTTTGAAAATTTCTTTCTTTGTATATCACCTTTACAATATCACCTTTGTGATATTCTTTGGTGCTTATGAGCATAACAGTGATTGTGTCTTTCCAAGGTTTAATCTCGCCGAAATAAACGCTTTCATTTTCCTTATCTGATTTTGCAAAAAGTTTGCACTCATAGATTTGATCAGTGTCTATGACACGGCCTCTTAAGTCAAACATTTGAGAAAAAAAGCATAAGTACATAAAAACACAATATATTACCCATGCAATAATCCCGCTAACAGAACAGATAGGATCAAAAAAGGGATATACAAAAGTTGCTGTCACCAAAATAAACTGCACCGTTATGTACATTTTATAACCGGCAATACTCCATGGTGACGTTGAAACGGCAACCGTACCTGTTATCATTCCATACAGTTGCGCGAACATAAAAAAAACAAAATAGTCTCCCATAAGCAAAATAATTTAGAAAGTTAAACATAATTATATAAAATTGTCAGGACACTAATACTTTTCCCTGTATTTGTCAAGATTTTTTTGAAATTACAAAGGGTTATATTTTTATTTTCTTATTATTTCAGTAGCAAGTGACGCTGTGAAAGGAAACAAAAATACGTTTTCGATAAGATATAGGTAAAGGGTAAGGAATGGATTCTTGACTCCCGCTTTGTTGGCTCTGGATGACGGTTTTTATGGACTCTCGGGACGAGCTTTAAAGGTGACGGAGGTGGGGAAGAATAAAATAATTGACAAAATCAAAAAATGTGATACGATAAAAGTTAAAATAAATTATGTAAATATTATTTTGGGAAAGCTTAGCGGTGGCTTTAAGTGATAATATTTGCATATTCATTGTTTGACATGTTTAACTCATAAATAATCAAAAAAAATGAAAGAAGTAAGCACATTTGAAAAAGCATTTATTTGCTGTTTAATGGGCCTTTTAGGCGCACTATTATCCTTAGGTTCTGCCGAATTTGGCGGACTGTGGTTTGTGATCGTTCCTGTTTTTCTCGTCACAGCAATTGAGAGCTATGTCTCTTATGCGGGTGTTAGTGAAAAGAGCGAAACGGCAGTGTGGTTCGGCTTGATGTTTCATGTTGCGGCTGCGGTGTTCTTTTTTGCTCTTTGTGACATCAGTGGGCATGAGATTTTTCAGAAATTTGAATACATCATAGACCATGGGCATGGTAATTTTGATTTTACCTCCGATGACCCCATTCTTTGGGGTGTGCTGATTGGTATTTTAGCTTTCAGAGTTGCCATCATCGAGCCTATTCTTGCAATTGCTTATGCAAATGCAAAAGCTAAGTAAATTAAAAAAACACCTCTTGTATCAATCGTTTATTCTTTTGAAAGGATATTTGGATTGAGCAAGGGGTGTTTTTTTATCGGTTCTGTGTCTGCCTTTTTTGAGTGGGGTAAATAAGGAATGGATCCTGACGTCGCATTTCATAGAAATGCTTCTCAGGATGACAGTTTAAAAGAGGAATGGATTCTTCGGCTTAAAGGCCTCTTAAATGACGGTTTTTATGGACTCTCGGGACGAGCTTTAGAGGTGACGGAGGTGGGGAAGAAAATAAGGAAGAATCGCCTTTTCAAGCGCAAAGCGCGGGCGATTAAAGTTTAGATCCCTTGATGAGGTGACGCGTAGCGCACCTCAAGGGATGACGGGAAAAGGAATTTATTGTTGTCACCCTCTGCTGACCTTTCTTGCACTTTGTGAAAATAGTTGACAAAAAAATGTAATGTTGTATTATTTATTTATATTTTTTAATAGAAAGAAAAAGTTGAAATGGTTAACCAAACATCAAATCATTTGCGCAATGAGCATATATTGCAATATTATCAAGAAGTCTTAAATAAAATAAAATCTGATGTGGATCTTGATTCTGCTTCTTTATCGGAAAAATATGAAGCTTTGTTTCGGATTGCTCTTTCGGCGCCGGAGCTGGCCAAAGAGGTTTTTGAGATTATAAAAACAGGCCTTAAACTTCACGATTCCGCTTATACCTTAAGTGGAGCATACCGTGTGATGGGAAATGTGGCCAGAATCGAGCCGAAATTAAAGGAAGATGTTCTGTACGAGCTACATAAAGCCATACAATTAAATGAAAATTTGCCTTATTCTTTGAAAACAGCCTATGAAATTTTATCTGATTTTGAATTAAAGCCTGCTGTTTTAGATGTTTGGAAAACAGCTTTGAAGTCATCTTGTAACAGTGATGATTCATATACAAAAGCTTTTAATGTTCTGGGTGCTATTGTTCAAGAAAAACCGCACACAGCACCGCTTGTGCTTTCGGCACTTCAGGACGGTTTACAATCAAATCAGCATTCCTCTCGGTCTTTGAAGGCATTATACGAAACATTAAAATTTGTTCTCATCGCAGATGAGAAATCGACCGATCCGGTTTTGAAGACTTTTCAAAAAGTTTTTGGGGCGGATATGGCGGATGTTAGCGAAGATGCGTTATACCATACTTTAAGTGATATTGCATCTCAAAAACCTGAATTGGCTCCTCAAGTGTTGGAGACATTAAAAATATGCGCTCAAAACAGTGAGCATAATCGAGATTCATTTTATGATGCTCTGGCAACTGTTGTTAAAGTAAAGCCGGAATTGGCCAAAAAAGCATATCAAGTCTTGAAGGAATATAGTCAATTTAGCAGTTTTGCGCCGAAAGATTGTTATATAGCATTGAATGTTTTGGTGAATGTTGAGCCGAAATTAGCTCGCCCGGCATTTGAAGAAATAAAAAAATATTTGAAAGAGGAAGAGCACAGACTTAATTTAGATTTAGCTTGTCAGGCTTTGAATTCAATCATTCAAATTGAGCCGGCGCTTTCTAAAAAGGTTTTGGATTTGGATATTCAAAGCGAGTATATGGCTCTTTTGTATAAAAATGCGCTCAAAAATTTACCTTTGGAAGAAACAATCATAAAACACCCTCAAATTGAACAAGAATTGCGTATCGCCCATAAAGGTCGTTTTGCAAGCGATGCAGAATTTTTATATGCATTCAATCATTTGGATAAAGATTATTTAGAAAATTCGATGATTTTCTCTTCGCAGCAACGTGTGATGAATATTTTGGTCGGACTGGGCGCTGAAGAAAAAGGTATTTCAAAAGAAGAGGCACACGCTTTTCGAAGAGCGGATGCTTCGAAAAGAATAAAAAAATATGTGGCTGAAAACGAAGATTGGCTTATCAGCGCAAGTTTTAAGGGGGCGGCCATTTTTAAGGAATATTTTCCGTCATATATCAAGGCTATTCAAATTCATAACAGGAAAAATCCTGAAGATAAACTTTCAATTCACGATGCGCTTTATTGGCTTCCCAAACCGATGGAAAGTGAAAAAAATGCGCATTTTTCACAATTTATACGAAAAAATATTATTTATCAAAATGCCGAACATAAAGATGTGCATCGGCCGCTTTCAGAACTCAAAACGATTGCCAGATATTGGGAAAAATTGGAAGACAGTCTTCAATTGCGGGCAAAAGATATAAGTCAGCTGAAATATCAAGATGTTCTTTCACTTTGCGAGAGTGATAAGTATGCAGATCAGCGATGTGAGGCATTTGCGATGGAAGCTGCTAAGCATAGACTGCCGGAATTTGAATATCATGAATGTGAAGATATATATCTGGCAGGGCTTAAAGTGCCGGAACCGTTTGACAGTTCAAAAAGATTTCAGGAAGGGAAATATGTCGGTCGCTTTTTACCGCGTGAGGATGTGAGAACAATATTTTTCGGAGAGTATACGGATTGTTGTCAACACTGGGGCGGTGCAGGTCAAAGTTGTGCTGTTTCAACGGTGATGGATCCGTTTTCGCAACTTTTTGTGGTTGAGGATGATAAGGGAAAAATTATTGCCGGTTCTTGGACATGGGAAAATACCGAAGGGGAGTATAAAGAAGTTTGTTTTGATAATATTGAAGCGCTCGGTGAATTAACTTCTCGTCCTGAATTAAACAAAATTTATGAAATGGCCGGAGAATATCTCACAAAAGAAGAAAATTGCCGGCGTGTGACCATAGGACTCGGATATCAGGATGCGGATGTTTCAAGCTATCGGAAAATTGAAGACGCTATAAAACTACCCTTAAGATACGGCAGAGGGTACACAGACGCCAAAAGGCAAGTCTTACTGAATGAAAATCCGAATGCCGTGCCGCTTGATCAAACAAAAGAAAGCCGGCGCTATATCAGGGATATGTGTTTTTTGGATATGGAAAATATTTTATATATGTCGGAGACGGCGCTGCCGAAAAGTGATCAATTATTACATATTCCATCAGATGCACAAGGCCTCGTGATTGAAGACAGTAAAATAGGGGGTGTCGGTTATTGTTTATATGACAAAGAAAAAAAAGAGATTTATGATATGGTTGTTTTGCCGGCTTACCGGAAAGATCAAAATGCTTCATCTTCAAAATTATTGCTCGAGATGATGAAAATTGTGCAAAAAGAAGGAGGTAGGTGGTGCGTGCAAATTCGCGGCGAAACAGCGATGAGATATTTTTCCATCATGGAAAAACGCGGCGTGATTAAGTTTGAAGAGCAGCGTGTTGATATATCAAGTGACCGCTCGAAAATCGTGACCTTGACGTTTGAGCCGACGAAAAAATTGAAAATGCGTGAAAAAACAGAAATCGAAACAAAACAAGGAAAAACGAAGCCAAAAAATCTTGTTATGGTTTTAAAAAATACAAGAGAGATAAGATAAAAAAAGATTATTTTTGAAAAGTGAGAATTTTTTTGTTTACGTTGAAAATATATTGACAAAAATTTCTTTTTTATTTATAATGAACTTAAAGTCTGAAATTATTTGAAGAATCTGTATGATATTCAACTAAGATGTCAAAAAATATTTTTTTATCAATCCTGAAAGGAGAAATTTAATGAATACTGAGCAGGACGAACAAAGAAAAGTTTCAATGAAGTTATATATAGAAAATCTAGGCATTCTTGCACATTTGGGAACACATCCTGAGGAGCTTGAAAATGTGACATATCGGCTGATTGAAATGGGGAGGAAAAAAGCGGGATATTTTCCTACTCTCCCTTCTGCGGATAATGAGGATGATGCCAAAAAAATAATTGATATTCTTAAAAGAGAAATAGGTTCTTCGGAAAATACACCTGAAACTTTGTCTTCTATGTATCACTCATTATACAATCTAGCTGAAAAATATCCTTCGTATATGAAAGATGTGTGTTTAATTTTGAAAGAAGGACTAAAATCAGAAAAAAACGAAGACGAATCACTTTGGGATTTATATCTATCCATCTCACTACTTATAAAAAAACAGCCTGATTTGGCAAAAGATTCAGAGCTTTTGAGTTTGATGGAAAAAAGAGTAACAGAGGATCAAACGTATAGTGATAGTACGACACGTTTTTGTTGTGACGTATTGAGTAATATAGCTGTTCACAATCCTACAAGTGCAGAAAAAGTAATTGAAGTTTTTGAAAAGGTTCATTTTGAATCTCCAAAACATAATATTATGGGATTAAAAAGCGCTTATTTAGATATGGAAGCAATAATCAAAGTCAGACCGGATTTAGGTGAAAGGATTTTAGATTGTGCAAGCCGTATGCCAAGCTATAACGACAGTGAAGATAAAGGTATGTCGGCTTGGATAACGGATAGAAGTTATTGTCAATTTATTCAAACTGTCATTCAATTACGGCCCGATTTATCTCTATCAGCCTATGATTTGTTGCAAAATAATACCAAAGAAAAATCTTTTCTTCATTATGAGTCAGGACAAATTTTAAGTACTGTGGCTCAGTGGTTGGACCAAAATCGTAAATGTGAAAATGAGACTGCTCGTTTTTTAAGCCAGTTTTTGACTAATCACGTTAAAGCTCATCTAAAAATCGTCGGATATGGATATGAATATTATGAAAGTGCTGCATTAAAAATGTCATCGCAAAATGCAGGCATTATGTTGGATGGATTGATTGAAGCCACGAAAGAGGGAGGAAATCACAAAACAGAGGTATATATTCAAACAATGCATAAAATGCTTAACAAGCATCCTCATTTGTTAAGTAAAGTTTTAGATGGTTTAGAAACAATCACGAAAACAAAAGAAATAACTCAAAATGAAGTTAATGCGATTGGTGATATTTGTGTGGCAATATCGCAAAAGAAAGGTAAGATTTTACCTGGCGTCGCCCGCATTGTTGAAAATATACGTGCTCAACATTATAACCTTTTGGAAACACAAAGTAGTGCCCTGGACAGTATTTCTGATATGTCTATTGATGTTTTAGAAGAAAAAGCCCATGAGATGCAACGCAGACTGTCTGAATATAATAAAATGAGACACGAAAATGAAAAACTGTTTATGGGGAAAACCGCAAATGAAAAAGGTCAAGTTGAGAAAAAACACCAAGAAACTGCAAACCTTCAAATTGCTGTAGCTCAAGCAATGAGAAAGAGATATCCAAAAGATATGTAAATTAACTTTTGAGCCGATAAAAAGAAATCCAAAAACAGTTGAAAAAACAGAACAAAAAATAGCGCCCAAAAATCTTTTAAGGATTACAAAAAATACAAGAGAGATAAGGTAAAAGGGATTATTTGATGCTTGAAAAAATTATTGAAGCGGTTAAAGAATGCGGAGCTATTCTGAAAAATGCAGAAATACATGATGTCGCGCTTAAAAACAATGACCGGAGAAATTTAGTTACCGAATATGATGTTAAAATTCAATCCGTCTTAAAAGAAAAATTGAAAAGTATTTTCCCCTCAGCCTCTTTTTTGGGCGAGGAGGGTGTGCAAGAATATGAAAAAAACGGTTGGTGCTTCGTGTGTGATCCGATAGACGGGACCACAAATTTTGTGAAGAAAATGAATTTCAGCTGCATTTCTGTTGCCTTGCTCAAAGATGGAAAGCCCGTTATCGGGGTGATTTATAATCCGTATGCAAACGAACTTTTTTGTGCTGAAAAAGGAAAAGGCGCAACGTTAAACGGCCAAAGAATTTATACCACGAGCGAAAATTTAAAAAACAGTTTGGTTGCTTTTGGAACCGGGGTTTATGATTTGCTGGAAATCGACAGTGTTTTTGATTATGCTCGAAAATGTTTTAAGGCTGCCGTTGATGTCAGGCGCTCCGGCTCGGCTGCCCTTGATCTTTGTTCTATTGCTTGTGCGCGGACGGGATATTTTTTTGAAATGAGACTTTCACCGTGGGATTTTGCTGCAGGTGTTTTAATTGTTCAAGAAGCAGGCGGCATCATTAAAAGCAAGAATTTTCAAGATATTGATGATTATTTTCAAGCTCAATCTGTTTTTGCATTCGGTAATGAAAAAATATTTGAAGATGCAAAAAAAATAAAAAAGATTTGAAGAAAATTTTATTATTTCGTTGCAGTATGGTGAATTTTGCGAATATATTTTGAAATCAAAATCGATATTACAAATGAAAATACGCCAAATGACCAAAACACAGACCATAGAATAAATTGATTATCAATTGATCCTCTTAAATATAATAAAATTGCTCCGGCGGTCACGCCTGCAATAAGTGAACCGCAGCCCCTGAATATGCTGATAATTGTCAGGTATATAAAAGAATTTTCTTGAGGGACAATTTGCAAAGGTAAATTATTTGTTCCTAATTTAATTGCAAACATCGCAAATCCAAGCAAAATATGATTTAAAAACAGGGCTGACAACATGTATGTTGCGTTTAAATTTAATGAAAAAATAAAAATGAAAATAGAACATATATATATTAAACAACCAATTTCTAATACAGGAAAACATCCCTTACTTTGAGCTAATTTTGCCCATATCTTCGCAGAAAAAATATAGGTGATTTGTGAAATTATGGTGAGTCCTATAATAAGTGACATGCCGATTTTGTTTTCTTCCAGCATAAAAATAGTGAAAAACGGCGTCACATAACTCGTGGCAAAATTTATGGTTCCCATAAAAATATAAAATGTTGAAAAATTGCCACGCTTAAAAGCAGCAATGATATCCTTAAAAAATGTTGTTTGATTATCAATTTCAAGTTTGGCATCTTTGACCTTAAACAAAGTCAAAACACTGATGACACCAAAAATAAATGCCAGTATCATTAAAATAAAATATGAAAAAATCATTTTTTGCGGAAAGTATTTTTCAAAGATAAACATGCAACAACTTGATACAAACATCGTGAGCATATTGGCAATCATCATCCAGCGATATCTTTCGGCAAAAAAACTATCCATTATTTTTTGGGGAATTAACTTTTTCATCCAAGGATAAAATACGCCTCCCGTGACGGCGCTGAGACCATAAGCACTGAAAGCACAAATCATTAAAATATATAAACTCAAATGATTATCTTGAAAAAATGCCAGAATCGCTAATAATAAATAAAAAGGTCGGGATATCGTTGAATAAAAAATCGATATTTGTTTGACGCTCTTTCCTTTTTTAATAATGTATGCTGAAATTAAATATATAAAGTTGCTGATAAATTCTAAACTGCCGAGTATACCGATTGCAATCGGTCCGGCACCGAGTAACAGCGCATAAGCAATTAAAATTTGCCCGCCGGCAAAAGAAAACATGGCATTGACAGACATACCATTGTAAATAATATTTTTTAACGAAGTTCTCATTTTAAATAAAGTTGTTTTTTAGTTTGTTTGTTTCTTTCTTTAATATTTTAGTAAACCATTTTTGTTAATTATTCGTAATAATTTTTTTATTTTTTGCATTGTCAAATTTTTCTATGCAATTAACTTAATTTGTGGTAATAAAAACAGTTTGATAAGGTGTTATATGAAAAAAATAATTGTTTTTTTGCTTTTTAGTCTGTTTACCATGTTTGTTTCTGAAAAAGTTTATTCGTTTTCAGAAGATGAGTTATTTGAAAGCCGCAAAATTAAACAAAAATCGGAATGTGCAAAGCTGGGCAATTCGGAAGAAATTCATTTGATTATTATATGGAGCTTGGCTATGTATCAAAAAAAAGCGATTTTAAATGATATTCAAAATACCGAAAATTTGAAAATCTTAAATGTTTACAAAGCTGCTTGGGAAAAAAGCGACGTGCATGAAAATTATAATACAATGTATGAACTGAAAAATATAGGTCCGCAAAAAGAAATAGATTCAGGCAACGGACCGTTTTTAATTGTCGTTTTATTGGATCAAGACCCTCATTATAAAATTGATGAATATCACGAATGTAATAATACAAAATTATTTGAATTAAAGCACAGATTTAGGCGTTTAAGCGGCGTCAGATGGGGAATTCATGCGACGGCATCTCCTTTGGAAACCGAAAAAAATTTGATGTTTTTATTAAATAAACATTATAAATCGTATATCGAAAAAAAAGAGTTATGGGATGGTAAAATTCAAGACTTAGGAATAATAAATAACAATTAAGTAAATAATAAAATTTTGTTATACACAAAAATTTAATCATTATAGTATGCTTGAATGCACGAAAGATAGTCTTATTCTTCTTCAGAAAAAAATTACGTCGCTGTGTGTGGAAATAGCACCGGAACTCTTGGATATCGCGCAAAAATCAAACCAACCGATTGATGACGTTGTTAATAGGTATTTATGATTAAAACAGACACGATCCGATTATGAAGACTTAAAATTATCCAAAAAAAGTTTAAAACGTGTTCGTTCGGGAAAATTAAAGTTCTCTGAAGAAGAAATTTTAGATCTTATTAAATACCGTAGAGATAAACTTGATGAACTGTATGAAAGAGTGAATCCAGAATTAGCTGCTTTGCGCAAAAAAGAAAAAGAAGATATAGTTGCCGGGGTCGATCCCAAAACAGCACGAGAGAACAGAAGATTGGCTGTTATGGCATACTACAAAAGCCAACAAAATGTTTGATAATAACATTGAGATAAAAAAACAGTGTCTGTAATCAGACACTGTTTTTTTAGAAAGTTAATACCATTTTCCTAAATTTTTGAGAGTGTTTATTTCTTCCTCGTTGCCGCGATTGAGAATCTGAAAGGCAAGTTTGGAGGAAAGGTTATTGTGTGAAACATCCCAAAAAGGATGTTTGATGCACATCATGATTTCGTCATGATTTCCCCTCGCAACAAGCAAGAAACCGGCGCTGTGACCTAAAGGCCACTTTTTTAAATACGTCATAATGGTTTCATGGCATCCGCTTCGGATAAGCTCGGTATCGGCCTTATCAGAAAACGGGTGTGAGGCAATGTAGGCGAGAATTTCCTCTTGATTTTTTCTCTTGATTAAAGCAACTTCAGCCTCATCAGAGATGGAATAAGCAGAAACGTATTGCATGATCTCGTCATGATTGCCCCGTTTTATGAGGGCTGTTTCGGCTTCTTGTGAGAAATAATTCTCGGCAATAAAAGCCATGATTTCAGAATGATGTCCGCGCAAAATCATGTCAAGCTCTTCTTGATCAGTCATTTGGTACATACTGTTTGTTTTTTTTAGTGAGGTTCGGCCCTTTTACCTAATCCTTCTTATGATTAATAATTTTTATTTAATTTCGATTCATTTGATAATTTTAACGCGTTCTTTTTTCAAATGCAACATAATTTTTATTTTTTTGTCAAAAATATTTTTATTTGATAAAAAGAGGATTTATGATATATATGAGCTTAAATTAGAAGGAGAAAAAATATGAAAAAATTGATTATTTGGGATTTTGATGGTGTAATTGCCGACAGCGAAAAGTTATGGGTACAGGTTTGGATTGAGCTTTTGAAAAAAGAAAAAAATATTTCTCTTTCGGAAGATGAAAAGCTCAATTTACTCGTCGGTATTGCTGATAAAAACAGAAAGAAAAATTTGGAAAATTATTTTCCCTCCCTTGAAATCGATGACGCATTCTTAAAAAAAATTGATGAAGCTGAAAAATATCAGGGTATGCATTTTATGCAACCTATTGAAGGTGTGGAAGATGTGATGAAAGATGAGCGTTTTGAGCACTGTATTGCCACGGGTGCGACCAAAGAACAGCACGCTTGGAAAATGACACAATTTAAGTGGATTGAAAAATATATGTCGCCAAGTGATTATTTTACGGTTGATATGGTAAAGCAGGGCAAACCGGCACCTGATTTGTTTTTGCTTGCGGCCAAAACAAAAGGCTACGAACCTTGCGATTGTATTGTGATCGGCGACAGCTTGAATGATTTTAAGGCCGCTCTTGCGGCATCAATGAAATGTATTGCCTTTGTCGGCGCCGAAGGCAATAATACAAAAGAATATAAAGAAAAATGCCTTGAGGCCGGCGCGGTGGCTGTTTGCTCGACTATGAAGGAAGTGAAACAAGCGATGAGCCTGTTAACCAGTCGATCATAGGTGATGAAAGAAATCTAAAGTTCAATAATTTCTTTTAAGTGGAAGTTTTGATCATAAATGTATCTGCGTTTGACATATTTGCCGGATAAAATATCGGGTAAAAAATTGCTGTCAGCTTCACGCATTTGAGCATAGGGAATATGATCGGCATCTTGCCAGAAAACTTCAACCTCTCCTTCTTTAGCGTGAAGCTCACCTGAAAATTCCGTGCTTTTATAGATATAAACGTAAAAATCAAATTCAGGAAATTCAACATAGCCGACCTGTTTCGGATTTTTGATTAATATTCCTGTTTCTTCCAGTGTTTCACGAATGACGCATTCATCCATCGTTTCATTTTCTTCTTTTTTTCCGCCGGGGAAATTGATGCAACCCTGATTGATGCCGCGCAGGTTTTTAACCATTAAAAATTTGTGATTAGTTTCGTCTTCAATGATTGAAAGAGAGGCTTCTTTTTTCATTTTTTAGTCCTATGTTATTAAACGGTAAAGTTATTGTAAAAAAAATATGGTAAAAATTCCAGTAAAATTTCAGAATTTTTTATAATTTACAAAATTAAGGATATGAGTTTAAGCCGATCTATAAAATGTCGGACGGTTGAACGATGAACCCCCAATATTTTTGCAATTTTAGATTTTGGTAAACCTTGGGCAATTAAATGTTGTACTTTTTTTGTGTTTTTGGATAGTTTTAATTTTTGAGATTGGGAAGATAAGGGTCTTCCAAGCTTTTTGCCTGATGCCTTAATATTTGCAAGAGATGATTTTGTGCGTTCGGAAATGAGTTTGCGCTCGATTTCGGCGGCCAAACCGAATGCAAAGGCTAAAACTTTTGATTGAATATCGTTGCCTAAACGGTAATTTTCTTTCAAGGTCCATACTTGACAATTCTTGTTTAAACATGTTTCTAAAATTTTCATGACCTCTAAAAGAGAACGTCCTAAACGCGATATTTCACATGTGATCAGTCTGTCGTTTTCTTTTAAGTCATTTAATAATTTTCCGAGTTGTCGTTTGTCAAGTGATTTTCGGGAAGATATTTTTTCTTCGACCCATTCATCTATTTTTATACCTTCACGGCTTGTAAAATTTTCAATTTCAAAACGTTGGTGCTCAAGTGTTTGTTTTGATGAACTGACCCTGATGTAGGCTATTGTTTTCATATTATTTTCTCCTTAAAATTATATCAAAAAAACGGCGCATTTAAAGGAAGCTCTTGTTTGTTTTTTCAGTGATTTTACTTATTTTAAGCACAAGCTAATTAAGAAAAAAGTATGATATTTTAAAAAATTGATTTATAAGTTCTTTTAAGAATCAATCTTTTAAGGATTAACCATGCACACATATTTAATTGTTGGAAATATATTTTCTTTTTTGGCCTCGCTGTGTACGGCTGTTTCCGTTGTGAAAAAAAGTAAAACGGATTTTATGTATTGGCAGGTTGGAAATACAATTTTTGCGATTTTAACAAATGCCGCTCTCTTTTCTTATTCGGGCATTACGACAAATTCTGTTTCTTTAATCAGAAATGTTTTGGCCTATAAAAAGAAATTATCGCTTATTGCAACGCTTTTGATTGGAGCTACAAGTATTTCTCTCGGGTTTTTATTTAATAATCGAGGGCTGATCGGGATATTGCCTGTGTTGTCATCGGCTGGTTATACTTTATGCATTTATTTAACAAAAAATGAGCAGCAATTGAGATATGCCTTAATCGTGGATCTTTCGTTTTGGGCGACATATTATCTTTATATCAGAGGGTATCCGTCTGTGATAACGTATATGATTCTTAACATTTGGACAATGATACAAATTTATAGAAACAGAAAAAAATAAAATAAAAAAAGAACCCTTTTTTAAAAAAAAGGATTCTTTGAATGCGGACATCAATTTACACATCATCGGTTTTGCCGAATTTGTACATTTTTATTCGCTCGATAATGTCATTCTCATTAACAAATTGATCTAATTTTTCGATCATTGCAGATAAGATGTCTTGCAGTTTTTTCATGATTTGTTTTTTCATAACAAAGTGTTTTGCCATAGCCTTTTCTATGGGGTTTTAGATGAAATAATATGTTAATAACTTAAATTGTGTTTATTCTAAAATTTTGTCTATTAATTGTCAAGTTTTTTGTTGCCAGATTTTATAAATTGTTTTATATTAAGACGTGTGAAAAAATCAAAATGAGGTCAATATGGCATTTTGCAAATTGGAAATATTTATACCCGAAACACATTTGAAAAAATTGCAATCAAGCTTGCAACAAGTTGGTGCCGGTCAGATCGGAAATTATGATTCGTGTTTGTCTTATCACAAGGTGATCGGGACATTTCGTCCGCTTGAAAATGCAAAGCCGTATATCGGAAAGAAATTTGAGATAAGCGCAGAAGAAGAAATGAAGGTTGAGGTGCGTGTGGATACGGAAAACCTAAAACAAACGATTGAGGCCGTTAAAAAGGTACACCCTTATGAAGAACCCGTTATCAATATCATTCCTTTGCTCAACAATTAATGGAGGCAAAAACAATGAAGCTTTATCATTATGTCTTGAAAGGAAATGATGTTTTACAAAAAGGATTGTTGTCGTTTGCAAAGAATCCGAATGCTGATTTGTCGTATTATTTTGAGCGCACAAACGGGAAAACAACACACCGTGAAATAGTCCAATGGATGGAAAGTTGTTATATCGGTCGGAGCCGGGCCGTCAGGGGATTTAGTGAACCGATAAAATGGAGCGAAAAAAATACTCATTGCCTCAAGGATTTTGTGGATCAATCTGATTTGTTTGAAATTGATATTTCAAAAATGAATGAGGATGGTTTGATTGAAGCCGTTTACGTCAGCCCTTCTGTTTTGGATGATCCGAAAGCAATTGAAAAACAAGTTTGTGATGAACTCTGGATAAAACTTCAAAACGGTATTGATGATATTGATTATACCCCGATTGATTGGAGTGTGTGTGACGACAAATTAAAGCGCCGGTTTGCATTTGTGCGCTATTATTTGATTGTTGTCAAAGGCGGCGTGATTTTGCCAAAGTATTTAAGGCTTGTGAAATAAAAAAACTATTTCAAATAACTATTTATTTTTCGATGCTTTCGTGCCAATCTTTGCCGTTGATTAAAAGCTGTTTGGCAAGCGGTTCAATGCCTTTATGATAAGAATAAACAACTTCAAAAATCATATCATTTTGAGAGCGATTTCGAAACAGTTTATCAAGCTCTTTGGCATAATTTTGCGGAATATAAAAACGGCATTGTTTGCCCCATCTGGCCTCTTTGCAAAATTCTTCTTCAGGGCAAATATTATCCTTAAATTGCGTACAGTTTGTTTTTTGCCAATCAATGGTATATTGTATAAAGTGGCCGGAAAGTAAATCTCGCGGGTCGTAGCCTGTGATGACAACGCGAATATCAGTGCCGTTGTGTCTTGCGTAATAAAGCCACCCCGTCCACAAAAGAAGTGCGATAAAGGGAACAAAAAATAAGTATGCTAAAATTTTATGCTGCATGGAAAACTCCCATTTTTTTGATATATTTTGATGTCTTTTTTAAGATATAAATTAAGCCTAAAACGGAAAGTCCGCTTAAAATAAATCCGAAGCCGGAAAGGAGCAAGTCGCTGAGCTGATTGGCAAAAATCAGAAAGATGTATATTTCAACGGCTGCCGCGTTTCGCTTAAATGAAAGCATGTTTTGGGTTTGAACAGCCAAAGCCATGCGAAAAGCAAAAAAGGCAAACGAAAACAGATACATTAAAAGTGAGCCGAAATCTGAAAAGTAAAAGAAAAACCATGTGTGTCTGACAAATGAGGCTGAAAAAATCGCCACATAGGCCATCACCATGGAAAGATTTTCAAAGGCTTTGGGCAGTAAAGTAAATTGATGAACTGTTTCATCTAATTTTTTGCCGGCATAGCTTAAAAGAGAAAGAACAATAACGGTCAGGAAAACGCCGTCAAGATGTGTGTCGATGTAGTCAAGAAATTTCTCGAGCCATCCGAAATCAAAAATGGAAAAAAACAGGCACAGCCAGCATATATTAAATGATAATAATCTGCTGCATAAAACAAACGGTAAACCAAGAAGTGCCCAAAAGCATGCAAAAGATTGCCAGCCGCCGCTTAAATTAAAAATCTGCCCGAGTAAACCGATTGTGGCGCCGATAAATAAAAACGATAAAACTAAAAAGAATTCTTTTAATTTATTTTTTTTGTACATGACACTATGGTACGCTTGGTATAAAACAATACCCCATAACGTAAAATCGCCCGCTAATTTTAAAAAGGGTGGGATATTTTCCCAGTTGGCACTGATGATTAAAATCACGCCAAGACCGATGAAAAGTCCGGCAATTAAATACATCCATTTTAAGACAAAATTTGAATTATTGGATTGTTCTGAAATTAAAATTTTTTCGGCCTGTTCTTTTGAAATAAGCCCTTGTGCAACCCATTTTTCGAGTTTTTCAGATGTCTTCATTATAAAATATTCCCCTATCATAAATTTATTTAAAAATTACGACAATTTGGACAGCTTTGCAAGATAAAAAAATCATTGACTTATGAGAGGATGTTTTATACCCTTGTCGAAAAATTAAAAAGTAAGGGACGTGTTATGCTTGAAGACTTATTTGATGAATATCGGCAAAATGTGGAAAAATTTATTGAACGGACAAAAGGAAAATTAACCGTTTTTGATTTTGACGGTACGCTTTCGCAGTTTCAATATACGCTTGATCGAATGCTCCCTTGTCTTGATAAAGATGTTCAAGTATATACACTTGCCGGACACAATATGTATGAAAATGTGCATCTCTTAAAAACGATGCAATATATTTTTTCAAAAATCGAGCATGAAAATATTTGGATTTTAACCCAAACGGTATCGGCTTTGGAAAAAATTAAAACGGATATTGTGGTTCAAAATTTTAAAATACCCGCCGACAAGGTTATTCATGTGAAAAGCTCTGTCGAAAAACTGGATGTCTTAAAAACAATGCATGAAAAATATCAAACGCCGATTATTTTTATTGAAGATAATGCCCAAATTCTCATCAGGGCAGAAGATGAATTAGAAGGTATTAGCGGATACCATATTTCTTGTTTGTTGCCGTAAATATTAAAAGCGATCTGTCATCGATCGCTTTTAATAAAAAAGGGTATATAACTTATTTTTTTAATTTATAAAATGTGCCTTTGCCGACTTGAATAACAGTTTGATCGGTGAGCGTTGGCACCTGATTGATGTCGGTTATTCTTTCTCCATCGATTTTAACGGCACCTTGCATCAGCAGGCGGCGAACTTCGGATTTTGATTTATATTTGCCGCTTTCCATTAAAGTATTGATGAAAATTTGGCCGTTGTCTTGCGCCCCTTCAGAGCAAATTGTTAAAACCATGGCATCATTATGAACCTGTTTTTCTTGGTAAACCGTTTTGAAATAATCTTCGGCATTGTCGGCTTCGGCTTTCGTGTGATAAAGATTTGTGATTTCTTTGGCAAGTTCCATTTTGATATCGCGCGGATTTTCACCTGTATCGAGGCGCGCCTTGATTTTTTCAATTTCATCCGGATGAACATCGGTGACAAGTTCATAGTATTTGATAATCATGTTATCCGGAATTTTCATGACCTTTTCATACATTGTATTGGCAGGTTCATAAATACCGATATAATTTCCGAGGCTTTTACTCATTTTTTCAACCCCGTCGATTCCTTCAAGAAGGGGCATGAAAAGTGTGATTTGAGGATCTATTCCGTAATCTTTTTGAATGCTGCGCCCCATTAAAATGTTAAAGGTTTGGTCGGTACCGCCAAGTTCAATATCGGCCTTTAAAGCAACAGAATCATAGGCTTGCATTAAAGGATATAAAAATTCATGCACGGAAATAGCTTGCTGGTTTGTATAGCGCTTGTGGAAATCATCACGCTCGAGCATGCGTGCGACCGTTGATTTTGAAGAAAGTTCAATGACATCTCTGAAGTTCATTTTGTTGAACCATTCGCTGTTAAAGTGAACGATGGTTTGCTTTGGATTTAAGACCTTAAAAATTTGTTCCTGATAAGTTTTGGCGTTTTCTTCAACTTGCTCTTTGGTGAGTTGTTTTCTGGTTTTGCTTTTGCCGGTCGGGTCACCGATCATGCCGGTAAAATCG
Source organism: Alphaproteobacteria bacterium UBA3773 (assembly GCA_002372275.1). Classification (GTDB taxonomy): domain Bacteria; phylum Pseudomonadota; class Alphaproteobacteria; order RF32; family CAG-239; genus UBA1254. The sequence goes on along the minus strand of DFFP01000003.1, from coordinate 60,742 downwards.
CCGATCACGATAACCGCCTGATGCCCCAGATCTTGTAATTGTTTGATTTTTCTTAAAACAACGGTGTGACCGAGGTGAATATCCGGCGCCGACGGATCAAGCCCGAGTTTAATACGCATGGGTCTGTTTTCTTTTTTGACCTGCTCTAATTTTTGAATAATTTCAGCTTTCTCGGTGTGGTCCACAACCCCTTTAAGCATAATTTTGAGTGTATCTTGAATATCAATTTGCATGCGTATTGTCCTTTTATAAAATTTCTTTGAGAAAGAGATGTAGCATTTTTGAAGATAAAAAGCAAGTAAAGTTTTAGTGTCTTAAAAGACTTATTTTTTGATTTATTTTTTGGCGCATTTTGCTGTTTATCGGCAGATTCATTTTTTCTGCAATGGCGTAATCTTCCAATTTTGTGATTTTTTCTAAAGTATCGGCCAGTTTTTTTTGATTTTGAACGGAAGAATTTTGATATTCACGCTCGGCTTCAATATACATTTGTGAAAAAAAGTTTGTTAATACGTCTCTTAAAATTTCTTTTGTTTCACAATAGTGTATGCTGTATGTCCATGTGACAAACCGAACCATGGCATCGAGAAGATGTCCGCCTTTGTTATTTAAGTATTTTCCGCTTAAAGCCGTTTCAAGATAAGAAGGGGTGATGTCGTAATCTTGAATATAATTGGGATCGAAAAATTCAGCACACTTTTTGATGCCGAATTTGGAGCGTTCGACAAGGTTTGCCGTTTTATCCATATCTTGTAAAATACGAATGTATAGTTTTGCAATTTCTTGGCGATCGGGTTCTAAATTTATAAAAAGAGAATCAGATGAAGCTTCGTCAATGTCGGCAAACTCGTGATATTTAATGGCAAGCAAAATTTCGGGCTTGATTTTTGCTTTTTGCAAAATATCAAAACTGATGGCGGCATGGTTTTTATTTAAGCCGCTCCTCTTCATTTTGACACTGCCTTGGGCAACATCTATTTCAGAAAGACGGCCGATGTCATGCAAAATGGCAATAATGGACGCATCGTTATAAATTTCTTTATAAGTCAGAAAGCTGTTCTTGAATCTTTTAGCTTTATTCATTTTTTTAAGAAGTTGATGTGTGCAATGTTCAACCAGCGCCGGATGCCAGACAGCTTTTTTATTTACCCATGCTATTGATTGTTGATATTGCAGAAGTCTTTGTTGGTCTTTTTCGTTTTTCATGGATTTTTTTAAGACCGGAAATACTTTTTGGCCGAGACGGCGGGCTAAAAATTTGGCAGAAGAGATTGATGAAATTTCTACATTTTGAGCCTCAAAACACAAAAAATCGTGTTCAATTTTGTTGTTTTCAATCACTTCCGTGCTCTTAAAATGTGAGACTTGAACGGTAGGATGGATTGTTTGAAAAATTTTTTGAATAAAGTTCATTTACTTCTCCCGATTTTCTTTGATTTTAGATAATTGTAAATTATTTTTCAATCAAAAAAATAGTTGACAAAATATATTTTTTGTATCAAACTGAAAGGGATTTCAGTTATTTAGAAATTTTTATAAACCCTTAAAAAATTCAACGTTATGTTAATTGTATCTATTGTGGTGTTCTTTGCCATTTTATTGGCAATCTACGTTATTTCGGGGACATTTGTTCCTTATTTTTTGGTCGGCAGACGAAGTTCTGAAGATTTATTGGACGGCCGCGTTGTTGCAAAGACGAATTTTGGTTCGCTCATTCGATTGGATGACGGATCATTATGTTTCTTGAAGACCGTACTTGAGCCGGATACGCAAGTATTGGTGACATTAACTTCTGATTCAAGCGACGATTCCGACAATGCGTATGATCCGGAGACAAATTGTGTCCTGCTTAACAGAGCCGTTTTGGACCCTAAAGGCCAAAGGGCAGATGTGATCAGGCGCGTATCTGATGACACGGTTGTCTGCGAAATGGCTTATGGTGTTGTTCTGGTTGAAGCTTTGTGCGAAGAACAGGCGAATTCCAACAAGTTCGATGACGATCTTAATTTGTACCTTTTGGTCAGACCGGAAGGTGTGAGAATGATTCCGCTGTGCGATTGGTACACAGTGAAAAGTAAAAAGGGATTGCATTAAGCAATCTCTTTTTTTATTGTTCTTTAAGGATGTCAATAAAGTGATATTTTAATTGTTTTTTTATTCGAAAATCTCTATCATAAAAGATAAATTTTGTTGTTTTGAAAGTAACTATTCATGCTTAAAACCGTTAAATCGAAAATTGTTGTTCTCTTGGTTTTTATTTTGATATTTTTATGCGGAATTGTTTCTTTTTTCAGTTACCTTAATTATAAAAATGCGAAAAAATTAATAATTACGGCAAGCGATTTTGAAATTTCGACCTTTGCACGCAAAATCGAAAAAGACATTAATGTGATGGAAAATAAGGCTGTCGACTTGGCACTGATCGGCGAACTTCACTACAAAACAGACAGATCGGCACCGATGATTGCCTCTGTTGTGCAAGATTTTTTTGAAAAATCTCCGGCGCTTTTGGGGGGCGGTGTGTGGTTTAAAGCATACTCGGTCTATGATAATCAAAAAAGAACATGCTATTATGCTTATCACAATGATGAGGGAAAGGTTTTGCTTGATGATCAATTTGCAAGCGAAGAATATGATTATTTAACGCAAAAATGGTATCGTGAAATTATACCTTCCCTTGAAAAAAATATTAAAGTTGAATGGTCGTCGCCATACTATGAAAATCAGGGATCCGAAACATTGATGACAACGGTAGGTGCCGGTATATACTTTAATGATAAACTTGTCGGGCTTTCAACAATTGACTGGAAAATCGGCGATATTGTGGCAACACTCATGAGTATGAAACCGACACCGCACAGTTTTTCGCTGGTGGCAGACAAAAATAACGATTTTGTGATCGGGTCAACGGATCCTAATTTGAAGCAAAATGAACTTTTCGGTCAATCTCTTAAAGAAGTTTCGTGGTATCGTGATGATTTGAAAGGTATTTCATTTTTAAAACACAATGGCAAGCAGTTTTTAACAAATGTGAAAGAACTTGGAAACGGGATGATCTTTGTGATGAATATTCCCGAAGAAGAATTATTTGCTCCCATTAAAAGAATAAGGCTCTGGATGTTTCTCTTTTTGTTTCCGGCTATCTGTTTGATGGTTTTGGCAATTTATTTGATCTTGGAGAAAAATGTGAACAGACCCATTAAGTCATTGACCCGAACGGCAGAACTCTTCGGACAGGGAAAAATTGATGCTAAAAATCATTTGCAAAAACCGGCAGAGTTTGCACAACTTGCCAAAACATTTAATCAGATGGGTGAAAACTTAAAAGAATATATTGAGCACGTCAATACTTTCACAAAAGAAAAAGAACGTATCGCAACGGAACTTGATGTGGCAAGTAAAATTCAAAGCTCATATTTGCCGTCATTTTTCTATCCGGAAGTGAAGGAATTTAATATCTTTGCTTTGATGAACCCGGCCAGAGAAATCGGAGGCGATTTTTATGACTTTTTCTTTATTTCGCTTAAACAATTTGTGTTTTTGGTAGCTGATGTTTCGGGCAAAGGTGTGCCGGCCGCTTTGTTTATGATGACCGTTAAAACAACAATTAAAAATATGTTCAATGATAAAGAAGGTCATGGTCGCTTGATTTCAAAAATCAATAATAAAATTCAGGAAAATAATCAATTCGGATTTTTTGTGACGGCTTTTATCGGTATTGTGGATTTGGAAACCGGAAAAATCGCTTTTATAAATTGCGGGCATAATCCGCCGCTTATTTGTCGCAATGGTGGTAAGTTTGAATACCTCAAAACAGATTCTAATATGCCTTTGGGTGCACTGGACGATTTTGAATATCATGTGACGGAAACTTTGCTCAATAAAGGAGATACGCTCTTTTTATATACCGACGGTTTGACAGAGGCCTTAAATGAAAAAAGAGAATTTTATGGGGAGGAAAGATTGCTCGATTGCTTAAATAATTTGAAATTAAGCGGATCAAGGCGCTTGCTTGAAGATGTGAAGAAAAATGTGGAGGATTTTGTGCAAAATACGGCCCAAAGTGATGATTTGACAATGCTCGCATTTAAATATAACGGAATGCAGAATAAAACAGATGAAAGACATGTGACGCTTTTGGCAACCACGGAAAATTATAGTCTCTTTTCAAAGTGGTTAAATGAAGGAGCAACGGCATTTTCTTTGCCGCTTAAAACAATTCAGAGACTTAATCTGGTGGCAGAAGAGTCATTTACAAATGTGGCCAGCTATGCTTATGTCGGTTGTACGGGATATGTGGATGTCAGTTTGCGCAAAAAAGGCGGATTAATCGTTTTAAAACTGACAGACAGCGGCTTAAAGTTTAATCCGCTCTTAAGAAAAGATCCGGACATTTCGGCTCCGCTGGAAGACAGAGCAACAGGCGGCTTAGGCATCTTTTTGGTTAAACAAATGTCTGATAAAGCTTCTTACAGGTATATAAAGGGTAAAAATATTTTGACTTTGACCCTTAAAATTGATGCACCGGATTAAAGCGTATTTGAACGTTTAACAGAATGCTTTTGACGGGCTTGAACGCAGATCGGTGCGCTTGTGATTTGTTTTAATAAATTTGATCTTCTGTTTTCATCTGTAACATGACCATTGACGATGTCTGTGAAATGTTGAATGTGACTCATTTGACATTCCGGACGTTTTGAAAGTGCGGCAAAAGCATTGGGGACACAATCCGAATCGTAAAGCGTGGAAGACAGATGAACCATCTCATTAAACAAGGACATGGGCATCCTATTTTCACGTCCGCAAATCGTTTCAATGATTTCGGATTTTTCGGCAGAGGCCCCGTCAACGGTCTCAGATTGTTTTATGGCTTTGTAATCAATAATCACAGATTGCTCAAAATTATTCGGGCATTTTTTTAAAATTTCAGATAAAACTTGAAATTTAGGAGACGGATATTTCATTGTAGCGGCAATATCTAATGACATGTGAAGCATTTCAAGAGAAGAATTATTTTGCAAAGCATGAAAGACAATATCACGCTTGGCGGTTTCTTCACCTTCAATGCGAGCAGATAATCTTAAGGCGTCTGTCGGCTCAATCTGGTTTTCATATAAGCCGCTTCTTATTATATTTGCTTCATCATGTGCTGATTTTGATGTCATATTTATTCTCCTAAAAAAAACAGAAACATTTTATCATTTTTTTAAAAATTTTCAAGGATATTTTTAAAGATGATTTATGAAAGGAAACGTATGATGCAAAAAATTGTGTTGATCGGCGGCGGGTATATTACAAAGTTTTATAAAACGGGATTATGTAATTCTCAAAATCTCAGCTTAATCGCTTTGGCTGATGTGAATGAAAATTGTGTGGCACACACGCAAGTATTTCCGAATCTTCCTTTCTACACGGATTATAAAAAAATGTTGTTTGAGCAAAAGCCTGATGTCGTGCATATTTGTGTCGGAGTTCAAAATCATTTTAAAATCTTAAAAGATGTTTTGGAACAAGGATTTAATGCTTTAATTGAAAAACCGCTTTGTTGCAGCCTTGAACAAACAGAAATTCTTTATCAGACAGCGCGTCAAAATCATGTGCGTTTTGATGTTGTTTATCATTTTAGGTATGGCGATGAAATGAAGTATTTGAAAGACCATATATCGGAATTCGGAAAAATAAAAAGGTGGTCTTTTACAGCACATGAACAATATGCTTATTGCGAAAAACATATTGTAGCAGAAGAAAAAAGAAGTTTGGGTGATGCCTGGGTTGATGTGGCATCAAATTTATTTTCGGATATGGCGCTTTTGGTTGACATCGAAAATTTGAAAAAAACACGAGAAATACAAGATACGGATCCGGTCTCGGGCTTGGTGCGATATGCACATAAAACTTTTGAAAATAAAGATGGGGTTGAACTTGATTTATTGGTCGATTGGATGACAAGCGGCGTTGAAAAAATTTCGGTCATCGAAACAGAAAAAGGACGAATTTTAATTGATCATCAAAAACAAACAATTTATTTTGATGGCAGGTGTATTTATGAAAATAAGCCGAAAATTCATCGTATGCATGATCAATATGAAAATTATTGGAAGTCTTTTAGGTTTGATCAAAAGAATGAAATTTTAACGCGTCAAATTCAAAACGCTGTATTTTTATAAAAAAGCACAAGGCACTGATGATTATGCCTTGTGCTGTTAAAAAATATACCTTCTTATTTTTCGTCTTTTAAATCAATTTTAATATGAAGGTCTTTGAGTTGTTCTTCGGTAACCGTGTTCGGCGCTTGCATGAGTAAATCTTGCGCCTTACCGTTTAAGGGGAACAAAATAACTTCTCTGATGTTTGGTTCATCAGCAAGTAACATCACGATACGATCAACCCCCGGGGCACATCCGGCGTGCGGTGGGGCGCCATAGTGGAAAGCGCTGATCATACCGCCGAATTTATTGTCAACGACATCGTGTCCGTATCCGGCAATTTCAAAGGCTTTGTACATAATTTCGGGTTCGTGATTTCGGACAGCACCGGAGGAAAGCTCGATTCCGTTGCAGACAATGTCATATTGATAAGCTAAAATATCAAGCGGATTCTTATTTAAAAGAGCATCCATACCGCCTTGAGGCATGGAAAACGGGTTGTGTGAAAATTCAACAGCGCCTGTTTCTTCATTCTTTTCATACATCGGGAAATCAATAATCCAGCAAAAACGGAAAGCATCTTTTTCGATGAGGTTAAGCTCTTGACCTACCTTGGTGCGGACAAATCCCGCAAATTTGTTGAGTTTGTCTTTTTTGCCTGCCATCAACAACACAGCGTCGCCGTCACAAAGCCCAAAAAACTTTTTGGCTTCATTTAATTTTTCTTCGCTGAAAACCTTGGCGATTCCTTTGGCACCGCTTGAAGAAAGTGCGATATAGGCCATGCCGCCCATGTCTTCTTCTTTGGCATAAGCATCAAGCTTGTCAAAAAATGAGCGGGGTTTGTCGGCCGTTGATTTCAAAACAATCGCACGAACTTCATCGCCGTTTGCAACTTTTTCATCATAAACACCAAATCCGGAGTGGCCGAAAAAGGCGGTTGCATCCATGATTACAAGCGGATTTCGAAGATCCGGTTTATCTGAGCCGTATTTGAGCATGGATTCTAAATAAGGAATTCTTCTATATGGGGGCATATCAACTTTTCGGCCGTTTGCAAACTCGGCAAATACACCGCTTAAGGTTTTTTCTAAAACGGCAAAAACATCTTCTTGGGTTGCAAAAGACATTTCAACATCAAGTTGATAAAATTCGCCCGGACTGCGGTCGGCACGCGGGTCTTCATCACGAAAACACGGTGCGATTTGGAAGTATTTATCAAAGCCCGAGACCATCAAAAGTTGTTTAAACTGTTGCGGTGCTTGGGGCAGGGCATAAAATTTGCCGGGATTGATACGTGACGGAACCAAAAAGTCACGCGCACCCTCAGGGGAAGAAGCCGTTAAAATCGGGGTTTGATATTCAACAAAACCCTGTTCGGTCATGAGTTTTCGCATGGAGGCAATCACTTTGGAGCGAAGCAGCATGTTTTGGTGAAGTTTTTCTCTTCGCAGATCCAAAAAACGATATTTGAGGCGCAAATCTTCAGGCGAATCATCGACAAATGAAACTTGAATGGGCAGTTGGTCGGCTTTGGAATAAACCTTTAATTTTTGCACTTTAATTTCAATATCGCCTGTCGGCATATTTTTATTGACGCTTTCGCGAAGGATAACTTCCCCCTCAACGCCGATAACGCTTTCAACGCGCAAATCTTGAATTTGATTAAATAAATCGGAAGAGGAATCAAAAACGCATTGTGTAATGCCGTAATGATCTCGAAGGTCAACAAAACAAAGATTTCCTAAATTGCGTTTGCGATGAAGCCAGCCGGAAAGCAATACGGTTTTGCCAGCGTCTTCCTTTCTTAATTCTCCACAAGTATGTGTGCGATATTCATTCATTTTTTTTGTTCCGTTCTGTTAAAAAATTATGTGCCCAGTTTTAGCGCGATTATATCTAAAATGCAAGACTATTTTTTTTTACTTGATATTATTAAAAAAATTTCATAGTGTTTTGATATGGATTATGCTTTTGGGAGATTTGTTATGAAAGAGTTTTATTATGATCGCAGAAAATTATGTGTTTGGGCCGTTTTGAGCCTGGTTGTTCTTTGGTTTGCATTGCACTTTTTTGCAACAACGTTTATTGAAAATGTGTTCGTCAATTCGGTTAAAGTGATCGGTCTGCTCGCCGCTATCAGTGCGTGGTATGTTTTTTTGAAACCTCAAAGACTTGCGAAAATTACATCTGACGGAATTATCATTGATAAAAATGAGCTCTTGAAATGGAAAGATATTGATTTTGCCGAAAAAATGAAAAGCGGCACTTTCGGACGTTCGTTTATTAGATTTAAGCTTAAAAAAAATGCCAATTATAACTTAAGACCAATGCAAAAGTTCAGTCGTGCCTCTCGTTACGGCGCTTTTTCCGTTCCGCTTTATGCGATGAAAAAAGATGATGCCATCAAAATTGAAAAAGAAATCGAAAAACATTGTACTTTTGTGCAATAAGTTTTTAATAAAATAAAAATGCTTAAAAAACCACTGATGAAATTCGGTGGTTTTTTTATGATAATTTCGAGTGCGTCATGTAGCGGAACTTTACCACTTGATGAGGTGATCTAAAAAGGTGTCGATAAAATCGGCGCGCCTGTTTTGAAAATCAAGGTAGTAAGCGTGCTCCCAAACGTCTATACACATAAGCGGTTTTAAGTGATGTGCAATCGGTGTATCGGCATTTGATGTTTTTAAAATTTTGAGATGTTCTTTTCCGTCTTCGGCAAGCCACGCCCAGCCGCTGCCAAACTGAGAGAGCGCTGCATTTTTAAATTCACTTTTGAAAATTTCATAAGAGCCAAAAGTTTTTTCAATGCCTTTGAAAAGCTCGGCCGGCGGCGTTTGAGCACCGTTTGGGGAAAGATGCGCAAAAAAGAAATTATGGTTATATGTTTGCGCGGCATTGTTGAAAATAGATTCATATTTAATGTCATCTGCCGTTTGCCGGATAATCTCTTCTAAACTTAAATCTTCAAATTCGGTGTTTTGTATGAGTTTATTTAAGTTATCGATGTATGATTGGTGGTGTTTTGTGTGGTGAAATAAAAGCGTTTGCTCGGACATGTAAGGCTCTAAATCGGTATAGCTATAAGAAAGTTTAGGTAGTGTAAACATATTTTTTTCCTTTATCATAAAATTTATAAAAGCTGATATAGACCTGTTTTAAGCACTTTCAAGGGGATTTGTTAATAATTATTAACAAGCTTATTAATAATTGTTAACAAATAAAAATTTGTGCATTATCATGCAAAATATCGAAGTCATTTTAAATGAAAGGGAAAGAAATGAGAGTTTTGTTAATTGAAGATGATCACGCCGTTTCACAAAGCATTGAAATGATGCTTAAACACGAGGGAATGGTTGTTTATTCAACCGATTTGGGTGAAGATGGTTTAGAGATCGGCAAAGTTTATGATTATGATATCATCATTTTGGATTTGATGCTGCCTGATATGAACGGGTATGAAGTTTTAAGAAGTTTAAGAAATGCAAAGGTTAAAACACCGGTACTTATTTTGTCGGGTTTAACGGGGCCGGATAAGAAAGTGAAAGGCTTAGGATTCGGGGCAGATGATTATTTAACAAAACCGTTTGACAGATCGGAACTCTTGGCACGTATTCATGCCATTGTTCGTCGCTCACAAGATCATGCCACCTCGACCATTCAGACAGGTGATGTCGTGGTTAATTTAGACACGCAAACGGTCACTGTCGGCGGTAAACCGCTTCATTTAACAGGTAAAGAATATGGTATTATGGAGCTTTTGTCGCTTCGCAAAGGTTCGACCTTAAATAAAGATCAATTCTTGAACCATTTGTATGGCGGTATGGATGAGCCGGAACTCAAAATTATTGATGTGTTTATTTGTAAACTCAGAAAGAAACTTGAAAAAGCATCAGGCGGTAAAAACTATATTGAAACCGTTTGGGGCAGGGGTTATGTTTTGCGCGATCCGGACGAGGCGGAAAATCAGGGCTAGAATTTTTTAAGCAATCATTTTATCTTTTTAAAAAAGGTTTTAAAATGACAGAAGACTGCGTTGTGAAAAGAAATTTGAGAGTTTGCGTCTCCGGCGGACATCAGGACGGTTTTGATCCGATTTATGTGGAAGAAAGTTATAAACTCGGTAAAATTATTGCAAAAATGGGATTCCGTTTGGATTACGGATTTTCAAATTCGGGTGTGATGGGCGCCGTGGCACGCGGTGTGATTGATGAATACCTTAAAAATAATGACAAAGGTGAAAAAGGAGCAGCTCCGATTATCGGGGTCACAACAAAAGAATATTATGACCTTTATGAAAAAGATGAACTGTTGAATTTAATCAGCGAAGTTGTGATTGAAGATTCACTTGAAAATCGTAAGAAAAAGCTTTTGGAAGCTGACTTGGTCGTGTTTGCACCGGGCGGGGTCGGAACGTTAGATGAGCTTGCGTATGACTGTGTGGCTATGCAGGACGGTTTTTTGAAAAACAAGCCGTTTATTATTTATAACATCGATAATTTCTTTTATCATATTTTGGAAACGCTTAAAGAGCTTTCGGCAACAGGATTTGCAACACGTATGCCCTTTATTGTGGTGGATAACAGCGAAGAGGCGGAAACAGCACTCAGGCTTTTGAAACTGAAATATAATAACTGTGAAAACGGGACGGAAGCTTATGCCAACGCCAGACAAATAGCTTATGAAATGCCTTATTTTATCAAAAAGAAAGAAGAAACGCATCGCTATGTTGAAGACTTGCTTGATGAGGTAGAAAATATTCGCTGCTTTGGAACGGAGGGAATGAAGCAAAATTTAGCAAGCGAAATTGAACGCGCTTATTTGGAAAAAGAAATTGAACGAATGTATGACAGACTGGCAAGAACAGGGCGTGAGACGGGTTTGGTCAGCGAAAAATTAGCCAAACTTAAAAAGAGAAAATCAGATTCAAATCGCGGAGAATAAAAAAATCTTGCAAATTAAAATAAAATAGGGTAAAAGAATAAAACCCTTTTCGGTTCCATCGTCTAGTGGTTAGGACGCGGCCCTCTCAAGGCTGCAACACGAGTTCAAATCTCGTTGGAATCACCAACAAAAAAAACACACCCTTGCGGTGTGTTTTTTTTTGTTGGTCCGGTATTTCTATGCCGAGATTTGAACGAGGGACGAGCTCGAGGATAAAAAATGCCTTAAACGGCATTTTTTACCACAAGAGGCGAAGTTTGTTTATTTGAGCAAGGAAGCGTATAAGCGACCGCGGCGAAATTAACAAACGAGTGACCGAAGGCATGATGTGAGCTTCAAGCGAACCATCATGACAAGAAAAATCTCGCTTAAATCACCAACAAAAAAGCCTCCCCTTGCGGGAGGTTTTTTGTTGGTCCGATATTTCTATATCGAGATTTGAACAAAAAGCACAAAAGGTGTTTGTTTATTTTTTAAAAACGTTTATTGTATTAAAAAAATAAATAAGCTAAATTACAACCATTGTTGATAATAAACAAAAGGACAAAGCTGTGGAAAGCATTAAATCTAAAATTGTTTTTGTGACTTTTGCATTGCTCATTGCACTCTCTGCTGTGGTTATCAGTGCGGCAACAATGGCTTTTTATCATGATAAAGAGCTCATTATTTCAAGCAATAATGCTTCAATTACGGCTTTTGAAAAACAAATTAATACGGAAATTGCAGCGCTTGAAAAAAATGCACTGGATTTAGCTTTGATGGGCGAAATTTATCATCAAAAAGGAAATATACAGCAGATTGCGGAGTTTTTTGTAACAGGTATTTTGAAAAACTATCCGAATTCGATGGGAAACGGTATTTATTTTTTGCCCTATAAAGCAGATGAAAAAAATAAAAATCACTGCATACATGCCCTTTTTGATGATAACAGAAAAATTGAGCTTTTATATTCTTGTGTGGATGGCACCTTTAATTATTTTGACCAAAATTGGTATAAAGAAATTAAAAACGACGTAAAAAACGGTAAAAGAATTTCGTGGACAAGACCTTATAAAAGTACGCAACTCGGTATTTTAATGACGACCATCGGCGCCGGAATATATAACGGAGATGATTTAATCGGTATGGCAACGGTGGATTGGGAACTGGATACGATTTTAAAATCTATCTTAAACATTAAACCGACACCGAACAGCTTTGTTTTGTTTGCGGATAAAACGAATGACTACGTGATTGCCACGACAGAAAAAGGCGTTGATAATTCTTTAATGATGGGACAATCCTTAAAAGAAATGAAGTGGTATTCAGATGAGCTTAAAGACGGCGTTCGCTTTAATTATAAGGGGGTAGTGTATGTGCCTTATATCAAGCGTCTCAGTAACGGAATGTTTTTGATTGTCAATATTCCATTTTTGGAACTTTTCAGTAATGCGTTTCATCATTTAGTGGTATTGCTCAGCGTTTTGCTTGTCAGTATGATGGTTATTGTATCGGTTTTGTATAAGGTCTTAAAGAAAAACATCAATCAACCGATTGATACCTTAACCGATATTGCTCAAAAAATCAGTGATGGAGATTTGGACAGGACAATTTATTTGAAGGAACCTTCGGAATTGGCTAAATTGGCTGCCGCTTTTAATAAAATGAAAACAGATATGAAAGCGCATTTAACGGAGCTTGCAAAAATTTCGGCCGAAAAAGAAAAATTGGCTTCAGAACTCGCAATTGCCAAAACAATTCAGGATTCGGCTTTACCGAAAGATTTTCCGAAAACCGATTATTTTGAACTTTATGCTTCGATGATTCCGGCGCGAGAAGTCGGAGGCGATTTTTATGACTTTTTCCCGGTGGATGAAAATCATGCGGGGCTTGTGATGGCAGACGTTTGCGGGAAAGGTATTACGGCTGCGCTTTATATGATGTCGGCTAAAACGGCAATTAAAAATATGTTGCAGGCAGGATACCCCTTAAAACAGGCGATTGAAAAAGCAAATAATTCGCTTTGCAGCACCAGTTCGCCCTTGATGTTTGTGACAGCGTTTGTCGGTATTTTGGATTTTAAGACGGGAATAATCGAATATGTGAACGCCGGACACTGTCCGCCGCTGGTGCGCTCAAATAATGTATATAAATATGTTGATGTGGCTAAAAATATTGTTTTGGGTGTGATGGAAGGGTTTGATTTTCAGACGGAAACGCTAACCTTAAGTGAACATGACAGGTTGTTTTTATATACGGACGGTGTGACCGAGGCTCAGGCCAAAGAAAATAAATTTTTCGGGGAAGATCGCTTGCTTGAAGCGCTGAACCAAAAAGAAGTCAAAGTATCCGAAACGCTGGAATATGTGCATCAATGCATTAAAAAATTCATTAAAAAAGCACCGCAATTTGATGATATTACAATGATGGTTGTTGAATTTAAGAAGAAAAAATAATGTTGTTTGCTTTGAATTTTTGAAGAAAAAGTCTCTCACTTTTGATGGTTGAGGGACTTTTTAATTTAAGGTAAATCATACATACGGGGTCTTCATAGTTCAAACACACTTATTTGAATTTCTTTTACCTGTTTTTCTTGACTTTATGCGGTGGTTATCATAAAATTAAGACAGCATTCAAAAATGCAAGGGCGTGGTAACCCTTTATAACTGTAGTCGCAAAGAGCAAGCGACTTAAATATAAATGCCGATTTCTGCAAATGAGCGGATGTCGGCGAATAAGGCTTCCGGCCAAATCAGCCGAGCCGTTTACAGTTATACGGTTTACCAACATCCGCCCGCTTTAATAAAAAGTCGGGTTTTTTTGTAACGTTATGATAAAGGATGTTTGAAATGAAAAAGATAAATTCAATAAAGATATTTTATAACGGATTGGTGTTGGTTGCGATGTTTCTTTCTAAAGCTTTTGCAGGTATAGCAACACCATGCGGACAAGCAGAAGGTGATACTGAAACAAATTGTTGGTCGTGTGGTTCAGATTGTACGGCACGGTATGATTCTGCTTCAAATACATTAACATTTTCCGGAAAAAAAACGGAAGAAATTTATGGAAATTCCGGGTATCAGTCTCCTTGGCTGACAGATATGCCGACAAGAAATCTTTCAAAAATTGTTTTTAGTGAAGGTATGGAAAGTATTACAGGATGCTTTTCAGGGTACACGGGTCTGAGTGCACAGGAAGTATCGTTGCCAAGTACGTTAAAAGATATCAGTGGTAGTATTTTTTCTCGTTTGTCTACACCAAATTTAGTTATACCTGAAACTGTAGAAAAAATAACCGGCAATATTTTTTATGGTTCACATGTCCAACGTGTGGTTATTCCAGAAAATACTCGAATATATTCTCCGTGGGTACAGGGAGATATAGAATTTTTTTACTGGCCAAGTGGGGAAGTATATTGCAGTATTCATTCAAAATGCGGAAATAATGCTCTTTTATATGAAAAAGATGGAGATAATTATGTGCTTTATAATAAAGATGGGAGTATTAAAAAAGTTTTCGGAAGTTGGGAAGATTTGGCTTTGAATTTAAATGTTATTTCAGGCAGCTATGCTCAAAAAGATGAAAATGGTAAAGTTTTAGCAACATATGACGGGAACGGGAGAATACTTTCAAAGTATTTGTATGACACTGACGGTTCGATTTCAATTTATAATGCAAATGGAAAGTTAATCGGTTTGCAAGGTAAAAGGATATTGAGTGTTGAGGAAGCAACTGCTCTTGTGAAAAATAATAAAAATACGTTTAAGATAAAGTATAGGTAAAGGGTAAGGAATGTCTTAGGTGACGGATTTTTGTGGATTCTCGGGACAGGCTTTTGGGGTGATGGGGAGGAGAGGTTGAAAGAAGGAGAAGAATCGCCTAGTGCGCCAAAGCGCGGGCGATTGAAAAAGAGATCCCTTAACTTCGTGACGCGCCGCGCACTTCGAGGGATGACAAGAGGAGAAAAGACCCTGAAACAAGTTCAGGGTGACAACTACGTTGCTTATTCATCTACGATTCCAGCATGATAATGCTAAGCTATTTAAAAAAAGATTGTGATTTTATTTATTTACTGGTAAAACAGAAAGGAGATACCAAAAAGGAGGAAATAATGCTGGGAGAATATGTAAAGTCCGACTTGGAAAAGATGGTAGGGCATGATGAAAAAATTTTATGGAAGCGAAAACCCGAGAAAAAATGTTTTATTTTAGAGGGAATTTTTAATCCGCTGTTGCCGTTTGCGCTTTTATGGCTTTTATTTGATTCTTGTTTTATCGGGGTGGCCTTTTGGGGAACGCGCTCTCAAAATGCGTCTGCGGAAATAGGACCCGCGCTTATTTTTATAGTGATATTTTTTATGTTTCATTTAATGCCGGTTTGGATTTATTTAATCGGCGCACTTTTTACATTTAAAAGGTATAAAAATACGCAGTATATTGTCACTGACCGTGGCGTCTATCTTTCGGGTGGAATATTTTCGTATACATGTGAAATGAAGCCTTATATGGAGCTTTCGCGCGTCAATATCCACCGCGGTATTTTTGACCAATGGCTCGGGGTGGGGGATGTGGTTTTAAGTGCACATGAGAGCTTCAATCGCTATCCGAATGTTCGGGGAATGCCTTTGCATTCCGGCTTGACTATTGCTGATATTCCAGACTATCAGGCTGTTTTTGAGATGATTAAAAAATTGCAGACGGATATTTATGCCGATACAATGTACCCCAACGACTTGCGCCCGAAAGAAAACAGAGGATATAATACCGAATATAAGGGTATGTGAAGTATTAATAAATACTGAAGGACCCAAATGAAAGTTCGTTTGTAATCCAAAAAGTTAGAACAGTAATCAGGGCAGCATAAATTTTAAGCATATTGGTTAAAACGGTATTTTTCAATAAAGGTAGGAAGATTCCCGCTTTGTCAAGCGTGATGAAAACTAATTTTAAAAATAGCGTTAAGGCTAAAATTTGTATAAATATGCCATGTGCCGTGAGATAAGTTTTGGCAGGGTATAGCAAGACAGGTGCTATGCTCCAAAGAGATATATATAAGATCACTAAAAAATACGCTAACCTTTTAAGACGTGCTGTTTCACGTTTTTTCTCTTTTTTAAAAGCTGCTGTTTTTTCGGTTGTTAATTCATCTATTTTAAGGCCTCTGATGGTTTGAGGCTCTGTTTTTTCTTTTTTGATTTGATCAAGACGGATTTTGACGCGTTCTTCAACAGCGCATAAGCCGCAACCTTTATTTGTAAAATAGGCATGATTCGGATTTTTTTTGCATTGTTTGAGGTTGTGACTTAACTCATCTAAATGAGTATACCACTCTTTAGCGGTGGGGCGATGCGGGTCTTTTGAAAATGCTCTTTCAAACATATCAAGCGTCTTTTTCTCGAAGTACTCGTGAATGCTGTCGGGGTGAGGGGCCTGATATTTATCCGGCCACATGCCATAAGCATAATGATTGTTGTCAATGCGTTCTTGAATACTAAGCATTTCGGAATCTTTTTTGCGCGGACTGCCGGAAAACGGGTGAATACCGTTGTTAAGGAGCTTGAAAATAATGACGGCAAGTGCAAATAGGTCTTGCGATTGCCCCATATCTTCAGGGTTTTGATTTTGACCTTCGGGGTAAATATATTCTTCGCTCACATATTCGGCCGGATACCTTTTGTTTTCGCCGTTAATCGAAAATCCGTCGCAATCAAACATAGCGACATACATGTTTTCTTTGTAAACAAAAACATTGGAGGGTTTTAAATCAATAATGTAGTGACCGCATTGATGAAGGGCAGCCACCATGGCGGTAACGTTAAATGCTGCAGCTAATCGATCTTCGTATTTTTCGGTTAAATTTTGTTTGCGCCTGACGGCTTTTTGCATCAAGTGGTCAAGCGAAACAGCATCGCTTGTGTTAATAAAAGGCATTAAATAACCGACGCAAAAACCTTCGTCATCCTCTAAAATGGCTTCAGGCCAGGCAATTTGAACATAAGTTTTTCCGCCGCGTTCGATATTTGGAATGTTTGGCTTGTTTTGAAGCATGGCTTCTAACTTTTGGCGGTTTGTTTGGCTTTTGCTTTTGTCGTGGAAAATTTTAGCAACCAACGTCGGATGTTGAGGCACTGAATATATTTTTCCGGCGCCGCCGCCTTTGTTGATGAGCTCGCCCATAGCTGTGCGCTCAAAATGACCGTTTGAAAAAATAGCGTTGTAAATCAGAAACTCACTCATTTTAATTTGATCCACATTAAAGTTTTATCATCAGCACAAATGGCTGTGGCTTTTGGGGTTTCAAGCGTGTTCTTTAAGGCACGTTCGGCACGTTTGGCATTTTTTTCTTCTCTGAGATATTTTTCAATCGGTGTTAAAAATTTTTTTTCGATGCTGCGTTCGTCTTTTTTTAAGGCAAACTTTGTGACCCCGTCGGTCATTAAAAATAAACCCGTTGCCCCCATAAAAGATGTGAAACGAAGGCTGTCTTTCCAATCATCCATGGTATAAAAATACGTTTCGCTCGAAAAAATGCCGTTTTCAGGCTCCGAAATCACATAGGAATCACTGTTTTTTTCAAGCATGGCAATACCGGCGCCATCGCCGATGTGAAAGAAAATTCCTTTGTCTTTTTCAATTAAAACGCCGACGACAGTTGCTGCAAAATCAATGAGACCGTTTTCGTTTTTTGATTTGTTGAGGCGGTGGCAAAGTAAAATATCTCGGCTTGCTTCAATGGCGTCGATGATGTTTTGTTTGATTTGGGTTAAATTGCCGCGAGATAAAATGCGCGTGACGGTTTCGCAAATACATTTAGCACCGATTTTGCCGTATTTTGAAGAACCGGCGCCATCTGAGACAACAGCAATAATTCTGTTAGAACTTTTTTGAAAAGCAAAATAGTCCTGACTTTGAAGACCTTTGTTTTTGTGATATAAACCGGTTGTGGAGGCCACAATAATATCGGTTATATTTTTTTTATTCGTTCCAGGCATTGATATCCTTTAAAAGATCGTCTGCGTGCGGGGCTGCTTTTGAAACACACGAAACACTGCGGCTGAGCCATAAGAAAAATTCCGTAAACTTTAAGCCGACCAAGCGTTTCGGGCTCATAACGGAAAATTTAGAAAGTTTTTCCATATTTGCTCCTTGGGTGCCGATGGCATGAATAATGACTTTTTTCTTGTTTTGAGCTTCAATACAACGCTCGGCCGATTGTTCCCACCCGTAATCGGTCGGTTCACCGTCGCTGACAAGAAAAATCCACGGCCTTTTGGAGGAGATACCGCAGGAATCGTATAAATCTTTTTGATCTTCGATTTTTTGTAAGGCTAAATCCATAGCCTTACCGAGCGGGGTTAAACCGCCGGCTTCCATGGTGGGGGCTGTAAAATTCATGGCGTCGACCCAATCGGAAGCGACAACGGGTTCGTCATCTTTGCCGCATGCTTTGATGATGAGAATTTGCACGCGCGAAGAGGCATCAATGTCTTCTTTAAGCTCCTTTTCTAAAGCTTGCAGGCCGAGGTTGAGCTGATTAATCGGTTCCCCGCGCATGGACCCCGAGCAGTCTAAAACCAAAATACATGGCGTGCGCTCGTTGCTGTTGTCGGCAAACTCGACATAAGGAATCATTTCGTCTGTTATATTGTCTTGGGGTGTCATCTTATTTCTCTTTTATATTATGAGTTCGGATATGTGTGCGGATAGCCGCTGCCTTCAATCGGGGTGGGTTCTGACATTTTGCCGCATCCGATGAGGGTCAGACATAGCAAAAATAAAACAAAAATTTTAAGAGGGTATGATGATTGTTTCATCTTTTTTAACCTTTGTGTTGTAATTTATGGTGATATGATTATATCAAATGATGAGCCAAAATATAGGATAATTTAAAGGATTTTCACAAGCAAATGAGAAGAATTTTTCAAATTTTTTGTTTTGTTTTGATGGCAGTATTTGTTTGGTCGGCAGAGGCTAAAGAAAATGCTGTGAATATTTTTCAGTCTTCACGCGCGGTTCCGATAAGAAAAATTAAGCACGAAGACGGTACAATGTATAGTCTTAAAGATTTTAACGGGCAATTTGTGGTGGCCGTGTTTTGGTCAAAATCTTGCGGACCCTGTATTAAAGAACTTGAAGGCTTAAATACGTTTTATAAAAATGCTTTAAAAGATAACATCAGACTCGTTTTGATTTCAAAAGACAGTGAGTGGCATTCTGCCGTGGAACAACGCCTGTTTTTGAAAAAATATAAGGCTCCCGATATTGAATTTTATACCGACATCAAAGGTGATTTGGCCGGTGATTTCGGTATCTTTACATCACCGCATACGGTTTTAATTAACGAAAAGGCGGAAGAAATCGGACGTATTAACGGAACGGCCAAATGGGGTGACGAACGCGTTTTGGATTATATTAAAAAAATCAGAGAAGAAACAGCCGATATGGATTCGGTCACGCCCTAAAAATTTCCCGTTTTAAATGAAACGAATCGAAAAAAAATAAAATAAAAAAAGTCAAGAATTTTTTTTAAATTTTTGATTCATTTTTTGCTTGCAATTGCAGATTTGATATGTTATAAGCGCCCCACGACGTTCGTTTAGAGCCTTTAACAAGCTCTAGTGATGTTAAATATAGGATATAGAACGAATCAATCATTTTTTTGAAAGGTTTGTTTTTGTAACTTCAACCATTTAGATGGCAGAGATGTTGTGTCTTTGTCGTTTAGTTATAGGGAAAAATAAATATGGAAACCCAAAACATAAGAATTCGCCTCAAGGCTTTTGATCACAGATTGCTTGATCTTTCTACAACTGAGATCGTGCATACAGCCAAAAGAACCGGGGCAAGCGTCAGAGGACCGATTCCTTTGCCGACCAGAATTGAAAAGTATACGGTTAACCGTTCGCCGCACGTAGATAAAAAATCTCGCGAACAATTTGAAATCCGTACACATAAAAGACTTCTGGATATTGTGGACCCCACACCACAGACGGTAGATGCCTTAATGAAATTAGATTTGTCTGCCGGCGTTAACGTGGAAATTAAGTTGTAATGTTGATTTTAATGTTGGCATTTTGAAATATAAGGTGTCAACCAATTAGAAAAGGAAAAAATAATAATGCGTACAGGTTTGATCGCAAAAAAATTGGGAATGTCCCGCATTTTTGAAGCAGACGGCACTCATGTACCGGTTACGGTTTTGAGCGTTGACGGCTTGAAAGTCGTTTCTGTCAGAACGCTTCAAAAGGATGGCTATGCAGCTGTTCAACTCGGAACGGGTAGCATGAAAGCAAAAAATGTTACCAAGCCGATGAAAGGACATTTTGCCAAAGCAAATATGGAACCGAAGAAAAAGCTTTGCGAATTCAGAGTTTCTGAAGATTGCTTGCTTGAAGTCGGTTCAGAATTGAGTGTGTCTCACTTTGTTTCGGGACAATATGTGGATGTTTGCGGAACTTCGATCGGTAAGGGATTTGCCGGCGTCATGAAACGTCACAATTTTGCCGGTTTGGAAGCTTCGCACGGTGTTTCTATTTCACACCGTTCACATGGTTCTACGGGACAAAGACAAGATCCGGGTAAGGTATTTAAAGGTAAGAAGATGGCAGGACATATGGGTGCTGAACGTGTTACTGTTCAAAACCTTAAAGTCGTTTGCGTTGATACTTCTAAAGGTTTGATTATGGTAAAAGGTGCTGTTCCGGGAGCAGAAAACTCTTGGGTTCGTATCACCGATTCTATCAAAAAACAAGCCAATGTCAGCTTGCCGATGCCTGCGGGATTAAAAGAAACCAAAGATGTTACTGCAGTTAAAGCCGACGAAACGGCTGAGAATGCATAAGATAAGGAATAAATGATATGAAACAGGACATCTTAAACTTAAATAACCAAAATGTCGGTTCAATTGAACTTGATGATGCTATTTTCGGCGTTGAAGTTCGTGCTGACATTTTACACCGCGTTGTTTTATGGCAGCTCGCTCGTCGCCAACAAGGTACGCATCTTGTTAAAGGTCGTACGGATGTGGCTTTGACGGCAGCCAAACCTTTTAAGCAAAAAGGTAGCGGTAACGCACGCCAAGGCTCTCGTAAGGGTGCGCAATTCAGAAAAGGCGGCGTTGTATTTGGTCCGGTCGTGAGAAGTTATGAACATGATTTAACGAAAAAGTTCAGAAAACTCGGACTGAAAACAGCTCTTTCGGCAAAAGCCAAAGAGGGTAATCTTATCGTTATTGATGAAGCAAAATTATCTGCTCCGAAAACAAAAGATTTGAAAAATATCTTTGCAACCATGGGATGGACAAATTGCCTCATTATTGATGGTAAGAGTGTGGATGAAAACTTTGCATTGGCAAGCCGTAATATTATCGGCGTTGATATTTTGCCGACAATCGGTGCCAATGTTTATGACATCTTAAAGAAGGATAAACTTGTACTCACAAAAGAAGCAGTTGAATGCTTGAAAGAGAGATTGACATGGTAAAAACATCTAAAACTGCAAAGAAAGTCAATGCTTCAATGTATAACACGCTCCTTCGTCCGGTGATTACCGAAAAATCAATGAGCGCATCTGAAAACGGCAGAGTCGCTTTCATGGTTCCTCTTGATGCTTCGAAAAAAGACATTAAAGATGCTGTTGAGGCTATTTTTAATGTGGAAGTTAAGGCGGTAAATACCATTCGTCAGTTCGGCAAAACAAAAATTTTCAGAGGCCAAAAGAGCACACGCTCAGATTTCAAAAAGGCTTTTGTTAAACTTGCCGATGGTCAAAACATTGATGTTACAACAGGAATTTAATTATGACTTTGAAAACATTTAAGCCCACATCTCCGGGTGTTCGTCAACTGGTTATTGTTGACAGAAGCGAGCTCTATAAGGGAGCACCGGAAAAAAGTTTGACAGTCGGTTTGAAAAAAACCGGTGGTCGTGATAATTTCGGGCATGTCACAAGTCGGAGAATCGGCGGCGGACATAAACGCAGCTTGAGAATTATCGACTTTAAACGTAATAAATTTAACACTGTCGGTACAGTAGAGAGATTGGAATATGATCCGAATCGTACGGCTTTCATCGCTTTGATTAACTATGAAGACGGTACAAAGGCTTATATTTTAGCTCCGCAAAGATTAAAGGCCGGCGATAAGGTTGTTTCAGCTCTTAAAGCTGATGTGAAACCCGGTAACGCTATGCCTTTAAAGAGTATGCCGATTGGTACGATTGTTCATAACGTTGAACTGAAAGCCGGCAAAGGCGGACAACTTATTCGTTCTGCCGGTTGTTATGCTCAACTCGTCGGTCGTGATGCAGGTTATGCACAACTTAAACTCAGCTCGGGCGAACTCAGAATCGTTCGCGAAGAATGCTTGGCAACGGTTGGCGCTGTTTCAAACCCGGATAACCAAAACGTTTCGCTCGGTAAAGCAGGTCGCACTCGTTGGCTCGGCAGACGTCCGGTTGCACGCGGTGTGGCAATGAACCCTGTCGATCACCCGCATGGTGGTGGTGAAGGCAGAACCTCCGGTGGTCGTCATCCGGTATCACCTTGGGGTAAACCGACGAAGGGTGCTAAGACTCGTTCTAACAAGAAGACGGATCGCTTCATTATGAGATCACGTCACGATAACAAGAAATAAGGAGAAAGCTAATGACACGTTCTGTATGGAAAGGACCTTTTGTAGACGGCTATCTCTTGAAAAAAGCTGATGCAGCCAGAGCTTCGGGTCGTAATGAAGTGATTAAAATTTGGTCACGTCACTCGACGATGTTGCCGCAATTTGTTGGTTTAACATTCGGTGTTCATAACGGACATAAATTTATTCCGGTTCTTGTCACTGAAGATATGGTTGGCCATAAGTTTGGTGAATTTGCGCCGACGCGTACATTCTACGGACATGCCGCTGACAAGACAGCTAAGAAAGGTGGAAAGTAAAATGCCTAATACAAATCAAACAAAAACAGCAACAGCTATTTGTCGCTCAATTAGAACAAGCCCGAGAAAATTAAACTTGGTTGCAGCTCTTATTCGCGGCAAAAGTGCAGAGAAGGCAATTGCTGAACTCACTTTCTCAAAAAGAAGAGTAGCTAATGTGGTATTGCAAGTCGTGAAAAGTGCGATTGCTAATGCCGAAAATAACCATGGGCTCAATATCGATAAGCTCACCGTTCGTGAAGCTTATGTCGGTAAAGGGCTTGTTATGAAACGTATGCACGCAAGGGGCAGAGGAAGAGGCGCCAGAGTTTTGAAGCCGTTTTCATCTGTGACCGTTGTTGTCGCCGAGCGTGAGGAGTAAGTACATGGGACAGAAAGTAAACCCGACAAGTCTTCGTTTGGGAGTTAACCGTACTTGGGATTCCCGCTGGTATGCTGATGAAAAATTCACAGACTACTTGCATGAAGATTTAAAAATTAAAAAATTCTTGAAAGAAAAATTGGCTCAGGCCGGTGTGAGCAAAATTATTATCGAACGCCCTGCCAAAAAAGCCAGAGTGACAATTTTGTCTGCAAGACCAGGTATTGTGATCGGTAAGAAAGGTCAAGATATTGAAGCTTTACGCAAATCTATTCAAAAATTGACATCTTCCGAAGTACAATTAAACATTTTGGAAGTCAGAAAACCTGAACTTGACGCTAAGTTGGTGGCCGATTCGGTTGCTGCTCAGCTTGAACGTCGTGTCGCTTTCAGAAGAGCTATGAAACGCGTGATGCAATCTGCTCTTCGTTTGGGCGCAGAAGGTATTAAGGTCAGCTGCAGCGGTCGTTTAGGCGGTGCTGAAATTGCAAGAACCGAACATTATCGCGAAGGAAGAGTGCCCTTGCACACACTTCGTGCAGATATTGACTATGCTACCTCAACGGCACATACAACTTATGGTGCCTGCGGCGTAAAAGTTTGGATCTATAAGGGCGAAATTATGGCTCACGATCCGATGGCGCAGGACAAAAAGTTTTCAGAACAGAAGTAAGTGAGGTTGTGAAATGTTAAGTCCAAAACGTTTGAAATTCCGCAAACAGCACAAAGGTCGTATTCACGGCCAAGCCAAAGGCGGATACACATTAAATTTAGGTGATTACGGCTTGAAAGCTTTGACACCGGAACGTATTACGGCTCGCCAAATTGAGGCAGCTCGTCGTGCGATTACCCGTGAAATGAAAAGACTTGGTAAGCTGTGGATCCGTATCTTTCCTGATGTTCCTGTGTCGGATAAACCCGCTGAGGTTCGTATGGGTAAAGGTAAAGGTGCTGTCGAATTTTGGGTTGCAAGAGTAAAACCCGGACGCATTATGTTCGAAGCGAAAGGCATTGATGAAAGTGTCGCTCGCCGTGCATTTGCTTTGGGTGCTGCCAAATTGCCCGTTAAGAGCAAATTTGTTAAACGCTTGAATAGCCAAAAAGGAGAAGCATAATGGTTAAAACTAAAGATTTAAGAGCATTAAGTCTTGATGAGCTTGAGACGAAATTAAACGAAAACAAAAAAGAACAGTTTAATTTGCGTATTCAACAATCAACAGGCCAATTGACGAATACCGCGAGCATTCGCAAAGTTCGTCGTGAGGCAGCTCGAATCAACACGCTCATATCAGAGCGCCAAAAGAACAATTAGGAGAAAATAATATGCCTAAACGTATTCTTCAAGGTGTTGTGGTAAGCGATAAAGGGGATAAAACCGTCGTGGTCAGTGTAGAGCGTCAGGTGATGCATCCCGTTTATAAAAAATTCGTGAAGAAGAGCAAAAAATATGCCGCTCACGATGAAAACAATCAGTTCAAGGTTGGGGATAATGTTTCGATTATTGAATCGAAACCTTATTCAAAAACCAAAAAATGGACTGTAGTTACCGCCAACGCTTAATAAAGTAAAGGAAGACGAATATGATACAAATGCAAACCAACCTTGATGTCGCCGATAATTCCGGCGCCCGTCAGGTGCAGTGCATCAAAGTTCTTGGTGGGTCCAAGAGAATGCATGCAACAGTGGGTGATGTGATTGTTGTTTCCGTTAAAGACGCACTCCCGAAAGGACGCGTTAAAAAAGGTGATGTATGCAAAGCCGTTATCGTTAGAACGGCCAGCGACATCAGACGTAAAGACGGCAGCGTCATCCGTTTTGACAGCAATGCTGCAGTGATTATCGATAAAGACGGTGAACCGGTCGGAACACGTATTTTCGGCCCCGTCACTCGTGAACTGCGCACAAAGAAATTTATGAAAATCATTTCATTAGCACCGGAGGTATTGTAATGCCCAAAATGAAAATTAAAAAAGGTGACCAGGTTATCATCATTTCCGGCGATGACAAAGGCAAAACAGGCGAAGTCTTAAAAGCTATGCCAAAAGAAAGCAAAGTCGTCGTTTCGGGCGTTAACCTTGTGAAACGTCATACCAAACCGAGCCAACAAAGCGCAGGTGGTATCGTTTCAAAAGAAGCCGCCATTCATGTATCGAATGTTGCCATCGTTTCAAACGGTAAACCGAGTAAAGTCGGCTTTAAGAACGATAAAGGCACAAAGGTTCGCGTGGCACGCAAAACCGGTGAAGTAATCGATAAATAGGAGAAAATTTTATGGCAAATTTTGAAACTTTATATAAAGACGTCATAAAGAAATCTCTTGTGGAAAAATTCGGTTACAAGAATCCACACGAGATTCCGAAGCTGACGAAAATCGTTTTGAATATGGGCGTCGGCGCTGCCGTTGCTGATAAGAAAAAACTGAACACGGCCATGGAAGAACTTGGTTTGATTGCAGGTCAAAAACCTGTTGAAACCAGGGCCAGAAAATCAATCGCTACTTTCAAATTAAGAGAAGGTATGCCGATCGGTTGCAAAGTGACATTACGTCGCGCAAAAATGTATGAATTTTTGGAAAGACTGGTCAATATCGCTTTGCCCCGAATCAGAGATTTTCATGGTATTACAGGCAAAAACTTTGACGGAAAAGGCAACTTTGCCTTCGGTATCAAAGAACAAATCATTTTCCCTGAAATCGACTATGAAAAAATCGATGATATCAGAGGTCTTGATATTGTGATTTGCACATCGGCTAAAACAAATGAAGAAGCAGAATATCTGCTCTCAGCATTTAACGTTCCTTACAAGAAATAATCGGAGGAGAGAATATGTCAAAAACAAGTTCGGTTTATAGAAACTTGAAAAGAGTGAAATTAGCTGAGAAATATGCTAACCGTCGCTCGAAATTAAAAGAAGTTGTGATGGATAAATCCGCTTCTCCGGAAGAACGTTTCCAAGCAACATTGAAACTTGCTTCTATGCCGCGTAATTCGGCAAAAATCAGAGTGAGAAACCGTTGCAAATTAACGGGACGTTCACGTAGTTATTATCGGAAATTCGGCTTGAGCCGTGTCGAACTCAGAGATTTGGCAAGCTTTGGCGAAATTCCCGGTTTGGTTAAATCAAGTTGGTAAGGAGGATATTATATCATGTCTATGACTGATCCATTGGGCGATATGCTCACACGCATCAGAAACGCACAAAGAGCGAAGAAAAGTGATGTTGTATCACCTGCTTCCAATTTGCGTGAAAATGTGTTAGAAGTTTTGAAAAAAGAAGGCTACATCAACGGCTATGAAAAAGTTAATGTTAAGCCCGGCGTTAATGAACTTCATATTAAATTAAAGTACCATGAAGGTACTGCGGTTATAACGGAAATTTACCGTGTTTCAACTCCGGGTCGTCGCGTTTATTCAAGCGTGAAAGATTTGCCGAGAGTTTATAACGGTCTGGGAATTTCTATTGTTTCGACACCTCAAGGCGTGATGAGCGATAATGAAGCTCGCAAAGCCGGCGTCGGCGGTGAAATTCTTTGTCAGGTATTTTAGGAGAATCACAATGTCAAGAGTTGGAAAATATCCGATTAATATTCCTGAAGGTGTGACTGTTGAAGTTAAAGACAACGTCGTAACCGTTAAAGGAAAATTAGGTGAACTTTGTTGCTCATTTGATGCATCTCATGTGGCAACAAAGGTCGAGAATAATCAAATTGTTGTCAGTGCTTTATCTGAAAGCATTCAGTCGCGCACATTATGGGGAACAACAAGAGCCAACATCAATAACCTCGTTAAAGGTGTTCATGACGGGTATACAAAAAATTTGGAACTCGTCGGCGTCGGTTACAAAGCCAGAATGGAAGGAACCGCTAAACTCGTTCTTTCTCTCGGTTTTTCACATGATGTGAACTTTGATGTGCCGCAAGGAGTTAAAATTTCTTGCGAATCACCGACACAAATCAAAATTTTCGGTGCTGATAAACAACTTGTCGGTCAAACGGCTGCTGAAATTCGTAAATATCGTAAACCTGAACCTTATAAAGGTAAAGGTGTCAAATATGAAAACGAATATATCCGCCGCAAAGAAGGCAAGAAAAAATAAGGGATAAATTCAAATGAATAATACACCAAGAAAATTGTTTGAAAAAAGAAAAGCCCGCGTCAGAACAGCTTTGAAAAACGCTGCAAACGGTAAAGTCAGATTGTCCGTTTTCAAAAGCGGAAAGCATATCTACGCACAAGTTATTGACGATGTTAAAGGTATGACACTCGCCTCTGCTTCGACACTTGATAAAGAAGCACGCAGTTCTTTGAAAAAGACATCGACAATTGAAGCAGCAAGCTTCATTGGTAAACTCATTGCTGAACGTGCTCAAAAGTCCGGCGTAAGTGAAGTTATCTTCGACAGAGGTGGCTACATCTATCACGGACGTGTGAAGGCCTTGGCCGATGGTGCACGCGAAGCCGGATTGAAATTCTAGGAGGTAAAAGATGGCTTTTGATCGTCAAAATAAAAAAGAAAGAGCTGAAAAAACCGAAGAATTGGTTGAAAAGCTCGTTCATGTTAACAGAGTGGCTAAAACCGTTAAAGGCGGACGCACAATGTCATTTGCAGCCGTTGTGGTTGTGGGTGACGGTAAAGGTCGCGTCGGTTATGGTTCAGGCAAGGCATCCGAAGTTCCGGAAGCCGTGACAAAGGCAACAAATGAAGCAAAAAAGAATATGGTTCGTATTCCGCTTCGTGAAGGTCGCACTTTGCACCATGATGTTCACGGCAGATACGGCGCAGGAAAAGTCGTTTTAAGAACGGCTCCTGCCGGTACCGGTGTGATCGCCGGCGGCCCGATGCGTGCCGTTTTTGAAGCCTTGGGCGTTCAAGACGTTGTTGCAAAATCTTTGGGTTCTAACAACCCTTATAACATGATTAAAGCAACATTTAACGCTTTGGAATCTATCAATTCACCGCGCATGGTTGCTGCCAAACGCGGTAAAAAAGTGGGTGACATTGTCAGCCGTCGTGAATACTCGACTGCAAATAAACTCGAAAAAGAGGAGGCCTTGATCAATGAGTAGTAAGAAAACAATTAAGGTAACGCAAATTGCAAGTCCTATCGGTAAACCCGATACGCAAAGAGCAACTTTAATCGGTCTTGGCTTAAACAAAATCAATCGTACACGCGTTTTGGAAGATACACCTTCCATTCGCGGCATGATTAAGAAGGTCAGCCACCTCGTCAAAGTTGAAGAATAGTTCTTGTGAAAAGGGGCATCATACTTGTCATTTTTTCACTTGTGTAGCTTTTGCCTACACGGCGTTCGAAAATAACTGCGTAGCATGCCCCTTTTGCCAAGAACATTGATGAAACTTTAACACGTTGAAAAATTAGAAAATTAGGTGAAAAAAATGAAACTGAATGAATTACATGATAATCCGGGCGCGACAAAGAATCGCATTCGCGTTGGTCGCGGTATCGGAAGCGGTAAGGGTAAAACCTCAGCGCGCGGTCAGAAGGGTCAGAAGGCTCGTTCCGGCGCTTCTGTTCAGGGTTTTCAAGGCGGACAGATGCCGATTTATCGTCAGCTTCCGAAGCACGGTTTTAAAAATCCGTTTTCAACACACTTTGCCGTGGTTAACTTGGATCGTATTCAAAAAGCAATTGATGCCGGTAAGTTAAATGCCAGCGAAATTACAATCGATTCGCTTTTGGCTGCACGTTTGGTCACCAAAAAGTTAGATGGTGTCAGATTGCTTGCAAACGGCGCCATTACAAGTGCAGTGAATATCACGGTGAACTCCGCTTCGAAAGCAGCTGTTGAAGCTGTTGAAAAAGCCGGCGGTAAAGTGAATTTTGTGAAATAAACTGAACGCTTAAAACAATAAAAAAGCGCGCTCTGATTTTAGGGGCGCGTTTTTTTATAAGGAAAATTGCGCCTTTCGGCGTTCCTCTTAGATGACGTTTTTGTTAGACCCTTGAGCTTGCATCTTGCGGCGTTGGCTTTGCCGATCTGCGATTCCAGGGGTGAGAGAAAAGAAGAATCGCCTTTATGCGCCAAGGCGCGGGCGATTGAGGGTTAGATCCCTTGACGAGGTGACGCTTGCGCGCACCTCGAGGGATGACAGAAAAAGGAAAGCATTGTTGTAACAAATAATTCATAAAAATGCTCGAAAAAATGAGTTGATTTGATACAAAAAAAAATGTACAATCTAAATAACTATAGTTCTGTTTTCTTCGGAGAAACCATATGAAAAAGATTTTCTTAATTGCTTGTATTTTGTTTGCGCCGGCTGCTATGGCAGCAGATGAAGGGTGCGGTGGAAATTGCGTACCTAAACCGGAATGTGAAAGCTTAGGTTATAAACTTAAGAAGGATATTACTTGTGTGGACGGATACATAACATGTCCGTTCGACAAGGGCTATATATGGTGCAGACAATATAAGTGTGAAGATGGTGCGTTGAGCGATATTGATAAGCCAGAAAATGGCAAAATGTGTGTCCCCGTTTCTTTCCATGGTTTAAACTGCTTCGATTGCAATCAAGATAAGATTTGTAAATGGACGGAATATAACAAAGGTGATTATGCTAAACTCTCCGATGAATGCGAAAAAGGTACTTATGGTAAATGTGAGGTTGATTATGTTAATGTTATGAAAAAGTATAAGGAAGAATACGAAAAAGCTATTTTTGTCTTACCTGAAAATGCTACAGCTAACGATCAGATCACTATTGCCTCTTGCGGTCAAAGTATACCCTTTTATACACAATGGCAATGCAATACCGGTTTCAAAGAAACAGCAAATGCCTCGGTCTATTCGAATTTTATGTCTTCTCCTGTGTCTTTTATAAGAGAGGAAAATTCTACATCAATTATTGGAACTTCTTTCAGCTGTGAACCGGAATCTTGCCCCGAGGGGTATGATACGCTTGCCAATTTAGCAGATTGTGATGAGAGTGATTTTCAACCAATTAACCAATTTTCTGGTAATGATCAATGTGGTTACTGCAGACAAGGATATTCTTCATGTGAGGAAGCAAATTGTTGTGCATTAGGAAAAGCATGCCAGAAAATATATGATGCGCAAATTGGCGAGTATTGGAC
Organism: Alphaproteobacteria bacterium UBA3773; assembly: GCA_002372275.1. Taxonomy (GTDB): domain Bacteria; phylum Pseudomonadota; class Alphaproteobacteria; order RF32; family CAG-239; genus UBA1254. The sequence continues at coordinate 30,289 of DFFP01000003.1, read as the reverse complement.
TTGTAGAGCTTACGAGACATGTGCGGAAGTTTATGATGAAAATTGTGAGAAAACTTATGTTCCAAGAAATGAATGTAATTCAGATTATTTTAATTTTGTTGATACAATAAATGTTCAAGATAACACATGCGGACGCTGCGTCGCAAAAGCATGTGAAGATTTAGACGGCGGTTTAGCTGATGACCAGTTTTTAAGTTATCATACAGATCAAAATGACAGTTATTGTTCAAAAAATGATGTTATATGTTCCGAGATTAAAGACACGAAGAAAACAGGGCAGACTTGTTATCAATTAGCAAAGAAATTTAATTTCAAAATCAAAAATGCAACAGTTAATGCTACTTTGGGACGCTGTGATGAGTCACATGTCGGTACACCTTGTCAATTTGATTTGATATATCAAATTTACCATACAACGGAAACAGGAAGCGGTTCGACACAAAGAGCAGAAAAGGGTAGCGTTATTCAATCTATTGATGCCAGTGGAACGGAAACAAGGGTTGTATCCGGACAAATACAGGAAGATAGTGGAACTGCAACTTATAAAGGGCCACAAGATGTAAATCCTGTCGGAATTGATATTTTGGTGAGTGCTTCATTCAAAGTGTGTAGCGAAGAAGGAATATGCTCAGATCGTTCAGGGGAAAATAGTTTTGTTTCTGGCGTATCGGTAGATGCTTTGCATGCTTATGATAAAAACAATCAGCAAAAAGAAGAAGCGATACAAACGGATATAACTGGCAGATATGTCGCAAGTCTCGGATTGGAAGGTGAAAGTGTTGAAGCTGAAGCTTCTATGGAGCTTAAAACTTGTGACGAAATAGGCCAAGGATTTGGAAAAAGTTATTATACAAAACCGACAACCGGTCAATATCTAACGACAATAAAATTAGAGAATGAGAAAAGTTGCCCCGCTTATTTTGAGGTCAGAGATAGTAATGGAACTGCAACGGGATCTGATGGTCAGTGTTATACCATGTATGATTGCAGATCTTGTGAAAATGATCAAAAGAATGATGGAATTAACAGCTACTATAATTCAGCAGATGACCCTCATTGCACAGCAACAGGATATAAATGCACAGCTGTAAAATCACGGCTGCGTTGTTGGTCTACCGGTGCTTGCGGCGGCTACTATGATCTGACGTGCTATAGATTGGATTGCAAAGAAGGATATTTGCCTAATTCGGATGGATATTGTGAACTCGCGCAGTGTACGCAGCGTGGCGACAGTTATGTTTTAAGCACTACAACAAGATATTTAGAATATCAAACAGATATGTATCTTTTAGAAGAGGTAGTAACCTCGGATACAAGTGGACAATGCTATAAAATAAGTTGTAATACTGGTTATCACCCAACAGATAATAACGGAACACATTATTATATGTGGGATAGTGAAAATTATAAGTGCGTTGAAAAACCGGTATGTATTTCTGTTATGACTGACAGCACCATTACTGATTTTACAATTACAGATATAACCGTTGGACATGAGAAGACTATGGATAAGGATAGTGCTACTCTTGTAAACGGAGCATATATATGGGGGAATGGGAAAAATTCTTACTGCCGTAAACATTCCGCTTCGACTCAGTATTTTTCGGCAGACAATGCGTTTGCCTATATTGGCGATACGATAAGGATTGAAGCCGAGACAAATAATAACAATAGACCTGTATATTATCGAGTGAAAGACTTTGCATGTGCAAATTCTCCCGCTGGTCATATAAATGTTACAGATGATGGTGATAAATATAATGAATTTATTCTGACCAATCAGTATCATATAACTTCATATGTCTCTTCAGATCAGTGTTCGTATATGATGGCTTTTTATATTACAACAGCAGACATGAACTCATGTGAGTTTCAAGATGGTGATATAAGTGATAAAGGTTTAAACAGCTATCACTCAACATCAACTTGTCATGATAATCCGGTTGGAGATGGTTATGTCTGTACTCCGGTTGAAGGAACAAACTGTTATAAATACACATGTGATGATGGTTATGACGCAACTAATGGTCATTGTTGTCCGAAAAATGAAAATTACATAGATGGAAGATGTACAAGTTTGCAATGTGAAGAATTGACGCTCGATAATGGAGCATACGTCTGTGATTCCCCATATATAAGTGGTCAATCTTACGCTAGTCATGCTAATAGTCTTGCAGCCTATACTCATCATAATTCCACTGTTTCGGCTGTGATACCAGGTTGTGGATATTGTCGAAAGGTGTCCTGTGTAAATGCTACACAGACTAACGGAGAAAAAGGAAAAAATATGAGATGTATTTATCCATGTACAGGAGATAATGAAATAGGCAAAGATGATGCTCATAGAAGCCACTATAAAACTTCAGAAATTAGTGCATCAATCTCATGGGTTGATGAATCAGCATCTTGTTATAAAAAAACCGGATGTGCGGACAGAAATACTCGTGTAGGTTCAGGTACGGAAATCGAATGCGAATGTGATACAGCTAATAAGTATTTTGGTGAAAATTCGATGTGTTTGCCTTCTGATCGAGGATCTGTTGAACATGGTTGCTGGAGGCCTAACTGCCGATCAGGAACAGGCTATTTTGTGGCAGACGGAACATGCGGCACATGTAACGATTGTCCGGCACATGGTATTTGTGATGGTGCTGACATTACAGATTGCGATGAAGGATATACGCTAGAGGGTGATATCTGCACGCCGGTTAAAAATGACTTCTTCCTATTCACAAATGTGGTTGGTGTTGAGGCACAGGTATGCGATAACGCAAATTGTGATGGTGAACTTCAAATTACTTTGGAAGGTAATTTTGTAAATCCAAGTGGGGACTGCAATGTTAATAAATGTGCTGATCTTGGTACTGCGGATGGTGACTGTGTAGGAGAAGGACAAAAGTATTCTTCTGCTACACACAAGCTTGATTATGGCACCACTTATTGGTTTCGTATTAAGAAGCCTGTTTCAGAATGTAATGGTCCTCTTCCTTATAATAAGTCTAGCATAGAATGCGATAGCAATTGTACGTTAGACAGCAGTCCGACTGATACAGAAGATTACTACGTTTATAAGATGACGCCTCGTATGGCTGAGATTGTAAATGGAGAAAGAAGAACCGGTGCGACGATTATACCCCCTGCAAGTTGGTAGTTTACAGATCGCTCGGTTAAAAACTCCCTCTTGAAGAAATTTAAGAGGGAGTTTTTTTTAGATGCTTAGGCTGATGAAGAATCGCCTTTATGCGCCAAGGCGCGGGCGATTAAAGGTTAGATCCCTTGACGAGGTGACGCGCCGCGCACCTCGAGGGATGACAAGGTAAGGTGGGGATGACGTTTTTTTTAGACCCCTAACTCGCATCTTACGACGTTGGCTTCGCCGATCTGCGATTCCAGGGGTACAGGAAAGTGGGGATGCTTAGGCATGACAAAGATGAAGAATCGCCTTTATGCGCTATAAAGGATTATTAATAAGGATAATATTTTAGTCACCCTCTCCGTGCCTCCCCCCTCAAGGGGGAGGGGAAAAAAAAGGTTATTTATATAGGTAAAGGGATTTGCCGTTTTGTTTGAGCCATGACTGCCCCTTTTTATAATCAGTGTTTAGGCTTTCAACCGTTTGCCAAAAGAGGGTCGAATGATCGTGGTGTTTGAGGTGGGAAACCTCGTGGGCCATAAGGTAATTAATCACAAAGTCAGGCGCAAGGGCAATACGCCAATTATAATTGATGTGATTTAATGTGGAGCAGCTGCCCCAGCGGGAAACCGTGTCTTTGATTGTGACGCCTTTTAAGGTCACATCTAATTTTTGCGCTAAAATTTGAGAGCGTTTCAAAAACTCGGTTCGTGCCGTGCGTTTGATATAATCTTTTATTCTGCGATGCAAAAAAGCAATATCGCCGCCAACGTATAAAATATCGCCAATCAGTTTTGGGGCGGAGCCGTTTTCTTGATGGCAAATTTGAACCATCTTTCCAAACAAAGTTATTTTTTCGCCATCTTCAAAACTTTTAATTGTCGGTAATGCCGACAGCCTTTCTTCGACCCAATCTAAATGTGCGTTCATGAACTCAAAGGCTTTTTTGGCACTGCAAAGTAAGGGTAGAGATAAAACGGCTTCGCGCTTTTTGTGGTCGATCCTTAAACTTAAGCGCTTGAATTTGAGTGATGAGCGGACTTTAAGCGGAAAATTAAAGGCATTTTCAAGATCATAAGTCTTGCCAGTCAACAATGTAATCTTCATAATCTTCAACTTCCGTTTCACTCACAAGTGGTCTGTTTTTTAAAGATACGCCCGCTTCAAACACAGAAGAGGCTTTGCCGGTAATGAGCGGGTGCCACGAGGGGAGGTCATAGCCGTTATCAAGGAGCCAGTAAGCACAGGTCTTAGGAAGCCATCTCGGTTTTTCACGGATGGCTTTAAGGTCAATATTTCTGCAATCTTTAACAACCTCAAAACGATGTTCGTATATTTTGCATAAGCAGTTTTTGGGATTAAAAAAACGACAATGTGCATTTGTAAAATATATCTTTTTCTTATATTCTAATTTATTGAGGCAACATTTGCCGCAACCGTCGCACAAAAGCTCCCACTCTTCTTTATTCATTTCTTCAAGTGATTTATGTTTCCAAAATTCAGGCTCAACGCTTAAATTTTTGAAACGACTTTGCGCTGAACGCGGGCGCTCGATTTTTAATTTTTTTTCTGCCATCTTAATTTCCGATTTGTTCGGGGATTTTATCTTCGCTGATTAAATTGCCGAATTGAGCATATTGTCCGTTCCAGAAAAGGCGAACGGTGCCGGTCGGGCCGTGGCGCTGTTTGCCGATGATGATTTCGGCCAAGTTGGCTGTTTCGCGCTCGCGTTTTTGCCAATCTAAAATGCGTTGTTGCAGGTGTTCCGGCGTTTCGTTTTGTTTTTGTTTGGGTTCTTCGTTTTTGATGTAATAATTTTCTCTGAAAACAAACATCACGATATCGGCATCTTGTTCAATGGAGCCCGATTCTCTTAAGTCGGACATGATCGGTCGTTTGTCATCACGGCTTTCAACACCGCGGTTGAGCTGGGAAAGCGCAATGACAGGTACATCCAGTTCTTTGGCTAAAATTTTCAGCCCGCGCGAAATTTCGGAAAGTTCTTGTACGCGATTGGCCTCAGAATGTTTGGAAGTGCCTGTAATGAGCTGGATATAGTCAATCACAATCAGCCCGAGACCTTTGGTGCGCTTTAAGCGGCGGGCACGGGTGCGGATATTGTTGATGGTCAGCCCCGGGGTGTCATCAATGTAAAGCGGAATTTTTTCGAGCTCACGGACGGCTGCTTCGATTCGGGTAAACTCGGCGTTGTTTAATTCGCCGGTGCGCATGTTTTGGCCGGGGGTTTGGGTCACCGTTGATAAAATACGTGAGGCCAGTTCATCAGAGCTCATTTCAAGAGAGAAAAACGCCACCCCTTTATCTTTGGGATCAATGGTTTTTTCACGGCTCATGAAATCGGCTACATTATAAGCAATGTTGGTGGCAAGTGCCGTTTTACCCATGGCCGGACGGCCGGCAATGATAATCAGGTTTGAATTTGTTAAACCGCCGAGCTTACGGTCTAAATCGGCAAGACCGGTGGGCAGGCCTGAAAGCTTATCTTCGCGCTGAATGGCACGTTCAATAAACCCGAGCGTAGAACCGAGCGCTTGTGAAAAGTCAATAAAATCACTTTGTCCGCCGCCTTGGTCGGCGATTTTGAAAAGGTGTTGTTCGGCCGCCTCAATTTGGTCGGTTGCCTCTAAATCGGCACTTTCGGTCATGGCGTTGTTGACAATTTCGTAGCCTGTGTTAATCAGTTCGCGCCTTAAGTATTTATCGTAAATAAATTTGCCGTAGTATTCAACGTTTGTCATCGGCGATGCGCTTTGTGACAGCTTTAAGAGATAACTTATGCCGCCGACGTCTTTCAAGGTTCCCTGTTGCTCGAAATAGTTTTTTAAGGTAATCACATCGGCTGACCGGCCTTGGGTAATCAGTGAGGCCATGATTTCAAAAATTTTGGCATGTATGGAATCGGCAAAATGTTTCGGTTCTAAAAATTCACTCACCTTTTCAAAGGCCTTGTTGTTGGCAAGGATTGCGCCAATTAAAGCTTGTTCGGCTTCAATGTTTTTAGGGAGTTTTTCGAGTTCTGGTTTTTCCATCTTTTTTCGTCCGTTTTGTTTTTTTATTATCGTTTTATTTATGATATATCGCGCGCAATGTGTATTAAAAAAAATCTTCCTTGTGAATTATGGGGATAAGGTTTTCGATTTAAAAAAAATCTGATAAAAAATCAAACTGTTTTATAAAGATTATTTTAATAAATTATGTGTAATTTAAAAGTAAAATTTTTTTAAAGGTAAAGTCATGAAATATGTCAAATTGTCATGCCTTGCCGTTCTTGTCTTTTTGGGCGCATGTGCGCAGCAAAAGCAGGAACCGGAGACGGTGATTAAAACCGTGAAGGCGTATCAGAATTATGTTATTGCGCTTGAAAATTTGAAAACGCGCGAGGTCGCATATTGCTACACGACGGGAGTTCGTACGGCGGAAGATTGTGCCAAAGAAATGGAACAAAGCGGGTTTGTGCGCTTGACGGATATTCCGAAAGTCACCGCTGAAAGAAATATATTAAAAGAAGGAACGTATCCGACCAGGCGTTGGAGAGAGACGGATAGGGTTTCAAGGTGGTAAAAAATGCAGGCAAGGATTAACACAATCGCACTGAGCGGAATGGAGGTTTTGGATGTTGATTTGCAACTCCAAATGAGCGCCGGTATTCCCGCATTTACGATTGTGGGACTGCCTGATAAAACAATTGCGGAAAGTAAAGAACGTGTGCGCGCCGCTTTTGAAGCCATCGGAATCGCATTTCCGGCTAAAAGAATCACAATCAATTTGGCACCGGCTGACTTGTTAAAAGAAGGATCGCACTTTGATTTAGCCATTGCGGCGGCGCTTTTGTGTGCCATGCAGATTCTGCCTCAGGAAGAGTTGGCAAATTATATCGTTTTAGGTGAACTCGGGCTGGATAATAAACTGATGCCGGTCAACGGGATTTTGCCGGTGGCATTGCATGCACTGCAAACAGGTAAAGGGCTTGTGTGTCCTTTTTCTCAAGGAAGTGAGGCTGCTTGGAGCGGTTTGAAAAATATTGTGGCTGCGCCCTCGCTGCTTTCCTTGATGAACCATTTTAGAGGGCAACAGGTTTTGCCGTATCCGGATAAAAAAATGCATCTAAGCGCTGTTGATACGCTTGATTTGGCAGATGTGAAAGGGCAGGAAAGCGCTAAGCGTGCACTCGAAATTGCAGCTGCCGGTGGGCATAATATGCTTATGATTGGGCCGCCGGGATCAGGCAAATCAATGCTTGCCTCAAGGTTGATATCGATTTTGCCCCCGCTTTCTTCAAAAGAGGCTTTGGAAACATGTATGATTCATTCGATTGCGGGCAAGCTCAAAAACGGAGAAGTCAGTTTTGACAGACCGTATCGTGCGCCGCACCATAATGCCTCTATGCCGGCGCTTGTGGGTGGCGGGAAAAGAGCTTTGCCTGGCGAAATATCGCTTGCCCATAACGGGGTACTCTTTTTAGATGAACTGCCGGAATTTAACAGAGCGGCCTTAGAGGCGCTTCGTCAACCGCTTGAAAGCGGCGTTGTGACGGTTTCAAGAGCCGAATATCATCACACGTATCCGGCCAGATTTCAGCTTATTGCGGCGATGAACCCTTGTAAATGCGGCTATTTCGGGCAAAAGGGGCAGGAATGTGCCAAAGCACCGAAGTGCGCCGTGGAATATATGAGTAAAATTTCGGGGCCGCTTTTGGACCGTATTGATATTCACGTTTCTGTGCCCCCCGTTTCGCCGTGGGACATTTTTGAAAAAGAAAAAGGTGAGAGTTCTGCCGTTATTTTGGAGCGCGTTAAACAAGCTCGGAAAATGGCTGAAGAACGTTTCAGATCTTTTAAGGTTACAAACCTTTTGACCAATTCACAGCTTTCGGGCGATTTGCTTGAAGATGCTGTTAATCTTGAACCGGAGGCGCGTGAGCTTTTGGTTCGATTTGCCGATAAAATCAAATTATCGGCACGCGGGTTTCACCGTGTGCTTAAGGTTGCAAGAACAATTGCAGACTTGCAAAATGAAAAAAATGTGCTTAAAATGCACGTAGCTGAAGCATTGAATTATAGACAATCAATGCCGACGGATAATTAACAGGAGAAAATTTAATGAAAAAATTTAAGCTGTCTAAATTCTTATTTCTTTTCTTGGGTGTCGCCTTCTTTTTGGAAATGGCACCTTCAAGAAATGTGAACGCCGTTGCCGCAACGCAATATAACAGAAGTGTGCGCGAAATGATGGCAAGACGCCGCGGTGTCACGGTTGGTGATGTAAGTTCTTCTAAAGAAGTTCAACAAGCCGCTCAACCGACATTTTCACCCGTACGCACAAGCGTAAATTCGGGGCTGAGAACATCGGTTGCGACGACCACTTATGCCAAAGAACCGGCATATCATTCGGTGGCATCAACAAATACGTTTTTGGCTTCGTTATTTTCAGCGCCGAATAAGGATGGCAGCTTGTTTCCGGGCGGACCGTGCAAAAATTGCCATAAAAGCGGACCTATTATTCAGGGAGGTTCTTGCACGCGTTGTTTAGAAAGCGGCCCGCTTGTAGATACAGGACCTTGCGAAAAATGCAAAATACCTGAGCTTCTTCCGGAACCGTTGCCGGAACCGGCTCCGGCTCCTGCTCCTGTGCCGATGTGTCAGCCGACATATGCGATTTCGTACAACGACTATATTGTTCAGGCTCTTGCCAGAGATTGTTGCGCGATGGCGCCGATTTATTTGGAGCATGTTGACTTTAATCTGTTTGCAGATGAAGAAAATGTGACGAAAAATAAAATGGGTAACTATCGTTTTCGTATTTTCGGTTGTCGCAGATATGACAAAGAAGCTGTGTTAAATCATGGTCGCCTGATGGAAAAGAATATGCATTTTGCAGAAATTTTTGAGCACGTGACAGGCGACTGCTATAACATTGTTCCGATGCCGACAGATATATGCTTAAAAGGATCTAATGTTGAAATGCCCGAATATATTTTAACGGCTGAAATTACAAACTTTTTCATGAATGTTTGTGACGGATATGATTATGATAATGCCAAAGCCACCAATAAACGTTCGGGAACGTCTGAAATGACCGTTCGTTGGAGACTTTCAAACCCCTCAAAAACAAAAATTGTGTGGGAAGGCGAAACAACCGGTTATGCCGATTTGAATTTGGGGCAATTTGACGGAGAAATTGCGCTGGTGCATGCCGCTTTTGCCGATGCAACAGAAAATTTGAAGGTAGCACACGGTTTTGAAGATCAGTTGATGACGCGTTTAACGCCTGAAGAATTGGATTTAGAGCGTGACGCCTTGATTGATGAAGAGGCCGCCTTAAATCCGACAAAATGTCGTTTTGCGAAGGCTTTGTATCAGGCTAAACAATGTGAATTAACACGTATGGACGCAGATATTAATCATTGTCCGGCTGTTTTAGAGAAAGCGCATGAAACGAAAGCTTGTCCGCCGTGTGGGGATTGCCCGGCTGAAAAATTACCTTGCGGTCAGCCGGTTGATTGCCCAGAGGGTGCGGCTTGTGCCGTTAATGAGCCTTGCGGTGAAGAACTTGTGCTTTGTGAAGGCGAAGGTTGTGTTGAGACATTGCCTTGCGGCGAAGGAAATGTTGACTGCCAAGGCGGCGTTTCAGGCCAAGGGGTTGTCACAGAGGGTGAATTGAACGATTGCGGATGCGGTGCTTGCGCAGTACCTGTTGTACCCGAAGAAAAGCCCGTTGTGGAAGAAAATTCCGGCATCCAATCGGATTATACAATTTTAGATAACTGTTTGGATGAAAGCGGCGAAGTGATTTCAGGCGGTGATTGTATGGAAGTGGATGATACATGGGTCGAAACATCTTCAAAAGAAGAAGCTTTGGAAAGCCTTTGTATCACAGCACGCAAGCCTTATGATACCTTAACGCCGGAAAATCTGTATAAACTCAGAGCTTCTGTTGTTGAAATTTCGAATATGACAGGTAAAAAAGGTTCCGGTTTGGTTGTTTCGGATGAATTTGTGTTAACATCGGCCGATTTGGTTGATAATGAAAACAATTTTAATAAGATTCGGACAATTAACGGGCGCGAATATACGGCGCATGCGGTCAGAGTGAACCCGAGTAAAAATACGGCACTTTTGATGCTTGATATTAAAACGGAATATAAACCGCTTTCGCTTGAGCTGGAATTGCCGAAATCGGGCGAGACAGGATTTATGACACTCGGTATGCTTGATGTGGATTCGTTTGATAACGGTACGGAAAACTATTTGGATAACAAAGGAAAGGTTTTAGGTTATCGTTACAGCGATGACAAAGGATCAGAGATTATTGTTGATACACGTGTTCAAGATTTGGTCATCGGCAGTGTGTTAATCAATGATCACGGCAGTATTGTCGGTATGGCACACACAGGCCAAAAAACCGATAGCGGTAAAGATTTGTTCTTGCCGACGGAAATAGCCTTGCGCAGCCTTGGTTTGACGATTTGTGACTATGTGTATGAAGAGCCGAGTCCGTTCCGTCAGACGGTTTATAAGCCTGTAACAGAACTGATTTTACATTCTGATCAAAAAGCGCCTGAGCACTTGAAGAAGAAAGAACGTAAATAAGGTTTATGCTTAAAAATAAAATCGGGGTCAGTGATTGGCTCCGATTTTTTTGTAAAAGTTCTTTTTTAAGGGTTATTTTTCTTTGATGTGGGCGTTTTTGATTGAAAAAAACTGTGTTTGTTTTTCAATTGTTTTGAAGTTTTGGGGTTCGGTTGAGGTAATAAAAGCTTGCAGATTTAAATCGCAAATTTTGGAAAGCAAAGCGTCTCGTTTTTGATCATCAAGGTGGGTTGTGACCTCGTCTAAAAGCAGGACAGGCGCAAATCCTTTATCTAAAATTTGGCATTTTGTTTGGGCTAAAATAATGCTGAGCAATAATGACTTTTGTTCGCCTGTGGAACAAAGATTTGCAGGCATTTGTTTTGTTTTATAATAAACCTCAAAATCGGTGTGGTTCACACCTTCGACCGATTCGCCGTTTGAGACCTTTTTGCGGCCTTGATATAAAAGACTTAAATATTCATCTTCGACATCGATAGCGGGTTTCGTATCAAGCAATTGCTCGATTTTGCCGTTTAAATTTAAGCTCAAATCCGGAAAGACATCATCAGGGTCGTTTGTGATAAAAGTATTTAAACGAGCGACAACCTCGCGTCTGGCCGCCGCAATGGCCACGCCTGTTTGAGCCATTTGTTCCTCGATTGTTGAAAGCCACATATTATCTGCTTTGCCGGACTTTAAGAGGCGATACCATTCTTTATAAAGATGTTCAAAAACAGCCGTGCGCTTGGCATGCTCTAAATCAAATGTGTATACAATCCGGTCTAAAAAGCTGCGTCTCGGTTGCGGACCGCCTGTGAAAATACGGTCCATGGAAGGGGTGACCCAAATGGCAGAAAAGTATTTGCCGAGTTCGGCTTGAGTGGAAACTTTTTCGTTGTCAATTTGAACGATTCGACGCTCAAAAGTTCGATTTTCTTCTTCGTCTTCGTGCAGGTTTTTTTGTGCGGCTGTGGCCAGTTCATATGTTTCGCCGTTTTTTAAGATGCAGGCATTCACAGCCCACGAAAACGGTTTGTTGACCACTATTTGATCTTCTGTTTGAAGCGCTGGTGTGATACGCTTAATGTCTGAAAGTTTAGCGCCTCTCAAGCCTCGACCCGGCGTTAAAAAAGAAATGGCTTCTAAAATGTTTGTTTTGCCGCTACCATTTTCGCCTGTGATGACAACAGGGCCAAAATGCGGCTCAAAGCGCAAAAAGGGATAATTTCTGAAATCGGTCAGCGTCAGGCGTTCAATACCTGATTTTTCTTTTGTCACTTCGTTGATTTGAAAAACAGATCCCATTTGTTTTGACTTTTAAAATATAAACGAAGGATATCATCAAAGGTACCCTTCGTCTATCTTAACTTTTGTTTTAGACGCGCATCGGCATTAAAACGTAGATGGCAGCCGAATCTGATGTGTCGCGAATAATCGAGGGCGACGAGGCATCCGAAAACGTCATTTGAACCGTTTCACCTTTGATTTCAGATAAGATGTCGAGCAAATAACGGTAGTTGTAGCCAACCTCTAAAGCATCCGAATCATACGAGGCTTCGAGTTCTTCTAAAGCGCTGCCGAGTTCGGGCGACGATGTCGTAATTAAAAGATGATTTTTGTTGGTAATGAGTTTGATGGCGCGTGTGTGTTCCGCTACAACGGAAACGCGATCAACAGCCTTGGAGAGGTCTTTGACGGATAACTCTAAGACTTTGTCGTTGCCTGTCGGAATAACGCGTTCATAATCAGGATATGTGCCGTCAATGAGTTTTGAGGTTAATGTGACATCTTTTAAGACAAAGCAAATTTTGTTTTCGGAAAGTGAAAGAGAAACAGTTTGTGAATCCGAATCGTCTAAAAGTTTTCGGATCTCGGCAACCGTTTTTCTGGGGATAATGACACCGCTCAATTTTTCAGCGCCTTGAGGCAAAGGTGATTCAACGCATGCCAAGCGGTGGCCGTCGGTTGCAACAACGCGTAAGACCTTTGTTTCGCCCTCTGTTTTGGCATGAATGTATAAGCCGTTTAAATAATATCTGGTTTCTTCGGTTGAAGCGGCAAATTGTGTGCGGTCAATGACGTCTTTCAAATCTTCTTTTTTCATTTCAAAAGAAATGGGAAGTTCGTCGCCTGCAATGACCGGAAAGTCTTCAACAGCAATGGTCTGTAATGAAAATTTTGAGCGGTGAGAGGCAATGGAAAGTTGGCCTTTTTCATCGGGGAATGTGATTTCAACTTCAGCACCGTCGCTTAATTTGCGGACAATGTCATAAAGCATATGCGCCGGTGCCGTTGTGGCGCCCGTTTCTTTGATTTTGGCATCGGTAATTTCGGTGATTTCGGTATCCATATCCGTTGCCTTAAAACTGATTGAATCAGGCAGGGCTTCAATGCGAACATTGGATAAAACCGGAATGGTGTTGCGCTTTTCAACAATGCTTTGAACATGGCTGAGTGTTTTGAGTAACGTTGATTTTTCTATCACAAATTTCATTTTCTTTGACCTAATTTTTAAGAGAATTAAACTGCTTTTTTCATAACATATTTTGTTTTGTTCTTAAACTAAAAATGCACACTCGTTCACAGGTTTCTTTTAAATGTAAAAAAAGCCCGCCGTTCAAACGGGGGCTTTTTTTTTAAGGTTCTATCTCCTTTTAGAGATATTTCAGCTCAAGAGCATGTTGTTTTAAGGCTTTCAACGCCTCATCTTCGGTAACCACAGCCACAAGAACGACACGTTCGCTCGGCTCTTTAGGCTCGTTGTCTTTTTGAGACACCGGCTCGTCTGCAGTAGTTACGGCGCTTTGAGAGGCGCTCAAAGAAAGCTTTTTGGCTCGCTCGGATTTCGATGCGCTTGTTATACACAGTAAACATGCCAATACTGTCAGAACAGCCAAAATTAAATTTTTTGTTTCCATGGATTTTGGTGTTTTTAATAAACGGGCCTGTAACGCTCAAAGCCGTTGAGGGTGTCTTTGAGAACGTAGCGGGTATGCCCGAGCTCGAAAGAATCTTTAATGCTCGTCATGGACGAGATGACGTCGGCCGGCAGGAGTGCATATTTTTTGCGCTTGATGCCGAAGATGGCATATTGGCCATCATCGCAGAGCACACAGGCGGCGATAACCGGAGCATGGACGGGGAAATGATGAACCTTCTGGCTCGTCATGATCGTCTTGAGGTGCGCGCGGTTTTCAGCAAAAGAGATACCTTTGGATTTAGCAAACTCATGGAGTTTTTGGTTGAGAACGTAGAGATTAACGTTCTCGATTGCAATAGCTTTACTCTTACACATAAAAATTAAAATTTAAATTGTTTAACAAAAATTTTGAACTTTGGATAGTAAAGCATGTTTTTTGTCGAAAATCAAGTGAAAAATGACAAAAAACTATTTTTTTTGAAAAATTGTTGGTGGAAAGAAGGGGAATTTGGAAGAATCGCCTCATATGCCAAAGCGCGGGCGATTAAAGGTTAGATCCCTTGATGAGGTTAAGCGATGACAGAGATGCTGAAATCGAAGATGAGCAAGCTTGTTGTGCTCTGATGATAAGATCCTGAAACAAGTTCAGGATGACAGAGTGGGACGCTGACGTACCTAAAAGGTGACAGGATAAGGAAAGTATTGTTGTCACCCCCTCCGTTCCTCCCCCCTCACCGCTAACGCTCAGGGGGAGGGGAGGTAAGGAACAGACGCTTGTGTACCGTGCACCTCAAGGGATGACAAGAAAAAAATAAAATGCTTAGCGGTAACGGATGGAAAACGTGTTTTTACGCCCTGTTATGGCAGTAGCTTCATCAACAGTGTAAATGCGCCTTTTGGAACCATCAGCCATAAAGTTTCCCATAAAATTTCCATCACCGTCATACATGGCATAATCACCGTTATTTGCGTAAGTGTAGGAGTATGTTTTTTTACCGTTTTCATCCCAGATTTCAATCAGGTTTCCGTTTTTATCATAGCCTTTGTAATAATTGGCAGTAATGATATTTTGATCAATACCACGTAAGGATTGAAATTTTTTAAGGCATTCGTTCGGATTGCCTTTACAAGCAATATTTAAAGATGCTGGTGAAAAATATTGTCCCTGATAAGAACCATATAAAATATCTTTGTTGAAAGAAGCATTCGAATTTTCGGAAAGTATGAGTGTCGAATTTGCGTTAGGATTAAAGCGAAATGCACCACTTTCAAAAACAGCTTGATCGGAATTAATTTCTATCTGAGAAAACTTTAAATTACCAAAGGAATGATTTTCAAGTTTTAAAAGACTATGTGGTAAAATAAGTTTACCTGTTGAATCATTTCTAGAGAATGTGCAGTACCAACCATCTTTCCATTCTATTTTTTGTATTCCTTCTGAGATTGTAACGTTTGTAGCTGGACCTGATAATTCAAAACGCATATCACTTTTATTGATAACAGCTGGTGTAGGATCATTTGAATCAGCTACCGAATAGGTTAATGTTTCAGATTTTGGGTCGTAAGTATAGATACAGTTGGTACCACAACTGCCGGTATCTGCCGCAAAAAGCTTGGTCGAAAATAATATAAGGCTGATTGTTATCAAAATTTTTTTCATGAGCGTTCTCCCTTTATAGATTCCGAAACAAGTTCGGAATGACATTATGATTTGCATGGATTACGACGCTTCGCTCGTAATGACGTTTTAAAATTGGTATAAAAATAAAAACCGCCGTTAAAAAGGCGGTCGGAGAGTTAACGAATCATATTAGAGGAAATGACTCCGATAATCTTTAAGCCAAAGCCTTGAACATTCATTATCGGCTCCCCGAACCAAAAATCGGGGATAAATGTGTTATAAAAAAAATAACACTTTGCAGTGTTATCCTCACTGCCTCTAATTAAAAAGCTCGTTAAAGCTCCGTGCCTTTTTTCAGACACTTGATATTTTTAAAATATCATGTGACCATTATACATGATTTATTGCTCAATGTCAAAAAAAAATCGACCTCAATGGAGGTCGATTTTGAATTGGTGCGATATTTTTAGTATCCGCCCATGCCGCTCATATCAGGAGCGCCATGACCGCCGCAACCGCAGCCGCAACCGCATTCTTTTTGCGGGGCTTCGGTGACCATAGCTTCTGTTGTAATCACAAGAGAAGCAACGGAAGCTGCATCTTGCAAAGCTGTGCGGACAACTTTTGTCGGATCGACAATACCGGCTTTAATCATGTCGGTATATGTGCCTTCTTGGGCATTGTAGCCGAAGTTTGTGTCTTTGCTCTCGAGCAGTTTTCCCACAACAACGGCGCCGTCAACACCGGCGTTTTCGGCAATTTGACGAATCGGGGCTTCGATAGCCTTGCGAATAATGTTGATGCCGACTTTTTGGTCGTCGTTTTGAGGTTCTAATTTATCAAGAGCGCGGGTAGCATATAACAGTGCCGTTCCACCGCCGGCTACAACGCCTTCTTTGACGGCAGCACGGGTTGCATTTAAGGCATCATCAATGCGGTCTTTCTTTTCTTTGACCTCAACTTCGCTAGCCCCACCGACTTTGATGACGGCTACACCGCCGGAGAGTTTGCCCAAACGTTCTTGAAGTTTTTCACGATCGTAGTCGGATTTTGTGTTTTCAATTTCGGTTTTGATTTGAGCGGCTCTGGCTTCGATTTCTTTTTTAGAGCCGGCGCCGTCAATGATTGTTGTGTCATCTTTGGTGACAGTGACGCGTTTGGCTGTGCCCAGCATATCAAGCGTGGTGTTGTCAATCTTCATACCGAGTTCTTCGGAAATGACCTGACCGCCTGTTAAAACAGCCATATCTTTGAGCATTTCTTTTCTTCTGTCACCAAAGCCCGGGGCCTTAACGGCACAAACTTTCAAGCCGCCTCTGATACGGTTGACAACAAGCGTTGCCAAGGCTTCGCCTTCAATGTCTTCGGCAATGATTAAAAGAGCACGTCCGGATTGAACAACAGCTTCCAAAACCGGTAACATCGGCTGCAAGCTTGAAATTTTTTGATCATAAAGCAAAATATACGGATTGTCGTATTCGCAGTTCATTTTTTCAGGATCGGTCACAAAATAAGGTGAGAGATAACCTCTGTCAAACTGCATACCTTCAACAACATCGAGTTCCGTCTCGAGCCCTTTGGCATCTTCAACCGTGATAACACCCTCGTTGCCGACTTTTTCCATGGCTTTGGAGAGGTATTCGCCGATTGTGGTGTCGCCGTTTGCGGAAATTGTGCCGACTTGGGCGATTTCAGCGCTTGTTTTAACGGCTTTAGAGCGCGATTTAACATCTTCGACAACAGCTGAAACTGCCATATCGACACCGCGTTTTAAATCCATCGGGTTAATGCCGGCGGCCACGGCTTTGCAGCCTTCTTTGATGATGGCTTCGGCGAGTACCGTTGCCGTTGTGGTGCCGTCACCTGCTTTATCGGCTGTTTTTTGAGCGACTTCTTTCACGAGCTGTGCGCCCATATTCTCAAATTTATCTTTGAGTTCGATTTCTTTAGCGACCGACACACCGTCTTTTGTGATTTTCGGGGCGCCGTATGATTTATCGAGCATCACGTTGCGACCTTTGGGGCCTAAAGTGACTTTAACCGTTTTGGCTAATTTTTCAACGCCTTTGAGCATTCTTGCACGGGCGTCTGTTCCGAATTCTATGTCTTTTGCTGCCATTTTAAATATCCTTTCTTTATTCGACAATAGCTAAAATATCTTCTTCACGGACGATAAGACGAGATTCTCCGTCCACTTTGATTTCTGTGCCGGCATATTTGCCAAACAATACCTTGTTGCCGACTTTGACGGTCATGGCAACTGTTTTTCCATCGGGGGTTTGACGACCCTCACCAACGGCTTCAACAATGCCTTCAGAAGGTTTTTCTTTGGCCGTGTCCGGAATAATGATTCCGCCGGCTGTCTTTGTTTCATCATCAACGCGCTTGATTAAAACGCGATCACGTAAAGGTCTAATTTTCATGTTTCTTTCCTTGTTAAATTTTAGAGCTATTGTTTAGGTAGTGTTTGAAAAAAATGTTGTCAAGAGATAAGGAAATTTTTTTTGAAATTTTATAAAAAGAAAAAAAACCTCCCTTTTCGGGAGGTTTTTTGCGGGGAATGTTTTTATTCCATTTCTTCGCCTGTTTCTTGGTTGATGTGTTTGGCGGAAAGTTTCCATTTGCCGCGGTTGTCAACACCGACGCATTTGACCCAAATGCTGTCGCCTTCTTTGTAGAAGTCTGAGACAGAAGCAATGCGTTCATTCTTGATTTCGGAAATATGAACCAAACCTTCGGTGCTGCCGACAAAGCGTACAAATGCGCCGAAATCCATAATTTTCGTAATCACACCTTTATAAATCACGCCTTCTTCCGGTTCGGCGACAATGCTTAAAATAATGTTAAGTGCCGCTTCACCGTCTTTGGTGTTAACCGATGCAATTTTGACAATGCCGTCGTCGGTGATATCAATTTTGGTGTTGGTCTTTTCAATGATTTCACGAATGACCTTGCCGCCTGTGCCGATCACTTCACGGATTTTATCTGTCGGAATCTTTAAGGTGATAATGCGAGGTGCCAAATCTGAAACTTTGGCGCGCGGTTTGTCGATGGCTTTGGCCATTTCACCTAAAATATGAATACGGCCTTCATGCGCTTGTGCCAAAGCGTTTTTCATAATCTCTTTGGTAATGGATGTGATTTTGATATCCATTTGTAAAGCGGTTACACCGTCTTTTGTTCCGGCAACCTTAAAGTCCATGTCGCCTAAGTGATCTTCATCACCTAAAATATCGGTTAAAATCGCAACACGACCGTCATCTTCTTTAATCAGGCCCATTGCAATACCTGCCACAGGCTTTTTCATCGGAACACCGGCAGCCTCGAGTGAGAGCGTTGTGCCGCAAACGGTGGCCATCGAAGAAGAACCGTTTGATTCCATAATATCGGAAACAACTCTGATGGAATAAGGAAATGCCTCTTTGTCGGTCGGGAGCATTGGGTGAATGGCACGCCATGCGAGTTTTCCGTGACCGATTTCGCGGCGTCCGGGTGTGCCCAAGCGACCGCATTCACCCACCGAGAACGGCGGGAAGTTGTAATAAAGCATAAAGTCTTGCTTGTATTCAGCCATTAAGCCATCGACGATTTGTGCATCATCATCGGTTCCTAAGGTTGTGACAACCATGGCTTGTGTTTCGCCTCTGGTAAATAAAGCAGAACCGTGTGCCGTCGGCAAAACATCGATTTCGCATTCAATCGGGCGAACCGTTTTGGTGTCACGGCCGTCAATACGTTTGCCGGTGGAAAGAACTTTTTCGCGCATGGTGTGGTGCATCACGTGTTCAATGGCAGCCGGCGCATATCTGAGTTCCAGCTCATTTTCGGGATCAATGGAGGCTGTGAATTTTTCAGCCAAAGCGCCTAAAGCGTCAGCGCGTTCTAATTTGCTGACGATGTTGAAAGCGGCGTCGTATTCTTTACCGTATTCTTTTTCAAGTCTGGCGCATAAATCTTCGTATTCTTTCGGGAAAGTCGGTGTCGCCCAGGGTTCTTTGCCGGCCTCTTTTTTAAGCTCTTCAATCATTTGAATAACAGGTTGGAAATTTTCAAAACCGAACATGACAGCACCCAACATGACATCTTCAGGCAGTTCGTTTGCTTCGGATTCAACCATTAAAACGCCTTCTTTGGTGCCGGCAACCGTTAATTCCAAATCAGAGGTTTTGCGCTCATTGATGGTCGGGTTTAATAAGTATGCACCATCTTTGTAGCCGATTTTAGCAGCGCCGATCGGCCCCATAAACGGAATGCCCGAAATGGCAAGTGCGGCAGAAGCGGCAACCATGGAGACAATATCGGAATCATTTTTTTGATCGTGTGCAACGGTTGTGCAGACAATTTGAACTTCGTTTTTGAAAGCATCCGGAAATAACGGACGTATCGGTCTGTCAATAAGACGCGAAATTAAAATTTCACGCTCGGAGGGTTTGCCCTCTCGTTTCATAAAACCGCCGGGGATTTTGCCGGTGGCATAGTATTTTTCTTGATAGTTCACGGTCAAAGGAAAGAAATCTTGATCATCTTTGACTTCTTTGGCGGCACATACGGTTGCAACGACAACTGTTTTTCCATATGTTGCAACAACAGCACCGGTCGCCTGGCGCGCAATTTTTCCTGTTTCAAGGGTTAATGTTCTGCCGCCCCACTCAATCTCTTTGCGGCATGTGTTAAAATTAATCATATATATTTTACCTTTCTATATCTATTCCTCACCTGACATGTGTCAGGATTTTAAAGGCTGCGAAGCCCCATGCCCCGCAGCCCCGTAAATTATTTACGTAAATCAAGCTTTTTAATTAAAGTTTGATAACGCTCAACACTCTTGGATTTTAAGTGATCCAAAAGGTGACGACGACGGCTGACCATCTTCATCAAGCCTAAACGTGAGTGTAAATCTTTTTTGTGAACGTTGAAGTGTTCAATTAATGCGTTGATACGATATGTCCAAATCGCAATTTGAACCTCAGGAGAACCTGTGTCTCCTTCTTTAAGACCGTACTGAGCAATAATTTCTTGTTTTTGTTCATTTGTAATCGACATCTTTATTTTCCTTGTGTTGTAGTTAAGTTAAAAACGCGAATCGGTGAAATTTTTCTTTCATCAATCCGAACAAGCGCCACCAAACAAGACCCTGAAAATGCAGCCATCACACTCCCTATATGATTTTGAACATCATACAATTTGGGCGACAGACCTTGTCCGAGCTTTAATTTGGCAGCATCTTCTGCCGAAACAGCCAATGCCGCGATGTCGCGCAGCGCGGTTTCAACCGGCAAAAGAATATCTTGCGTGAGGGTTTTATACTCCATATTTTTTAAATTTTCCAGCGAAATCGTATCTTCAATCGAAAAAATCGAACATTTTAAACGTCTTAAGGCCGTTAAATGCCCGAATGTGTTTAGTTTTAAGGCAATGTCGCGACCAAGTGTGCGGATATATGTGCCTTTAGAGCAACTTACCCGAAAATCAAAAGAATTTTCAGAAGATTGTTTGATAAGCTCTAGGCAATAAATATGAATATTTCGCGTTGGCATTTGTATATCTTCGCCGCTGCGGGCCAGTTGATAAGCTCGTTTGCCGTCGATTTTGATGGCAGAATATATGGGCGGCGTTTGAACAATATCGCCCAAAAAAGTCGGTAAAATTTTTAAGATTTCATCTCTTGAGGGAATGCGTCCGCCACTATGAACCGGTTCGCCCTCAATGTCGTCGGTTGTGGTGTCAAAACCGAATTGTAAAGTAAAAGCGTATTCTTTTGTATCTTCCGTGATAAATGAAATGAGTTTTGTGGCCTCACCGAACGCAATCGGCAAAACCCCCGTTGCAAACGGATCAAGCGTGCCTGTGTGGCCGTTTTTGTTTGCATTAAATAAATGACGCGTTTCTGCAACCGCATGTGCCGAGGTTATGTTTTTGGGCTTATCTAAAATGAGCCAACCGTTGATATCAAGATGTTTGGTGCGCTTCATCAAATCAATCCGATTTTATTCAACCGTTGTTTCAATCAGGCGATCAAGGCTTTGAACCTCGGAGCCGTTATAGCCCTTAAAAGATTCTTTGGCTTTTTCATCTGCCGGAGATAATTTATCGTCAGATTTTGTTTCTTTGTTGTCGGATTTTTCTTTCTCTGTTCCTTTTTCTTTTTTCTCTTCAATTTTTTTGGTTTGGGGTTTGGATAGTTTTTTGAAAAGTTCTTCCGGATCGGTTGTTAAATTTTCGCTCTTTATTTTCGATTTTTCTTTGATCTTTTGAATTGTTTCTTCAGGTATGAGCTTTTGAAGCGGTTCGGAAAATGAGGCGGCCGCCGTGTAATAATGCGATTGTTCGAAAATCGGTTTTTTATTAATTTCGGGAAGCATGGCTTCGAGTAAAATATTAAACAATATCACAAGAAGGAAAATGCGAAGGGCGCCGAATATAACGCCAAGTGCTCTGTCAATGGAACTCAGCTTGCTTTTGCGAAGTGTTTTTAAAAATTTGAAAGTGGCTAAAAACCATAAAATGTAAAAAACAATCAGTAAAATCAGGGCTGCCACAAAAATCGCCATGAGAGAGCCGGCTATGTAGGTTTTGACAAACGGGGTAAAATAAGGTAAAAGGTAAAAAATAAAGACAGACGCCAAAATCCAGCCGATGATGGAAAGAACTTCTTTAACCAAACCTCTGGACCATGACACAAGCATGGAAAGAAGTGTTAAGATAATTAAAATAACGTCTAAATTATTCAGTTGATGCATCTTTTTTTCCTTTTTAATTAAACCAGTTCATCAGTCTTCGGACATTGCCGATTTCAAAAAGTGAAATGTCTTCTTTTTGATTTTCTTTTTTGATGCTCGGCGGAACAATGGCACTTGTAAACCCGAGTTTTGAGGCCTCTTTGAGACGAAGAGAGGGTTGCGAGACGGCTCTGATTTCACCCGATAAGCCGATTTCACCGAAAATAACCATGTCAGAGGGCAGGGGCTTGTTTGAAAGGGAGGAAATCACAGCCATGGCAACGGCTAAGTCTGCCGCAGGTTCCGTTATTTTTAAGCCGCCGGCCACATTTAAGTAAACGTCTTGTCCGCTGAAATTGTATCCACATCTGGCTTCTAATACGGCAAGTATCATCGAAAGCCGGCCTAAATCCCACCCGACGACGGCACGTTTGGGCGCAGAATAGCCGCTTTGGCTGACAAGTGCCTGAATTTCAACAAGAAGAGGCCTTGAGCCCTCAATGCCGGCAAAAACGCATGAGCCGGAAACATTGCCTTGACGCTCGGCCAAAAAGAGCGCTGAGGGGTTTTCAACTTCAATCAGACCTTTGTCTTGCATTTCAAAAACGCCGATTTCGTCGGTGGCGCCGTATCTGTTTTTAACCGCTCTTAAAATGCGGAAATGGTGGCCGCGTTCGCCCTCAAAATATAAAACGGTGTCAACCATGTGTTCTAAAATTCTGGGGCCGGCAATCGCGCCTTGTTTCGTGACATGCCCGACCAAAAACAGCACAAAACCTTGCTGTTTAGCCAGTTTAATGAGCTCGTAGGCGCAGGCTCTGACTTGGGTCACACTGCCGGGAGTCGATTCGACACTGTCAAGATACATCGTTTGGATGGAATCAATAATGACAAGGGTCGGATGTTCTTTTTTTAAGGTGGCGATAATGTCTTTGACTTCGGTCGTGGAGGCGAGTTTGACGGGAGAATCCGCAACGCCCAGTCGTTTTGCACGAATTCTGACCTGATCGATGGCTTCTTCACCCGAAATATAAAAACACTCGTTTTGTAAATCAAGTTTTGCAATGCCGGCGCATATCTGAAGCAGTAACGTTGATTTACCGATTCCGGGATCGCCTCCGACTAAAATAGCCGACCCCGGAACAAGTCCGCCCCCCGTAACACGATCGATTTCATTGATGCCGGTTTTTAAGCGCGCATAGGCCTCTGTTGTACCCGTTAAGGGAACAAAGTCAATAAGTTCCCCTTTTTTTTGAGAGCTTAAAACCGAAAAACCGCTATGGCTAGCCTTTTCTTCTTCGATTGTGTTCCACTGGTCGCATGCGTCACATTTTCCTTGCCATTTCGGGTAGGTGGCACCGCAGTTTTGGCAAACAAATAAAGGCGTGTCTCTTTTTGCCATTTTTTATATCTCCACTTTAATCGGGCCTTTGGCAGAGCCTTTGATAAACTGTAAGACATACGGATTATCGGTTTTATCCATTTCTTTGACCGTTCCCTGCCAGATGATTTTGCCTTGATAGAGCATGGCAATTCTGTCAGCAATTTTGCGAGCCGAGGCCATATCGTGTGTGATTGTGAGCGTTGTGGCACCTAAGCCTTTGGCCGATTCGATAATCAAGTCATTAATCACATCAGACATAATCGGGTCAAGCCCTGTTGTCGGTTCATCAAAAAAGATAATTTCGGGATTTGTGATAATGGCACGTGCTAAACCGACACGTTTTTGCATACCGCCCGATAGTTCGGATGGATATAAATCTGCAACATCGGGGGCAAGCCCCACTTGGCGCAAAACACGCACGGCTTCAACTTTAGCCTCATTTCTTGGAGTGTGCTTGTTCTCGAGTAGCGAAAAAGCGACATTTTCCCAAACGCTTAAGCTGTCAAACAAAGCGCCGCCCTGAAAAAGCATGCCCATTTTCAAATGAAGATTTTGCGTTTTGCCGATTGTTTCTTGTCCGTCAATTTGAATGGAACCAAAATCAGGCATTAAAAGGCCTTGAATGCATTTGATTAAAACAGATTTTCCGGTGCCTGATCCGCCGATGACAACAAGTGATTCGCCTTTTTTTATATCTAAATTAACGCCGTCTAAAACTTTTTTTCGTCCGAAGGATTTGTGTAAATCTTTGATTGAAATTTTAATGTCATTTTCCATGTTTTCGGCCTATCTTGCAAAAAATATTTCAGTAATAATGTAGTTGAAAATTAAAATCAGAATAGAAGCTGACACAACGGCATTGGTGGTGGCCTCACCCACGCCTTGTGCACCGCCCTTTGATTTGTAACCGTTATAACACCCCATTAAGGCAATAATAAAACCGAAAACAGCCGCTTTTGTTAAGCCCGAGATAATACCGACGGCTTCTAAATTCTCGATTGTGGCGTTGATGTAGTTGGCCGGATTGAATCCCAGCTTATAAACACCGACAACATAGCCGCCGAAAATACCGATGACATCACCGAATAAAACGAGAACGGGTAAAACAAGAAGACCCGCCCACAAACGCGGGGCAAAAAGGTATTTGAAAGGATTGGTCGAAAGGGTAATGAGTGCATCGATTTGTTCGGTTACTTTCATGGTGCCGATTTCGGCCGCCATGGCCGCACCGATACGACCGGCAACCATGAGTGCGGATAATACAGGTGCAAGCTCGCGTGTGACTGAAATTAAGACCACATTTGCTACAGCTTTTTCAGCCCCGATGGAGGAAAAGCCGGAATAGGTTTGAAGCGCAATCACCATGCCGGCAAAAACGGTTGTTAACCCGACAACGGGCAAAGAATAAAACCCGATATCCAAAACCTGCCCAAAAAAGTTTTTGATGTAAAAAGGCGGCATGACGGCATGGTAAATAGATTTAATGATAAAAAGTGTTAACTGCCCAAGTGATATAAGAAATTTAACAAGCGGTCTGCCGAGTGTGCGTAAAAATTGTTCGATCTGTTTTAAGAGCATTATGTTTTCCTTCCTCAATAAAAAAATTCTACTCTTTTTTATTTTTTTCTTCAAGAACGGCTTTTAATTTGACCACAACCTTATCAGGGGCAGAGGCTTCAAAAGCATTGAGTTTTATAAGGGGTAGTGCAACACCTTCAAAATCGAAAAATGCCGGCATAGGTAAGCGCTCAATGTTTTGTTCGCTTGAAACCTCAACAACCAAATGAAGTGTTGTGATTATGGCCGGATATTTCATAATGCCGAGGCCTCGAACTTCTAAAAGACCTGCAATACTTTTCGGGGCAGAGGCTCTGATATGATTTCCCTGTCTTTCAAGAATTGTTTGATCATCAGAAACTAAACAGGCCTTTTTATTTTCAATTAATCTTAAGGCTAAATCTGATTTGCCGCTGCCTGATTTTCCGATGATTAAGATGCCGGCGCCATTGAAATCAACTGTTGTTCCATGTATATTTTGAGCCATATTATTTTTCGCTAAAAACAGTTAAGCTTTGAAGTCTTTTGTATTTTTCTTCGCTGATCATTTCAATTTGAAAAAGACGGTTGCCATCAGGCTGAGGCGTAATCGTTATTTTAAAAATATCACGCGGCAGGTAAGCACCCATTTTTTCCGGCCACTCAATGAGACTGACTGCGCCGAATAAAGCTTCTTCTATGTTCAGCTCCCATATTTCATCAGGATTTTTTAAGCGGTATAAATCAAAATGATATATCTCAAAATCTTGTGTTTCATATGTTTGAACCAAAGTAAAAGTCGGGCTCGGGACTTCGGTCGCTTTTGTTAAGCTTTGAATAAATGCACGGGCAAAAACGGATTTACCGGCCCCGAGTGTACCGTAAAGCGCATATGTATCACCGATTTTGCTGACCAGAGCCAAAGCCTTGGCTATGCTCACAGTGTCCGCTTCGTTTTTTGCAAGATATGTGTAAATAAAAGATGGCATCCGTTATCCGAATATACTGAAGCGTTTTTTCTTTGTTTTTCTGATCACTTTAATGTTGCCTTGGCGCGATTGGAGTTTTTTCCAGTCCCAAGGTTTGTAAAATGTTCCTTGCCATAAACCGTTGCGATTTTGACGAGCCATTTCTTCATAAGGAAGATAAGCATCGGTATATTTGGTGTAGGCAACAGCCCATCCGGCTTGGACAAGGCCGGCGCCGACATCGTAAGGCCCGTATGAACAGGTGCCGACCATATTGCCTTTGGTATCTTGTTGAATGACATGACATTCAAGCTCGCCACCGATAATCCAATCTTTGAGCCATGCGGCAGCTTCACGTCCGCAATTATATGCGCGGCCGTTGGCATCAGAGCATGTTTGTCCGATTTCAGGCGCGGCAATACCAAATAATTTGAAATATCGACCGCCTGTTTCGAATGTGTCGCCGCTTAAAATACGTGGGGTGATGTAAACCACAGGGTAGTCGTTGGGATTAAATGCCCTTGGTTGTGCCTGAGGCTGAGGTTCTTGAGGAACAAAAGAGCGGACAATGCTTGCAAACAAATTGTTGGAAGACGCTTGGGTATTGGACCCTTGAGATGTATTTTGTGTATTGGCCGGAGCTTGATCTTCAAATAACTCAGCACCGACGGGTGAAGACTGATCATCTGTTTGAGATGAAACTTGAGCAGAATCTGTCTGTTGTGCGTTTGAGGTTTCGTCAGGTGTGACTTGTTTGGGCGTTTGTGATTCCTCAGTGCTTCCAAAACCGATAAAACGTGCAATGGCATGAGGTACATCTTTCAATCCTGAATTAAACATGCCGAGTGTAAACATCGTAAACAGTGTGATTAAAACTAAAATGACAAGAGTTGGCAAACAACCAAGACCCCGGAAGAGCATTTTACCGAACATATACAAAATAAATATGATAATTAAAATGCCGATAAAACTCATTGCTTGAATGAAAAGACTTGAACTTTGTGTGCCGATACCGCCGAGATAAATCAATGACAGTAATCCGGTACCCCACAAAAAACGTTTAAATAAAATCATGACAGTTGCCCTTGATATAGTTTTATGAACTCTTATTAGAACACATAAATTTCAAGAATGCAAATGTTTTTATGATTGCTTAATAAAGCGGTGGAATAGGTTCGCTTTCTTTTTTATTTTTTTGTTTCTTCTTCACGGCATTTTCAAATATTTTAAGAAATTTTTTAGCATTAAAAGATGTTTCTTTATCGCCTGAATAAAGGGCTTTTAAAAAAAGAGTCGTTTCTTTTTTTAATGCTTCATCGCCCAAAATTTCAGTTATATCTTCTAAATTTGTAATTAAATGCTTTGGGTAAGCTTTTTGAGCCTGTAAAATAACATCATCTCTCAATTTTTTAAGAGCATCTTTTGGGGTATGAGGCTTTGAGACTTTTTTTGGTATTTCATGATGTATGGTTGGTCTATTCATGATTTTTAAGGCTAAAAAACAAAGTAAAATGCCGCAAAGAAATGAGCCTATGATCCAAAAATAAAATAAATTCGGCGTCGAAAATTGATTTTGTATGTTTTTAAGATTTGATTTTTCAGGTTCGCTTTTTTGGTTTTGAACGGTATGATTTACTGCAGCCGAAACATGAATAGCAACGTCTGAAATAAAGGCTTTTTCCATCTTTTGTGTTTTAACGTTGTACCAAAAAACAGATATTTCAGGAAGCGTCAACATGCCTGATTTTTGCGGGATGTAGGTGATGGTTGTTGTTTGTTTGGAGATGATGGTTTTGCCGTTTGAGGCGCTGGTTAAGCTCGGTTTTTCAGGGTAGATTCGAAAATCATCATTGCTGTCAAACGATAATTCGGGAAGCTGTGTGTCTGTTAAACCTTCGGCCGTGAGTGTTATCTGGCGAATGATGGGGGTGCCTTCGGTGATTTTTTGGGGCATTTTTTCAAAATTTGAGGTTAATGTGACTTTTTGAGCCGGTAACCACCACATGCCGGAAAAATCAGAAGCCGGCGGATAAATTTCGATTTCTTTTCCGTCAAATGAAAGGTTTACAGGTGTTTGAATGCCGAAAATTGAGGGAATCTGAATTTTAAAAAAACCGGTATCAAAAAAATTGACGCTGTCGGGGGCTTGGTATGTGACACCGCTGAATTTGACATCGGGCAATTTCAAACGACCGCTTTTTTGTGCAAATAGCGCAAAAGGAAACGAAACGAAACGTTTGCCGTTTGATGAGGTTGAAACAGACGCCTCGGCAAGCGGTTTGATGATAAAATCATCGGTATTTTCAAAATAAGGAGCGTCTCCTTGAAGATTGCCGTCATCTTCTAATGTGACAACATAAGTTAACTGTTGTTGAACAAAAGGATGTGTCGGGGCATTTTGTAATTCGGCCGAAAGCGTATAGGTCGGCCTGTGCGATTGAGAAGTATTGTTTTGCACGGTATTTTGCAGAGTTTCAGACGAAGGAGCTTCATCTGAAATGAAAACAGAAACAGGGTCTGTTTTTTCAGTACCGAGTGTGATACTCGGGATAACGGCATCACCTGCTTTGGGCGCAATTAAACCGAAACGCCACGTTTTTTTTGAAGATGATTGACCGTTGATGATATAACTTTTTTGTGAAACGGAACTGGACACAACCTCAAAAAGCCCTTTTAAGACGCTTAAATCCGGATTTTGTGTATTAAGATCATCGGTCGAAATTTCGAAAATAAAGGGTTCACTTGCGATAATATGTGGTGTTTGCACCGAAGCTGTGACGGCACAAAATGAGTTTTTTGCCATTAAAACAGCTAAAATAAGCGCTAACATGATTTTTTTCATATCAATACCTCTTTTTTAAATATTCTTCTTTAATTAAGGCTTTGAGCAAGCCCCCCGTGTCTTCTTTGATTTCGCGAAAGCGCTGTGCGCGGGCTTGGACGGTTTCATCGTATTTGTCGTCTTTTTTTCCGCTTTTGAGTTCTTGGCTTGAAGCGTTTGGCTTGGCTTTGTCGTCTGAGTCAGGCTTTTGACCCTCGCTTTGTTTTTTTGATGAATTTTGATTATGATCGGATTTTTCTTGACGCTCTTGGTCTTGCTCTTGGTTTTGGTTCTGATTTTGGTCTTGTTCCTGTTCCTGTTCCTGTTCCTGATTCTGTGCTTGTTCCTGATTCTGATCTTGGTTTTGATTATTTTCAGATTCTGATGCGGTTTGTTCTTGTTCTTGATTTTGATTCTGTTCTTTGTTTTCTTGATTTTGATCTTGATTTTGTTGGTCTTGGTTTTCTTGATTTTGTTGGTCTTGATTTTGATTTTGATTTTGATTTTGTTCCTGCTTTTGATCATTTTGAGAGGAGGAATTATTTGAGGCGGACTGTTGGTTGTTTTGCTCCATTTGTTTTAAGTATTCTAAATTAAAACGGGCATCTTCATTTTGCGGGTTCATTTTCAAAACTTCTTCGTAAGTTTTGATGGCGTTTTGGTAGTCGCCGCTTTTAGCTAAAGCATTGCCTTTGTTGTATAACGAGCGTTCGTCTGTTTTGCCTTCAAGGTATTTAAGGGCGGCCTCGTAATTTCCGGCTTTATAAAGGGCTGCGGCTTTCCAATCCGTGTTTTGAAATTTTTCGGCAGCGATATCATATTTTTGAAAAGCGTAAGCATGTGCGGCTTCTTGGTCGGTGTTATACAAAAAACCGGCATAAGAGACGTTTGAAAAAATGCTCAACAATAAAAGAAGCACAGCCCCTTTGCGGAAAAAATAAAGAAGCCCGAGCGCGCTTAAAAAGACAAAATACCATCCGTTGTCTTCAGGGGTGATGGTTTTGTTTTGTGAAAGGTTAAAGTCGCCTTTTTTAAAGGAAGTGATAAAATCCGAGATTGATTGGTCACCCAAGGCAAAATAGCCGCTATATTTGCCGCCGCCTGCTTTCGCAACGCGTTGCAAAAAATCATCAGGGGTGAGCGATACATCATAAACACTGATATGAAAACCGTTATCAAGAGCTTGGCGGGCACTTTTTAAGACCGCATCATCTTCAGCGGATTTTGATGAGGTGAAAATCAAAATATGACCTCTTGTTTGTCTGCTCTCGACAAGTCTTTGAACGGCTAAATCAATCGCGCGATCTAATCTGTTGCCGCCAATAGGCATGATGCTTGTTTGAACGGCCGGCAGTAAATTTGTTAAAATTTGAGAATCTTCGGATAAGGGGGAGGCGACAAACGGTTCGTCGGTGTAAACAATTAAGCCGGACGGGGCGGCGTGCGTTTTTTCTAAAATATCGGTTATTTTGATTTTGGCATGTGCCAGGCGCGAGGGGCGAATGTCGGTACGATCCATCTCGCTTTGTAAATTGAAAATGACCATTAAAGGATTTTCAACCATGACGGCCGGCTGCTGCGTTTTATAAAAGCTC
>DFFP01000019.1:396-19128 GCA_002372275.1 Alphaproteobacteria bacterium UBA3773 | reverse complement strand
GTGCGAATGTCGGTACGATCCATCTCGCTTTGTAAATTGAAAATGACCATTAAA
Organism: Alphaproteobacteria bacterium UBA3773; assembly: GCA_002372275.1. Lineage (GTDB taxonomy): Bacteria > Pseudomonadota > Alphaproteobacteria > RF32 > CAG-239 > UBA1254. The sequence goes on along the minus strand of DFFP01000019.1, from coordinate 19,074 downwards.
GGATTTTCAACCATGACGGCCGGCTGCTGCGTTTTATAAAAGCTCGGCCCCGAAAGGGCAATCACGGCAAAAAACAATGTCCAAAACAGCCAAAAAAGGCGCATTTTTTGGGAGGTTTCGGTTGAAGCGCTCAAAAGATATTTTAATAATGATCGATCGCAAACGTTTTCCCATGAACTGAAAACCGAAAGACGCCGTTTGAGCACAATGAAGAGCACAAAAAGCACAATCAAAAGCAGTAAAAAATAAGGGCGCAAAAACTCAAAATCTTTTAAAAACAACATCATGATTCACTCCGTTTTGTTTGAAAAAGCTTGAATAAAAGCATGCATAAAAGCAAAATAAATGCAGCTCCCAAAGGGTAGGCGTAAAGTTCTTTTTTAGGATAAATATAACCGCTATCTGTTTCTTTTGTTTCTAACGAATCGATTTTGTTATAAATTGCGACCAAATCTGATAGGGAAGTTGCCTTGAAGTATTGCCCTTTTGTTTCGAAAGCCAGTTCTTTTAAGCTCTTTTCATCTAAATCTGAAACAGGAGCGCCGAAAAAAGCAGAAGCAAGGTCAAACCTTTCAGAGCCGATTCCGATGGTATAAATTTTGATGTTTTCATCTTTTGCCAATTTAAGAGCCTTGGCAATGCTGATGTTGCCGTCGTTGTTTTCGCCGTCGGTAAGTAAAATCACGGCACGGTTTTGGACTTTGTGACGATCTGAACTTAAGGTTTTGACCGCTAGTCCGACAGCGTCCCCGATGGAGGTGGATTGGCCGGCCATTCCGGCTTTCATGGTGCTTAAGACATCAAGCAGAGCTTTTTTATCAAAAGTGAGCGGAACCTGTAAATAGGCGCGTGTGCCAAATAAAATCAGTCCCAAACGATCTGTCAATCGTTTTTTTGTAAAATCGGATATGACGGCGCGGACCGCCTCTAAACGCGTTAGAGGACGCCCGTTATAGTGAAAATCATTTTCAAGCATGGAGGTTGAAATATCGGTGACAAGCAAAATATCGCGGCCTTTGTTTTGTGTGGGGACAGGTTTGGAAACAAAAACAGGTTTGGCCATGGCAAGGGTCAAAAAACACCAAACCAAAAATATGCCTGAAAAATTTTTGCTTAAAACATGCCTGTTAATCGATATTTTTTTGAAATAACTTTCTTGGATGATTTTTAAATCTTTTAAAAACGGTATTTTAAGGGCTTTGCCGGAAGTGCCCTTAACGGATGGCAACAACGCACGGACCAAAAACGGCAGGGCAAGAAGAAAAAACATATTTAAATGCTCAAAAGCAATCATAAATTTTTCTCCACAAATGAAACGGCAAAATTTTGAACGGCCTCAAAATCTGATTTCGAAATTTCAATTTTTTGAGGCGCATAAGGGGCATTTATGAATAAATCCATTTGATTTTTTGGTAATTTGAGGGCCGATTTTTGATTTAAAAATGCAGCCCAATTTTGACCATACAGGCTCACGGCTGATTGATATTTTAATTTGCAGATTCGGCGAAGCATTTCTGAAATAAGGCATAAATTTTGAATGTTCGGCTCATTGAGATTTCGGATGAAGTTGAGGGCATACATTTTTTTGCTTTTTAAATAAAGTTTTTTCAAAAAAGGCAAACATAAAATAAAAAGCGTCAAAAAAATCAAAAATATAATCACGCCGTATCCGAGCGGAAAACGTATGACAGGCTCGGGCAGATGAATATCTTTTAGTAGCGGCAGATTATCCAAAATCAAATACTCCCTTGTATGAACTTTTACTAATTTAGTTTTTTTTTACGTCATTATCAAGCAAGATAAAATTTTTTTGATGTTTTTTTTCAAGCACTTTACAAAAAAATATAAAAAATCATCACAAAGTTTGAATAATTTTACTTGACTTTATAAGAAAATTTCTGTATGTAATGGCAACAAAGTTTTTATCAGTCGAAATAAAGGATAGAAAAAATGGCTAAAAAATGTGATATTACAGGCACCGGTGTGATGAGCGGCAACAATGTCAGCCACGCAAACAACAAAACACGCCGTCGTTTTATGCCGAATTTGCATGTTGTTTCTTTGTTGAGCGAAGTTTTGAACAAAACTTTCAAATTGAAAATTTGTTCGAAAACATTGCGTTCAATCGAACACAACGGCGGTTTGGATTCTTATTTGGAAAAAACAGCTTCTAAGGATTTAACACCGGCTGCAAGAGCAATTAAAAAAGAAATTGCTGCAAAAAAAGCATAAACCTTAAAGAGAAATTTAAGTTAAAAATCTCCCGATGAAGGGAGATTTTTTTTGTTTGCCGGAAGCTAGATCGGGCATTTTCCGTTTAAGGTGTCATCTAAACGTTCTTCTTTGATGCCGTAGGGGTCTTCGTGAATTAGAACTTGTGATTTCGGGTAGGCGGATTTGATTTTTTGTTCCACAATATCGGTTAAACGATGGGCCTCGAGAAGCGAAAGATTGCCGTCAAGCTCTAAATGGAACTCAAAGTAATAAACGCCGCCCATATCTCGGCTTCTGAAATCATGATAGCCTTTGATGTCCGGCGTTTGTAAAATCAGTTGAATGACGTGCTTTCGAATGTCAAGATCAAGCTCTTTATCAAGAAGTGAAAATAATGCCTCTTTTGCAATTTGAAAAGCATAAAAAATTAAATAAAGCGCAATTAAAACTGCCATAAAAGGATCAAGCCACGCAAGATGAAATGTTTGCACCAAAAATAAAGAAAATATAATGCCGATATTGGTTAAAATATCTGAGGCGTAGTGCCCCATATCGGCTTTGATGGCAGGAGAATGGGTGTGTTTGGCAACGTAGTTTTGAAAAATAATTAAGCCTATTGTCAGTAAAAGGCTGATCAGCATGATAATCAAACCGATGTTTGTTTTTTCAAGCACAGTCGGATGAATAAAGCGGTTGATGCCGCTATATAAAACAAAAAGACCTGAGGACGCGATAAACACAGATTGGACAAATGCGCTTAAAGATTCGGCTTTGAAATAACCATAACGATAATTGCAATCGGCCGGCTTTAATGAAAATTTGACGGCCACAAAAGAAATGGTTGAGGCAACAATATCAGATAAGCTGTCCACAAGAGATGAGAAAATGGCAAGTGAGCCTGTGCTTAAAGCACCGAATGTTTTAATGAAACAAAGTGCGACGGAAACAAAAACACTTGCATAGACGGCGCGTTTTTTATTCGTTTCTGATTTTTTATTGTTCCATATTTCGGACACTTTGAATTTTCTCCCAATTTTCTTTTGAAATTTCAAAATAAACATTTTGCGCGGCTTTAGCAAAATCTTTAAGGTTTTCGTTTTCGCCGGTGTTTTGAATTTGATAGAAAACGTAGTATTTATCATTTAATTGATAAAATGAAAGGGTCAACCGAATGTTATTTTCAAATTCAAGATCAAACGATTCGAGCTTTTGGGGATTTGAAAGTTCTTTTTGAGCATTCAAAAGCTCGGTGTTTAAAAAGTATTTCATGTATTCGGCTTTTTTTCGGACAGATGAAATGCCCTTGATGTCAAGAAGTCTGCCAAATCGTAAATCCCATAAGCGACTATATGTAAAATCGTGCCAAGAATATGATAAATCGGCAAGGTCCGCTTTTATAAGCCAAACCTGAAATTTGTCTTCGAAGCGGATATATGCCCCCGATGAGCCTCTGGCTAAATCAAGGTCGTGTTTGCCGATATAAAAACTTTCGATTTGTTCGTTGTTTTGCTCTAAAAGCTCTATAAAAGCGGAAGTCGATTCGAGCGCCTCGATGGGCAGAAGATCAAAATGCCATAAATTTTGCGCTTTATCTGATTTCTTTTCATAAAAAGTGGCATCTAAAAGGGCTGTGAGCAATTTTAAGATGCGCTTTTGAATAACCGGAAAATCAGGCTTCTCTTCTAAAATCCATACACCGTCTTTTAAGCTGAAAGTCAGCGTGTCATGATGGGTTTGGATTTTTATTTTTTGAAGATTATTGACTTTTGTGCGTAAATTTTGAAAAACGGGTTTGTCCTCGTATTTTTCTATTTCAGATAAACTCCCGATCCAAAGGGCTGCAAAACCGGCTAAAAGAATAATAAGTGCCAGTAATATCAGTTTAAGAAGGGAGTTGTTTTTTTGCCAAACAATCAGAGGTTTTGACCGGCCTTGACGGCGAAGGATGGCACATAAAACAGAAATGAGGGAAATAATCAGCGCCACGCCTAAAATGTTAATCAACTTAATTTTTAAGGCAATTAAATTGAGCTTTTCTGTTGTTTTCAGGCGATAAAGCGAAAGTTCTGTTTTTAATTTTGTAAGGTTCTTTTTTAAATTTGAAATCAGTGCAAGTTCATCTGAGGTAAAAATTTCGCGATTTTCAAATTGACGTTTGCCGATAATTTCTTGTAAGCCGAGTTCGGCTTCTCTGATTTGATCAAAAATTTTTTCTTCGGCCACTTTATATTCAAAAATACTTTGTTTTCGAATGTTTTCAATGTTTTGAAAGGGGCGGGGAGAGGCGCTTTTGCCTCGAAGTTTTAATAAAGCCGTATCAGAAGTTAAAAAGTCGAGCGCATTTAAGACAAAATCGGCATTGTCAAAAAGCGCAACGCTGTAATAGGTGTCAAGAAAATGATGTTTGCTGTTCCAAAAGCTGTCGTAGAGCATATCAGAATCTGCCGTGACAATCAATTCAAACGGATGATCGGAGGCTTTTCCTTTGATATAGGCTGATAAAACTTTTTGATTTTCGTCTTTTTGATACATGCTCAAAATTTGGCGCGGATTAAGCCCGTTTTTAACAACATCCACACTCATCAAAGCAGAATTTTGACTTGCCATTAAAAGCGGGGTGAAATCTGAAACACCGTTTTGAAGCGGTGTTAAAACCGAGGCCGAGGTCATCATAATTTGTTTTAAATTTTGGGTCACGGGGTGAAACGGGTTCAGATTATCGGGTTTTAATTTGAACTGAATGACATCTTGGGTAAAGGCCGGATTTGTTTTATAGTTGCTTGTGGCATCGACCGTGATGGAATTTTCAAGATCGGCCACCGTGTATTCATTATGGAACGTAAAGCCGAAAAATTGATCGAGCCCATTTAAATTTGACGGGGTATACGGTGTGTTTGACGGGCGATATAAACGTCTGGCCTCGGCTGTGGCATCTAAAAACATCAGTATTTTACCGCCTTGTTGTGCGTATTCTTTGATTTTTGAGGTTATTTCATCTGTTAATAAAAGCGGATGGGCAATCAGCAGAACATCAATTTGTTGATTGAAATCTTCGGGGTTTGAAATGTAAATGATTTGATATGTTTGAGAAATTTTTTTTGTAATTTCCCACGGTTCGGTCAAAATTTGTTCGCTTTGTGCATTATAACCGCTCAAGGGCAGGCTTGAAATGATGCCGACGGTTTTTTTATCATGTGAGAGTTTGTAAATTAAGGTGGTTAAATCTTGTTCGAAAGTTCCGGCACGCTCAAACGGTAAATAGGGGATGGCTTCTTGTTTATCTAAGCTGTCGACAAGAGACAATCCGAAAAAGGCATTTTGATTGAGATCGATTAACGGAATGGGTTGAATGCCTTCGGATGTGGCGTGTTCTTCATATTGGTCTAAATTTTCAGGGTGATAAATGCGATAATCGAATTTTCCGTGAGAGGCTTGTTTATATTGTTCTAAAAGCATACGCGTTTTGTTAAAGGCTTCTCTAAGCTTTGAATGGCGTTTGCTTAAAATATTGGAAAAATAAAGCTTGGCGGTAACGGGTTCTTTTAAATTGTCAAGAACAGCGATTGTGTCCGGATTTAAGGTAAAAAGTTTTTCTTCTGTAAAATCAAGTTCGGTGCCGCGTGTGAGCTGATTTGAGAGCATGTTAAAGCCCATAAAAATCATCAAAAGCGCCACAAAAGCCACGATATAGGTGTTTTTGTTTGTGGAACGCAAAAATGTTGATGTGCCTGAGGTGCGAAAAGAGACGATAAACATGGTTGTGAAGTTGAAAAGCAAAATCACAGACGTGAAAAATAAAATACTTCGCCACTCCAACAAACCGCTGACCATCTCAAAAAAGTGAGTTAAAAAACTAAAAGAGGCAATGGTATCAACGGCATAATCTGGTAAAAACAGCTTGAAAAATGAAAGCACAAATTCTAACCCGCTGAAAAAGAACAGTAAATTCACAAGAACGGATAACACAAGGGCAATGACTTGATTGGTGCTTAAGGCAGACATGGTTTGAGAAATGGAGAGCATGGCCCCCGCCAAAAGAAAACAGGCAAAATAAGAAAGAATAATCAGGCCGTTATCGGGAGAACCCAAAACATTAACGGTTATGACAAAAGGAAATGTTAAAACAATGGCCACGCCGCAAAACAGCCACGCCGCCATAAATTTTCCCCAAACAAGAGAGGGTAAAGAAAGAGGCATTGTCATCATCTGGACAATCGTTTTGCTCTTAAATTCTTCGGCCCATAAACGCATGGCAATGCCGGAAACAAAGAGCAAATAGAGCCATGGTTGATAGACGAACATATAAAACAGCGAGGCTTCACCGCGTTCAAAAAAATGTCCGAAATAAAAAGTAAAAACACCGTTTAAAATTAAAAAACTGATCAGATATACAACAGCAAGCGGTGATGAAAAATAGCGCCACAGTTCGTTTTTGGTGACAATTAAAAATTGTTTCATCATTTATCTCCTTTGCCCGCTGTTAATTTTTTGAAAGCTTCCGCTAAAGATTTTGTTTTTGTTTGTTGCAAAATGTGTTTTAAATCACCGTCTGCCATCAATTTGCCTTTGTGGATGACCAAAATACGTGAGCATATGGCTTCGGCTTCGTCTAAAAGATGTGTGGAAATGAGGATTGTTTTGTTTTTTCCCATCTGTGAAATCAGTTTTTGCATGTGTTCTTTTTGATTGGGGTCTAGGCCGTCGGTCGGTTCATCAAGAAGCAAAATTTCAGGATCGGATAAGATGCTTTGCGCAAAACCGACACGGCGCGTATAACCTTTGGAAAGATTTTCGATCTTTTGATGTAAAACATTTTCAATGTTGGCAAGCTCAATGGCTTTTTTTAAACCCTCTTTTGTAACGCCTCTTAAATCGGCCATATATTTTAAAAAATCATACACATTCATATCAGGATAAAGCGGAGCTCCTTCAGGTAAAAATCCGATGGATTTTTTGGCCTCTATCGGAAAAGAAAAAATATCTTGGCCGTTGATGAAAATTTTGCCGTCGGTCGGGCTTAAATAACCTGTAATCATATTCATTAAAGTCGATTTTCCGGCACCGTTCGGCCCCAAAAGCGCGATGATTTCACCTTTTTTTGCCTTAAAAGTAAAATCACGCACCGCTTGCAGGTTGCCGTATGATTTGCATAAATTTTTTGTTTCAACGGTGGGGGTCATTTTCTTCTCCAAAATAAATTTTTCCGCCCGTAATCGGTGCCGCTACACCTGTGGTGGACGGAAAAGTGATGGGCAGTTGATAAAATCTGCGTGCGCTTAAAAACGCACAAGCCGAGGCATCATCAATATGTAAACTTTCATCAAGTGACGACAAGGGAATGTGATATTCCTTCAAAGCTTGTTTGATGAAATGGACAAGGGTCGGATTTTCGGCGCCGCTTCCGCAAACGAAAGAAAGACAGGGCAAAACAGGCAAAAAGCGATGGGCGGCATCTGCAATGGCTGTGGCAATCAAAAGGGTAATGGTGGCAGCACCGTCTTCAATCGATAAGCCTTCAAAATGTTCAGCTTTGTCTTGAAAATAGTTTCGATCAAGAGATTTGGGCGGTTTTTTTTCAAAAAAATGATGGTGCATTAAACTCTCAACAATTTTAATGTCCGGTGTGCCGTTGGCGGCGGCTTTGCCGTTGTAGTCCATGGAAAGCTTGGCATGTTTTTCCATAAAATCGTTTAACAGAGCATTTCCGGGGCCGCAATCAAAAGCAATCATCTGACCGAGCGGGCCGATGCCGTGAAGCGATGAAATACCGCCGATATGGATAAATAAAACCGGCTTTTCCATTTTTAAGGCAAGGGCGTTATAATAAGTTGTGGAAATCGGATTTCCTTTGCCCCCGTTTAAGATATCGGCATTGTGCAAATGAGAAACAACAGGGATATGAAAAGCTTCAAAAATTTGTTTTCCTTTGCCGAGTTGATATGTGTATTGCGCTTTATAATCAAGAGCAATATTTGGCCCTTCAAGACCGATGAGGTCAGGTTTTTGTTCTAAATCTTTGAGCAGTTCGTCTAAAGTATTTTTCAAATACGCCGTGACATCAGATTCGACTGTTTTGATTAAAAATTTGTCATTCGGGTCTTGAATGTTTTTGCCCATCACAAGACGTATTTTTGTTTTCAAAAGCGTCGGCAGCGGGAGTACCCCCGTTTTGTAGGTTTGATATATATCAACACCGTCGGTTGAAATAAACGAATATTTCAGGCTCTCAACAGATGAGCCGATCATGAGCGCTAAAACATTAAGCGGCTTGATAGGTGTGTTCATTTAAAATTTTGCCTCACTTTTTATTGACGCACATTTTAAGTACGACCCAGCATACACCGTGATGCGTTAAAAATTTATTATAGCAAAGCAAATTTTAAAAAAAAGATAAATTTGTTCAGGCTAAGCAATAATATTCGGGTTTAAGCCGTTTTCAATGGTTTCTATCTTTTTTTGTAGGCCGTTTTTAAGCAAATGGAGTTTTTGAGCCTGATAAAAATCAATGGTTGCATTTTTTTTCACCAGTGAGCGAATATCTGAGCGAACATGGCGCTCTTGGAGTTTGAGTTCGCAAAGCTGAAGTTGCAATTTTTGAGTTTGATTGTATGTCATTTTATAGTCTTCGTCCCAAAGCCCACAAAAAAAAGATTTGAAAAGTGTGTTTTTTTTGTGGAAAAATCTTTCTAAAATTTGTATGTAGTATACACAAAATTTTAAAAAAATCAATTAAAAAAAAACGGAGACTGTTTGATGAGTGAAATTAAAAAAATCGGAATTCTGACAAGCGGTGGGGATTGCTCGGGCTTAAACGCCGCTATATCAGATGTTGTGAAGGCTGCTACCCTCAAAGGTTGGACTGTTTACGGGATTCACAACGGCACGGAGGGATTGACCGAACGCCCGCTTTCATACGAAATTTTGACTTTGCGCAATTTTTCGGATACGCCTTGGCCGAAAGTGGCAGGCTCTTATTTGGGTTCACTCAATAAAGGTTTGAAGCCGGGGCAGATGGAGGCTGTGGCCGCACGCTTTGCCGAAGGCGTGAAAGAGCTCGGACTTGATGCAATTGTTGTGTTGGGCGGCGACGGATCGATGAGCGTTTTGAAAAAGTATTGTGCGATTGCCAACATCAAAATGATCGGCATTCCGAAAACAATTGATAATGATACGCCGTTAACGGACGTTTCACTCGGTTTTGAAACGGCTTGTCAGGTTTGTATGGAATCAATCGACAGTATTGAAACAACGGCTCGTTCACACCACAGAGCCATTATCGTGGAAGCGATGGGACGTGATGCCGGACATTTGGCGTTGCGCTCGGCAATTGCCGGTGGCGCTGACGTTTGTTTAATCCCCGAAATTCCGTATACCATTGACGGTGTGATTAAAAAGCTCAAAGAAGTGAAAGCAACCGGTCGGACACATGCCGTGATTGTTGTTTCAGAAGCCATTAAAACCGAAGAAGGCGATATTTCATCTGCTTTCAAAAATATGGTCGGCGAAAAAGTATATGGCGGAATCGGCGAGTACTTGATGAACAAATTAAGCGAAAGATATGATGAATTTCAAATCAGAAATATGCGCCTCGGGCACTTGCAACGCTCCGGATATCCGGTTTATCAAGACAGAATTATGGCTGCCGTTTTGGGCGCTTATGCCGTGGATTTATTAGATGAAGGTAAAACAAATGTGATGGTTGGTTTCGAAGGCGGAAAAGTGACATATTTTCCGCTCGAAAAAATCGCAAGTTCGCCCTCAACAACGGTCGATATTCATGGCACTTACGTTCAAACAGCCTTAAAGCTCGGGATGTATATCGGCGAAATTTAAGCTTGAAAGCCAAAAGCAAAATATAAAGCCCCGCGTCTGACGCGGGGTTTTTGGTTTTAGATATGTTTTTTAAAATAATGGTTTTTTTTTGAAAATTTATAGGATATATTATTCAAACAAATAAAAAACAGATTTGAGGTTCTTTCTTGATAGCCGGGGAGAAAATATGACACATCAAGTGAAAACAGTAGATGATTTGAAAAATTTGATTGAAAAAGTTCGTGCAGCGCAAAAAATCTTTGCCGGATTTTCGCAAAGTCAGGTGGACGCTATTTTTAAGGCTGCGGCAACAGCTGCAAACAAAGAACGTATTGAATTGGCGCAGATGGCCGTTGAAGAAACACAAATGGGCGTGGTTGAAGACAAGGTGATTAAAAATCATTTTGCGGCCGAATATATTTATAACAAATATAAAGATGCGCAAACATGCGGAATTGTTCACGAAGATAAAGAAGGCGGGATTAAAATTTTGGCCGAACCGTTGGGCGTTTTGGCAGGAATTGTACCGACAACCAATCCGACATCGACGGTGATTTTTAAATCTTTAATTGCCTTAAAAACACGTAACGGGATTATTTTTTCACCGCACCCGAGAGCTAAAAAAAGTACGATTTATGCCGCAAAGCTGATTTTGGATGCGGCCGTAAAAGCCGGTGCGCCCGAAGATATTATTGCCTTTATTGAAGAGCCGACTTTAGAGATGTCGAGTGCCTTGATGCAAAATGCGGACTTTATTTTAGCAACCGGCGGGCCGTCGATGGTGAAAGCCGCTTATTCGAGCGGTACGCCGTCATTGGGGGTCGGCGCCGGAAATGCACCGGCGATTATTGATGAAACAGCCGATATTAAATTGGCCGTTTCGTCGATTATTTTAAGTAAAACTTTTGATAACGGTATGATTTGTGCCTCGGAGCAATCGGTGATCGTGGTTAAAGATGTTTATCAGGAAGTGAAAAAAGAATTTATTTATCGCGGGGCATATCTCTTAAATGAAAAAGAAGCCGAAAAATTGGGCGCCGTTTTGTTAACACCCAAAGGTGTTAATCCGCAAATTGTGGGAAAAAGCGCCTATGAAATCGGGCAATTTGTCGGGATTGATGTGCCGACGGAGGCAAAAATTTTGCTCGTAGAACAAACATCTTATGATGCGTCAAATCCTTTTGCGTATGAGAAATTATCACCGATATTGACAATGTATCAGGCTGAAAATTTTGAAAAGGCTACGGATATAGCACTTGCACTTGTACATTTGGGAGGTATGGGGCATACTTCTATTTTATATACAAACGACAGGGTGCAAGACAGAATCGATGCTTATGGGCTCAAAATGCCGACCGGACGAATTTTAATTAATACCCCTTCATCATTTGGGGGAATAGGAGATGTTTATAACTTCAGATTAGAGCCTTCACTTACGCTCGGTTGCGGTTCTTGGGGAGGAAATTCGGTCAGTGAAAATGTCGGTATTAAACATCTGCTTAACTATAAAACAGTTGCTCAAAGGAGAGAAAATATGCTTTGGTTTAAGGTTCCGCCGAAAATTTATTTCAAACGCGGCTCAACAGGACAAGCCTTGAGAGAATATCAGGGAAAAAAACGTGCTTTTATCGTGACGGACAGATATTTGTTTGACAGCTCTATGACAGCCGTTGTGACAGATGTTTTGGAAGAAATGAATGTTGATTTTCAGCTCTTTTTTGATGTGTTGCCCGATCCTTTGTTATCAACGGTTGAAAAAGCAACGGAGATGGCCAAAAATTATCAGCCTGATTTGATTGTGGCCATCGGTGGCGGTTCGCCGATGGATGTGGCAAAAATGGTTTGGCTCCTTTATGAACAAGTCGATGTCGATCTGTCGGATTTGTCGATGCGCTTTATGGATATTCGAAAGAAAATTTGCGCACTTAAAAGCTTAGGGGCAAAAGCCGATTTGGTGTGTATTCCGACAACATCGGGTACAGGTTCGGAAGTGACGCCGTTTTCGATTATTACAGACGATAAGACGGGAATGAAGTATTCTTTAACGGACTATGCCTTAACGCCATCTATGGCGATTGTGGACGCAAATTTGGTTGATAAAATGCCGAAATCTTTAACGGCGGCAGGCGGTATTGATACGCTTGTGCACGCACTGGAGGCTTATGTTTCAACCATGGCAACAAATTATACCAATTCGCTTGCTTTAGAGGCTATTAAACAAATCTTTCGCTATTTGCCGAGAGCTTACGAAAATGGTGAAAATGACCCTATTGCCAGAGAAAAAGTGCATAATGCGGCCACGATTGCCGGTATGGCATTTGCAAACGCCTTTTTGGGTGTTTGTCACTCAATGGCGCATAAATTGGGGGCAAAATATCATATTCCGCACGGTATTGCAAATGCACTTTTGATTTGTCAGGTGATTCGTTATAACGCAAACGATAAGCCGACCAGACAAGCCGCATTTCCGCAATATGAAATGCCTGAAGCTAAAAAACGTTATGCTCAAATTGCACATACACTCTATTTAGGAACGGAAAGCGACAGCGAAGATGAAAAAGTCGATTTGTTAATCAAAGCTATTGCTGATTTGAAAGAAAAATTGAATATTCCATCTTCTATTCGTGCATACGGCATTGATGAAAAAACATTTAAAGAGGATGTTGCTGAACTCGCTCAATTGGCCTTTGATGATCAATGTACGGGTGCAAATCCGGTGTATCCGTTAATTGATGAGATTAAGGAAATTTATCTCAGAGCTTATGAGGGTGTTATTTAAGATTTTTTAGAACACTTCGATTTGAAGTTCTTTGACCCCGATACCGAATATTTCGCGGGTAGGGACTTCTTTCTCATCTTGGAATTGAAGCAATATGCGATTACCCTTTTCAATTTGGTCTTTTGAAAGGGTAATTGTTTTTGTAATAGGTTGTGGTGTATTGCTCAAAATTTTCCACTGCTCAATCAGTTGATTGTTGGCATAAACGTTGATGATAGGCGGGGTTAAAAGTGCATAAACCTTTTGAAAACGAATCGAAATTTTAACGCCGTTCGGAATAAAATCAGGTATTGTAAATGAAAGTTCATCTAAAAACGGTGTGCCGAGAACAAGATTTGAAAATGTCGCATACGAGGCAATTGTTTGCGCATCAGTTAATTTTTCATTTCGGTGTGTCCAAGGAAGAAAAAGCGGTAAATCTTTAACGGTTAATTTTTCAAAGCTTTCATAAACTTTGGAATTTTTTTGAAGCTCCGTTTCTAATTTTTTATCAAATTTTTCAATCAGTGTCGGATGTTTGAAAAATAATGAACGGCCTAAACCAAAATGACCGTCGGGAAATGTGATCCCCATAGCATTTAAGATGGTCGGGGCAAGATCAAGTGCCGTCCACGATTTATGTTCTTGAACGGCATTTGATATTGCAGGATTGAGGATAAAGTTAACGATTTGAGGCTTCTTATCATTTATTTGAAGCTCTTGAGCGCCGGGCTTGATGTGGTCGCCGATGACAACAACGGTTGTGTGAGCGTAAAAATCTTGCGTTTGTAACCATTGTAAAAAGTCATTTAACATTTGATCGGCGCATATGATAATATCGCCGAAATTACCTGTTTTCTTTTCGCAAAACGGTTCTAAAAACGGATCGGGGTGGTGAGTGTCGAGTGTTAAAAACGAAAACATAAAAGGCTCTTTTGATAAAGAAAGTTCAGTAAGCTTTTCTTTGGCAATTTGGTAGAGCATATGATCGTTAAAACCATCGAAAGTTCCTTCGTTTCCCTGAAAGTTATAACCGAGTTCTAAAAGCTGATCTTTGCCGAGAACGGTTTGAAAACCATGACGCTCAAAAAACAGACCGCTTCTTGCAAAATCGGCATCGGCACCTTTGATAAAAACGGTGGTGTAGCCGTTGCGCTTCAAAATTTCGGGGTAACAAATTAAATCATTTAAGAAGTTTTTATATCCAAAGTGCCCTTTTGTATATACACGATCATTAAAAGAAACGGCACACATCGAAGAAATCATCGCAGCCAAAGTATAGTTTTGTGTGTGGAGCGGATAAAAATTGTTAAACGATAAAGATGATGACATATACTCAGAAATATTCGGAATGAAATTTTGTTTATTTTGACCGACGGAAGTATAATTTTTTTCCATTGATTCCAAATAAATAACAATTAAATTTCGCTTGCCGTTTTCAAATGTAAATTCGGTGTTTTTGGGATTGGTATATTCTTTTTCATATAAATCGGAATAAATATGTTTGTTTAAGACATAGGAAAATGTGCCTGTTCGAAAAAAAATGAAAAGTAAAATCAAAAGACTGATGATAAAAGGATATCTGTTTTTATTAAAAAAAACAAAACTGACCAAAGCTAAAACACCGCCGATGAGGGCACATAAAATATAACTGTTTTTCAGCTCATCCGAAACAAACGAAATACCACCGCCTTGAAGATTTGTAATGATTTGAGGCAAGGTGACATCGCCCCATATATAGTTTGTTCGAAGAAGAACAGATAAACCAACAAATGAAACCAGAAGTAAGAATAAAGTAAATGTATCGGAAATTATTTTTTTCATAAAAGTTCTTTCAAGCAAGATAAAACCTGTTCAAACATTTTTGTCGTGAGAACGCCTGTGTTAATGTTGTAGCGGGAAGTGTGATATGAATCAATTAAAGTTATATGATTTTTTGAAAGTGTATGGATGGCACCGTGAGCAAATTTATGCAAAGAAAGCTTATATCCGAGTGCCCCTAAAACGGCATTGTGGGCGACTTGTCCCAAAGCTAAAATAACTTTAAGATTTAGCATCGATTCGATTTCTGAAATTAAAAAAGGACGGCAATTTTTAATCTCATCTGCTATGACTTTGTTTTGAGGCGGAACGCAACGTACGGCGTTTGTAACGCGAACATTTAAAAGTTCAAAGCCGTCATCTTTTTTTCGTTCGTATTTCCCTTGAGCGAATCCGAATTTTTGAAGGCAGGGGTATAAAATGTCGCCGGCGTAGTCGGCTGTGAACGGGCGATTTGTTTGATTGGCACCATTTAAGCCGGGGGCTAATCCGACAACTAAAATTTCGGCGCTTAAATCACCAAACGAATCTACGGGACCATTGTGGTATGAGGGAAATTTTTGGCGGTTTTGAGCGCGAAAATCGCATAATCTGTCACATTTTTGACAATTTATATCAGGTGGATTAAACATTTTTTTCCTCGCGTTCTAAAGTATCATAATTTTTTTTGAGTGCAATATTTAAAACGCATTTTGAGGTGTTATATCGTGTGGTGAACTTTTAGGATTAATTCATTTCACAACTATTTATAAATAGGAGAATATAAAATATGAAAAAAAATTTACTTATGGCAAGTGTTGCTTGCTGTTTAACATTTGGTGCTGCCTTGAATGCACATGCCGGTTATTTGTCGGATATGTACCATGAAATGCGTCCGTATATCGGTGCGGATTATGTGTTCAGTCATGTTAAATTCGGCAATCCTGCAACACATATGAAGAAAAATTATCACTCCGGTATGGTTAATCTCGGTGCCAGAATGTATGAAAATTTAGGATTAGAAGTTTTTTATCAACAATCAGGTAAAGAAAAAAGAAACCATGACGGTGAAAAACATTCGGCCGAATTTTTAGCTTATGGTATGGATATGTATGGCTATGCGCCCTTGATGTGTTCATCGCTGAACTTAATCGGTTCGCTCGGTTTTGCAAATTATCGTTTTGATTTCAGATATCCGGATATTGCAAATAAAAGCCAGAACCGCATCGGGTATCGCGCGGGAATCGGTTTGCAATATGACTTTACGGAACATTTTGCAGCGCGCGTTGTCGGGCGTTACAGTTATGTCGGTATGAAAAGGGTTAATAACCTTAAAGAAATTACCGCCGGCTTAAGATATACGTTCTAAAAGGTATAGGCTTTAGTATGGCCCTGAAAAAAATTTTTTTCAGGGCTTTTTTTATAACGAAATTTTAATAATCGGGTGTTTAGTTATGGTTATTCGAGAAATAAAATGAGTAAATTAACTGATATCTTTTCAAAAATTGCACGATCTTCCGGACTGTTTATGGTTTTGGTGATTGTCTGTCTTTATTTTACGTTTTATGCCGTGAAAGGTGAGCGGGGATTGTTTCGCTATTGGAATTTAAAACAAGAAATCAGCCAGGCCAAACAAATTGAAAAAAAATATGATACGGAAAAAAATGTTTGGGAAGATAAAGTCGGACGTATGAAATCGGAACATTTGGATTTGGATATGCTCGATCAGCAGGCACGCCTTGTCTTAAATATGGTCGGCGAAAAAGAATTCGTGATTTTGGATTCTGATTTAGATGAATAAAAAAAACTTTATTTTTTGAAAAAAATGTGTTAAATTCCCCGAAAATTGTTCGTTAACTTTAAAAGGTCGCATCTGTTTTGCGAATTTTATATGAGGAAAAAAGCGCACCATTTTAAAATAAAAAAACCGCGGAAAATGCATTATATGCCCTCTCAACCGCTCTTTTCGAATAAAGAAATCATTTTTAGAAGCGGCGGGCGCGCAAAGGTTTTTAATATTTCATCCAAATTGCAGGTTTTTATGTTGCTGCTTCTGGTGCTGATCGGCGTTTGGAGCGCTTATTCGTATCATATGTATCATAAATCGGATAAACTGATGACAAAGCTAGATAAAACGCGTAGCGCATATGCGGATTTGATGAGCGATTTTGTGGCTGTGCATAAAAATATCAATTCGATGTTTAATTTGATTTATGAAGAACAGGAAAATCTGGAATCAAGCGATTTTGAAAGATATCAGGAACAAGCACAGGTTGTGGAAGATAAAATTAAGCAAATTGCCGATAATGAAAAATGGCTCGAAAAAGAAGGGGTGAGCGACAAAACAACCGTGCGGACCGCTATTTTGGAAAGAGATCGTGCCGTTTCGGAACGTGACGCGTTACTCGGTAAAATTAAAGAGCTCGAAGGTAGTGTTCAGAATATGCAGGCTTTTGAAATGGAAATCTTAAGTAAGGTTGAAAAAATTTCAGAATCGGAAGCAAAAAAAATTAAAGATGCCATTTCAGATGTGAATAAAACAATGAAAAAGCAGGGAAAGTATTTTAATCCGTTTGCGGGGGGAAAGAAAAGTAATGCAGGCGGCGCATTTGAACCGGATTTGCCATCGGAAGAAAGCGAACTGACAAAGAAAATGCAAGGTGTATTCTTAAAAGTAGATGACTTGATGTATTATCGAGATGTTGTCGAAACTGTGCCCTTTGGAAAACCGGTTTGGAACTATCGGGTCAGCTCGCCGTTCGGGCGTAGAGCAGATCCGTTTAATAAAAATTCGGCAACCCACAAAGGAGTCGATTTGGCGGCAAATAAAGGAGCCCCGATTAAAGTAATGGCTAAAGGAAAAGTGACGCGTTCAGAATGGATGAACGGCTATGGATATATGCTTGAAATTGATCACGGTAACGGTTTTAAAACAAAATATGCCCACCTCAATAAAATGTATGTCAAAAAAGGTGATATCGTTCAAAAAGGCGATGAAATAGCCGAAGTCGGTTCAACCGGTCGTTCAACCGGCCCTCATTTACATTATGAAGTTTTATATGGCGGTGTGAATATGGATCCGGCTGTTTTTATGGCAGCGCTTAATTAGAAAGGAAAATTAAATGAAAAATTTTAGAAGAATGCTTTATTTAAAAATTGCACGCATGAGCAGAGGTTCAAACGCCCCTGTGCCGAGTGTGATCAGTTTTGGAACTAAAATTAAAGGAAATATTTTAGGCGGCGATGTGATACATATTGACGGCGCAATCGAGGGAAATATTGTTTGTGATGAGCTGATTATCGGCTCAAGAGGCCATGTTTATGGACAGGTCAAAGCTAAAGAACTGAGTATTTACGGACTTTTACAAGGTTCAGCTGAGGCTGAAAATGTGATGATTGCAAAAGGGGCTCGTGTGATTGGGGATATTTTACACTCATCAATCGCAGTTGAACCTGGGGCAGCTATTGAGGGCAGATGTGTGCGCAGTGTACAAAAAACACCATCTAGTGTTTCCGGTTCTGCCGGAGCTGCGGCTGCATCTTCCGCGCCCAAAGAAAAAGTTTCGGCATAAAAAAGTATGTGTGCGAAAGTAAAGAAATCTGATTTTATTTCAAAAGGTGTGGTGGCAAACAATCGCCGCGCAAATTTTGATTATGCCATCGAAGAAAAATTTGTGGCAGGAATCGTTCTAAAAGGAACGGAAGTCAAATCTTTAAGGCTCGGACATGCGCAAATCAATGATGCCTACGGGATTGAGAAATCAGGCGAAATTTATATTTCAAATATGTATATCGCCGAATATGCTTTTAAGGGTTATGAAAGTCACGCGGAAAAACGTGATCGCAAGCTGTTGCTGACCAAAAAAGAAATCATTAAAATCATTAACGGATTGAATAAAAAAGGGAACACGCTGATTGCCGTTAAACTCTTTTTTGATGACCACGGCAGAGCAAAACTTGAGGTGGGCTTGGCGCGAGGTAAAAAACTTTATGATAAGCGCGAGTCCATTAAAGAGCGCGACTGGAAACGAGACAAAGAGCGTTTGATATAAGGTGTTAATGTTTTCATTTTCGAACTCACTCTTGTGCGTTCT
>DFFP01000019.1:0-302 GCA_002372275.1 Alphaproteobacteria bacterium UBA3773 | reverse complement strand
TTCGAACTCACTCTTGTGCGTTCTTCTCCCCACCGATACCACCAATAAAAAAAAGCCACATAAAGTGGCTCTTTTTTATTGGCGCGCCCGAAGTTTTCGCTGATGCAAAAATGGCGGGATTGGCTCGGACAAGCCTCGCCGATCTTCGTTTTCTGCTTTTTAAAAGCATCGGCGTGCATCTGCCCGCCTGAAAACTCGATTTCGAACTCACTCTTGTGCGTTCTTTTCCCCACCGATACCACCAATAAAAAAAAGCCACATAAAGTGGCTCTTTTTTATTGGCGCGCCCGGCGGGATTCGAA
>DFFP01000026.1 GCA_002372275.1 Alphaproteobacteria bacterium UBA3773 | reverse complement strand
GCAAGGCGCGTTACCGGCAGTCCTACATGAACTTCACGCAAAAACTCTCTTAAGCCCGAAACCAAAATTTCGCGACATAGAATCACAAATGCCGGAACATAACTGATCTTAAAATTAACCATATCGGGTTTGGCTAAAATCAGCACCAAGGCCGACGAAACCAAGAGTTTATCTGCAATCGGATCCAAAAGTCTGCCAAATGCAGAAGTTTGGCTGTGTTTTCTTGCCAAATATCCGTCAAAATAATCCGTAATCGAAGCCACCACAAAGAGTGTTGCCGTAAACATTTGCCAAACAAAAGAGTTAATATAAAGCGTTAAAAAAATCACGGGAATCACCACGATTCTCGAAAGTGTCAATAAATTCGGTAAATTATACATCATAAACCTCATTAAAAATGCGTATTATAAAGAACGTAAGCAAAGCATAACAAAAAAAAATCATTTATGAAAGTATTTATATATTTTTTCAGCTGTTTTTTTACTGATTGAATTAACTTTTTGCAAATCTTCCAATGTCGCGTTTTTCACATCCTCGAGCGAACCGAAAAAGAGGAGCAAATCTTTTTTGCGCTTGGCGCCTATCCCTTCGATTTCATCTAAATCTGATTTGAAGACACCTTTGGCTCTTTTGGCTCGATGCGTTCCGATAGCAAATCGGTGTGCTTCATCTCGAAGTGTTTGCATATAAAATGCCAAAGCAGAGCGATAGGTAAGTGCAAAACTTTCTTTGCCCGCCTGATGATAAAATTCTTTTCCCGCATTTCGATCCGGCCCTTTTGAAATCGCAATGATATGAATTCCCGTCAAATCCACATTTTTGAGGGCTTCCAAAACCGCATGCAGTTGCCCCTCACCCCCGTCGAGCAAAACAACATCCGGCCTGTTTTCATCCGTCAAATGCTCAAAACGACGCAATAAAACTTCTTTCATCATCGCAAAATCGTCATTTGTATTGGCCGTATATTTAATATTAAATTTCCGATAAGCTTTTTTATCAAATCCTTCAGGTGTGGCCACAACCATTGCCCCGACGGCGTATGAGCCCTGATTGTGCGAGTTATCATAAATTTCAATACGATTCGGTATTTTTGAAAGTGAAAAGACTTCTTTCATTTCAAGTAAATTTTCTTTAATACTGGCACTTTCGCTTAATTTACGCTCCAAAGCCGCTTTGGCATTTAAAACCGCACCTTGAACCAGTTTTGCCTTATCACCTTTGAAAGCATTTAAAATTTTTGTTTGAAGCGCATCTTCCAAAAAGCTTTTATTTTCCAGTTCTTCAGAAACATAAATTTCTTTCGGCGGCAAATGCGTACTATAAAATTCCGAAAGAAAGGCCTCTAAAATTTCGCCTTTGGTGGCCTCATCTGTTTGCCTCGGAAAATAAACGGCATTTCCGTAATTTTGCCCGTTTCGATATAAAAAAATCTCAATCGAGACCATACCGTCTTTTTCATAAAGTCCTACCACATCAACCGATTTAAGCTTGCCGTAGGCGACATTAGCCCCACCCGTAATAGCGCTTAACGCCCTGATTTTATCGCGCAAAACAAGTGCTTCTTCAAACAAAAGCTGATCACTTGCTTGCTGCATTTCAACAGAAAGTTTTTCTTTTAATTTGATATCTTTTCCTTCCAAAAAGGCGATGACATCATCAACAATTTGCCGATATTTTTCTTTTGAAATCACATCACAACAGGGCCCCGCACATTTTTTAATCTGATATAAAAGACAAGGTCTTGAACGATTTGCAAAAACGCTGTCGCGACACGTTCTCAGTCCGAAAACTTTTTGAATAAGATTCACAACATTATTAACCGCCAAAACATTTGCAAACGGCCCGAAGTAGCGCACATTTTTTTCTTTTTTACCGCGATATTTTTGAATTTTCGGAAAATCTTCTTTTTCATCAATCATCAGATAGGGAAAAGACTTATCATCTTTTAAAAGGATATTAAACTTCGGCGCATATCTTTTAATCAGTTCGTTTTCAATCAAAAGAGCAGCAGCTTCCGAGGGCGCGATAATAAATTCCATTTTATCGACCAGTGCGACCATTCTTTTAAGCCTTGTCGGTAATTTTTCAAAATGCGTATACCAAACAATACGTTTTTTAATATTTTTGGCTTTACCGACATATAAAACGACCCCGTTTTGATCAATCATACGGTAAACGCCCGGTTTTTGAGAGGCAATTTTTACATTTTGTTTTAAGACTTCAAGTCCGTGCTTAATATCACTCATAGCACCAATATAACCTCTTTTGATTTTCTTGTCCATCTTTTAAAATGAGCACTTTTCATCACTTGACAAAAAACAAAAAATAAGCTATACTGACCTTATCTTAAAATTATTGTGCAGGCGTTATGTTAATTACATACAAAATTGTCCCGATGCCATAATTTTAAGTTTTTTATTGTATAATATTTAAATTTTAATAATCATGACTCTCGGTACAATTTTCACCACCGTTCTTATCATTTTTATGATTGGTGGAGCTCTTTATGGGCTTTTTAAAAATGGTATTAAAGTATTTTTCGCAATACTTTTTTGGGGAAGTCTTGCGTTAGCATTACTTCCGTGCTTGGGATCGGCTTTGTTAGCCGTTCTTAGTACCATTTTTGGTGCTCTCGGCAGTATTATCGTTTTAATCGTCATTATATGGGGATTAAATAAGATATTTTCCTGACGACACTCAACAAAAGGTTTAAAGCTCTCAGCTTTAAACCTTTTACTTTTTAAAAGAATTGCTTGATGGCAAATGTGATTTCACTTAATGATTTATTTTCATACGTTTTTCGCAAAAATTTAGCCTCTAAATCCGTATTTCTTTTAAGATGAAAACTTAAAACGGCCGATTGCTCAAAAACGGCACTTTGTTTTTGCGTTGCAATCACTTTTTTCAGTTCCGCCTGAAAACCGAACAAATCCCCGCTATATAAAGCACCGCCCGAAAAAGAGAGCCCTGCATAAGCGTTGTCTTTTAAAAATCCGCCGTATCCGGCAGTAGGCCCTGAAAAACCATAAATCCAAAGAAAATCTGAAAGCGCATACGTTCCGCCCAAATCCACATCAACGCTCAAAACATATCCTTCTTTTTTTGATTTTAAGTTATATTCTCTTTCTAAATTTACAAACACACGATAAGAGGGCGCTGAAAACAATCTGTCAACAGGCGAAAACGAATCGAGCTCCAAGATATTTAATTTTTCAAAAACGTATTTATCGTGATGGTCATAATGGCGAAAAACGCTTTCCAAAAAATTAATCGCCGCACCTTTTAAGTACCCGTTTGGATTATCCGTCAAACTGTGATAGGCCGGCCTTAAGCGAAATTCTTCAAACGCGCGCCCGTTTTGCAAACCTGCCGCCACCGCGACCGATTTTGAATCGTGTGCATTAACCGGATTTTGTCCCTCTTTTAAGTCATCAAAAGACTGCCCCGATTTATTTTGGTTTCTCAATCTTAAAATTTGAAAACTTTTTTTCCGATATTCCTGAAGTTCAAGTTTTTTGGCCACATATTGATATTGAACATATTGATAAGCCGTTTCCAAGACGTCCGCTTTTTCATCATCTGTAAGAGAGCTTAACTCTGTTTTGTTATTTTTAACCACTTCAATGAGGGCTTTTTTTTCTTTATCATTCATCTGATGTAAGCGATATTGAATTTTTCGAAATCTAGACGGCCGATAATGAACTTGATCCGTTACACTTTTTCGAGAAACTGCCTTAATTGTATCAAGCGGAATTGTCCAAAGCGGAAAACTTTCGGCCAATTTCAAATCAGGTTTAACGGCATCAATCATCTCGAGCAACATATATGAACAATTTTGCGAAAAGAAATAATAAGGCGTCAGTGTTTGCCCTATTTCCCAAATATGCGCCACAAACATTTCTGTTTGCTCTTGTGTCAAATCAAGGTGATATTCCCAAATATCTCTGTTTTCAATGTTGTTATAGGTATTGATAATGTCAAAATAAGGCTTAACCGTTAGACCCCCGCTATAAAATCCGAGTAAACCGTAAATAGCATAAAAAATACTGTTTTCATAACCTTTGGTAAAAGCGCCGTAATTTACCCCGTGCGCGAGCATTTGCGTTCCCTTGCGCTTGGTGTCGATTCGAAGAAGCGTATGCCCGAAAAGCGATGACGAATTATTCATATACGCGTCCGTAAATAAAAGCGTGATCCCATCCGGCTTCAAATCATTTTTAAATTCTTCATATTCTTTGCAGCTTGGAAAATCCTTTTGAACTAAATTTTGCTTTTTTAAGAGCAAATATCTTGCCGGAAACAAGCATTTTTTTTCTGTATTTTCATCGCTTTCAAAAAGTTTGATCGTTGCCTCAAGCTCTGCTTTCGGGTCAGTTCTTCCGATTTTTCCTGCCAGATAAAAATCATCACTTCCGATTGTTGCCTTATATCCGCCCCACATTGTTTTTTGATAATGAACAAGCGCCGTCCATCTTAAATCATATGCAAAATCTTCCGCCAAAGCAGAAAACGAAAACACAAAACAAATCAAAAAACAAACAACAAATCGCATTTTAAATTAAAAAGCACGGCGTTTTTCCGTGCTTTTCCTTGTATTTAAAACTTAAATTTTAAGCTTTCATAATTTCATAAAATGTCATTGTAACATCAACGGCATCAACATTTTCGTTCGGGAACAAAAGTGCAAAATTCTGATAAGCACGTTTGGCAACAAATTTTTCATCCATATTCAAAATACCGGCAAGTGTTGTCAAAGTTTCGCCTTCACCTGCGGCCACATCAATGGCAAATTGTTCCATATTGTTTTGTAAAAATGAAAGAATCATTTTTTGTGTACCGCCTGTGATTCGACCGTTCGGATCACAACCTGATGTACCTGATGTAATACCAAATGTTTGGTTACCGAATGTTTCATTTGTTGTCACAGCCAAAACCTGCGGCACAATTCCGCTTTGTCCGCGCCATGCCATTGAACCCAAACCACAACCTGTGCTGTCATAAGCGTTTGCATTTGTTGAAGCAAGTGCTGCGCCGAAAACAGCTGCCGCAATCCATAATTTTTTATTCATTTGATTTCTCCAAAAAATCATTAAAGTTCATACGTATTCAAGTTTATGGCAAAACATATAAAATTGTATATCAAAATGAAAAGTTTTACACAAAATTTAACTTTATGCGTTAATCTTATTTTATGAAACAAAAAATTCAGTTCAATGCAAGTTTAGAGCTTCAAGGCTTAATTAAAGAGTGGGAACACTATCTTATGTATGAAAAGCGTTATTCTGCCCATACCGTTGAGGCTTATATGCGCGATTTATCATTTTTCATCAATTTTTTTGAAAACCCCGATTTAGCTTTTTTATCGTCTATGAGCATTCGTGATTTC
Source organism: Alphaproteobacteria bacterium UBA3773 (assembly GCA_002372275.1). Classification (GTDB taxonomy): domain Bacteria; phylum Pseudomonadota; class Alphaproteobacteria; order RF32; family CAG-239; genus UBA1254. Next base: position 2,531 of record DFFP01000026.1, on the reverse strand, counting down.
AGGCGTTATATCAGCCACCGCGCTTCCAAAAATTTAGAAAAATCTTCGCTCTCACGTGAAATATCGGCTTTCAAGAGCTTTTTTAAATACTTAAATAAAACCCGACAAATCAAGAACACAGATTTATCGCTCATCTCGATGCCCAAAAAAGCAAAAATTATTCCCAAAGCCGTTGACGCCGACGCCGCATTTAATATTTTAGATGAAGCCACCGAAATCACAAAATCCGATTGGCAAGGCTTGCGCGACCGCGCGGTTTTAACGCTTCTTTACGGCTCAGGCCTTCGTATTTCAGAAGCCTTAAACCTTAACATCGGCGATATTCAAGAGGGCAGTTTATCCATCGTCATTAAAGGAAAAGGAAACAAAGAACGCGTTGTCCCGATTTTACCTGCCACACATGAGGCCATCAAGCTTTACCTCCAAGCTGTTCCCTATCCTTTTAAAAACGGCGATCCGCTGTTTGTCGGTGCCAGAGGTGAAAGGCTTCTTGCCCGCATCATTCAACGCCAAATGCAAAAAATTCGCTTGGCAATGAACCTGCCCGACACCGTCACCCCGCACGCCATGCGCCATTCTTTTGCAACATCTCTTTTAAATGCCGGTTGTGATTTAAGATCCGTTCAAGAACTTTTAGGCCATGCCAGCCTTTCCACCACCGAACGCTATACCGATGTTTCTCTTGAAAAGCTCAAAACAGAATATCAAAAAGCTTATCCCGAAAATCCAAAAAAAATTTAAGGCGCATTTTTCAACACGCCTCAAAATCTATTCCATCATTTTATTTTATAAAAAATATTCCCTTAAAAAACTCGGTAAATCTGCCGTATTCACTCTTTGTTGTTGCATGGTGTCGCGGTCGCGAATTGTGACCGATTCGGGCGTATTTTCAAGCGTTTCAAAATCAACGGTCAAACAAAGCGGTGTCCCGACTTCATCATGACGGCGATAAGCTTTGCCGATATTGCCCGTGTTTTCGAGAGCGACCCGGCCGATCCCGAGCTTCATCAACTTGTTTTTCAGCTCATGACATTTTTGCATAATGGCTTCGCTGTTTTTCTTTAAGGGAATAATCGCAACCTTAATCGGTGCTAAATGTTTTTTTAATTTTAACACAATGCGCGAATTTCCTTCGCCCAAATCCTCTTCGGTATAGGCCTCGGTTAAAACGGCCAAGACACCTCTGTCCACCCCCATTGAGGGCTCAATCACAAAAGGAATCACCCATTTGCCGTTTTCTTCATCTCTGATACAAAGCTTGGTTGTCGAATCGGGGTTAGCATGACAATGTGCCTCTAAGTCAAATTCTTCTTGCGCCTTGGTGTGGTTACCCAAGTCATAATCTCTTCTGTTGGCAATTCCCTCTAATTCTTCCATACCGTGCGGAAATTGATATTCAATATCATAGCAAGCTTTAGCATAGTGTGCTAAATCATCATGCGGGGTGGTATAAATATTCATGTGTTCTTTGACAAGCCCTTGCTCAAGCCACCAATTGATGCGAGCTTCTTTCCAAAGCTCATGATATTTTTCATCCTCACCCGGCAAAACGAAATACTCCAGTTCGGCCTGTTCAAATTCACGCACTCTGAAAATAAAGTTACGCGGTGTAATTTCATTTCTGAATGATTTACCGATTTGGGCAATACCAAAGGGCAATTTACGCGATGTTGCATCCACCACATTTTTAAATTGCGTAAAAATAGCCTGAGCCGTTTCGGGGCGGAGATACGCCAAATTTTCGTCCGATTCCACGGGTCCGACCTGCGTTTTAAACATCAAATTAAAAGGTCTGGGCTCTGTCAAATCCGTTGAACCGCAATTAGGGCATTTTCCATCTGTGATATGGTCTGCTCTAAACCGTCCTTTACATTTTCTGCAGTCACACATCGGGTCTGAAAATGTATCTTCATGACCGGAATACTTTAAGACTTTTCGATTTGTTAAAATGGCCGCATCCAAACCCTCCACATCATCTCTTTCATAGACCATGGCGCGCCACCAAGCATTTTTAAGATTATTTTTGAGTTCCACCCCAAGCGGGCCATAATCATAAACCCCCTGCTGACCACCGTATATATCCGCATTTTGAAAAATAAAACCTCTGCGTTTGCAAAGTGATACAAGCTGATCCATTGATGTTGCTGCCATTTTTTTATCCTTTGATTATTGACTTATTTTTAACCACTTTGTTTTATAATACATACATTCAAAATGCAAGGGGAAACAACATGAAAAAAACAAAAGTCGCATTTGTGTATGATTTTGATGAAACCTTAAGCCCGACATATATGCAAGATTACCTCCTCATTCCGATGCTCGGCTTAAAACCCGAAACATTTTGGAAAAAAGCAAATGCGTGGTCTGCCTCAAATCATGCTGACCAAATCACGGGAAGTATGTACTATTTTACCAAAATGGCCAAAGAAAAAGGGATTCGTTTAGACCCTGAAACGCTCAAATCCTGCGGACGCAACATTGAATACTACGAGGGCGTTGAAACATGGTTTGATAGAATCAACAAATACGGT
>DFFP01000030.1:23904-54189 GCA_002372275.1 Alphaproteobacteria bacterium UBA3773 | reverse complement strand
TTCAGGTTCAATCATCCAAAATTCGGCAGCATGACGCGGCGTGTTTGAATCTTCAGCTCTGAAAGTCGGCCCGAATGTATAAATATCCCCGAGCGCGCAAGCATACATTTCGCCGTTTAATTGCCCCGAAACAGTCAATCTGGCCGGTTTGCCGAAAAAGTCTTTTGAATAATCCACCTGCCCGCTTGAGGTTTTCGGAAGATTGTTCAAATCAAGCGTTGTAACCTGAAACATTTCGCCGGCTCCCTCACAATCCGAAGCTGTAATAATCGGCGTATGAACATACGCAAAACCACGCTCTTGGAAAAATTTGTGTATAGCATACGACAAAATCGAACGAATACGAAAAGCTGCCCCGTATTTGTTTGTGCGAGCTCTCAAGTGTGCAATAGAGCGCAGATATTCATCCGTGTGTTTTTTCTTTTGAAGCGGAAAATCATCAGGCGCAATTCCATAAACCAAAACGCTTCCTGCCTTGATTTCATATTTTTGATTACCGCCTTGAGATTCGATTAAAGCACCCTCAACAGCCACAGAAGAGCCTGTGGATAGTTTTTTGATCTCTTCATAATTTGAAAGCGTATTTAAAACAACAACCTGCATATTTTTGAGCGAGCTTCCGTCTCCGATTTCAAGAAATGAAAAATCTTTTGCATCACGACGTGTTTTGACCCAACCCTTAATTAAAACCTTTTCAATCGGGCTTTCTGCGCGCAGTAAATCTACAATTTTAGAACGTTTAAGTGTCATATTCATAACTTTCCTCTTGATTTAAACTTTTTGCACTATACAACAACAAAGTTGCATTGTCTAGCATTGACATTAAAAAAATATTTGTATATCTTGGAACATATTGTTGTTAACTAAGGAGTATTTCTTCATGAAAAAAATAATCGGTATTGCTTTTGCAACTGTTACACTCGTCTGCTGTCAGGCAGATATTAACTCCAACCAATATGGCACAAGCTCTGTCGGCCGTGCTGCGAGCGCCAGTCACTGTTCCGTGATCAGTGTTCGTCAGGTTCAGGTCAAATCAGATAACAATGCGGGTATGCTTGCCGGAGCAATTTTAGGCGGTGTCGGAGGCTATGCCATCGGTAGCGGAAAAACAGCACACAACTTAGGTGCCGCAGGCGGTGCATTGTTAGGTGGTTATGCCGGTGACAAAGCCCAAGGAGCTCTTTCTTCACAAACCGGTTATGAATACGTTGTTCGTTTGGATAATGGTCAGGTGATGACCTTAACTCAAGGTTCAGACGTTTTACTTTCGCCTGGTCAACAATGCATGATTTTGCTTGGTAATCCTGCAAGATTGATTGCTTATTAAGATAATCGATTTGATTTTTATTTAACGCTACACGCATCAACAATGCATTATGCGTAAGCTTAGGTACGGACGATAAATAATGACAACAAATAAATCAATACTCCAAAATAAAAAAGCAATTATATGGGATTTAGATAATACGCTTTATCGTATTACCCCCGAAATAGCCGACACATTAGATGAAGTTATGGCGCAAGCTTTGGTCGAAGATTTAAATGTACCGCTTGATTTACCGACTTGTAAAAAACTTGTCAAAGAATCATATAAAATACATCGTGACGGCGGAGAATACTTTTTTCAAAATTACAATATATCTCCGAAAGATTTGTCGTTTTACTATAACAAGCGCAATCCCGTTCATATGATTGAACCCTATCAAAATTTAGCAACACTTCTTAAACAAATACCTTTAGAACAGTTTATTTTTACAGCCAGCAACAGACCGGCATCCGAACGTATTTTAAAACGAATCGGCCTTTACGAAATGTTCAACGATCGTTTTTACAGTGTTGAAGATTTTGGCGTTTATAAGAAAAATGAAGATGAAAAAGTCTATCAACTCTATTGTCAAAAAGTCGGTTTTGAACCGCATGAATGTATTTTTGTTGATGACAGTTATTCTAACCTTGAATATGCTAAAAAAAGCGGCATGACAACCGTTCGTATCTACTACAATAACAATTCAGCTTCGGATAAAGATTACATCGATATGGCATTTAAAGGTGTTTTGGAATGTATTGAAGCTTTTATTGATTTTTCAAAAGAAAAAACAGCTTAGTTTTGACACAAGGTCTGCTCTTTTTTGTAATTTTCAGGTGTATCCAGCTTTGCCTGTTCGGTATCAATTTCATTTTGAAGCGTTTGAACCAGAGGCGTCAAAACACTCATATATTTTTTGGTTAAATCATCACGAACAACATCCATACTGACATCTTTTTTAGGCCGACCGGCTACAGGGTATTTTTTAACAGCTTCCAAAAAACGTTCTTTTAAGACGGGTGCATATGCTTCAAACGCGGCCGCTGCCAGTTGAAGATGCATATGTTCATGACGTAAAAGCTGATCATATTGACATGAATTTTTCGAAACGGTCTTTGAAATATAAATTGTCGGATAACGCATAGAAAGAACCAAAGTGATTTCTGTCGGATAATAACAGGTTAAACCGTTATTGATGATTTTTTCTTCCAACTTAAAATTTAACTCCGTCCCAAAATCATAGGTGGTCAGCCCCATCACCTGATATCCGTTTAAGAGTTTTCCCGAAAATTTCTCACGTTGCAAACGCGCCAGTGTCCGAGGTGTTTTCGTATGATTATATTTAAGTTCATCAAACTCTAACGCTATTTTGACATTCGGAACAGCGCGATATTGCATACACTTTTCTTTGTATTCATTTGCCGAGGCAGGGTTTAAAAAAAATGCACAGCTTATAAAAATTAATATGTAAAAAATGTTTTTCATGTATATACTATTACTGTCAGTTCAACTGTTTGGTTACTATAAATGAAATATTTGTTTTTTGCAACGCTTTTCATATATATGTCCTTACCCGCCGGTGCACAAGATTTTTTTGTGCCGGATAACGCCTTTGGAACCGTACAAAACAAATTTCCAACTCCTGCTCAAAATACGAAAGTATCCGATCCGAGACCTTATCGTGTCATTGATGGCAGAGTCTACCAGGCAGATGAGGGCCAAGATTCTGTTGCACCTATTCAAAATGTCGGCGCAAATAATATAAATAAAGCGCCCACTCAAAATGTGATAAATGCTCCCTTGAACTCTCAAAAACCCGCCCAAAATAATCTTCAAAATCAAAATATACCACAACAAAAACCGTCTCAACCTTTACTTCAACCGAAACTTGAAAATTCAGAAAAACAGGCTATGCAAACAACATTACCTGATAACAGAAATATGATTTATCAAGAATTGTTCAACACTTACGCAAGCGAAAAAGAAACATTTCAAAAACAGCATAAATTTCCGAAAAATGAAAAACTTGAAAATATGCTAAAAGATTTTCAAAAACCGCACAATATCACTGTATTTCAAGACACGCTTGAATAATTACATTGCAAAATTTTTGCCCAAGTATACCTCGCGCACTTCTTTGCTTTTAACAATTTCAGAAGGAGTCCCTTCCATTAAAACTGATCCGTTATGCAAAATATAGGCTCTATCAATAATATCAAGCGTTTCTCTGACATTGTGATCTGTGATTAAAACACCAAGTCCTCTGTTTTTCAGTTGTGCCACCAATGATCTGATTTCTCCTACCGCAATCGGATCAATACCTGCAAGCGGCTCATCAAGTAAAATAAAATCCGGATCGCTTGCCAAAGCCCTTGCAATTTCAAGTCGGCGTCTTTCACCGCCGGATAAGGCAACCGCCGGTGATTTTCTTAAATGGGCAATAGAAAATTCATTTAAGAGTGATTCGAGTTTTGATTCCCTTTTATTTTCATCTTCTTCAACAATTTCTAAAATAGCTTTGATATTATCTTCAACGCTAAGAGAACGGAAAATAGATGCCTCTTGAGGCAAATAGCCGATTCCCATACGTGCGCGCTTATACATCGGCATACTCGTAATATCTTCGCCGTTGATATGCACATCACCGTAATCGGGGGTTATTAAACCGACAACGCAATAAAAACACGTTGTTTTACCTGCGCCGTTTGGTCCCAAAAGACCGACAGCTTCACCTCTTCTGACATTTAAGGATACATTTTTCAAAACAGACCTGTTTTTATATTTTTTTCCGATATTAAATATTTCTAAAACACTGTCTGATTTTTGATCTTTTTTCATTTCGAATTCCTTTTTATGTTAGAACCTTTAATCACACCGGAAACGCGTCCGTTTTTCTTTGTTGATATCAAATGACTAACCTTAGTTTGTGTATTTGTAATTGCTTTATCACCATAAACAATATGTCCGTCTTTTTCAATAGAAACATTTCGTTCAAGTTCAACCATGTTTTTATGAGGCAAATAAACACCATATTCTCCTTTAACTACTGCATCATGTGTATTTACGACAACATGACCGAACACTTCTATTTTTTTGATTTCTGTTTTTTGCGCGTTTTGAAACCATATAATCATTTTATCGGCAAAAAGTTCACTTTCTTCATGCACAAACGAAACATCACCTTCTGCTTCTATTTTATTCAAGCTTTTATAAAAGCGGGTTTGTTGATGAGCTTTCAACACACCGCTGTCATTGATGATTTTGGAATTTTTTTCAAGATATAAAATATCTTTTTCTTTTTCATAAGAAAATCCGTCAGCCCAAAGTTTTCCCCACGAGCCGAAGGCATAAACTTCGTAATTACCGAAGCCATACCCTTTTTTAAAATCATAGGTTGCTTCCTCTGTTGTGATAACCGTATCCTGATCATAGACAGCTTTGACATTATTCTGCAACAAAATTTTATTTTCCGTTTGATCAAAAAAACCAGTATCAGAAACAATATCAAACGGTTTTTCATCTGTACCGACAGGTATTTTTCCTTTCGGGTGAACAATTTTAACAACTTTTGAACCAGTAGATGTTTCATCAAGTGTATCTGCCGTAAAAACACTGACTTTTCCGTCTTTATCTGTCACGGAAAAAATTGTTTCTTCAGCATGCAGTTTTTCAAGTTCCGCTTTTTTAGGCATTGTTAGATCATAATCTGCAAGCATATTATTGGTCTTTAAATATGTCGACATTAAAACAAGCGTAATAAGCAAGGCTGCTGTTGAGGGTAAAGCAAGCTTGATAAACCTTAAAACAACTGAAGAACGCGGTTTGTTGACATGCGCTTTCGAAAACGTTTTTTTATCGTTAAAAAAAACATCTATTTTTTTAACATCAACCACGTTTTAATTGACCCCTGCCCTCAAACAATCATGGATATGGATAACCCCGATCGGCTTTTGATTTTCAACAACAAATAAATTCGTAATTCCGTGACCTGTGTTATTCATTGTATAAACAGCTTCACTTGCCAAAACATCCGGCTGAATGGTTTTCGGATTTTTGGTCATCACATTTGAAACTTTTTCCGTGATTAATTTCGGCGACATCCAACGTCTCAAGTCACCATCTGTGATGATGCCGACTAAATCACCCTGAGCATTTGTAATACCGACACATCCGAGCATTTTAGCACTCATCACAAGGAGCGCATCTTGCATAATGGCATTTTCATCAATCAAAGGAACTTCATCTCCCGTATGCATCAAATCGGAAACTTTACACAAAATAGCACCGAGTTTTCCGCCCGGATGACGTTTTTTATAGTCTGTGGATGAAAAACCTTTACGTTCCATCAAGGCAATGGCTAAAATATCTCCCATCACAAGCGTCGCGGTGGTAGAAGAAGTCGGTGCCAATCCTAAAGGACAAGCTTCACCATCGTTCGGTAATTTCAACAAATAATCCCCGGCTAACCCAAGCGTACTTTCCGGATTTTTAGTTATAGCAATTAACGAAATGTTATAGCGTTTGCAATAAGTCAAAATATCAGATAATTCTTTTGATTCGCCGCCGTTTGAAATCGCAATCACCACATCATCATCTGCAATCATGCCTAGATCACCATGACTTGCCTCACCGGGGTGTACAAAAAATGAAGGTGTTCCGGTCGAAGCAAAAGTGGCCGCAATTTTACGACCAACATGTCCTGATTTTCCCATTCCGGTGACAATCACGCGTCCTTTGCAGTTTTGCAAAACATCTAAAGCTTTTGTAAAATTTTCATCAAGCTCATTTTTCATGATTTCCAAGGCTTCGACTTCGCGATCTATTGCTGTTTTAGCCACAACAATATCCTTATTTTCTTGCATATGAAATTACTCCATAAAATTGACGTTCTTATTTTTGTTGCATTATACGCTTTCGGTTTTCAAACGCAAGAATTTATTAGCGTTTTTTCATTTTTTTAAAAATACCCGTGTGATGTATGATTTTATTTATACTAAAAAACAAGAATTTTTTCATCAGCTCGTGCATAAAATAAGCAAAATAATGGAAAAAACAAACAAGAGCTTATATTTTTTTGCAACTTGCACATCTTTAGATTTAAAATGGAAATACGGCACAAATTTTCCCAAAATCATCACCCATATCAAAGTGGTATAAATCAAACACGAAACATACGCCGGATTTAGAGCATAACAAATCGAAAGTGCTTTAAGTATAATGACGATACTCAAAAACACGAATGCAACCGATTGTTTCATATTTTGCATAACAAACAATGTTTGAATGTTCTTTTTTTTATACATAAAAATCAAAAAATGTGCCACTCCGACAACAAAGCTTACAATCCATGCCAGTTGCGTGGCTTTAAGAAGCTGATGTTCATTTCCTTCATTCATAATCAGCTTATATAAAACGGCAATAATCGAACTTAAAATCAAAATCGGCGATAAATCAATCATTGCTTTTTTCGTAAATTTCACGGCATAATACTTTTTAAGTGCATAAATCACCCCTGAAAATGAAATCAAAATTCCCATTGTTTTAGCTGGCGTTTGAACATATTTTGTAACAAGTTCAGGTCTCATCGCACACCACAAAAAAAAGATAATAATCACCGAAAACGGAATAATCGAGCTGACTGTTTCTGCCCCGCGTCTTTGATTAACTTTATAGGCCAAATAATCGCTGTAACAGGCCACAATGCCTTGAATGAAGGCCATCATATAAAACCGGCCGGAAAATAACATCGGATTTAAGATTAAAAACGGCGATAAAAACGCAACAATCACCACCCCCCGATAAATCATAAATACGTTGCCGTCAAGGCGCATATTTTGCGCTGTTAAATGAAATATCGCCGAAAATATCGCAGCCGTTAATGAAAGTATAATCCACATATTATTTCTCAAACGATGATTTATCAGGAAACATTTTACGTAAAATTAAAGTATGTTGTTCGTTTATATCATCAGGTATATTTTGATAATCATTCAAACAAAATGTACACGGATCTTTTTTTTCTAAATCTTTTACATTTGTCATAATCAAAATACCGGCATTTTTACAGCCGAACTCTTTAACATCCGTCACACTTTTTAATAAAACGCTATCATATTTCCACGCATAATTAAGCACAACGCCTCGATTTAAGTCGTCACCTGAGCGAAACTTTGAATGCGCAGTTTTTTTCATTTCTTCACCAAAAAATTCCATAGCTTTTAAATAGGTACTTTTTTTGTACGAAGAAAAGGTGTGTGTATCTGCAAACTCAATGTTGATACCAATCGATTTGTCACTCAATACCTTTTTTTCTTTATCATGCAATTTTGCCCACATTGTCCCTTTTTCTTGGCTTTTTTTATAAAAAATTTGATAGCGTTTTGCCAGTTTTATATCATTATACACGATTGGCGTTCCGTCTTTTGTAAAGAAAAACTCTCTCGTCAAGGGTTTAGCGGCAAAAACATCATCATTTGCATAAATAAAATGTTCAGAAAGTCCTTTGATGTTAGCGATTCCGGTTTCTATTGCCATTGAATTAAACACAGGCAATGCATCAGCAGGCAAGATTTCCTTATGATCTATAATTTTTATCTTCGGATGATTTGTGTTTAGCCATTCGGGTACTTGATTATCTGTGACAATATAAATTTTATTAACCCACGGCATATGCTGTTCAACCGAGCGCAAAGAATGTTTTAACTCTTCTCTGTCACGCCAGCGTGCCGGATGCACGGCGTAAGGGTCAATAATTCCAAGTTTTTTTTGCCAGTAAACCTTCTTTTCGACCCATTTTTCATCACGACCGTCAACCCACAGGTATACTAAATCTATCGGAAAGTTATGTTTTTTATATTCAAAATAGCTGTACACACCGCCTCCGATTATAAAAAACATCAAAATCAATAAAAATACGATTTTTTTATTGATAAAAAAACTTTTTCTTCCGTATTTTTTATATTTTACAAAATTCATCTGTGCATAAAATCCTAATAGTTATCCGGTGAAAACAATTTCATAGATTTGAGCATAGCTGTCAAGCAATGTTGCGTATTATCATTTCTTATAAGCATCATATCCGGAGATTGCAAAAATAATCCTAAATACTTATCCATGGCAGTTGGAATTTTATGTTCAAAATACGCATATAAAAGAGCATCTTGCAGTTTAAACGGAACATCTAATTGTTTATTGAGACGAACAAATGTTTTTATATACATCTTATCATCAATATTTTTTAATGCCATAGCCGCTTCTGCAAGCGCTTCTGCTTGCGCACAAAAAGCAGAAGATATACCGATATCCGTGTTATTCATATAAATTTCCAACTGTTTTTTCATAAAATCATATAATGAATCATCTTTATGATTTTTGGTCTGAATAGCGGCGGCTTGTAGCCCCCAATGGAAAAAGGCCACATCAAAATAGTCGCCATATTTATCAATCATAAGTTCGGATATTTCCGATAACACCTTTTGTACTTTTTTATCATCCGGATGAAAATGGTCGTAAACTGCAAGAGCCAACCAACTTTCTCCCTCATAATACGGAGAAACATCCGGATTATCCGGAGCCGTCCAAACCCCTTTATTTGGATGATAAAGAGATAACAATGCATTTTTAAAACTTTCTCTGAGGTCATCAAATGCATTATCTTCAGATCTCTGCTCATAATAAAGTACTGTTAGCAGTGCAAATGCAGTTGCACCGGCATTTATATGCTTTTGATCATCAACAATAAACAATTTATTACCATCACGAACAGAGATAACATTAAAACGGTTGATTATATTTTTCAAAATCGAAGATAAAGAATGATCGTTCAATAAAAAATAAGCATATGCCAAAGAATAAGCGCTTCCCATTTCACGAACAATATTATTGTTTGTATAGCGATATGTGTTCGTGAGATCAATTTTATAAATTATGGAACCATCTTTCCTGACTATATTCTTAAACGCATCAAGTGCCAAAAGAACTCTTTGACGAATCGGAAAATTAAATATTAAAGTTCCGTCACTTTCTTTTTTTGTAGCATAATAACTAAAAACAGACAAACATCCGCACAAAAAACATATAAAACAAACGATAAAGATTCTGTTTTTTTTCATCTGACTATTTATTTTAAAAGGAAATATTTTTAAAAAATATTTCCTTTTATTTAGATTGATACCATGTATTAAAAGTTAATTGTCACGCTGTTTTGGCTGTTATCTTTTGTAGCTCCGGCAGCCTCAGAGGGGGTAAACACACGATTTTTCACAACACCTGTATCAGATGAATCGTCATCAACCTCAACATCTAAATTAATATCTCCCGTACTTGGTGACATATTCCCAAAACTCGGTCCATCATCCGGCGACATATTTCCAAAACTCGGCCCGTCATCATCCGGTGAAAAAACTTGGGCGAATGATGCTGCCGAAAAAGAAATACCGGCCAAAAAAGCCATTAAAAACATTATTTTTTTCATAAATTTTCTCCTTAAATTGAAAAAATATCAGTTATTATCAGAATTTTCAATTTTAACCCAATTCGGATTAAAATCCGCACTGGCAAGTGCAATCGCAGCATCTTTGGGTAAATCATGAAAAGTAACCGAAACATCATCATCATGAAAAACCAAAGAAACAGTCCCCTTACCGGCATGACGCACGACTTGTTGTCCGTTTTCAGTAAAAATCATATCTGAAGGGAAAACACCCAAAGAAATAGCCATTTGCGTCCCGTCAGAACCGGCCAGACTCTTATATGTATTGACCCGTGCATAAAGTGATTGCAAGCTTTGCTGAATATGATTAAACTGATCGATAATTTGGTTAGATCTATGTTTTGCCATCGCTTTCGAATAACCGGCCAAACCTGCGGCCGACAACACCCCGATGATGGCAAGAACGCCAAGCATCTCAACCATCGAACGCCCTTTTTCATTATTTTTTTTCATCAAAAAAACCTCTTAAATCAAATTATTGACTGAATTCAGTTTGCCATAAACCAACGTTTAAATCAACCACTTTTTTATGTTTTTTATATTTTTGTTTGAGATTGCTCTAACAACTGCAAATTATACAAAAGAGACTTTTACGCTTTTTTATTTTCAAAAAAAATAACCGATTTTGACCGGCACATTTAAACGTTCCTTTAAATGTGCCAGTTTATGATAAACTTAAACAAATCAGAAATTTTTATCAGTGAAAATGAACTGACAACATCAAATTCACAAACAACTGGATTGCGCCACTTCATAAGTGCAATTTTATAAATACAAAAAAAACACGCCGGATTTCTCACAGCGTGTTTGAAGAAAAAGCCAAAAATCTAGAAATAATATCTGACACCAACAGTCAAATCAGTCATTTGATCAATAACATCCGTGTCAATATAGTGATATCTTAACATCATACGAGCAGCCAAATTATCATTGATATTATACTGCAATCCGGCACCGGTGCGTAAACCATAGTGACTGTCTTCTTTATGTCCGAAACTGGCATCTTTATACTTTGTTTTAATTTCATAGTAGCCGAGACCGACACCAAACAGAGCTTGAACGTTTGATGTAACCGGTAAATAACCAACGCCGTCTAAACCATAAACTTTATATTCTGTTTTTGTTTGTCCTAATTTTGAATTTTTCTTATTTTGCAATGCTTGCTGATAAGAGAGTTCTAATCCCCAGTTTGAACTGATCATGGCACCGAGTGAAAAATTTCCTGCTCTGTAATGATCTTCGATGTAGCTGCTGTTTTTCACATCAGCCCATGTATATACAAAATCTGCCCCAACATAAGGCTGAACTTCAACAGCCGAAGCTTGCGCGGCAAACAAAGCAATCGCACTTGTCAGTAATAATGTTTTTTTCATGATGAAAATCCTCTCTTGATTGTTAATAACCTATGATAGGGATTTTATATGACAAGCATTTAAGGAAAAGTAAATTTTTCTTGCATGTTCTTTATTTTCTCATTAAACTGAATATAGTTAAACTTTAAAGGAGCAAACTCATGCAAAAATATCTTGCATTATTCTTTTCTGTGTTTTTATGTTGCGGATTTGAAAGTCTGTCAGGGCACTCTGACGAGGTTGAAATAGAAAATAAAACAAAGCAAAATTGGGAAACGGAAATCAAAGGTGCTTCTATTTTGGCATATAACAAAACCTATGAGTTAGAGTTAACATTTAACATTGCTGCCTTTTTACCGTCATCGACGCAATGCGTCTCTAATAAGCGTATTAAAGACATTAAATTTGACGTTAATGTTTATAAAAAAATGCAAAAAGGAGATGATAAATTTTATAAAATGTTTGAAAAAATGAAAATTAACTTTGCAACGCCCAGATCTTCAAAAGACGCCAAAGTATACACCTCAAATTTAATCAACAATCGTATCATGTTTAATATCGGTGAAACAGTTCCTGTCGGTACACTTTATTTTTTAGCACCTTTTGTTTGTCAAGATGTAGATCAAATGAAAATGAGGATCACAGATATCACCATACAAGGTCGTCGCGTACCGCCGCTTGAGATTTTGTTAAAGCTGAAAAAATAATGGTTTGGCAATTTTTATACAAATACCTTAAAAAGTCGAAATACTTAACCATCGGGATTTTAGTTGCATTGGTACTCGAACAGGTTGCCATGCGTTCACAAAATTATTTTGTTTCCCTGATGGTCGGCGCCTTAACGGATATCAAAAAAGAAAACATTGTTCCTGTTTTGATTAAATATATGTCATTTTTTGCCATTGCCATGCTTTTTTTCAGTTTAACGACTTCATTCAGACGCTTTTTAGAAGCGCGCTTTTTACCACTGATATACACCATCTGTTCCAAAGATTTGTTTTCCATGGTTCACAAACATGCCATGCGTTATTTTGATGAAGAGATGTCAGGTAATATTTCAGGAAAAGTTACAAACATTTTAAACCAAATTACAAACATGTACGGCAATATGCTGTTCGGATTTTTTATGCCTGTTACCTCTATTTTGACAAGCTTAGCATTTATTGCCATGGCAGATAAAAAGCTTGCGTTGATTTTAGGGATTTCAAATTTGTTTTTTCTTGCCATTACTATCCACTGGCGCAAAAAAATCACCCCCTATTCTGTTGAGCGCTCAAAAACATTTTCAGCAGCTAACGGCGTGTTTGTCGATGGGGTCACAAATGCCAATTTAGTTAAAAGCTTTGCCAACTATTTTTATGAAAAGCTCTTTTATTTCAAAGCTGTTCGTCAGGCAGCAACAGCTCAAAAAAAAGAAATGATGAAAATCACGCATATCACACTTGCCTCTCATCTTGTGTTTGATATGATGTCTCTTGTGTCGTATATTTTGGTGTTTATATGGTGGTATCGTTTTGATTTACAAATTTCAGGCGTTGTTCTTGTTTTATCACTTGATGAAACATTTATTATGGCGCTCCGAAATCTCGGTTATATGGCTTCTTCCGTTTCACAGCTTTACGGCAATTTAAAAGACGGATTGACCTTGCTTAAAAAAGATTGCTACGTTCAAGATATTAAAAATGCCAAACAGCTTGTTGTTAAAAATAATGAAATTCTTTTCAAAAACATTACTTTTTCTTATCCGAACGGATGTTCTGTCTTTAAGAATTTTTCTTTAAATCTAAAACCTAACCAAAAAATAGGCCTTGTCGGCGCCTCCGGAAGCGGTAAATCCACTTTAATTAAACTTCTTATACGCTATTATGACCTCAAAGGCGGAAAAATTTTAATCAGTGGAAAAGATATATCAAAAGTCACCCAATCAAGCCTGAGAAATGCGATTGCCATTATCCCACAAGAAAACACTTTATTCAATCGCACATTAATGGATAACATTCGCTACGGACGTCCCGATGCCACGGATGAAGAGGTTATTGAAGCGGCAAAAAAAGCATATATTCACGACTTTATCATAAAGCTTCCGTTAGGCTATGAAAGCAAAGTCGGTGAAAGAGGCGTCATGCTTTCCGGCGGTGAACGCCAGAGAATTGCTATTGCGCGCGCCATCTTAAAAGATGCCCCCATCCTCATTTTAGATGAAGCCACCTCTGCTCTCGACAGCGAAAGCGAGCGTTATATTGAAAAGTCCTTAAAAAAACTGATGAAAAATAAAACGGTGATTGCTATTGCACATCGTCTTTCCACGCTTCATGAAATGGACAGTCTTGTCGTCTTAAAAAACGGCAAAATTGTTGAAATTGGCTCACATAAAGAGTTACTCAAAAAAAATGGCGAATACGCTAAATTTTATAAACTTCAATACGAAAATAAATAATCTCATATTTTCATTAGCTTAAGCGTGTTTGTCCATAAAATATATGTTTCAACTTCCATATCTTTATAAATTTCTTTCATCAAATTTTTATAAACGGCAAGTTGCGTGATATACGCTTGAGGCACGTCTTTTATATCAGATGCAGCCGGTCTGTTTGTTTTAAAATCGACCACAATGACTTTCTTTGCTTTTTCATCAACAATCAAACGATCGATTTGTCCTGAAATAAATTTTCCATCCGAAATTCCCATCACAGGCACTTCCGCACGCGAATTTTTTGAAAAAATGAAGCTGAACTCTTTATGATCAAGAACATTCAGTACTTCTGTTTCTAAATTTTTCTTTTCAATCGGACTGAATGATGTTTCTTTTTGAAGATACTCTTTGATAAATCGTTTTTGCTTAAGAATATCTTGAGCCGGCAAAAGTTGCAACAATTTATGAATGAGCGTTCCTCTTTTATAAAACTTGCCGCTATCCAAAAGCGGTGATGCCACAGGGCTTAAATCCGTATCATCCATATCAGAAGGTGTATAAGGTTTAGAAAGCGGATTTTCGGGTAATGCTTTTTGAAAAGCAAAACTTTCGTCTTTTTCTACTTTGTTCAAAATTTTTTCATTTGTTTGAGAACTGACAGGCACCACTTGCTGACTTTCAAAAACAAAATGTCGATTTTCATCTTCTTTGCCGATAGCACTTAAAGTTTCATGACATAATTCATACCAATTCTTGTCTCGATTTTCTTGTTTTGTGTTGTTAAATCCGGCGATGTAAAGTCTGTCTTCAGCACGTGTTAAAGCAACATATAAAAGCCTTCTGTATTCATCAAGTTCTTTTTGAACATTTTTCTCATGCGCCCTGTTTGCACAAACATCATAATCTCCCGCGTTCAAAGGATAATAAAATAAATCATCATCAAAAACGAAGCTTGCCTCTCGTTTTGAAGGCGAAAGTTGAGTTGTGTCCGGCAAAATCACAATCGGTGCCTGCAAACCTTTTGATGCATGAACAGTCATCAACCGAACAGCGTTTAACGTCGGCTGTTCAAGTTCTCGTTTAATTTCCATATCATTAACTTCAAGCCAACTGACAAAGTTCTGCAAACTAGGGATATGTGTTTTTTCATACGTTGCCGTTAAGTTCATAAACTCGTCAATCGCATCTTTGGCCTCAAAACCAAACCTTGAATAAAATTTTTTTCGCCCGTTCATCTCAACCAAAACTTTATTTAAAAACTCAAGAGGTCTGATATAGTCTGTTTTATGTAAAAGTTCAGATAAATCGATGACAACATTTTTATATTCAGGCTCTTCCTTTAAGCGTTCCCAAAGAGTTTTCTGCTTTTTTTGATAGCAAAGCTTAAATAAATCATCATCTGTTAAATTAAATAAAGGTGATTTTAAGACTTCTGCCAAACTTAAATCATCTTGATCAAACAAACGCCAACGCATGAGCGAAATTAAATCTTTAATCGGTAAATCATCTAAAAGTTTTAATCTGTCAAGTCCCGTCACCGGTACCCCTTTTAGTTTACAAGCTTTTATAAATTCATTCATAAAAGGTTGTCTGCGTTTCGTTAAAACCATAAAATCGCGATATGTCAAAGGCTTTCCCGTTGATTCCAAAACTTCACCTTTTGAAACCATTTCTTGAATTTTTGAAGCAATTTTTTCAGCCAATTTTGTTTTCGCTGTTTCTTCAAACATATTTTCAATCGGTAATTTCCATGAGGAATCTATTGTCTGTGCAGACTCCGGTATAGGCCATAATTCAATCTTTCCGCTTTCTCCTTTACGATAGGGCAAATGTTTAACATTTGTTTCATCTGCCACGCCTTTTTTTGCGTCATCAAGTGCAAATAAGGCGTTGACCATATCTAAAACGGCACTTGTTGAACGAAAAGAAACATCCAAATGAACTGTTTTAAAATCAGGCACTGTTTTTTCATACAAACGTCTCATTTCATCAAATTGGGCAGGAGAAGCTCCTTGAAAACCATATATAGATTGCTTTCTATCCCCGACAGCAAAAATTGTTCGTTTCTTTTCCGTCTGCCCGAAACCTGCAAAAAATTCATCTGTTAACGCTTTAATAATCGCCCACTGATCTGATGACGTATCTTGCGCTTCATCAATTAAAACATGATCTATACCACCGTCTAATTTATATAACACCCATGCAGCATTTTCTGAATTTTCAAGAAGCTTTCGTGTTAAAACAATCAAATCTTCATAATCCAAACATGCTCTTTGTTTTTTATATAAGCTATATTCTTTGATTAATTTTTGAGCCAGATAAGCAATCGCTTCTGTCGTGTGATAAAGTTTGATACTTTTCAGTTCTTCATTTAAATCCATCAAACGAAGAGCCTCGTTATTCATTGTTAAAACAAGAGGAGGATAAAATTGAGCAGCATCTTTTGTGGCCATTCTACCGAGAATGCCACCATCTTTATTTAAAAAAACAGATTGATAAGAAGCTAAATCAAAATCCATCAATGATTTTTTTAATATTTCGGCGCGTGTTTTATTGTTGTCCGTTCCATGCATTAAGGCCTCAGCGCATTTCATCATTGTATTTTTATCAATATTTTGAACAAAACGCTGAACAGCTTTTTCTTGAGTTGGCACCTCATCTTTTAAATTCATCTTAAGACGTAAGGCGGTTAAAAATGCTGAAACATCAGGATATAACGAAAAAATTTTTAAAAATGATCTTCTTTGAGAAACAATATCTTGTAATATTTCCGAAAAAGCATATTCTTTGACGTTATCTGTCAAAAATGTCACGGCAGATTTTATATTTTCATCTGATTGTTCATCAGATTGCGTAATCATTTTTTGACTGATACTGTCTAAAATTTCTTGTGATGTAAAATCGTCCATAATTTCAAAATACGGCGAAACCCCTGCTTCCAAAGGAAATTTTTTTAATATTTCTTCGCAAAATCCGTGTATTGTTTGAATTTTAATCGGTTGCGGTGCATCTAAAACTTTAGCAAACAAAGTTCGTGCCATCTCTTTTAATGATGGATTTTCAGCCATCACAAGAGGATTATTATAAAGTTCTTTTAATTCATTTTCCAAATCCTTATCTTCAGCCACAGCCCAACTTGAAAGCTTTCGATAAATTCTCTCTTTCATATTCACAGCGGCTGCTTTGGTGTATGTTAAGCATAAAATGCGTGAAGGCGTCGTTCCTGCAATTAAAAGTCTTAACACTCTATCTGATAAAACTTTTGTTTTTCCCGTTCCGGCCGAGGCTTCGACCCAAACAGAATATGCCGGATTTGAAGCACTTTCCTGCTGAGAAGATGCAATTTCGGATAAATGTTGTTTTTCTTTGTTAATATCATTGATTTCCATTGTTATCTCCCCGCCATTCTTTAGCACGCGATAAATGTTCATAATCTTTACCGCTTGGCATATGTTTCGGATGAGGAACATAAAGATAAGGGGTTTGTTCATCATCAAAAGCCGTTAAAAGCGCTTTTAATTTTTCTTTTACATCTTCAACCAAATGCACAATCTGCTCTTTTGGATCTTCCTTATCTTTTGGACGAACCATACTGATTTCGTTATTCTTTTTTAAATCCCAATAAATCAAATCCATCGGTTTTGAAGCAACCACAGGTTTATTTTCTGTTTGAAATCCGCCGTTTTCTAATATCAGAGCTTCTAAAACAAGTTGCGGCTTATAGCCTGCATATACTTCTTTTGGCGTCGGTGTATTTCCTGTTTTATAATCAATAATTTTAAAATCACCCTCAATATTTTCTTCCAATCTGTCTGCGCGAGCGGAGAGAATAAACGAATTTTCAAACAAAATTTCCCCTTTGATTTCCGTATATATTTTTTTCAAATCTTGACGATGTTTTTGTTCTGTTTCTAAAATCCAAACCGAAAGTTTTTCAAATCTTGCTTTCCAAAAGACTTTGCTTTGTTCGTTTAAATCATAATTTGCTAATTCGTCCTCAAAAATATCAAATAAAACTTTTTGAGCCTTCTCATCTAATTGAAGCGGATAAATTTCTATAAATTTTTCAAGTGTTTTATGAACCAAATTTCCGAAATCACGCATATCCGACTTTTGATTGAAATCCTTAAGCGGTTTCAAACCTAAAATATAAGAAGCATAAATTTCATACGGATTTTCAATTAATTTTGTTAAGCTGCTTGATGAAAAGCGATGCGGTCTGGCAGATTTCGGCGGTTTCGGACAAGGTGGCAGACAAGATTGCACCTTTTGAGACGTTTCAAATTTTTGAACAAGTGATGTGTAAAATGTGTTTTCAATGTTCTTTTTCGAAAGACCGAACGCTTGAATAACGGTTTCTAAGCGCAATAAATAACGTGATTTATTTGTCGGTGTTCCATATGATTTTTCGCTACGCGTCAAATAGACTTCATCAGCACACATAAAGCGACATACATCATTTGCCGTTACACCGATGGAGCGTTCCGGCATCGGCAAACCGAATTTTTCTTTCATTGCGCGTGACATAAACGGATCCGAAACAAGTGTCTGAGGCCAAACACCCTCATTAAAAGAAGCGATAATCATGACGTCAAAATGATTAAACCTTGCTTCAATCGGGCCTAAAATTTTAAGTCTCGGATGCGAACCGTACGGGGTGCGAACTGTTTCACGTGAAAGAAGCATTGCAAACAAACTGCTATACTCAAAAGGCGCAATATCACCGACAATATCGGCTGTTTCTAAAATTTTTGAAAGCACATTGGCTGCTAATTTTCCGTCTGCCTGACGCCACATCTTTTCCGCTCCGGTTAAAAACTTGTCTGAAGCCAACTCTTCAGCAAGAAATATATGTGCTTCAAGCAAATCCTTAAAAGGCACTTTATCTTTTTGGTAGAGATCACGAAGTTTCGAAAATAACGGTCTCAATAATTGCTGAACTTTTCCGGTTTCGATGCTTACTTTTTGATCGTCATAAGACGGCTTTCTGACTTCAAGCTCAAAAACTTCAACTTGCTTTTCAAATTCTTGACAATCAAGACCGCAAGACACATACGGGTTTTTCAAAAGAGCAAGCAGAGATGAAAAATCAAAATCATTTTCTAAAACATTTAAGATTTGCCTTAAATAAATCGAAATCGGCGTTAAATGAAGCGGAATACCTGCCGAATCATCTATTTCAATATCATACTTTTTCAAATCATTTTGAACAAGACGCGCCAAATCTCTGTCAGTCGTCACAAGCGCAGCCGTTTTTGAAGGCGTTTGCAGTGTTTCACGCATGATAAGTGCGATACTCATCGCTTCTTCATAACTGTTTTGCGTTTCAATCAGATGAATACCATCAAGCCCTTTTTGTATTTCTGAAGTTTTTTTCAGATCACGCCATTTCATGGTTGTTTCAGGGGCACGCATCATCTCAGAGATAATTTTTTCACGTAAACTGTTTTGAGCAAGTTTTAAATCCGAAACATCTTCACGCTTTATTTCTAAAAGCTTTAAGAGCTCTTTTTTCTCATATTGCGGATGTGATAAAGACAAATTTTCCCATTCTTTATCACTTAAAAATCGATCCAACCCTTCAATATATATTTCCCCGTTTTCAAGTTCGGACACACTTTTTAAGATGCTGACAAGTCCGGAACTGGCCAAACTCAAACCAACAGCGACAATTTTTTGTGTTGGGTGCGTATTTTGCCAAATTTCAGCCTGTTTATTTAAAATTTCTGAACGCTTTAAGGCCGGATCCGTCACACCTTTCTCTTTTAATATTTCAGGCCAATAACTTGTCACGATTTTTAAAAATTTTAACGTTTCCTGCCAGTGAGCTGCATATTCTTCAGGCACAATATTTTTGATATTTTCAAATGATAAATCAGCCGATTCGGTCTCGTCTAACAGATGACATAAATCACGTGCCAAAGAAAAGCTTTGTACGTAAGAAATTTCTTCAATTCCATATTCCAGATGTTGTGCGTGAATCATTTTAGCAAGCAAAAACAATCTTTCTTCAGCTGAAATTGCCTGAGGTATAGAATTGATATCCGGTGATAAATCGTTTAAAAACAGATTATCTTCGTCCATATCCTGAACAGGAATAATTTTAGGAAGTAAAAAAGGCGTCATTCCGTTCAAACGTAAAAAAGCTTCTTTTAAGGAAAGACAAGAACGCCTGTTCGGCATTAAAAAAAGCATATCTGCCAAATCGAAAGCACTCTGATTGTTTTGAGATAAAAAACGCTCGGCAATCGTTTCTAAAAAAGGAACAGAAAAAGGAATGTTATAAATTTTGCCTTTCATTCAAGCATCACTTTTTTAAAAATTCAACCAACTGACGTAAGGCATTTGCACGGTGAGATATTGTGTTTTTCACATCTTCTCCAAGCTCGGCAAAGGTTTGATCATACCCGTTCGGAATAAAAATCGGATCAAAGCCAAACCCGCTTGTACCATGAGGCTTGTGTGCAATTTTTCCATCCACCCGGCCTTGAAAAGCCTTATATGAACCGTTTGGATATCCGAGGGCAATCACGCACATAAAATGCGCTTTTCGGTTATCTGTTTTAGCTTGTTCGATTTCATTTAAAAGCATTTGCATTGCTTTTTGAAAATCACGATTTGGAGCATAACGGGCACTATAAACCCCTGGCCTTCCATTCAAGCAATCCACACAAAGACCCGAATCATCTGCAAAACAGGGCACATTATTTAATTTTGCAATGGTAACAGCCTTTAAGGCTGCATTTTCTTCAAATGTTTGTCCTGTTTCTTCCACATCCGGCATTTCAATGTCTTCAAATGTCAACACATTGATTCCAAGGGGTGAAAGCATTTCTTTCATTTCCTTGATTTTTCCCAAATTATGGCTTGCAAATATAATGTCTTTCATATTAACTCCTTATCACTTTCTTTTGTAATAAAATAAGCTCCTGAATACCTTTTTGAGCTGTGGTAAGCAATTTATTGAACGTATCACAATCAAAAGGTTCTCCTTCGGCAGTTCCTTGAATTTCAACAATTTTACCGCTTTGTGTCATCACAAAATTAGAATCGACATCAGCACTTGAGTCTTCATCATAATCCAAATCAAGCAACACTTTTCCGTCCACAAAGCCACAAGAAACAGCCGCAACATATTCTTTAATCGGATGTTTTAAAATAAGGCCACTTTCAACCATTTTAGAACACGCTAAATAAAGTGCTACAAAAGCCCCTGTCACAGATGCTGTGCGAGTCCCTCCGTCTGCCTGCAAAACATCACAATCAATCGTGATTTGAAAACCTTTGATTTTTTCCAAATCAACAACAGCGCGAAGTGAACGTCCGATTAAGCGCTGAATTTCATGTGTTCTTCCGGCATTTAATGTTTTTTCTCTTGAAACGCGCGTTAACGTTGAACGCGGCAACAAATTATACTCTGCCGTGACCCAACCTTTCTCGGCATTTTTAAGCCAATCCGGAAGGTGCGAATCGACCGATGCCGTACATATAACCTGTGTATTTCCACACTTGATTAAACACGAACCTTCGGCATAAGCGTTGACATTTTTGATGATTTCTATTTTTCTGAGCTCATCTTCTTTTCTTAATTTTCCGCGCATTTTTCATCCTTTTTATAAAAGTCGTTAAGAGCTCTTAAAACGCGATTAACCGTATTTTCCACACGTTCATCTTTTGTTTCGACGATTAAATCGGCCTCCTGATAATACGGATACTCTTCTTTAATATAGTTTTCGAGTTTTTCTTTTAAAACAGCGGTCGGGCACATTAAAAAAGGTCTGCGTTTGCGCCCGTTTGTACGATGATAAAGTGTGTTCAAATCTGCTTTGAGCCAGATGGTTAAAGCATGTGTCTTGGCTAAATCTCGCGTTGATTTAGCTACAAAAGATCCCCCGCCTGATGCAAGCACACAAGGGTCTCCTGTTAAGAGCCTTTTCATCACCCGACTTTCGCCTGCACGATATTCTTCGGTTCCAAAGCATTTTAAAACATCTATAAGTGACAAGCCTGAAGCTTTTTCAATTTCTGTATCGCCGTCAACAAACGGAAGGTCTAATTTTTGAGCCAAACGCTTTCCGACGCTTGTTTTTCCGCTTCCCATCAAACCGACGAGTAAAATTATTTTATCAATTTTTTTTCTCATTTTTTTAACGCTTCATTTAATAAAACTGGTTTATTATAAGCCCAGCAAAAAAACTTATCAACACTTTTTACAAGGGTATTCAACCATGAAACAAAAAAATACAAAATGGATTTTATACATTCTTCTGCTTGTTCTGTTAGGAGGTATTCTTTATCTCGGATTTCATAATATTACCCCTGTTTCCGAGCATATTGAAAAAGAGATACAAACAGGTACAAAACTCTAAATAAAGTGATGAAAATTTTTAATGACTGATGAGCTTTCTTTATTTTTAGAAAAAATGGCGGCTGAAAACGGTGTAGCCGAAAACACTTTGTCTGCCTATAAAACCGATATTCTTCAGTTTTTAAGGGCTCAAAACATCAAACCCTCCATGATAACAACGGATCATATTTCTTCTTTTATCCGTTTGTTATCACAAAAAAGTTTTGCAACAAGAAGTATACATCGCAAAATCTCGGCTTTAAAAGATTTTTGCAAATTTTTGGTTGAAGAAAAAATTTTGCTTCAAAATCCGACTTTTGATATAGCACTTCCCAAACGCGAAAAAACACTTCCGAAATTTTTAACCAAAGAACAAATTTTATGCTTAAAAGAGTGTGCTCAAAAACACCAAAACAAATCATTTCAAAGAATAGCCGTCATTATAGGTCTGATGTTTGCAAGCGGTTTAAGAGTTTCTGAAATGGCTCAGTTGCCGTTAAGTTCCATCAATCACACAAA
This sequence comes from Alphaproteobacteria bacterium UBA3773, assembly GCA_002372275.1. Classification (GTDB taxonomy): domain Bacteria; phylum Pseudomonadota; class Alphaproteobacteria; order RF32; family CAG-239; genus UBA1254. The sequence continues at coordinate 31,761 of DFFP01000030.1, read as the reverse complement.
AAGAGAATTAACAATTCGCGGAAAAGGTCAAAAAGAGCGAATTGTTTTTATCGATCATGAGACAAATAAAATGCTTGAAGACTACATTTTGCATCTTCGAGATTTTTTTATCAAACAAAATCAAAAATCAATATATCTTTTTCCCTCCAAACTTTCAGCATCCGGACACATTACGCGAGATACGTTTTTTAAAGATTTAAAAAAACTTGCCGTTGAATGCGGAATTTCTCCTGTTCTTGTATTTCCGCACACTCTCAGACACTCATTTGCCACAAACTTAATCTCTCACAAAGCAGACCTTCGATCGGTTCAGAAAATGCTCGGGCACGCCAATATTGCCACAACAGAGATATATACGCACATCACATCTCCGGATATTATCCAAAGTGTTCTAGAAAAACATCCGCTTCAACATATGCCTTCAAGAGATAAAAAATGACGAAAAAAAAAGATATCATTAATCATCAACACACCGGACTCGGATTAACTCTTTTTTCTGACGGCATTGAAAATCTGATCAAAAACCTTTTGGGAACAAAAAGCTTTGTCAGTTACGACATTTTGAAAAACTGGTCTGATATCGTCGGCGAAGAATTAGCAGCCTATTGCCTGCCCAAAAAAATAGATTTTAAAAAAGATGCCAGAGATAACGGAACATTATATCTTATGGTAAATTCCGGCGCTTTTGCTCTCGAAATCAGCCATCAAACCCCCGTTATATTAGAAAAAATCAACACATATTTCGGTTATCGCGCTGTTGAAAAAATCAAAATCATACAAGTCGATAATTTCTGTTTTTCTCATGATAAAAAAAACACTGCGGATACCACAAAGAAAAAACTTGTCAATAAAGACAAAGAAAGTTATATTTCAAAAATTATAGAGGGCATTGAAGATGAAGATTTAAAAGAAAGGCTTCGTTCTCTTGCCGTTACTTTTTACAGTCAGAAAAAGGAGAATTGATTTTGGAAAAATGGGTTAATCGCATCAGTTTTTTAATAACAGCATGCTTAGTTTACGTAGTCGCCGCATACGGATATCTTTCAATGAAAGGTTTCGAGTATCATGACGGCACCTTTACACTTGTTTCAAAAGCAAATGCTACTGAAACTGAGGACACTTCTTCTTCTGAAACATTATTAGATAAAAATGCAGCCCTTAATTTTAAGAAAGACATTATTGCCGGTTCTTTGGATGCACCTGTAACAATTTATGAATTTTCATCAATGGGGTGTACACATTGTGCCGACTTTCACTTAAATGGTCTGCCCAAACTCAAAAAAGAATTTTTAGATAAAGGTCTTGTCAACATCGTTCTTGTTCATTTTCCGCTTGAAAAACGCTCGATGCAGGCTGCTATGCTTGCCGAATGTATTGAGCCGCTTCGCAAACCATCGTTTGTTAATCTTGTTTTTTCGCGTCAACACGAGTGGGTTTTATCGCCTGATCCGACAAAATACTTCTTAAAATATGCCTCTCAAAACGGATTAAACGAATCTGATTTCAAAAAATGTTTAAAAAATGACGATATTGCCAAAGAATTGCTTGCCAATCGTCAAGAAGCCATTGATAAGCTCAAAATCGAAGGAACACCGGCATTTCTGATCAGTTCTGAAAACAGAAACGAAATTATCTATGGTTTTTCTAATATCGAAAAAATCAAAGAAGCTATTCATAAAGCAGGTTCCAAGCAAGAATGAAAAAAAGTGCTGACATAAACGATTTACAAAAAAAAATTGATTCGTTCAAAAAAAAGGAAAAAGCGAACGAAAAATCTTCCGTAAGCCTTCATCTTTCAAATTCAAATACAACCAGAGGTTTCCAATTGGTCATTGATTTTGTTTCAGGTGTTTTTATCGGGGCGGCCATCGGTTATTTTTTAGATCTTCTTTTTCACTCGGCACCATGGATTCTTGTCGTGTTTACTTTGCTTGGTGGCGCAGCAGGTGTTTTAAATATTTATAAAGCGACACATAATCAAAATGAGGAACTTTCGTGATGTCAAACCCTTTAGAACAATTTGAAATCAAAACATTTCTTCCGCTAAAACTTGGCGGGTACGATATTTCGTTTTCAAATTCGGCACTGGCTATGACGATTTGTTCGCTCAGCATTGTGGTGGTTTTTGCGCTTTTACTTCGTAAGCGTTCGGTTGTACCGAATTTAGCACAATCCATTCCGGAAGCCATATATGAGTTTATCTATAATTTAGTCAAATCAAGCATCGGTAAAAACGGCTTAAAATACTTTTCATTCATTTTTTGTTTGTTTTTATATATCGCATGCGGCAATGTTTTGGGGCTGTTTCCCTATAGTTTTACGTTTACATCGCATATTGCGGCCGTCGGCGCGTTGTCTGTTTTAGCCCTTCTTTTAAACATTTCGATCGGGATTTATACCAGAAAATGGGGATATTTGCGCACATTTTTACCCAAAGGTATTCCATATGCTTTGGCACCCCTTGTTGTGCCGATTGAAACAATTTCACTTTTATCAAAACCGTTCAGTTTAACCGTTCGTTTGGTTGCAAATATGACAGTCGGGCATATTATGCTCAAAATCTTGGGTGGTTTTGTAGTAGCTCTTGGAATTTTCGGGTTTGTCCCGCTCTTTTTCCAAACACTTATTATTATTTTTGAAATCTTTATTGCAGTTTTACAGGCATTTATATATACTGTCTTAAGCTGTATTTATTTAGGGGACGCTTTGCGTTCGCATTAACTTTTATTGAAAGGAAAAATCTTATGGAACCGTTAGCTTATATTTCTGCTGCAATTTGTGCTTGTTCGATGGTTGTTGCCGCATGGGGTGTGACCAAACTTTGGACAACAATGATTGAAACGGTCGGTCGTAATCCGCAAGTTAAAAAAGATGTTGATATTTACGGTTGGGCCGGATTTGCAGCCATTGAAGCTATTGCGCTTTATGCTCTTGTTGTGGCACTTGTGATTTTAACCGGCAAATAAGATGCCTCAACTCGACCCTTCATCTTATATATCCCAAATTTTTTGGCTGACGGTAACGTTTTTGAGCCTCTGGTTTGTAATGTCTGTATTCATCATTCCGAAAATCAAAAACATCATTGACGAGCGCGAACAAAAAATTGCGGAATATATCGGGAAAGCAGAAAGCATCAACAAACAAGCCAATGATGCCTTAAAGCGTTATGAAAAAGCCGTTTCGGAAGCAAAAAACCGAACGGCTTTACAAATAGCAGAAAATCGTGCAGAAATTGAAAAAATGCTTCAAAAAAAACAAGATGAAGCCGATCGGATTTTTGCCTCACAAATTGCTGAAAATGAGCAAATTTTAAAACAAGAGCGTGAGGAAACACTTAAATTAACCGAAGAAATTGCACAAAAAATCGCACAAACGATTTTAAAAAAGATCGGTTTTGATGAAACGATGCAGGATAAATCTAAATGACACCGGAACAAGAACAACCGCAAACACAAATGCAAAGCACAGAATTAATTGATGCCACGCAAAATGCCGTGATTGGTGTTGTGAATTCTATTTCAGAAATGATTGAGACGCCATCAAAACCGGTTCATATCAAAACACATGAACCTTTTTACTTATCTGCCGAATTTTGGGTCGGCATGGCTTTTATTTTAACCGTTTTGATCTTATGTCGCCCGCTTGTGCGCATTTTGAAAAAAATGCTTATTTTACGGCGCGAAAAAATCATCAGTCGTATCAATGAAGCCTCTCAACTCAGAGATGATGCTCAAGTTCTTTTGGCTAAATATGAGCGCATGGCTCAAAGCGCTGATGATGAAATTCAAAAAATGACCGCACAAGCACTTGAAGATATTAACAACTATCAAGAAGAGAGCTTACGCCTTTTGCAGATTTCACTTGATAAGCGCCGTCAGGAAGCTGATCGAATAATGCAAGGTTCTCTTGAAAGTGCCCTTTTTGAGATGACAAACATCATTACCAAAAGAAGTTTAGAGATTGTGTATTCTACCCTTCAACAAAAGCTTACCTCAAAACAGAAGCAAAAGTTTGCCTCGCTTTCTGTTCAAAATTTGATTGAACGCCTCAAAAACTAAAAACCTTATATTGCAAAAAAAATCTTCAAGCTGAAACTTGAAGATTTCCTTTGATTTACATTTCATAGCCTGAGCGCTTGCTTATTGCCGCTTTATGTCTTCTTTTGCGCTCTTGATATTTTGCTTTTTCACGGCGCAATTTTTCAAGAAGTTCACTTTTTCTTTCTTCAACTGTGGACACACCATTTTCTTGTTGTTGTCTGTATTTTTCTTTTTCTTGTTGTAACAACTTTTTCTTTTGCTTACGGCTCAAACGCGGCTTTTTATCTTCTAATTTAAGTGCTTTTTCACGAACGGATTTGTCATCATGAGGTGTATAATGTTGTCCGCTGTCATTTTCCAAAACACCTAAAATAACAGGCGGATTAAAATCGCAATAATTTTCATCAACTAAATGGATTTCTTTAATACCGTCCAACGGAACATTCGGTCGTTCTTCACTCGGCCAAATTTGTTTCACACCATACCAAGTGAGCCTACCTGCCTCTTTATCTTGAACAGCCCCCGTTCCTGCCTCATAAAATTCTTGATTTGATACCAACACAGAATCAAACCCCATTTCCCGTACTAATTTTGCCGTATTTTGACACTGTTTTGGCGATCCGTGAATCGGTATAATGACGATATCTTTTGAAACTTTTTTCATCAGTTTTTCTGTAGCTTCAGCATTAATATGCCCTGAATCTTGCGTTTGGACTTGTTCAAAATCAGCAATTTTTTTATGCCATGGTGCCATCACAACTTTAGCCCCTTGAGCTGCCCAAAGTTGCAACATTTTTGGTCCTGTTTGACCGTTAATTTCATCGATAATTCTTTGACGATCTATTAAAAGAACTTTATTTTGCCATTCCGGACTTTTTAAATGTAATACAGGATCTCGATCAATGGCGACTTTCACGGCAAAAGAAAGCATCCAAGTCTCTCGGTTTTCATCATAATCTTCTAAACCTTGTGCAAACGCCCCAGAACCGACAATATACTTTAATCCCGGTTGTTTCAGATAAGATTCCATATCCGTTTTTTCACTTATCACATCATCAAAATCATGAAAACCGGCATTTTTCATCGCTTTATATACTTTTTGAAGTGACGGACCTGCCAAATAAATTTTTATTCCAAGCCTGCGTGCTGCTTCAACATCAATGGCAATATTTTGAATACTGCGCGATAAAACAGGCGAAACAATCAGAGTTCTATCCGGATTTTTTTTGATAACATCAATCAAATTTTGAACAGCTTGCTCAAAACCGATTCGTTTCGATCCGTTCGGCTCGGTCGAAGTCGAATCAAGCATCATGAACATATGAGGAGATTTATTGCGTTTTAGCATCTTCAAATAAGCTTCTTCGTCAAAACAATCCCCGACAGGCATGTCCGTCGCTGTTAAAAAATCACCGTTATTAATTATGGTGGCATAAGGTTTTCCATTTTCTTTTGTCAGCGAACAAAAACCCATTGATCCGATCACACTGTGACTGACATCAAAAGCCTCAACTTGAAACGAAGGCGAAATTTCAGACACGCCACCTGCTTTAACGGCTTTAATGAGTGGAGGTTTAACATGAGCATCCTTGAAGTTCTCAATCATAAAAGAACGCGTAAATTCGCTTGTGTATATCATCGGAATTTGATACCCCATCTGGGCATAAGTTGCGATTGCGCCGATATGATCTTGATGGGCATGAGTTAAAAACAAAGCCGAAACGGGCTTTGTGGCCTTGTGTAAATCACCTGTTTTAAGATCAATTCTGTCAAAATATTCATCCACATTCGGAAGAGCCTCGGTAAAACCTGTAGCATACGGCGTAAAAAGCGAGCCTAAATCAAACATCACACGCGTGACTTCCCCTTTTTCGTCGATATGTTCAATCACCTGACAATTACCGCCGATTCGGTCTGAATTCACACCACCGATAAAATAAGCACGCGTGCGCAGAGTATGTTTTGATTGTCCCATAGTACCCTCTTTTGTTAGATAACGTATGATTTGAAGTGTACTCTTTTTTTGACAAAAATCAAGAAAATTTTACCCCTCTCTTGATATTTTTGAATTGACTTATATATCAATGGCAACAGAAAGGATTTGACATGACAAAATTTTCAAAATTTATCTTAAGTCTTGCTCTTGTTGCCATCACGGCACTCTTATCTTCTTATTTTACATATAACGGAATCAACACATTTTATTCAAATTTAAGTATGCCAGCTTTAACACCGCCGAATTTTGTGTTTTCAATTGTATGGCCTATTTTATATGCGCTGATGATTGTTTCATTTTATTTAATTTTAAATGAGAACAACAATCAATCCGCCGTCAATTTATTTTCTGCACAGCTTATTTTGCACATTTTGTGGACATACGTCTTTTTCACACTCGGATATTTTATGCTCGGGCTTTTGGTGTTAATCATGCTTGTTTTAAATGTCTTATGGATGATTAAAAAGTTTTATGGCTTAAACCATCTTGCTTCATATCTGCAATATCCTTATTTGATTTGGCTTTTATTTGCCACATACCTCAATATCGGTATTGTTTATTTTAACGGCTATACTTTGCCTTAATTTATTTGACAATTTCTAAAAAATAAAGCATAATAAGAATAGGTATGAATTAAGTTTTATACCAAGTGCCTTGAAATCGGCACGGAGCCTTGAGAAGCTCTTTACTACAGGCAGTGAGGATAACACTGCAAAGTGCTATTTATTGTATTGAGAAAACCACCAGCCTTGCTAGTTATTTTCTCAACACAATAAAAAATGCGGCAATCATGCCGCTTTTTTTTTACAAAGTATTTCCGTTTTCTTTACAAATCATTCGAGTAACTTTATAAAGTCTTGAGATTTGTCTTCTCACAACTCTTGAAACATTTTCCGAAATTGTTCTTGGCAGACTAACCTTACGAATAACTCTTGAAGGACCTAAATTTTGATCAGAATCGAGGTAGTCCTGATAACCTTTGACGTATTTTTTGAATTTTTCTTGTAAATCAGGATGTTTTGCTAATATATCTTTTGATAAAGCAAAGTTTTTTATGACAGAAAAATCAACCTCTGTGACAAGAATTGCATCATCTTTAACTGTTTTATTTAAATCGATTATACCATTTTTCGGTTCTTGAGATTGATGAGCATCTTTTCCTATTGCTGTCATACCCTGACCGATATGATTAACCGTTGAAGTAAGCAAATCAACCTTTTGTGAATATGATAAACTCTTCCATTTTTCAGGTTCAAACTTTTTGAAAAAATCAATAACCCCTGAAATTGTTAATGTATTGTGATGATATGAAATAATTTTTTGAGCATTCATCTCATCAAGTATTTTCTGTCTGGCACGATAATCGCTTATGTTTTTTCCTAAATCATCTTTATCATCCGTTGTATTGGCAAAACCTAAAACCAATAAGTTATTTTTACCTTCTTTAAGATGTTGAATATACTTATTAAAATTTTGAAGATAAACACTTTTATCAAAAGAGCTATCTTTGTTTTTAGTTAATTGATCATATTTCTGAGTTAAAACACCAGCTAAAAAATTATAATAAAGCTCTTCTGATTTAGATACAAATTTTTGAAAACATTCTTTTTCTTTATTTTCTGAATCAGCAGAAACACCAAGGGTTTTATAAACTTCAATCTGCCCTTTTTCATCGCCGTAAAGATCTTTCCAAAAACGAACATATGATTCATATTCTGCTTTTGCAGAACCGTTTGGTGAACCTGCAGACAATAAGATACCTGTCAATTTATTCATCTTTCTTTTCACACCATCGTCTGCACCGGCTTGCGTACGGGATTT
>DFFP01000030.1:0-23858 GCA_002372275.1 Alphaproteobacteria bacterium UBA3773 | reverse complement strand
TGCGTACGGGATTCATACATTAAATCAACATCTTCATCTTGTTTTCTGGTGATCTCCACTCGTGCCACATAATCTTCTGCAATTTCCCGAATAGAATCAGAACATGATTGTATATTTTTGTTCACAACAGAGGTGTCATTATAAGCCATAAAATCTTTCGACAATTTATTTTGAAGACTTTCTAAATCAAAAGATTTATTATTTTTAGAAAACAAAAGCGAAATTTGACTGAGTTGCTTCATATCCGCTTTATTTTCAAGCAAAGCTGTTGTGACATCTAAAACACTTTTCATACCGGGAATCGTTTTTTTAACATATCCGTCCGTTATGCCGTTTTCAATCAAAATTTCGGAAAGCATTTTTGCAGCTATTTGTTTGCCTTCTTTACCTGAATTACCAATCTGATTGCACATTTCAATCAAATCGGCAAGCGACTGATTTAATGCTTCGTTTGTCTCTTTATAGTGTTTATTGTTGATAAAAACTTCAATTTTTTCTTTTAACTCTTTCTCATCTAAGTCAAAGTATTTTTCAAAAAGCTCAAGATCTTCCTTTGTAACACCTTTATAAGCATCATCAGAACCACTTTCAAAAGCTTCTTTAAATTGATAAAACTTTGCACACCCATTTTTAACCTTATCTTTAGAAGCAAAAGAAAATTTGCATTTTTCAATCAACTTCAGCGCAAAGTATTCTGCCAAAACGCGGTTTTGCAAATCGTTCGTGATGTTTTGATTTTCAAGTGGCATATCAATCTCCTTTATTTTGAAGTTATTCTAGTAAAAATCCTCTGTACTGTCAAGAAGTAATTTGACAAAAATATATTTTTTTCGAAAATTACAGTTGACAAACTTTTAAAATTGTGTCATACACTACCTAACCAATAAACATTATCAAATTATTCACCTTTAAAACTCCATAAAATATGGAAAAGAAAAGACCTATGGACAAAGATATGTCCTTTTTGCGCGAATTTTTTCGCATTCCGGAGCATGTACAAACCTGCTGGGTAATTATTCATGACGAGCACCACATGCGTCTCGGGCTTGAGATCGTCGGTCGTCAAAAGTTCATTGACATTGCTGATGCATGTTTTTGCCAAGTTTGTCCTAAAATGGACCCCAAACCTGCCTCTCATGTAAAAAGCAAAGAATCGGAAAGATTCTTTACATCTGACGGCGAAAGTTTGATCCTCGCTCCAAACTATGTTCGGAAATTATATTTCCGGCGTGTGTACTCTGAAGAGCTCATGGCAACACCGTTGCTCTAGCTTAAAAAAAAATCCCCTTCCAAAACGGAAAGGGATTTTTTTTTGTTAATTTATTTTAAGGCAACAAAGGTGACCAAGCCGGATCTGAGGCCTCAGCGGGCGTCACAACCATACGTTCATTGTAGCCTGTCACATCAATGGTATATAATTTAACCGGTGCCGCACGACTTCCTGAACTGCGATCTTGTTTAAAATACATCAACACACGTCCATTTGGGGACCATGTCGGTCCTTCAACAAGATAACCGCTTGCAATAATGCGTTCGCCTGTACCATCCGGATGCATCACACCGATATAAAATTCGCCGTTTGCCATTTTTGTAAAGGCAATATAATCGCCTCTCGGGGACCAAACAGGTGTTGCATATCTGCCATTTCCGAAACTGATGCGCTCAACATTTGATCCGTCGGAATCCATCACATAAAGCTGTTGATTGCCGCCTCTGTCAGAATTGAACACAATTTTCTCACCATCCGGCGAGTAAGAAGGTGATGTATCAATGGCCGGATGCTTTGTAATTTGACGAGTCGATTTTTTATTTAAATCCATTTCATAAATTTCGGTATTTCCTTTTGCAGCAAACGAGAGCAAAACTTTTGAGCTGTCAGGCGAAAAAACAGGCGCAAACGTCATTCCGGGGAAATTACCCAATAATTCTTGTTTACCTGTTTCAATATCCAAAATGTAAACTTTCGGATTATCATTGACAAACGAGATATAAGTTACTTTTTGCATGTTAGGTGAAAAACGAGGTGTTAAGGCCATAGAAGCACCTGAAGTTAAAAACTTATGATTTTCACCATCTTGATCCATCAAAGCCAATCTTTTGACGCGACGTGTAGCCGGTCCTGATTCCGAAACATAAACAATACGTGTATCAAAATAACCTTTTTCACCCGTCAAGCGTTCATAAATATTATCGGCGATCATATGGGCCAAGCGACGCCAATTTTCTTTTGTGGTTGTAAATGATTGGCCTTGAAGCTGGGTTGAGGCCATCACATCCCACAAACGAAATTCAACTTTTAATTTACCGTTTTCGGTTTCGCTGATGGCACTTTGCAACAATGCATCACTTTTAATCGCTTTCCAATCGTTGAAATTCGGTCTTTCGTTAATTGAATCCAAATCTTCAATATAGCTGGATTCGTCAATAATTCTGAAAAGACCGCTTCTTTCCAAATCAGCCATCACAACACTTCTGATTTTAGAAGCATACATTCCGATTCCGAAAAGTTGTCCGAAAGCCCCGGATTGGCTCGCAATTTTCGGGATTGCAATCGGCATCGGCTCGCGCATCGCACCATTGATGTTAATTTCAAGTTCCGCATGCACCGGAAGCGTGAAAAAGCATGCTATTGCAAAAAGTAAATATCTAAATTTCATTTTGAAATCCTTTAATTAAATTGAATATAAGGAGTTTAACGCCATATTCTTAAAATTCAATTAGCAAAAAGTTTATTTGACATCTTTTTATTTTTCTTTATTCTAATCCCAAAAGAGGAAATTATGGACTTAAAAGAATTTAAAAATACGCTTTCCCCCAAAAAATCCGTTCTCGGATTCGATTTCGGCACAAAACGTCTTGGTGTTGCCGTTTCGGATTTGAGTTTGACAATTGCCACATCATATAAAATTATTGAGCGTAAAAGTTTTGAAAAAGATATTTTGCAAATCAAACAAATTATCGCCGAACGCGAAATCTGCGGGCTTATCTATGGTATGCCCAAACAAATGAACGGCGTAGAAGGAACAACGGCTGAACTTGTACGCACCTTTGCACTTAAAGTTTTTGAGGCAACACACTTGCCCTATTGCTTTTGGGATGAAAGATTGTCATCTGTTGCTGTTGAAAATATGCTTATTAAAGAGGTTGATATGTCGCGCTCTAAACGAAAAAAAATACTTGATGCCTCGGCGGCTGCCTACATTTTACAGGGAGCCCTTGATGCCATGAAATACATATAAACGTGTTTTTTGTGAAGTAAACGAAGTTTATTGTTTATTTTTTATCTGTATTGTCTATACTGCTGTCCATGAAAAAATTAACACGATATATTTTAGGACAAATCACGAGCGGGTTTTTCTTGGTTGTGTTCTCTCTGCTTTCAATGCTTTGGCTCACACAGTCTTTGCGCTTTATTGAAATGGTCACAAACAAGGGATTGCCCTTACGACTTTTCGTTGAACTGACTTCCCTTTTAATGCCTCAACTGTTTAACGTGTTATCGCCGATTGCGCTGTTTACATCTGTGCTTTTTGTATATAATCGTCTGCTTTCTGACAGAGAGCTTGTGATTATGCAGGCCTCCGGCATCAGTCCGCTTCGAAACGCTTGTGCGCCTATTTTGATGGGAATCATACTCTCATTTTTTAGCATTTATGTTCAAAACGTCGGTATTCCAAAGGCCGAAGAAACTTTCAGACGCTTGGAATGGGAAATTAAAAACAATGTTTCTCATTTAATGTTCCGCGAAGGTGAATTTACGAACTTAAAGACAAACTTAACCGTTTTCATCACAAAGCATGAAAACGACGGATCGGTATCCGGTATTTTGTTAAGCGACGAAACAAATCCTGAAGAAAAAGTGACTTTATCTGCTGAAAAAGGTCGCATTATTTATGAAAACGATCATCCGCATATCATTTTAATCAACGGATCTCGTCAACAGCTTGATAAAATTCATAATCGTTTTACATCTCTTCAATTTTCACGTTATTCCATTGACTTGGGCGGATTTGGTAAGGGAGGCTTAAAAGAAGCGACCATTCGTGAAAAATCATTACCAGAGCTGTTAAATGCCAAAACAAATACCGCTCTTTCCGACGGAGATATGCGAAAATATATTGTCGAAGGTCATAGGCGCCTAGTCACACCTTGGTATAATTTAGTTTTTGCTTTGCTTGCCTGCACGGGGTTACTTATTGGAAATTTCAATCGCCGCGGACAAACAAAAATCATTTCAATTTCGGTATTTGTTATGATTATCACTTTGGGGCTTGATTTGATTTTCACAAATTTGGCAGGCAGATCCTTATACTTTTTACCGTTTTTATATTTGAACTGCATTGTTCCGCTTTTGGGATGTTTATATTTGTTAGTCTTTTATAATCCGTTTATTTGGATTAAAGTCAAAAACAGATTTCGGAGAACCGCTTATGCCAAATAAAAGGTTTTTGTTTATCGCATTAACACTTTTTGGGAGTGTCCCTAACCTCAACGCTGAGCCAATTGCGGGTGAACTTTCAAAAACAACGGAAAGTTCTCCGTTTATATCTGTTGACCCTGAGCGCAACATCACAGATATTTTACCTCAAGAATCATCAAACAACGCTGAACCGGACATTTATTTTTCAGCTGATGAAATAATTTCAAATCAAGAATCGCAAACCATTGAAGCTTCGGGAAACGTTATTATTGAGCGTGAAAATCTTACTCTTTACACCGATCATCTCATTTATAATCAAAAAACAAATCAAATTACAGCCACCGGAAATGTTCGTTTAACAGAGCCTGACGGCATGGAAATCTCGGCAGACGAAGTCAATTTAAATGACAAACTCACCATGGCCGAAATGAATAAAATCAAAGTTATTATGAGAGATGAGAGCAGACTGTGGGCCGAGCATTTTCATAAAAAAGAAAACAACAACAAAATCATGCGTTATGCTGTTTTCACCCCTTGTGATTTTTGCGAAGCCCCGAACGAAAAATCTCCGTTATGGCGAATTCGTGCCCGAAAAGTGACACATGATGCCGAAAGCCAAAATATCAACTACAACGACGCATTTTTAGATATTAAAAATGTTCCGGTTTTATATTTGCCGTTTTTATCACATCCTGATCCGAGCGTTAAACGCCGTTCCGGTTTTATGACCCCTAAAATTATGAGTTCGAGCTATCTCGGCAGTGCAGCACAGATCAATTATTTTTGGGCTATTGACCCACATTCTGACATTTTATTTTCGCCGACTTTTACTTCCAAAAAAGGTATTGTTTGGGGCGGACGTTACAGAGGTTATGTTCAAAAAGGCTACATTGAAGCCGAAGGAACCTATTTAAATGATGACAACAAAGAACGTGATCGCAACCGTGGCAACCTTTTTGCCAAAGGTCGCTACGAACTCTCCGACACATGGCTTGCCACAACAGATATTAACTATGCTTCCGACAGTCTTTATTTGAAAGAACTTTCTCTTGACCAAGATGATCAGGCCTGGCTGACTTCAAAACTTGCCTTTGAGCGTTTTCAAAGTCGAAACTATACAACACTTGAAGCTTATTATTACAAATTGGTCAGTTATGACTTAAAAGTCAGAGATCAAAAAGAATACCGACGTCTCAACTATAACAAACCGCTTGTTCTCCCTTATATTGAATCTGAATTTATCTCAGATCCGAATGATATCGGTGCCTACATGAAAAACAATTTATCTTTGGCTTCTGTTTATCATTCAGGCGGCATTCAATCACACAGAGCTTCCATGATTAACAGCGTTAACCTTCCATGGACAAGTCAGTTCGGTGAACGTTATCGCATCGTAGGTTCTGTTAAAACAGATGCCTATCACGTCAATGATTATCGAGATTATGATACGGCAAAAGACTATAAAGGAAACCCTGTCCGCATATTTCCACAGCTCGGCATTGAATGGAAATTACCCTTTATCAAAGCAAGTGAAAACACACGTCAAATCATAGAGCCCGTCGTTGTCGGTGTAATTGCACCGAACGGCGGAAATAAACCGTCTAAAATCCCCAATGAAGACAGTCAAAATGCCAGCTTGGAAGACACAAACGTTTTAGATTTAGACAGATATGCCGGCTATGACAAAAACGACAACGGCAGCCGTATCAGTTACGGTTTTAATTTCAGCAACTATGGCAATATCATGGGCCGCACATCTGCATTTTTAGCCCAAAGCTATCACTTTAACAAAAAGACAAGTTTCAGCAAAGCCACCGAAAATAACGGACATCTGTCCGATTACGTCGGGCGAATTTATGCCAAACCGGCTGATTACCTTGATTTGACCTATCGTTTCAGATTAGACAGAGAAGACTATAAGTTTAATTACAGCGAACTGGCCGGCAGATTTGGAACAAATATGTTGAATTTGTACGCTTCATACATATATCTTCAAAAAAACAGACATTCAGCAGAATCGCTGGCTGAGCGTCAAGAACTTTATTTGGCACTCCATGCCGGTTTAACGCGCGATTGGTCAATTGATATCTATAACAGGCAGGATCTTGAAGATGGCGGTCGTTCACTCGAGCATGGCGGAAATCTGATTTATGAAGATGAGTGTTTTATGTTTGTCACAAACGTCAAAAAATATAATTCAAACGATCCGGACTTGGACGATTCATACGAATTTAAATTTACATTCTACCTCAAAACACTTGGTGGAATGGGCAATTAAAAGGAGAAAAACAGTGCATTATTTCATAATCATATTGATGGGAATGTTGACTTTTAAGGCTTCGGCGCAACCCTTTAATCCGAACGATCTTGACACAGCCGCACGCGCCTCAAAACAAAATTCGATTATGTTTCAAGAGCCTTTAAGTTATGAAGAACAGGCAAAACGTGCCTATGAAGAAGAACAGGCTCGCCAACAAAAAGCTTATGAAGAAGAAATGCGCCGTCGTGAAGAAGAATTCAGAAAAGCTGAAGAAGCACGTCGTCAAGCATTAAGACCTGTTAATTTATTTGGCAATACCTTCAAAGTTTATGCCGAAGTCAACGGCGAAGTTATCACAAACCGTGATATGCAACAGCGAGCCAATGTTTTTGTCGCAACGACACAAATTCCGATTACACCCCAAAACCGAGATATGATTCTTGAGCGCATCTTAAATAACACAATTGATGAAAAAATTAAATTACAAGAAGCCAAACAAAAAGGCATTAACATCACTTCTCAAGAACTTCAAAACGGGTATCAGGCATTTGTTCAAGGAAACGGAACAACGCCGGAAGATTTTCAAGCAATGCTTAAAGAAGCGCAAGTCGACCAAAGTGTGTTTTTTGAACAGATGAAATCTGAAATGGCATGGTCAAAACTTGTTCAGATGAAAGCATCACAAGAAGTACGGGTCAGTAAAAATGACATCAAAAAGGCCATTGACGATATTACCCGTGATTCAAAAAGACAAAAATTCATGATTTCAGAGATTGTGATTCCTAAAAAAAATGCCGAACATATCAATGAACTCGTTCAAGTCTTAAACAGCGATCCGCGTTTTGAACTTTATGCCATGCAGTTTTCATCAAGCCCGACTTCCAAAAACGGTGGAAATTTAGGCTGGGTTTCATCAGAACAACTTTCAGAAAAGTTTTTGAACACCTTAAAAACAATGAAAAGCGGCGATATTTCTAAACCCATTCTGATCGGAAACAATTATCATATCTTAAAATTAAACCAAAAATACACCCCGGGTGTTGATCAAATGCCCGTACCGACAGAAAGTGATGTGCGCAAAATTTTAGAAAACAAAAAGCTTGAAGAAATTGCCAACAAATATCTTCGAGATTTGCGAAACAAGGCCATTATCAATCGGAAAGCTTAAATGGAATTTCAAAAAACACTTTATCAAACCGTTCAAGAATATGGTCTGATGGCTAAAAAATCATTAGGGCAAAATTTTTTGCTTGATCAAAACGTCACAGACAAAATTGTTTCTCTCTCACTTGAAAAACAAGCTTTAAGCGACTTATCTCAACATAACGTTCTTGAAGTCGGCCCCGGCCCCGGCGGTTTAACACGTGCGATTTTAAAGAAAAATCCAAAAGTTTTTAATCTGATCGAAAAAGACGAACGTTTTGTTCAGATTATGGAAGATTTAAAAACACAAACAAATGCGCCGATGAATATTTTATCATCAGATGCCCTGCATTTTGATATCCAATCTTTGAAGGCTCAAAATTTGCAGATTTTTTCAAATCTTCCTTATAACATTTCTGTTCCGCTTTTGATGATGTGGCTTCAAAATTTGCAGTCAATCTCTGCCATGACCTTGATGTTTCAAAAAGAAGTTGCCGATCGCATCATGGCCCCGATTAAAACAAAAGATTACGGCAGAATTTCGGTTATCACGCAGTTGTTGTGTGATGTTCAACGCCTTTGGACATTATCTCCTTCATATTTTACCCCTGCCCCGAAAGTTTCATCAAGCGTTTTACTTTTAAGACCACTCAAAAATCATCCGACAAATGAAGATATACAAAAAGTCGAAAAATTAACGATGCTCGCCTTTGGCGGACGTCGCAAAATGATCAGACAAAGCTTAAAATCCATTTCAAATATAGATCAAATCTGCGAAAAGCTTCATATACCGACAACTTTGCGTGCCGAAGAAATTTCGCCATCTTCTTATCTTGAAATTGCAAAATTACTATAATTTTTTGCTTGATTTTTGAAAAGAGATTAGATATAACGACTTCTGTCGGGCGATTAGCTCAGTTGGCTAGAGCACCTCGTTTACACCGAGGGGGTCGGGAGTTCGAGCCTCTCATCGCCCACCAATTAAAAAAGCACCTGAAACGGTGCTTTTTTTATTTTTGCAATTGTATTTACTTTTTACCTGTATTTTATCGAAAAAGTATTTTTATTATTTCCTTTCAAAACAGCCACCGCTTCATTCACTGTATATTTTCGGCGTTTGCTTCCATCTGCCATAAAATGTCCTAAAAACTTTCCATCTTCACCTCTAATGGTATAATCACCATTTTCATCATATATATACGATTTTTTATAACCATTTGAATCATACTCTGCTAAAGTCACGCCATTTTTATCATATTCAAAAACAGTAAAATCGCCATCGGTACTATAATTATAAATTTTTTTAGAACCATTTACATAATAAATGCCAACGGGATTTCCATCCTCATCGTAATCTTCAAAACGTCCGTCTGACTCGGTTAAATTGGTATCACCGATCAACTGTTCAATACTTGTATCTCTTGCACCAATGACTGTTGTAATATACATACTGTGATACGATAAAAGATCATCATATGCACCAATCAAATTCCCTTCCAAATCACGCACAAGCATTTTACCGGTGGGCGTATATTCATACTTCTCGACAACCGGACCTTCAAATCCGTTTTGCTTTGCAACAACTTGCCCGTCTTCATTTAAGATATATGCAATTCTACTATTTCCCATATCTCTCTTGGAAAGTAAATTGCCATCCGAATCATAAGTTGCAGAATTAAAATTATAATAATCATCAAATTTAACATTTCCGGCTGAATCTTTACAAGTTGAACGATATGTTGAAAAGAGATTATTTCCAAAATCAGTAAAACTCGTATCACAGGTTATCCCGTTATTACTCAAGGTTTTTGACATATATGTACGGCTATGAACCTCAAATCCAAACAGAAAAAGGGCTGTAAAAACAATCATTATGAACATTTTTTTCATTGTCGTCATCCTTTATTCAAAGTTACAAAAAAAATCACTTTGAAATAAAATCCAAAGTGGGAGTCTCTAAAAACTGTTAACACACAGTCAGACTTATTCGTGCATTAAATGCCTTATATCGCCAACTCCCATAATAAGGAGTTTTGTGTTAAATGTGTTTTAGAGAACACAATAAGCCATCGGCTTATCAATTTTATTATGCCTGAAATCTCATCTTTTTTCAAGCGAAAAAAATCTTGTTTAAAAAGAATGTACTGTTCTTTAAAAAAAAATCTGTTTTATTTATAGTTAAAAAAACGGATAAAATAAGATGACCAAAATTGTCGGGGTTTTGCTTCCCCTTCCTTTTAACCATGTTTTTGATTACCGAGCAGAAGATGACATCAAACTCGGGCAAATTGTTCGTGTGCCGTTTTCAAATAAAAGTATGATAGGTTGCGTATGGAAAATCGGTTCATCGTCTGATCTTAATGACAATAAAATCAAATCCGTTTCACAAGTTTTACCTTTTATTTTAAGCGCTCATATGATGGAATTTATCACGTGGGTTGCCAAATATAATCTGGCAATTCTCGGGTTGGTGCTGAAAATGGTTTTGTCTGCCAAAAACGCCTTTGATGACCCTAAAATGAACATCATTTATGAGCTGACAGGCAAAACACTTGCCGAGGCCAAACTCAAAAATTCAGATGCCAGATGGCGTGTGATGGATTTACTCAACCACGCTCCTTATTCAAAATCAGAACTGATGATGGGCGCAAATGTCGGAGCCGGTGTTATTAAAACGCTGATTGATTCCGGCATTATACGCCCCCTTCCCGTTCAAGCAAAAAAAGAAACACAACATTTTGATTTTGAAAAAAACAAAGTCACCTTAACAGATGAACAACAAAATGCCGCAAATGAACTGATATGCCGCAACTCTCAGGGGTTCAGCGTCACATTGCTCGATGGTGTCACGGGATCGGGTAAAACAGAAGTCTATCTTGAAGCTGCCATTGATGTTTTAAAAAAAGGTCAACAAGTTTTGATTTTAGTGCCTGAAATTTCGCTGACCACACAATGGCTGGAGCGATTTCAAAAGCGTTTCGGCGAAAAACCTTTTCAATGGCACAGTGCCTTAAATCCCTCTGAACGTTCTAAAACGTGGAAGGCTGTTTATGACGGGCGTGCCAAGGTTTTGGTCGGCGCCAGATCTGCTCTGTTTTTGCCTTATCAAAATTTAGGGCTGATTGTCGTTGATGAAAGCCATGACCCCACTTTCAAGCAAGAAGATATGGTTCGTTATCAGGGACGCGATATGGCTGTTGTGAAAGCAAAAATCGAACAAATTCCGATTATTTTATCAACAGCCACACCTGATTTAGAAACAATTGTTAATGTGAGAGAAGGAAAATATCAGCTTGTTTCTTTGAAAAACAGGTATGCCGGCGCAAAGCTTCCATCCATTCATATTATAGACTTAAAAAAAGATAAACCGCAAAAAGGAAATTGGGGCACGTCGTGGTTGTCCCCTACTCTTTGCGAAGCTTTAAGGACTAATCTTGATAAAAAAGAGCAATCCATGCTTTTTTTAAACAGACGCGGATATGCCCCTTTAATGATTTGCCGGGATTGCGGCGAAAGGCTGCAATGTCCGAATTGCTCGGCGTGGCTGACCGAACATAAAAAAGAAAAAAAATTGATATGTCATCATTGCGGCTACAACACTTATATACCAAATCAATGCCCAAAATGCGGCTCAGATTGCGGATTAACGGCGTGCGGCCCGGGTGTTGAGAGAATTGCCGAAGAAGTCAAGTTTCGCTTTCCGCTCTCTACAGTTGAAATTTTATCAAGTGATACAGCTTCTTCATTTAAGGCTATTTCCGAAACGATTTCGCGCATGGAACGTCATGAAATTGATATTTTAATCGGCACACAAATTTTAGCTAAAGGTCATCATTTTCCGTCGCTGACACTTGTCGGCATTGTTGATGCCGATTTAGGTTTGATGGGCAATGATCTGCGCGGTGCGGAACAAACGTTTCAGCTTTTATCACAAGTTTCCGGACGCGCCGGAAGATCCAATAAAAAAGGCATGGTTTATCTTCAAACGCTTTACCCCGATAATGCCGTTTTAAAAGCCGTGACAACAAACGACAGAGAATCTTTTATTCAAATGGAGCAACAATCAAGATCTGTTTTACATTTACCTCCCTATGGCAAGCTGGCTTCATTGATTGTAACCTCTTTAAGCGAAGAAACAGCCCTCAAAACGGCGCAATATCTTGCACAAACGGCTCCAAACCTTGAAGGTGTTCGCCTGATTGGGCCGGCACCTGCGCCGTTATATCTTTTGAGCGGAAAATACAGATATCGCTTGATATTAAAAACATTAAAGACTATAAATATACAAAATGTCATTCAAAACTGGTTCAAAAATCTTCATTTTCCCTCAAATGTGAGAGTAGATATTGATATTGATCCGTATTCGTTTATGTGAAAAAAATGAAAGAAAACACAAGAGATATTTCAAAAAATTACGCAAAAGCTTTATATCAAACAGCTACAAATGAGGCTTTGCGCTCTGAAATCATAAACGATATACAAAAACTTTTAGATTTTTTTAAGCAGACCAACCTCAAAAAAGATTTAACAAATCCCATTCTTGGAAAATCGAATCAAAAAGAACTTTTAACCATCCTTTCGCGTGAACTTAATCTGTCGCTGATATTTAAAAATTTTTTATGTGTTTTGGCAGATAACGGCCGGCTCCATTTATTAAAAAGCATATGCGATGCTTATCAAAAAATTTATCTCAAAGAAAAAGATATTATTGAAGTTGAAGTTGAAACGGCGATTTCTTTAACAGACGCTCAAGTTCAAACACTGACAAAGGGGTTAACAAAAAAACTAAAAAAAGAAATTATACTGCATCAAAAATTGAACGAACAAATTCTCGGCGGTCTGATTTTGCGCTACCAATCTTTTGAAATAGATGATTCTATAAAAGGCAAAATTCAAGCAGTCGAAAAAATGATGAAAGGTCTCTGATATGTCTATTAAAGCAGATGAAATATCTTCTATCTTAAAAGAAAAAATCGAAAGTTACCAAATTGAGACAAATTTGGAAGAAGTCGGCCATGTTTTGACCGTCGGCGACGGAATTGCACGTGTATACGGGCTTGACAACGTTGAAGAAAGTGAAATGGTCGAATTTCAGTCCGGCATCAAAGGAATGGCACTTAATTTAGAAGAATCAAGCGTTGCGGTTGTGATTTTCGGCTCTGATGAAAGCATCAAAGAAGGCGATACCGTCAAACGAACCAAAAAAATCGTCAGTGTTCCGGTCGGCAAAGAACTTTTAGGCCGTGTGGTCAACGCTTTGGGTGAACCGATAGACGGCAAAGGAAGCATTAACGCCAAATTCTTTTCAAATGCAGACATCAAAGCTCCCGGCATCACCAGCCGTAAAAGTGTTCATGAACCGGTTCAAACAGGTCTTAAAATCATCGATGCCCTCACCCCGATCGGGCGCGGACAACGCGAGCTCATCATCGGCGATCGCCAAACAGGTAAAACCTCTATCATCTTAGATACCATTATTAACCAAAAGCATATTAATGATGAGGCAAAATCCGAAAAAGAAAAACTTTATTGCATTTATGTTTCTATCGGTCAAAAGCGCTCAACGGTTGCAAGCGTTGTCAAAACACTCAAAGAACACGACGCCATGGATTACACCATTGTTGTTTCGGCCACAGCTTCGGAGGCTGCTGCACTTCAATATATTGCCCCGTACAGTGGTTGCGCCATGGGCGAATACTTTAGAGACAACGGTATGCACGCCATTATTTTTTATGATGACTTATCCAAACAAGCTGCGGCCTATCGCCAAATGTCGCTTCTTATTCGCAGACCCCCGGGGCGCGAAGCTTATCCGGGCGATGTTTTTTATCTGCACTCCAGACTTCTTGAAAGAGCCGCAAAGTTATCTGATGAAAAAGGCGGCGGGTCGCTGACCGCCATGCCTGTGATTGAAACACAAGAAGGCGATGTATCTTCTTACATTCCGACCAACGTGATTTCTATCACCGACGGACAAATCTTTTTAGAGACAAACCTCTTTTATCAAGGGGTACGCCCTGCTGTCAATGTCGGTATTTCGGTTAGCCGTGTGGGATCTGCTGCTCAAATCAAAGCCATGAAACAAGTTTCAGGCACCATGAAACTTGATTTGGCGCAATATCGTGAAATGGCCTCTTTTGCTCAGTTTGCCTCAGATTTAGATAAATCTGCCCAAAAGCTTCTTAATCGCGGCGAAGCGCTTACAGAACTCTTAAAACAACCTGTTTATCACCCGATGCGTGTTGAAGATGAAGTCGTTGCGATTTATGCAGGCGTTAACGGATACCTTGACAATATTCCTCTTTCAGATATTCGAAATTTTGAAAACATGGCACTTGATGAGCTCAAAACACACCATCCGAAGATTTTACAAAAAATACGTGAAAACAAAGAGCTAACAGAAGAAATTAAAACAGAACTTAAAGATTTCTTTGATACCTTTACCACCTCATTTTTAGAAAAGGATCCGCGTTAATCATGGCAGGATTAAAAGAATTACGACGCCGTTTAACTTCTGTTAAATCGACCGAAAAAATCACAACAGCCATGAAATTGGTTGCCTCATCAAGGCTATCTAAAGCACAAGGTATGATCGAAAAAAACAAACCTTATCTTAAACTGATCGAAAACAGTATCGGGCGTGTTTTGCTTTCATATCAAAATGATACAAATGAAAACAAAAAAGTCCCTTCCCTTCCAAAGCTCTTAAACAAGATTGAAAATCCAAACAGATACTTACTCCTTGTATTGTCATCCGACAAAGGGTTATGCGGCGGTTATAATCAAAACGTTGCCAAAAAAGCAATAGAGCGTATCAAAGAACTTAAAGAAAACAAAAAAGAATTCTATTTGGCCTGTTTCGGCAAAAAAGCCTATCAAATTTTGAAAAAAGAATTTGAACCTTTGATTGTGGTGCATAAGCCCTCGTTTTCGAGTGGCGGAATTGCATTCCAAGAAGCAAAAAACGCTCTGCAAACGGTTGAAGCTTTAATGCAAAAATATAACTGCTCCGTTTGTGAAATTGTGCACAGTCGCTATAAAACAGCCGTCACCAGAAACTTTGTTTCAATGCAGATGATTCCGATCTCTCAAGAGAGCATTGTTATCAATGATAATTTAGATCGTGTAGGCGATGCTTATTTCGATTTTAAGCCCTCGCGAGAAGAAATTTTGCTTCAATCACTTCAAATGCTTTTGGTCAACCGCTTTTTTGAGGCCATGATTCATGCCGAAGCCTCCGAAGAAGGGGCTCGCATGATGGCTATGGATAACGCAACGGACAACGCCAAAGAAATGATAAAAGAATTAACCTTAAAATATAATACCATTCGACAATCTCTGATTACAACAGAACTGACTGAAATTATTTCAGGGGCCGAAGCCCTTTGATGCCAAGAAAGGAAAAACAGATGGAACAAAAACAAAATATCGGACATATTTCACAAATCACAGGTGCTGTGGTTGATGTCACATTTGATAACGTTGCAGAGTTGCCGCACATCTATACAGCTCTCACATGCGATAACCATGGCAAGCCGCTTGTATTGGAGGTTGAGCAACATATCGGTGACAACATGGTTCGTACAATCGCTATGGATACCACCGACGGTC
Organism: Alphaproteobacteria bacterium UBA3773; assembly: GCA_002372275.1. GTDB lineage: Bacteria > Pseudomonadota > Alphaproteobacteria > RF32 > CAG-239 > UBA1254. The sequence continues at coordinate 8,424 of DFFP01000030.1, read as the reverse complement.
TGATGCGCGGCCAAGAAGTCATTAGCACAGGTTCGCCGATTACCGTTCCGGTCGGTCCGGAACTTTTAGGGCGCATCATCAATGTAACGGGCGAAGCTATTGACGACAGAGGTCCGATTATATCTTCATTAACCGCCCCTATTCATCGTGAGGCACCGAGCTTTATCGAACAATCAACAGAAACCGAAATTTTAACAACGGGTATTAAAGTTATCGACCTTTTGGAACCTTATCTCAAAGGCGGAAAAATCGGTTTGTTCGGTGGAGCTGGCGTTGGTAAAACCGTTTTAATTCAGGAGCTTATTCACAACGTTGCTTTAGGGGCCGGCGGATATTCCGTTTTTACGGGCGTCGGTGAAAGAACGCGTGAAGGAAACGACTTATATAACGAAATGATTTCTTCAGGTATTATTGACCTTAACGGTGACAATTCAAAAACGGTTTTGGTTTACGGCCAGATGAACGAACCACCGGGAGCACGTGCAAGGGTTGCGCTGACCGGCTTAACACAAGCAGAATACTTCAGAGATGTGGCGCACCAAGATGTGTTATTATTTATCGATAACATTTTCCGTTTTACACAAGCCGGATCCGAGGTTTCGGCGCTACTCGGGCGTATTCCGTCGGCCGTGGGCTACCAGCCCACATTAGGCACAGATATGGGCACCATGCAAGAACGTATTACATCAACTAAAAACGGTTCTATTACTTCTGTTCAGGCCGTGTATGTGCCGGCAGATGATTTAACAGACCCTGCCCCTGCCACAACTTTTGCACACTTAGACGCCACAACCGTTTTATCACGTAAAATTTCAGAACTCGGTATTTATCCGGCTGTCGATCCCTTGGCATCCACAAGCCGAATTTTAGCTCCGGATATTATCGGTGAAGAACATTATCTCGTGGCACGCGGTGTTCAAGAGATATTACAAAAATACAATTCTCTGCAAGACATCATTGCCATTTTGGGTATGGATGAACTTTCAGATGATGATAAGCTTGTTGTTTCAAGAGCCAGAAAGATTCAACGTTTTCTTTCTCAACCTTTCCATGTGGCTGAGGTCTTTACCGGAACCAAGGGCGTATTTGTTGATTTGAAAGATACCATTAAAGGGTTTAAGGGAATTTTGGACGGTCTTTATGACGATATCCCCGAGCAAGCGTTTTATATGGTCGGCACCATAGAAGATGTTTTAGAAAAAGCCCAAAAGATGAAAGAATAACATGAGTATTTCCTTAAAAATTTTCTCTCCCGATCAAGCGCCGTTTGATACAACGGCCGCCCGAGTTGTGTTACCTATTTTGAAAGGAACGCTCACGATTCTTGAAAGGCGTGCACCTCGCTCTGAAATGCTGACGGCAGGTGAAATTTTACTTTTAGATGAACAAAACAAAACGTTTCAAAAAATCAAAATCAGCGGAGGTTTGGCCGAAATTTCCGAAGATATTTGCAGGGTTGCTACTGAAACGTTTGAAATACTTGCTTAATTTTTAAGAAATACGAAGTTCAGCTTCTTTTTCTTTAAATGTAAGATTTATTTGCACATCCGTATTTTCAAGTAAGCTCTGCAAATAATAAATCGGGGCACCGAGTGCAGGGTTCTCACTTGGCTCTTCACCTCTGATGAAAGAACAAATACTCTGCAGTTTCTTTTCAGAAAAATTAAAATTAGATATCAACTTAAAAATTAAACCGCTTTCTTGTTCCGTTACATCAATTTTTCCGCCTTTAATAAAGATATCGGCAAGCACCATCACACAAAGCATCACTATTTTATAAAGCGAAACATTTTGAAGATTAAATGAAATTTGAATAGGTGTTTGAGAATCTCCAAATGTTGAAAGATAATTTTCCACCACACATTTTAATTCAGACATATCTTTAGGTTGTGCATTTTTCAAGCCAAATGCCACACGAAAAAACTTCAGTCTATTTAAAATATTTTTTGCATTATCTTGGAGAAGAGGAATGGCATCTTCACATTCTGAAGGATCCTCTGAGAGCATTTCCAAAACATTTGAAAGAGAGCCGATACTTCCAGCCAAATCATGGCTGATACGCGTACAAACTAATTCCGTAACATCATGTAATTTCATATTAAAACCTTATTAAAATGTATAAACGTCAGAATGAATAAAACGCTGATCTTCACGTGACATGCGGTTAGCGTCCAGATCTTGCAAAAGCTTATCTTCCAAAAGAAGAAAACCTGTCACTGCTTTTAAGTAGGGTTTATTACCGCCAAGTCCCCAAGTAATATCTTGTTTATTATCCGGTGCGCCGTATTTTTGATTAATTTTTTTCCAAAAGTCATACACTTTCAAATTTCTCAAATACACGGCTTTTGTACTGTTACCGGTCACATTCGCAGCCTCTGTCTGATAGGTCACTTTATAAATTTTATTGTTTGTAAACGTCGAAGAAAGATAAATTTTGACGGTTTCTTTTGTATCAAACTTATTATATGTGGCTTGAGAGATAAATTGATAGTTCTCTTTTTGAGCTAAACGGACAATACAACTTTCCAAGCGCTCATATCCGAACACACCCTGCCCGCGACATTTTTCTTCGTTACGCCAACGGATAAAGTTCGGAATATCCATTTTTTGAGAGACTTTTCTGTATCCGCGTTTTTTAAGTTCACTTTCGGCCTGTTCGGGGCTCATCCGAAGCATAACCCCTGCGATATCAAAAACCGCGGCATTAGAACGTCTTTTCGCTGTTTTTTTCTTATTTTCTTCGAGCAATTCTTTAATAGAATCCGAATCATTTTTGGATTTGAATATATTTTTCAACCAATTTTGTGCCGTTTCTTTTTTAGGAGCCGGCAAAGAAGGTTCTGATGAGAGTTGCGGCGCTTGTTTTAAATTTTCAGAAAGCGAACGCGACGTATCAATTGCCGGTGCATTTACCTCACCTTCATCATCTTGATCAATATCCGATGTTTGCAAACTTCTGACAGGCTCAATACTTAGATTTGGCATATCTTGATTGGCATCAACTTTGTTGCCGAAAGCATCTTCTTTGATATCAAAGCCGAGATCATCTTCATCCATTTGAATCGGTGCTTGTGCTTGAGATGACGTTGCAAAGCCATTTAATAAAAATGACAATACGGCAAACAAAGAGATATATTTTATTTCATTTCTTTTACTCATACAAAAATTATACACCTTTGAGATTTAAAAAAGATTTAATGATTTACACTTGCTATGAAAAAAGGTACATTTTTTGAAAAAATTAAGGAAAAAGATATGACACAAAAAATTTCTGTTGTCGGTGCCGGTTTTGCAGGTTCAGAAGCCGCATGGCAAATTGCTCAAAGGGGTATCAAAGTTGATTTATATGAAATGAAACCTCTTAAATTTTCACCGGCACACAAATCAGCCGACTTTGCCGAACTTGTCTGTTCCAATTCACTTCGTTCGGATGATGCCAAACATAATGCTGTCGGACTGCTTCACGAAGAATTAAGAAAGCTTGGCTCGCTTGTTTTAAGCATAGCCGATCAAACCAAAGTACCGGCCGGCGGAGCACTGGCTGTTGATCGAAATCTCTTCGCTCAAAAAATCACAGAAAACATAAAAAATAATAAAAATATCAATATCATACATAAAGAAATTAAATCTTTAGATGAATTTAAGGATACGCCGGTTATTATTGCAACCGGCCCACTCACAAGTGAAGATTTATCTGCCGATATCTTAAAAAATGTGGGCACGGAAACACTCTCATTTTATGATGCGATTGCACCGGTTGTTTATAAAGAAACAATCAATTTTGAAAAAGCATGGTATCAGTCGCGCTATGACAAAGGCGATCAAAAAGATTATATCAATTGCCCGATGAATAAGGAAGAATATGAAAATTTTGTTTCAGCTTTACTTGAGGCCGATACCGTTCAATTTCACGAATTTGAAAAGCCTCAATACTTTGACGGATGTTTACCGATTGAAGTTATGGCAAGACGCGGCATAGATACATTACGTTTTGGCCCCATGAAACCGGTCGGTCTTAAAAATCCGAACAGCCCTGATCGCCCTTTTGCCGTTGTCCAGCTCAGGCAAGATAACAAAGAAGATACGCTTCGAAACATTGTCGGTTTTCAAACAAAATTGCGTTATGGCGAGCAAGAACGTATTTTTAAAATGATCCCGGGGCTTGAAAATGCCGAATTTGCAAGACTTGGCGGCATACATAAAAACACATTTATCAAAAGCCCTATCCTTTTAGATGATTTTTTAAGGTTAAAATCAAGACCGAACATCATGTTTGCGGGTCAAATCACGGGTTCTGAAGGTTATGTTGAAAATACGGCCATCGGTTTTCTGACCGGTCTTTTTGCCACATCGCTATTGATGGGAAAAGAGCCTCTTCTTCCGCCTCGAACAACAGCATTAGGCGCCATATGGTCTCATTTAAGAGACATTGAAAATATTGAAAATTATCAACCGATGAATGTCAACTTCGGATTGTTTCCTGATATCGAGCCGATAATCACGCCAAACGGCAAGAAAAAATACCTCAAAGGCCTTGAGCGCAAAGAAGCATATTCCGCGCGCGCACTCAATGATTTAGATTTATGGATCAAAACAAATGATTTGTTTTAAAAATAGATTTATCCAAGAACGTTACTTAACAAATTCTGATTTCGAAAACTGTAATAACCGTCTTTTGTAATGATAAAGTGGTCATAAACTTTAATATCGCATGAATTAACTGCCAAAGCAATTGCTTTTGTCAGTTCGATATCCGCTTTTGAAGGTGTCAGCGTTCCGCCCGGATGGTTATGAAACAAAACACATCCTTTGGCCTGTCTTTGAAGAGCTTCTTTTAAGACCTCTCTCGGATAAACGGCAACTTTATCAATCGTTCCGGCATTCATTATTTTTTCAGATAAAAAGTGGCGTCCTGCGTCTAAAAACATCACATGAAATTCTTCGATTTCATGATTTGTGATATGTGTTTTACAAAAATCAAGCAAACTGTCATAATTGGCATATATCGGTTCATCATTTTCGCAAAGAGATTGGAGAGTCAGCCTCATCAACGAAGATTTAATGAGTTTAAGAAGAGTAATTGTATTTTTTGACAAACCATATGATAAAAGATTTTCTTGACTTGCATTCACCACAGAGGCAAAAGACCCGAAATAAGAAATAAGTTTTTTTGCATCTTCTTTCACGTCGCGTCTGGGGATGGCATAAGTTAACACAAGTTCCAAAAGTTCATAATCAGCCATCGAAGAACCCTCATCTTTCAAAAAGCGTTCTTTGAGACGTTGTCTGTGTCCTAAATACAAAGGTTTTTCTTGAGTTTTAGTCATCTCTTTTCACTTCTGACATCATATATTCCGTTCTATATTTTCTGCTCATCAATGTCAAAAGAAAAATCAAAAACACACATCACAAAAAAGAGAACCTTTATCGATTCTCTTTTTTTTGTACTGTTTGCAAAATATCAATCAGCGATAACGAATCGAAAACGTATTTTTATTTCCTTTTGCTGTCTCGGTCGCTTCCTCAACGGTATAAATACGCTTTGCTTCTTTAGGCGCTTTCGGCACGTAATAATTTGTTGTTCCGAAATCTATCAATGAACCATATTGCGCCACAATTTCTCCATTTGAATCATAGACATTAAAATGATCTCCGTCACGCTCATAATGTGTGACGCTTAAAGGTGTTTTATATAAATACGACGAATTACATTTTCCGGAATCAATCACGGCTTGTGTACAATAAACTTTGACCGAGGCCAGCATATTTTGGAAAGCATCTTCTGCCGATACCACCCCTTCAGGTAGAGCCACACTGGATAAATATGTATCTGCAAAAATTTTAGGTGCAAGCACAAGATTTTCATTATCAGGTAATTTAACTTGTGTTAGTTCTGGATTATAGCGAAATGCACCATTTCCGATATAATTTACACTATCTGGAATTTCAAGGCTCGAAACACGTACAGCAGCAAATGCAAGTTCTCCTATTGTTTCTAACTGTGAATCTTCTTCAAAATCAAGATTACGTAAAGATTTGTGACTTTCAAATGCCTCACCTTTTATTTCTTTTACAGAAGCAGGTATCGTCAAATTTTGTAATTTTACTTGTGAACTTTTACTCTGATCTATATAAAATGCCCCCCATCCCACTGTTTCAACTGAGCCGAGATCAATAGATTCTATATTATAGGCAGATGTAAAACTCCGTCCGCCCACACTTGTTATTCCCTTTTCAATCGTCACATTTTTTATTTGGCTCATCGCACTATTCCAAGGTGCTGTTGTTTGATAATATCCATTTTTCTTAAAAGCACTGTATTCTGCCATTGCGCCTGTTCCGCTGATTGTAAAATTTCCTTTTGTATCAAGTCTTGCCGTACAGGTCGTTCCGCATGACCAACAATTTGTACTGTTATCGCCATCAGCCCCACCGCATGGCACATATGTTGAGGCAAAAACTTGCCCACAGGTCATCATCGCACCTATGACACTTGTTATTAAAACTTTTTGTGATTTCATAACTTTTCTCCCTATTTGTCATCCCGAATTTATTTCGGGATCTCAATAAACCAAAAAAATCACTTTGAAATAAAATCCAAAGTGGGAGTCTTGAAAAACTGTCGATATTCAGCCTGACTTATTCGCGCAAATGCCTTATCTCATCAACTCCCGTTTTAGGAGTTCATATCGATGTGTTTTCAAGAACACAATAAGCCATCGGCTTATCACTCTTATTATGCCTGAAAATTTTATATAAGTCAAACAAAAAGCGGAAGTAAACACTCCCGCTTTCTGTTTCAAATCAAGTAATTTAATTTTTCTTTTTATACAAATCACGAACTTCGTATTTGGTATGAAGCAGATGGTGTGCTTTTTCGCCGCCGGCCTGCCCCAAATAATCCGAGTAAAGTTTTTGAATAGATTTGTTTTTGTGTGACAAACGATTTTTGGCTTCTTCATCTTCGGTTTGAAGTCCTTTCGAGCGAAGCTTTCTGATTTCATCGTTAATACCCCACGGTCTGTCAAAAACACGACCCATCACGCGCGGTTGACCACCGCCTGCAATACATCCGCCCGGGCAAGCCATCACTTCAACAAAGTGATAAGGAAGTTCTGAGCCCTCTTCAAGAGCTTTATTGATCGCTTCCATCACAGGTTCAACATGTCCGACACCATTGACAACGGCGATTTTAACAATCGTTCCTTTGATATCAACTTCAGCGGCTTTAACGGCGTCCAAACCTTCAATCTGATGAAAATTAAGTTCGCCCAATTCTTCACCCGTGATGTAATAATAAGCCGTTCTTAAAGCTGCCGTCATCACGCCGCCTGTTGTGCCGAAAATGGTTGCGGCACCGGAATACTCGCCAAGCGGAGAGTCTGCCTCTTCTTCTTTCAAATTTTTGAAATTGATGCCGGCTTTTTTAATCATTTTGGCCAGTTCTCTTGTGGTAATCACTTCATCCACATCTTGATAGCCCGATGAGCTCATGGTTTCATCACGTCCGATTTCCCACTTTTTAGCCGTACAAGGCATCACGGAAACAACTTTGATCTTTGAAGGATCAATTCCTGCAACTTGAGCATAATATGTTTTGGCCACTGCGCCAACCATTTCATGCGGCGATTTACATGATGATAAATTCTTGATGTTTTGCGGATAATATTTTTCAACATAATCCACCCATGCCGGACAGCATGATGTGAACATCGGCAAAGTATCATTTGATGTAAAGCGTTTCACAAATTCGGTTGCTTCTTCAATGATTGTTAAATCAGCACCAAAGTTTGTATCAAACACTTTCGCAAATCCTAATCTTCTTAAAGCAGCATAAATTTTGCCGGTTAAGTTCATGCCGAAATCCATACCGAACTCTTCACCCAAAGCCACTCTGACAGCCGGTGCAATTTGAACAACCGTTGTAAGCTCCGGATTATGAAGCATATCAAAAACTTTTGATGTGTTGTCATAATCGGTGATTGCACCTGTCGGGCAGTGTGCGGCACATTGTCCGCAACGAATACAAGGCGAATCGGCAAGTTTTGTATCGTTTGCACCTGTGATTTTGGTCACATAGCCACGATTGAGATAACTTAAAGCCCAAACATTTTGCGTGTTTTGGCAAATATCCACACATCTGCCGCAAACAATACATTTTGAAGGATCTAAAACAATTGCATGCGACGTGTCATCTTTGGGCTCTTGAGAAACCATACGAATAATTTCATTTTCATCAATACCCATCTCAGAGGTCATTTCCTGCAATTCGCACTGACCGCTTTGAGCACAATTCAAACAATCGTTCGGGTGATGGCTCAAAATAAGCTTTAAGACCGTTTGACGAATATTCATCAAATCAGCATCTGATGTCACAACCTGCATACCCTCTGCCACAGGCGTTGTGCATGAACGCATAATTCG
>DFFP01000038.1 GCA_002372275.1 Alphaproteobacteria bacterium UBA3773 | reverse complement strand
AACAAAGCCATATTATATCGACTTAATTGAAATGGTATGTCCCGAAATGGAATATGTTTTTATCCCTCAAGCACACAAAATGATTGATCAAAAACAAGATGTATTGACATATAAACATAAGAATCTGCGAATTATTTTTTTACAAGAATTTGACACAAAATATCATCAAGTGATGGATGACTACACATCTAAAATATGCTATGCACAAATGTTACTTGATGTTATCAAGTTAGATTTTAATTTATTAAACAAACCTAAAATCGTTTTTGATGATAAATCTCAACAAAATCTTATGCAAAAAAAGGCTCAGATAGAATTAGGCGATAAATTTGTTTTTATAGCCCCTGAAGCAGTAACATTAACAAATTTACCTGCCCGGTTTTGGAACCATGTTTGTGAGAAGCTACATCAAAAAGGATACGACTGTTTCTTTAATTTGGTTGATGAAAATCCTGAGTTCAAAAATATCAAAACATTCCCGCTATCTATGAAAGAAGCGAATATTCTTGCAAGGCATGCGTCCGGAATTATTGCCATACGCAGTGGGTTTACCGAGCAATTGGCTATTATTGATAATATTCCAAAGGTCATATTGTATAGTGACAGACCAGCTTATTGTCATTTCACCAGCGTTCCTGCCAATCGTTGTTTAGAGTTTTATACGTTAAAAAAATATCCGTTTATCGCAGATAACATCTATGAATTTGATGCTTCAAATGCAGATGAAAAATTAGCTGATAAAATTGTTCAAATTATCATACAAGAAAAGAATTAAATATGGAATATATTATCGTTCAAGCAGGTGGGAAAGGAACACGTTTAGAGACTTTAACGACAAACAAGCCTAAAGCCCTTGTTCCCGTTGATAATTTGCCGATGATTTTTCATTTGTTTGAAAAATATCCCAACGCTCATTTTAAGATCATTGCAGATTATAAAAAAGAGGTCTTAAAACGCTACCTGAAAGCCTTTGCAAAGGTTGATTATGAAGTGATTGACGCAAATGAAAAAGGAACATGCGCCGGAATTTCAGATGCACTCAAATCTATTCCGCCCTCAACGCCTTTTATGCTCATTTGGTGTGATTTGATTTTATCAAAAATACAACCGGGAGGAGTATCTGCTGAAAATTTCAACTATTTAGGGATTTCAAAAGATTTTACATGCCGCTGGTCATATACCGACAACACCTTCAAAGAAGAACCCTCAAAAGAAAACGGTGTTGCCGGTTTGTTTATATTCAAAAACAAAGAGCTTATCTCTGATGTACCCGGTGAGGGTGAATTTGTGCGTTGGCTTTCAACAAAAAATATACAATTTGAAAGACTGAATATGTACGGCGGGCTCGAAATCGGCACGATGCTCTCTTATTTTCAAAATGAACTCAACAAGCCTAAATGTCGCCCATTTAACAAAATGGAATTTAAAGGGGATATTGTCTTAAAATATCCGACAAACGAACAAGGTGTAAAACTCGCAGCCGATGAAATTGCGTGGTACAAAAAGGTCATGGAACTCGGGTTTACCTATATTCCTAAAATTTACGGTTTTGACCCGTTGGTACTCGAAAAAATAGAAGGACAAAATGTTTTTGAATATGCATTTTTAACAAAAGGTTTCAAAAAAGCTATTTTAGGTAAAATCGTTACGGCTCTCCAAGAATTACATCATCTTGCCCCCGCTGTTGCAGCCAGCAGCGAAGACTGCGAAAACAATTATGTCACAAAAACGTTTGATCGCCTTGCAACCGTTCAAAATTTGGTTCCGTTTGCTCAAGACGAATATGTCACAATTAACGGTAAAAAATGCACGAATATTTTTTTCGTAAAAGATAAAATCATCAAAGAAATTCGTCAAATGTATCCGAGTGAATTTCATCTCATTCACGGCGACTGCACTTTTCATAACATGATGATTGAAACAGAAGGTGTGCGGCCTGTTTTGATTGATCCGAGAGGATACTTTGGCAAAACAAAATTCTATGGTGATGTGGATTATGATTGGGCAAAGCTTTATTACAGTGTGGTCGGCGATTATGATCAATTTAATCGTAAAAACTTTTCGCTTGAAATTAAAGATGACAGCGTTGAACTCATGATTGTTTCAAATAATTGGAAAGAATTGGAAACAGACTTTTTTGAGATGACAGGCGCTGATAAAAAGAAAATAAAACTGCTTCACGCTATTATATGGCTATCGCTGACGACTTATGCCTGGGAAGATTATGACGCTATTTGCGGCGCATTTTACAAAGGATTGCTTGAGTTACAGGAGTATTTGGAAAATGACTGACCTTACACTTTCCCCTCTACCCCACACATGGATTTTTGATGTAGACGGCACAATTTGCGTGCATAACGGCTACAAAAACGGTGGTGATGTTTTATTAGAAGGCGTTAAAGAATTGTTTGCAAAAATACCGCAAGATGATATGATTATTTTATTGACTTCGCGTAAAGAGGAAGAACGTGAAAATTTAGATTTGTTTATGAAAGCAAACGGCTTACGATATGATAAAATGATTTTTGATGCCCCGATGGGGGAACGCATTTTAATCAACGATGATAAGCCTTCCGGCTTAAAATGTGCTTATGCCGTTCAAAAAGAGCGTGATTCAAAACTTGATATAACCTTAAAATTAGATCCAAACTTATAAGAGATAAAAAAAATGACAATCTATGTTTTTGATATGGACGGAACGTTAACTCCACCGCGCAAACCTATGGAGGATGAATTTTTGAAAAAATTTTTGCCCTGGGCAAAAGAAAATAAAACTTTTATCGTTACTGGCTCTGATATGAATAAAATCAAAGAGCAAATCACATTTGAGATGATTGACGCTTTTACAGGCATTTATTCTTCAATGGGGAATGAATTTTGGCGTGGTCAAACACGTCTTGAATACAATAATTTTGAAGCACCTTCCGAGCTTATAGATGATTTAGAAAAATACAGAGCTCAAACGACCTATCCTTATCAACTCTTTGGTAATTATATCGAACGTCGCACCGGTATGCTTAATTTCAGCGTCATAGGCCGAGATTGCCCCTATGAGGAGCGCGAAAAATACTTTGCTTGGGATAGTACACATCATGAGCGCGAAAAAATACAAGACAAACTTTTGAAAAAATATCCCGAATTTGAAGTGTCAATCGGTGGCATGATTTCAATGGATATCATCAAAAAAGGCTTTGGTAAGGATCAAGTTGCTCAAAAATTGCGCTTAAAATATCCTAATGATTTAATCGTGTTTTTCGGTGATAAAACTTTTGAAGGCGGCAATGATTACGCTTTAGCTCATGCACTTGAATTGATGGATTCAAATACAAAAATTGTTCAAGTTTCCGGCCCAAGTGATGTTTTATCTTTCCTAAAACTTTAAAAAAAAGCCTCAAATGAGGCTTTTTTTTAGTTTGAATGCGTCAAACGCTTGAAATAAAAATACTCACCGACTTCAAAAGCCCCATACGCCACCACATAAAGCCCGATGAGTGTGCTTATCGCAATCGTGCCTAAAATCGGATATTCTAAAATCACAAACCCGAACACAATTCCCAAAACACCCAAGGCCATACTCCAGCCCCACGGGAGATTCAGCCTTCCGAATTTGTAGGCACTCACAACTTGTGCTGCCCCGACGGCAATACACCAAATAGCAAAAATAATCGGCAATGTCATTGTTGTGATTCCCATATTTGTAACTAAAATTATACCAATTAAAATATCTATCGCCCCAACAAACGTAAACCAACCGATATCGGCCTCAAGTGAGGTGGCAATATAACCGGCGCCGATCACAATTAAGGCGCCTCCTAAATAAAGTGTCAAGGCAATCATACTGATTTCAGGATTAGCTACTAAAAAGATACCGACAATGACCATCAAAAGGCCTGAAATCAAATGCCAAAATCCGGTGCAACATGTGTGATGCCAGTGTTTTTTTTGTATTTCTTCGACCATATTTTTTCCTTTCCTTAAAAAATATATTACTGTTCGCTCATAAATATATGCCTGTCCGATTTTTTTTAAAGCATATGATAAATTTTATTTGAAAAAAGAAAATTGTAGTATATTTTAAGATTGTCTTTAATTTTTTTAGGAGAAAAAATGATGAAAAAAATGATACCTGTTTTAACGCTTGCCCTCATGATGGGTGTTTCTTCAAACGTGATGGCGGGCAATATGGCCAATTCTGACCACTCAGCACCGATGGCTCCTTCTATGGAAAATATTCCTGTGGTAACAGTTGTGAGCGTACAAACGATGCCTGAAGATTCAAAAGTGAATGTTAAAGGTAATCTTTCAAAATACGTCAATGACGAAATATATGTCTTCAATGATGGAACCGGTGAAATCATGGTTGAAATTGATGATGACATTCTAGATCCTGCCACATTTCAGCCTGTCGAAAATGTGACTTTAATCGGTGAAGTCGAAAAAGAGGACGGCAATATCATTATTGAAGTTGATCAAATCATGATGCCGAATAATCCTTAAAAAAAGGTCATAGAAACAAAACCTTTAAAAAAGCCACTCTCGTGGCTTTTTTCTATATTATATTCTTAAAAGGGCTTAAAACGCGTTTTAACACACCGTTTAGGGCTGACAAACAGATGCCATAGTTTGTAATTGGAACGCCTTGTGCTTTGGCTGCTGCCATTTTAGATAAAATCGCACGCCTGTTTTGTGTGCAACCACCACACTGAATAATCAGTTTATAATCTCTTAAATCGTCTGGTAATCCACAACCGCTATGGTGGACCGTCACAATCTTTTTACCTGTTTTTTGACGCAATAAATTTGGAATTTTCACTGTGCCGATATCATCTTTTATGGCGTGGTGTGTACATGATTCTGAAATCAAAACCTGATCACCGTCCTCAAGATTTTGAATCATCTCGGCACCTTTCACAAGTGTTTGCAAATCGCCTTTCATGCGCGCCATTAAAATTGAAAATGTCGTACAGGCAATATCCGGCGTATGTTCTGTCATAAATTTAACAACTTGCGAATCACAAACAACCAAATCGGGTTTTATTTTAAGAAGAGCAAGTGTTTGTTCATATTCTTCAGGTTGAACACACAAAACTTTTTGATGAGCGTCCAAACAATCGCGAATAGCCTGGACCTGGGGCATAATCAACCTGCCTTTCGGTGCTTCTTCATCTATCGGTAAAATAAACAAAACCAAACCGTTTGGCGCAACTAAATCAGAGAGCATTACTTGAGGTGTTAAGAAATCTTCGGGACAAATTTTGATAAGTTCAGAGATAAACGCTTGTATTACTTCATCTCTTTTTGAAAGATCCAGGGCATTACATTCAATTTTACCGGAACTGACACGAACATCTGTTTTTTCAAAACGATTAATTATCCTTATAAAAGGAATGTTTTTTTTATTTAACAGAAAAATAATGTTTTCATCTTCTTTACTTAGTTCAACATTTTGAGTAACCAAAACAGCAACATCTGTTTTTTCTAAAGCGCCGAGTGTTTTTTGTAAACGTTTGTCTTTGAGCGGTGTCTCATCGTCAAAACCTGCCGTATCCAGCCACAACACCGGACCGAGCGGATGCAATTCTTGCGCTTTTTCAACAACATCTGTTGTGGTGCCTTTCAATTCAGATGTGATTGAAACATCTTGCCCGGCCATCAAATTTAAAAAGCTTGATTTTCCGGCATTTACTTTTCCTAAAATTGAAATATGAAGCCTTAAAGCCTTGGGTGTTATCTGCATATTATTCTCCTTTTGCTAAGCCTAAAATCACCAAATGCGCCAACATCAACCCCATCACAGCCGTTACAGTCGGAAGAGATCCTAAAACAGCTTTTCCACCATTCGGACTGTTTAATAAAGGCTTGTTTTGCGGTGTTTCTGATGAGCATACACATCGAATTTTATCGATATCAACCCCTCTTTGTTTCAAATTTTTGCGTATTTTTTTGGCCATGGAACAACCTGACGTCTTTGAAAGCTTCATTTCACGAAACGCAAAAATATCCGTTTTCATGGCAGCACCCATTGATGAAATAAAGCAAATATTTGCCTTTTGAAGAGCCTCCATTAAATCACATTTTTCTTTAATACTGTCTATGGCATCCACAACATAATCCGGTTTTAATTTCAAAATTTCATCGATATTTTCGCGAGTTATAAACATATCTTTAACTACAACTTCACATTCTGGATTAATTTCTTTAACTCTTTTTTGAGCAACAAGTACTTTCTTTTGCCCAAGCGTAGACGATAGAGCCAGAATTTGCCGATTGATATTTGACGGCTCAAAAACATCAAAATCAACCAATATCAACCTACCAATTCCTGCCCGCGCCAAAGCTTCTAACGCATATCCCCCGACAGCACCGACACCGACAACGGCAACTGTCGCATGTTTTAAATTTTCAATCCCTTTTTTTCCTAATATCAGCTCAGTGCGCATCAATCTTTCATCAATCACAACAAAACACCTCCATTGCATTGGCATATAATTTTTGTTTTAATTCATCTTCATTCAGTTGTTTGATTTGTGCTATCTGACAGACCACATCATTGAGGTCAAACACTTCAGATTGAAAAGGAGCATCTGTTTCAAGAAGCAGCCTGTCAATCGGAATGAAATTTAAGATTTCGCACGCATATTTTTTCTTAAAAAATCTTTTATTAACAGATAGATAATGATTAAAGTTCAAGATTTTATTTAACATTTGAACAGAGCCTGAAAAAGAATGAAAAACAGTTCGGGAAGGCAATTTTCCAAAATAAGGCATCACATAATTTTCGGATTTAACGATATGTAAAATCAACGGGCGATGATATTGATGTGCAAGTTCAAGCTG
The DNA here is from genome assembly GCA_002372275.1 of Alphaproteobacteria bacterium UBA3773. Taxonomy (GTDB): domain Bacteria; phylum Pseudomonadota; class Alphaproteobacteria; order RF32; family CAG-239; genus UBA1254. Next base: position 24,372 of record DFFP01000038.1, on the reverse strand, counting down.
ATATTCAAATGTTTCTTTTTGCCTTTCAAAATCAGCCGGCGATTTTTTATCAAAACCACACTCCCCAATCGCCGCATTCGGAAAGCGTCTGATATAAAAGTGAAGCTTCTCACGCCACGATAAATCGTGCGTAATATACCACGGATGCAATCCAAATGAAGGAATAATTGTTGAGGGTTTTATGCTATAAACTTGTGCAATTTTATCCCAATCCTCTTCTTTGGCAGAAACACAAACACACTTTGAAACATCAGCATTATCAAGCTCTTGAAGCGTGTCTGATATCGGTTTAGAAAAATCAGTCAAATGAATATGTGTATCAAAAAACATTTCAAAGCTCTATGAACGCCAATTAAATGATGATAAACCGCTTTACATACGGCTTAAAGTTTGCGAAATTTCAACCGATAACCGTGCAAGCAAAGCACTCTGAACTTTGACATATGAAGCGTATGTCGAACCGATTTTTTCACTGAAATTAAAACGATTTTGCTTCAAAATTCGGCCTTGAGCACTTAAAATTTGCCATGTGCCTGAAAGTTGTGCCTCATGTTTTAATGAGCCTATCATTTTCTCAAGGTTAATTTTCACAACATAGTTCGGATTATCACCGAATAAAAGCGGTTTAATTTCTGCACGCGGTAAAGTAGCCTGCATATCTAAAATCAGCGTATTTTGCAGCATTTCCGACAAGTCAGAAGCCCAGCGGTGAAATTCTGATATGTCAACTTTCGGAGAATCTGGTTGCTGTAAAACAATTTGTGAGCGCAAAAGATAATCCGGAACACTCACATCCTGCACACCGATTTTAAATGCGCTTCTCGAAACCACATCGGCATGATTGACTTTCTCTAAAATATAGAAACTGCTTTTCGGCGTCGAAAACAAACACCCGGAAAGCATTAAAACAGAAACAAAAAGTAAAATACGTTTCATTTTATTTTCCTTTCAAAATAGAATCCGGATGTTGTTCTAAATAATCTGCCAGATTTTTCACAGACTGTGCAGCATTTGAAATATCTTTTAATGTTCTGTTCAGCTGATTTAAACTCTGATTGGTTTGAGGAACCGAGTTTTCAACATATTCATTCAAATTTTGACCAAGATTTGTATAACTTTGAAGTACAGGCGGTAAATCTTTATCCAATTTTTCAAAAACGCTGTCAATTTTAAAAATGATTTGCTTGAGCGGTAACTCTTCAATATCACGCATAAAATTGCTATATGGCGAGAGAGCAGTCGGAATTTCAAAATATTTTGTATCTCCTTTTTGCTGATAAACAAGCGGTGCATCCGGTAGCATCAAAAGTTCAATCATCAATTGTCCTGTTAATAAATTCTGGGTTGTCAAACGTGCGCGCAACCCTTTTTGAATAAGAAGATCCATAAATTCACGATGTGTGATATTTTTCGAAAAACTCATATGACTGATGTCGCCGTCGCTTGCAAAACGAATATAGACGGGAATCCTAAATTCAAGCGTTTTCGGATCTGTTTTAATTTCGATTTTCACAACTTTTCCGACCGTCACCCCTTCATAGACCACGGGAGAACCGACATTCAGACCTGCAATTGATTCGCTAAAATACATCACGACCATATTTTTTTGATCTGCCATATACTCTTCGAGCAAATTTTTACTGACAAGACCTATCAGCAGTGCCAAACCCAAAATCATAAACAAAGCGATTGTTTTCTTTTTCGGTTCTTTTTTCATTTTGCTTTTCCTCTCGTTAAAAATGCTGCAATACGTTCATTAGGCGGGTTCTTTAACAGTTCTTTCGGATTGCCCCTACCCGTAATTGTTTTGGTCTGTGCATCCAAATAAATTGAGTTATTGCCGATATTAAATATGGATTGCAATTCATGAGTGACAACAACTAATGTTGTATTTAAATTTTGATTAATTTCAAGCATTAATTCGTCCAAACGTGCCGAACTGACCGGATCAAGTCCGGCTGATGGTTCATCAAAATAAACAATTTGAGGGTCAAGTGCCAAAGCTCTGGCAAGACCGGCACGTTTTTTCATGCCACCGGAAATTTCCGAAGGATAATAATCTTCATATCCCAAGAGTCCGACAAGCGCTAATTTTAAGTGTACCAATTCATCTATCGTTGACAAGTCATAATCTGTATATTGACTTAAAGGTAATGCCACATTTTCGGCCAGTGTCATAGATGAAAAAAGAGCTCCGCTTTGATAGAGGATTCCTGTTTTTTTTCTTAAATTCAGCTTTTCTTCATCATCAGAGGTTACGAAATCTCTTTCTAAAACAGAGAAACGACCATCAAGTGGGGGCATTAAGCCTGTTAAAACTTTCAGTAAACTGCTTTTACCGCATCCTGAACCGCCCATAATGATAAAAACATCACCTTTTTTAACCTCAAAATCAGCATTTTTGAGCAAAACCTTCGGGCCGTATCCGACACTCATCCCCTTTGCTTCAATCACATTTGTCATATGCCGATCCTTTGCAAAACAAAGGTAATTACGCCCGTGGCCACAATCATCCAAACAATAGAATAAACAACGGCCTGTGTTGTTGAATGTCCGACGCTGTCAGCATCTTTTCCGCAGTGAACACCGAAATAACAACCGCAAAGCGCAATAATAAAACCAAAAGTAAGCCCATGAAACAAGCCGACGGTAAAGTGTTTTAACGACCACGCATTGATAGTAAATCTTAAAAATTCGGATGTCGGAATATCTAAAGCCAAAATGCCGACAAAAGCACCACCTAAAATACCTGCAAAATCGGCCCACATTGTCAGCAGCGGCATTGCAATCACGATAGCCGTCATTTTCGGTAAAACCAAAAACTCGTTAATATCCACACCCATTGTTTTTAAGGCATCTATTTCTTCATTAACCTGCATGGTGCCTAAACTTGCCGCAAATGAAGCCCCCGTGCGTCCGGCCATAATAATGCCGACCATAATGGCTCCCATAATACGTGTCATCCCGATTGTGACAAGGCTTGCCACATAAATTTGAGCCCCGAATGTTTGCAGTTGAATAGCCCCGACAAAAGCCAAAATCAAGCCAACCATAAAACTGATCAGCGACACAATCGGCAGCGCACTCGGACCACATTCTTGAAGTGCAAACAAAAAATCGACATGTCGCATCAAGGGTTTTTGAAAAAATGAGCTAAAATAGACCTTCAAATTTTTGAGCGCGAAATGAAAGCCTCTTAAAAAAGAGCGATAAATATTGATTCCCCATCCGCCCAAGTGATCTAAAAATCCTTCGTGCAAATTTTGCGAAACATTTTGAACAGGCTCAACAGCTGTTGCCAATTTTAATAGCTTTTCGACCCCTTTAGGGAGATCTTTACTTTCAAAAAGAATATGAGACCGTGAGCAAAAGCGTGATAATTCAAAAAGGACGATCAACAAAGAAGAATCCCAACTTTTGAGATGTGTGGCATCAACATAAATTTTTTGAAATTCGGCACTTTTGATAAGATTAAAAAAATCTTCAGGCAGATTTTTTTTGATATAATCCCCCTCAAAAGCAATCCGAAGTACACTATCTTGAATCTGATATTCCATAACTTTCATAAGTTCTTACATAATTTAAAAACTTTAAAAATACAAGTATAACCGCAAAGTTATGCAAAGTTTAGATTTTTTAAAGGAATATATTCAAATTATGGTAGAAAAACTTGCAACTGAAAGACATTTTCCAAAAAGAAAAGCGAGATAAAGCAGATAATCAGCGACATCAAAGGTGTCGTCACCCACCCCATCACAATACGACCGGTAATCGACCAATTAACACCTCTACCGCCTTTTAAGAGCGCAATTCCCAAAATAGCACCGATAACGGCTTGTGTGCTTGAAACAGGAACAAGCGGCAAACTAGGTAAATGAAGGCTACCAAGTATATTTTGAAGTGTTTCGGATGAAAAAACAAAAAGCGCCAGTGCTTCGGATAAAATAACAACAAATGCAACAAAAGGTGACATTTTCATCAAGCTTTGTCCGATTGTTTCCATTGTTTTTTGAGAATAGGTCCAAATACCAAATGAGATTGCGATACCGCCAAGTAAAAACAAAATTTGTAATCCTGAAAAATGGAAAATCCAAACATGAACACTCGGCACATGCACGCAATAGGTAAAAACACCCATGACATTGGCGATATTATTTGCGCCAAGTGCATACGTACAAAACGCGCCGACACACACCAGTGCCATACGCAAAATTTGATCTTGCATCAGTACATGAAGTTTTATTTTGTGAAAAAGATTTTTCAACATAAAATAGAGAAGAACCGCCAGCACAGCCGACAAAATCGGACACAGAATCCACCCTGTTGCAATTTGAAATAAAATACTCAAATCAGTCTTATGACCGGCATATAAATTCCAACCGATAATCCCACCGACAATGGCTTGTGAGGTAGATGTCGTTAAACCTGTTTTTGCCATAAAATAAACACTGAGCGCCGCAGATAATGCAACCATAAATGCGCCTGCCAAAGCATTCACCTGTCCGAGTTGCGTCAGACTTCGCGTTGTTGCCCCGCCGCCATAAACAGCACCGATAATCACAAAAATTGTTGCAATAAGTGCGGCGGCTTTAAATTTAATTAATTTTGACCCGACAGCCGCGCCAAAGATATTGGAAACATCATTGGCGCCGAGTGAAAATCCTAAAAATAAGCCGCTGCTTAAGAAAAAGAGATAAGTTAATTCCATCATTAAATATCCCTTTTAATCACATAAATCAAAAGCTTGTCCACACAATCTTCAGCTAAATCGGCAATATCTGCCACTTCGCTCAAAAAACTCCTTAGTTGCAGCTTATGAGCCAATTCCAAATCCGATTCAAAAATGATTTGTTTTAATTTAGCCGTGGTTTTATCTGATTGTTTTTCATAAAAATACACTTTTTCACTATAATCTCTGACAGCTGAAAAGTCTCTGAAAAATGCACGTGCCCCCATGGCTAAATTTTCGGCACATGCACAAACTTGAGAAACCAGTTCTTTCATATCTTCATGATAAACAGAAGGAATATCCGGATTTTCCAAATAAAACTGATGCGCCACCTCATCAAATTCATTTAAAACCTTATCTAAGCTTTCAACAAGTTCTAAAACATCGCCCCGAAATGCCGGAATTAAATTATGTTCATAAAGGCTGTTTTCAATATCGCGACGCAAAACATCAGCGTCATGCTCGATTATTTTGATTTCTTTGCTGAGTTTTCTGTAATCATTGCTTCTTTTTTCTTTTAAAAACAAGCGGACAGCCTTTTTAAAAACCATAGAAATATCAATGATTTTATTCATCAAATCATCAATTTTATGTTCCAAATCTTTCGTATGTGCAAAAAGCGAAAAATGTGCCATATCTTTTTCCTTTGTTTTTTTGTGTTATTTTGGTGATTTTATCTTGCAAATTATGAAAAAAACGTATAGATTATGTTTGTTTTTAACTATTTCATTTTAGAAAGGGATAATATGAAAAACTCATTATATATTTCAGTTGTTGCTCTTATTGTTTCCGTCTTAACGGCTGCTTATGTCGTATTCGGATGCTGCTGCCATAAAGCAAAAGCTCCTGCTGCTCTTGATGCTGCAGAACTGCGCCTTGCATTAGAAAATGATCCTGAGATGATTGTCGCTGCACTTCAAAAATATGAAGAAGTTCAACGTCAGGCTCAGCTTCAAGAAGCTTCACGTCTTTTCAAAGCAAACCTTGCTGATTTAAACAGCAATCCGAACTCTCCTTTTGTCGGTCCGGAAGATGCCAAAATCGTTTTGGTTGAATTTTTTGACTTTTCTTGCGGATATTGCAAAAGATTAGCTCCTTCTGTTGAAGAAATCATCAAAAAGAACAAAGATGTTAAAGTTGTCTTCAAACCTGTGACATTTGTTTCAGCTATTTCAAAATATGCTGCTCAAGCAAGTTTAGCCGCTAACAAACAAGGCAAATTTCTTGAAATGTACACAGCCATGCTCGGCTCACAAGCTCGTTTAACAGAAGAAATCATCAACACAATGGCTGAAAAAGCAGGCTTGAATATGGAAAAATTCAAAGCTGATGTTGCTTCTGAAGCCGTTCAAAATGAAATTAAAGAAGTTGCTGAACTGTCAGGCAAACTTCAAATCCGCGGTGTTCCGACACTTATTTTGAATGGTACACAAATTCAGGTTATTGATGAAGCCGGTATTCAAGCTGAAATCGACAGATTAAAATAATCATTACCGGAATTAACAAAAAAAAGAAGTCTTTTTAAGACTTCTTTTTTTTAATTCTTGACAAAATTAACGAAATAATATATACTCCGAACTACATATTAAAATTGTTAAATTATCAGAAAACTATTGACTATCTTTGTGATTTTTTGTTTAACATCATAAAATTAAACGTCTTATGAAAAATCAACAAAAATGTTCGGCAGAAGCCGAACCGAAGGGTTCCATTTACCCGGAACGTGTCTTTATGACCGTAGAAAAAAAAGTTAAGCTTTCCGGTTTTACATGTTATGCGCAGTTCTACATGAATTCAAAACTTGAAGTCATTGCAGACATCTATGCATCAGAAAATCGCAGCAAGCGTAACATTGCACTCAAAACAGAAGATGGGCAGCCATTAACCGTTCCGCCGCAAGTCCTCTTTAATCGTATTGCCACTTATGAGCCGGTTGATGAGGATTTTGATCTGAAAGATTGGACTTGGCGTTTTGCAAGAACATCTATTCAGCAAATGCTTATTTCTTGCCAGCCTGTTTCAGATGACATGCTTCAATTCAAACAAGTTTGTGTGCAAGCATTGCAAAGAGAGTATCTCTCTTAAAAAAAAGAACCTCGATTTTATCGAGGTTCTTTTTTTTGTTACTTTGGCATAAAACCAAGAGGAAGCTCTGCTGCCATGATGATTTCCTTTTTGTTCAAATAAGGCTTTGCTCGCCCTAAAACAGAATCGATAAAATTCCGATTAAGAAGGGAATACTTGGCATTGTGGTCGGTCGAAACAGAGTCAAGCTCTATTTTTTTGCCGCTGAGATGCTCGAAAATGTAGTTTTCCTTACCGTTTGTCACAATAAGCGTTGCCTGTTGGAAGACAACTTCGATTCTCTCAATCGAGGAAGAGCCCTTTGGCAGCCTTCTTGACCCGCGAAAGATAAATTCCACTCCGTCACGCCTTTTGCCGTAAACGTTATAGGCATCATAGGCATCTGAATAGGAATGAACCTTTGCTTTCTTGCATCCGAGCACAAAATTGAGATAGTCAATCTCATGACAGAGATGATCGCTGAGCAGAGAATCATTGTAATTCCGGCGCTCGTTTTCGCTCGGAATCTGGCGTTCGAAGCTCAGTTCGAAAGAGTGTACTTTACCGTAAACCTTTTCATACTTCTTGACCAGATCCCTCACATAAACATACATTGCATCAAAGCGACGCGGATGGCATGTGGTTACGACCTTATTTGTTGTCATGACGAGTTCTTTGAATTCCTCAAGCTGACTTTTGCTTGTCAGAATCGGTTTTTCCACCAAAACATGGCAACCGTACTCTTTAACAGCAATCATCAGTTGCGAAAAATGAACTTTATCCGGCGAACAAATAACAACAGCGTCAGAAGCAAAACAGAGTTCCTGATAAGAATTGAAGTACTTCAAATTCGTACCGAGAATTTTATTTGCCTGGTCCAGCTTTGAAATGTCCGGGTCATAAGCCCCAACAACTTCCACATTTCTCATTTTGAGCAATTTTGCCAAATGAGGTTGTATTGCATGATTTCCTAAACCCGCAATACCTACTCTTACTTTTTGTTCCATACTAATTGAAAATTAAAAATTTGTATTTAATTTATTTTGCCTTATATTTTATATCTTTTATATTTTTTGTCAATATTATTTTAGAAAATAAATATAAAAAAAAGAGCAATACCATATTGCCCTAAAAAAAATTGGTAGTTCCTGACAGAATTGAACTGTCGACCCATCCATGTGACGGATGTGTGATAACCATTTCACCAAGGAACTATGGTAAGGCACATCATACCCAAACAAAATCAAAAATCAAGCAAAAAAATGATAGGAAGCAATAAAAAAAACGCAATTCCATTATTGAGAGCAAGTCTTTACAATTTTTCTTTTATTCTTTTTAACGATATTTCAGCTTAAATGTGTTTTTATTGTTTCTGGTAACAAGTGTTGCTTCATCTACGGTGTATATTTTCTTACCCTTAAAACCGATTACTTTTCCGTCTTTTAAGATAGCAGACGAGCCGTCTGCCCTTAATTGCTGACCATCGAGCATATTGCCGTTTTCATCATATCTTTCAAGCAAAGCACCACTTTGATCATAAATCTCTCTTCCGTTCAGATTTGAATAGCCTGTCAGATTTCCTGCCATATCATAAACATCATAAAACCCTTGATCATTTAGAACACGATAACCATTGTCAAAATATTGTAAAGTTACTTCTTCATTCTCGTTTTTTTCGCTGTAATAATCGATAATTGTTCTTTGTCCTATTCCCGAAAATAAGGCTTGCGTATCTTCACAATTTTTTTTAGATCCTTTACAATAAATTGTTTTTATAGAGGGACCATGTTGTAAAGCTGTTGGACCATTAAGAAAATTAAGATGTGAATTTTCACCAATGATAATACTTGTAATATTTGTATTTTGAAAAGCTCCGTTTTGTATTTTTTCAACAGAATCGGCTATTTCAACTTTTGTTACAGGCGCACTCCAAAAAGCATCCATCCCTATTTGAGTAATACCTTCTTCAATTTTAACAGATGTTATTAAAGAAAGGGAATCTTTCCAAACATACTTATCTAAACTTGAATACGTAGATCCAGTTCCAGCTAAAGTCATTTGCCCGTTTGATGATAAACGTGCATAACAAGTACTGCCACATTTCCAACAATTTTCTTCATTATCTTTACAAGGTATTACATCTCCGGCAAGAATTTCAGAACAATATGCTATTACAAATACAAATCCCCAAAAAATAACACTCTTAAAATTTCTTTTCATAGCCAAACTCCTTATATTGCACAGATTGCGACGTCGAGCCATACTCTCCTCGCAATGACGTTTAAACAAAACAAAAAATCCACCTAAAATCTCTTTAAGGTGGGGAGTTCGAAACTGTCATAATAAAGCAAAGAACAGTCTGATTTATTCTTTTATATTCATCAGCTCCCCTTTTTTAAGAGGAGTTTACTTTATTATATGGAGTTTCGACACTCCGCAGACGTTTTTTCTTTTCGTCTGCAAGATTATGATAACATTTATCCAGCTGTATTGCAATAAAAAAATCGCCTCAATAAAGGCGATTAAAAACTTACTTAAGTTTCTCTAATTTTTCTTTTTAATATGAACTTTTTTTGTGATTTCTTTGGCTTTGACCGTCATAGCCTTTGCTTTATCTCCGACTTTTTGCGCTTTTTCCGAAATTTTTTGTTTTAACAAAAGCGCTAATCTTTCCTTTTTGATTTCATTTTGATGATACTTTAAATATGATTCGTATGAAACCAACGCAATTGCTGAAATAACAAGCGGAATCAGATAATAAATAATACGGTATGCAATGAGCGCCCCATAAAGCATCGCTGCATTTTCTTCGCCCGGAATAATACTGGCAAACACAAGTTCAAAAACACCTAATCCCCCCGGAACCTGACTGTAAACGCCTAAAATTTGCGCAATAATAAACGCACCGATAAACGTTGAAAACGGAATTTGAACAAAGTGTATCAAGGTAAAATAGAGCACCAATGAAGCCATTAAAATATCTATACTTCCAATCACAATTTGAGCTAAAACCATTCTTAATTTCGGAATTTCAAATTTGACACCTTTAATCGTCAGTTCTTTTTTATAAAAAATACTGGCTCCTATATAAACGCATAACCCAACAAGTGAGCCGAAAGCTAAAAAAGCTGTCATGGTCTTTGAAGCCGCCGTTTCACCAAAAGCATGATCGGGCGTAATCAGATAACCGATAATAATCAGTGCAAAACAAGCAACTAAATAAGTAAAGCCTGAAAAAGTAATCATTTTCACAATTTGTTCGGCAGTCACGCGCCAACGCGTATATAGGCGATAGCGAATAGCCCCGCCTGAAACGATGGCATGTCCGGCATTATTGCTGACCGAAAAACCGATAAAACCGGCAAAAATCCATTTCCAAATCGAAATTTTTTTGCCGATATATTTTAAGGCTAAAAAGTCATAAGATGAAAGCGCCACATACCCTAAAAATGAGGCAATCAAGGCATAACACAAATTTTTGTTCGGAATATCAAGCAAAGCTTTTTTAATGTCTTCGATGTCATATTTCATCAATTGTCTGTATATCATGTAGGCAGCCAATGCAAAGAAAAACAAGCCTGCCCAAGAAATGATTTTTTTCAAAACACGTTTGGTGCGATATAACTTACTTTTTTTTGTTTTGTTTTCTTGATTTTGTTGCATGTTATTTTCCGGCGGTTTTATTTTTAACATTTAAATGCGTATCAATATAGCGACGAACGTTATTTCCAAATGTTTGACGAATGTACTTTGTTAATTCGGAAGGAGAAGCCGTATAAGCTGCTGCAGAATTTTGCGCTTGCAATAATTCTTCCAACTTCAATTGACGCTCTACGATATTTCTGTTTTCAATAGCACCCGGAACATCATAAACCGACGCAATATTATATAAAATATGCGATTGAATTAAATTCGGCGCATATATTCTTCCCTCAGCTAAAATTTTTGCCAAACTCATCATCGAATCAATATTTCCTTGCGTAATGGCAATTCTGTATTGTTCAACTGCACTGTTATAGTTTTGTGTGGTCCCCTCACCGTTTGCATACATTTGAGCTAAAACATAATGAGCTTCGTCAAAACCGGCTTGTGCCGCCTCTCTGAGAAGTGTAAGTGCTTTTTTAAAATCTTGCGGCACGACAAAACCCGTATAATAGGCATACCCGAGCATAAATTTTGCGATATTATTTCCGGCATTGGCTGCTTGTTCAAACCAATATATCGCCTGCGCATTTTGCTCATCATCATCTGAAGTCAGCTCAATAAAAGCCAAATTCACCGCGGCATCGGTATTCCCTTTTTGTGCAGAAAGTTCAAAAAGCTGAACAGCCTTTGCATAATTTACTTCAACCCCTATACCGTTAAAATAAAGACTACCGAGATTATTTAGGGCAATCGGATCACCTGTTTTGGCAGCCAATTCATAAAAATGAAATGCTTTGGCATTATCACGCTCCACACCGTCTGTACCGTAAAGATACATATATCCGAGCGTTATAGCTGCATCCATATTGCCGCTTTCGGCGAGCCTTGTTGCTTTTTCTAAAGGCGTTTCTTTTTTAGGCGCATTCGGATTATCTGTTTTCAAATTTTCATCTTCTTTCTTTTCTTCATCAGATGAAAAGAAAGAAAGCGGTTTACGAATAAACGAAAAATTCAAAAAAGAAAAAATTCCTCTGTCATCTGCTACTTTTGTTTCTTCTTTTTTTTCAGGTTCCGAACTCTCAAACATATCACCTGCCATCGCTCCTGCCAAATCAGCCGTTTGGGCATAAACATCCAAAGACGGATATAACAATAATGCAAGCAAAAATACTGTTTTTTTCATTTTAATTCCTTCTCAAATATCAGGCATGTAGTTTAAGTTAAAAAAACATGCTTTTCAAGGCAAATATTCTTGCATACCATGAAAAAATATGTATTTTAGAGATAAAAAACAAGGATATCCGAGAAAATGAGTACAGAACCGCCGATTTTAACCTTAAAAAATACTAAATTAACTTTTGGTGTGAAACCGATTTTTTCCGGTTTAGAACTCAACATCATCAAAGGCGATAAAATTTGTTTAATCGGGCGTAACGGCAGCGGAAAATCGACACTTTTAAAAGTTCTTTCTGGGGTGATAGAGGCAGACGAATCAGATATGTTTATTCAGCCCGGAATTAAAATTTCATATATGCCGCAAGATTCGGATTGTAATCAATTTGATACGCTTCGCGATGTGGTGTTGTCCGGTCTTGAAAAATACGATTCCTCTTTGGAATACAAAGCAGATATTTTAATTGCAGATTTAAAAATCGCGCAAAATCAAAAACCCGCTACATGTTCCGGCGGTGAAATCAAAAAGGCAATGTTGGCCAGAGCCTTGATTTCAGAACCTGATTTACTTCTTTTAGATGAACCGACCAATCACCTTGATATTGAAACGATTGAAAAGCTTGAATCGATTATTCAAAATTTTAGCGGTGCCGTCATTGTTATCAGTCACGACAGAGCCTTTTTAAAAAATGTTTCACATAAAACATTTTGGCTCGACAGAGGCTTGCTTCGAACAAACGAAAAAGGATTTGACGATTTTGAAAGATGGCAAGATCAAGTTTTGGATGAAGAAATTACGGCTCAAAAGTATTTGAATAAAAAAATTGATGAAGAGCTTGTATGGCTTCATAAAGGCGTCACGGCACGACGAAAACGAAATCAAGGACGTCTGCGCCGCCTGCAAGCTTTAAGAGAAGAACGCCGAACACAAATCAAACAAATTCCCTCCATTGATTTAGAAATCGAAGCTGGAGAGCTGAAATCTAAAATGGTGATTGAAGCAAAGCATCTTTATAAATCATATAACGGCAGAGAACTGGTCAAAGATTTTTCCATTCGCGTTTTAAAAGGAAATCGTTTGGGAATCGTTGGTCCGAACGGTGCAGGTAAAACAACGCTTTTAAAGCTGATTACCCAAAAATTAGAACCGGACAGCGGACATGTGCGTTTGGGCAAAAATTTAACAGAAAGTTATTTTGACCAAAACAGAGATGTGTTAGACCCGAAAAAAACGCTATGGAAAACCCTTTGTCCGCACGGCGATCACATTTATGTTCACGGTCATTTTTTGCATGTGATTGCGTACTTAAAGCAATTTTTATTCAAACCCGAGCAAGCCGAAGCTTTGGTTTCCACCCTATCCGGGGGTGAAAAAAACAGATTAATGCTTGCCTTAACCCTTGCCAAAGAATCTAATTTTTTGGTCATGGATGAACCGACCAATGATTTAGATATGGATACGCTTGATTTATTGCAAGATGTTTTATCGGATTATGAGGGTACCATTTTAATCATCAGTCACGATCGCGATTTTATGGATAAAGTAGCAACCTCCCTTTTATATATGAAAGGAAACGGCACCATTTATGAACACGTCGGTACATACACTTCACTTTTAGAAAAACTAAATGAGCAAAAGCCTTATGAAAAACAAACTATAAAAAAAGCCCCTCAAAAATTATTTACAGCGGAAAAAACAAAAAACAGCACCAAACTATCATATAAGGATCAGCGGCTTTATGAGGTTTTACCTTCTGAAATCAGCGAGCTTGAAAAGCAAATCGCAGATATTGAAAACATCTTGTTAGAAGATTCTGATTTATACACCCGTGATATAAAAAAATTCGAATCTTTAACCCAAAAGCTTGAAGATTTGAAAACGCAAAAGTCCTTGAAAGAAGATTTATGGCTTGAAATCAGCTTAAAATCTGATGCGCTCAATTAAAAGCTTTCCTTTAAAACAAGTGAGCAGTTTAAAAAAACTACTTGATTTTCAGATATATTTTATTAACGTATGCAAAGTAATTGAGGAAAATTCTATGCTAAACTTTTTTAACTCTCTTTTCAAAGAAGCCAAACGCATCCGAAATGCTTTTTCGTATTCATTTGATGGCTTAAAGGCCATTTTTTCGTCCGAAGCCGCATTTCGTGACGAAGTATATCTTTGCATTCTTCTTTTCCCGTGCATTTTTTTGGTTGATTGCACGTCAATTGAAAGATTGCTTTTATTCTTTTCTATTTTCTTTGTTTTATTTGCAGAAATTGTCAATACAATGACTGAAGTGACCATCGACCGCATTTCAAGCGAAAAACATCCGCTTTCAAAAAAAGCCAAAGATATGGGATCACTGATTGTTTTGTTATCCTTTTTAAATTTATTACTGACATGGGGGACTGTTTTATTGTCATGAAAAAGATATTTCAAATCATAATTTTCGGCCTTTTTTTATCATTACCTTTGAGCGCTCAGGCCGGCGTCAAAGATACGTTAACCGATTGGTATCAAACAATTAAAGGAAATGCCGTTCAAACGTGGCATGAGCACAGCTACGATGCCTATGTACCGCTTTATGCATGGCACAACCGCTTAACTTATGATAAAAAACACATCAAAAAATATAATGAAAACCCGTGGGGCTTCGGACTCGGTTTTTCGCGTTTTGATGAGGACAATGATTGGCACAGTTTATATGCTATGTATTTCAAGGATTCAAACGGTTACGGCGAAACCATGATCGGCTATGCATTCTTAAAAAATAAAACATGGGGTGATTTTCGCCTCGGATACGGTTTTACGGTCGGGGTCACACAGCGCCATGAGTATTCTTATATTCCGGTCCCATTACCGCTTCCGATGATAGGCATCGGTTATAATCGTTTTGATTTGCAGGCTGCCTATGTTCCGGGCATTAAAAACGACGGAAACGTTCTCTTTATTTGGTCTCGAATCCGTCTTTATTAAGACAGGCTAAAATTTTGAAAGACCTAAAATATTCTCGGCATATTCGGCTGCCTTGAAAACACCTAAGTCTTCGATTTTTTCGCCAACACCGATAAAATAAACCGGCACAGGTGTTGTACCTGCAATCTGAACCAAAATTCCACCTTTGGAAGAACCGTCAAGTTTTGTCACAATCAGCCCGTTGACATCAACAATTTCTTTAAACTCTTTGACTTGTGAAACAGCATTTTGTCCCGTTGTGGCATCGATTGTTAAAAGCGTTAAATGAGGCGCATCAGGTAAAACCTTTTGAATCACGCGAACAATTTTTTTGAGCTCATCCATTAAGCCCGTTTTATTTTGAAGACGTCCGGCCGTATCAATAAAAACAACGTCATCTCCTGCTTTGATGGCGGCATTCAAACCGTCATAACAAAGACCGGCGCTGTCTGCACCAAGTTTTCCTTTAAAAACACGAACATCTGAACGATTTGCCCATTCTTCTAGTTGTTCCACAGCCGCTGCGCGAAAGGTATCGGCTGCAATCATTGAAACTTGTTTGCCTTGAAGTTTAAGCTGAGACGCCAGTTTTCCGATAGAAGTCGTTTTACCGGCACCATTCACACCAACCATTAAAATCACGAAAGGGTGCGCATTTGTAACATCAAACTTTGTCTCTAAAGGAAGCAACATTTGAGAAATTAAATCAGATAGCGCAAGTTTGACCTCATCTGTCGTGACTTCTTTGTTAAAGCGCTTTGATGAAAACTGTTGAACAATTTCAGAACTCACCTGGACGCCGAGATCCGAAGAAATCAACAATTCTTCCAATTCATCTAACAGTTTTGAATCGACAGGGCGTTTAGAGATAATGTCTTTCAATCCGTCCGAGAATTTATCGGATGTTTTTTTTAAGCCGTCTTTAAGCTTACTTAAAAAATTAATCATGACTCATTTTCCTTAAAATTTGAGCACGCTTGCGCCTGATACTCATATCAATTTGTTCCCAATTTGCGGCCGGCGTCCCTTCTCGTCTTGAATACGGAAAAACATGTAGTTTATCAATTTGAGCTTCTTGAACCAATCGACACGTATTTTCAAAAGCTTCTTCCGTTTCGAAAGGAAAACCGCAAATAAAATCTGCCCCGAATGTTGCCTCTTTTCGAACGGCTCTGATTTTTTGGCAAAGCTTAATCACATCATCTCTTCTGTGACGTCTGCCCATTTTTTTCAAAACTTCATCATCGCCTGATTGAACAGAAAGATGAAAATGCGGACTGATTTTCTCTTGCGTACCGATGAGCTCAACTAAATCATCGTCTATTGCTGCCGGATCAAGTGAACCATATGACAATTCTTCTATTTGAGGCACATTTTTTAATAAAGCGCGCGTCACGCGGGCAAGCCCATATTCATATGAGCAAATATCCACCCCCGTCAAACAAATTTTTTTAATTCCATCATGAACTAAAACTTCAACCTGTTTGATCACACGTTCAATCGGAAGCGAACGGCATTTTCCTCTGGCAAAAGGAACAATACAATATGTACAGCGATGATTGCATCCCTGCTCGATCTGTACAAAAGCCTTTTGACGCCCTTCAAAGCCCGTAATCATAAAATCATCTAGGCTTCGAGATTTTTCAATTCCGGATACATAAACACCTGTTTTATCAAGATAGTCTTCAATTTCAGTTTTTTCTTTATTGCCAAGCACAAGGTCAACTTCTTTCATTTCAGCAAAGACTTGAGCATGCACTTCTGCCGAGCATCCGGTAACAATGATTTTGGCATTTGGATTTTCTTTTCTTTGTTTTCGAATTTCTTGCCGGCATTGACGTTCGGCCTCACCCGTCACGGCACAGGTATTTATCACAATCAAATCATCATAACCTTGAAGTTTTTCTTTAAGAACTTCAGATTCAAACGCATTTAATCTGCAACCGAATGTAATCACTTGAGCCATATTTAACCTCTCTTGCTAATATAAAGAAAAAAAAATTCATTGCAATTTAATTTTCATGTTTTATAATTATTTTGTTTTTATTTGAGGGAGAATTGATTTGACCAACAAAATTGCACTTGTCATCGCAACATTTTTCGGCACAGGACTTTCCCCTAAAGCCCCCGGAACAGCCGGTTCGTTTGCAACGCTTTTTTTAGCTTGTCCGCTCGTTTACTTTTTCGGCTTAGAGGGAATTGTTTATTCTTCTGTTGTTATCTTTTTTATCGGTGTTGCCGCTGTGCACAAAATTATTCACAAAAGTACGGATAAAGACCCCGGAAAAATCGTGATTGATGAAACAGTCGGACAACTTGTGAGTTTTTCGCTTGTAACCCAACACTTATATCATACTTTTTCACTGAAAGCACTTTTGATTTATTTGTTGGGTTTCGGACTTTTCAGATTATTTGATATTTGTAAAATTGGCCCCGTTAAATGGGCTGACAGCAAACTTCACAATGCATGGGGCGTTATGCTCGATGACGTTTTTGCAGGGCTTTTTGCCGCAATTGTTTTAATGCTCATTACAACCAAACTTTAATATAAAGGAGAGAAAATATGCAAAAAATAACAGATTACATCATAAAAGGGAAAGGAATCGGCGCTTTGTGGCTTTTATTGCTCGGAACACTGCTTGCCTTCTTGTCGGCATACGACATTCATCATACCCTCCCTTCTGCTGTTCCACATATTCAACAATTTGCAGATGAATTTTTTCCAATCGAGGTTGAAAACGGTAAAGTTGTTTCGCCGCAAGATGCTGTTATAACACATACGTACGACTTTCACGGTATACCTTTTACCATTACTCTCGATACAACAAAAGAGGTTTTGGAGGAAGGCGCGAAACCCGGTCTTTATTTAACAAAATCGTATTTATACTCGGTTTCTGAAGGCGAAGTCCGTCGCCAGAACTTGGCAGATATCAAACTTGAAAAGAAAGATTATACACCTCTATTATATCGCCTGATCCGTATTGTTGTTTGGACAACGATATTGGTTGCACCTTTCTTAAACTTTTTGTGCTTTTTAATTGCAGTTGCATTTTATGCTCTTATTTCAGGGCTTTCTTGTTCTTTATGTCGCAAAGAAATGACATTTAAGAGTAAAATGCGTTTCAATACACTTTTGTTTATCGGTGTATATGTTTTAACTTATTTGTTGTATTTTGTAGGCATTCATATTTCAACAATCGCTTTCTTCTTGATTATGATTGCTCTGCAACTTATTTTCATTAAAAAATTACCGGCTTAAATGTTGAAGCTTAAAAAAAAGGGCTTTAAGCCCTTTTTTTTATTTATCAAACTCATCTTTCTTGCCACTTCAGATGTAAAAGAGCCAACTCTTTTTCGCCGTTTTCCGTTAGAATAACATGTTTGGTTTCTAAGCCGTTTATTTCTGTTTGAACTTCAACATGTTCCCCATACAAACATTCTTTTTTATACGAAATTTCAAGATGAGAAAGAACATATTTTTCATGGAAATCCGAATCAAGGGATTCTGCCGCCCACAAGGGATAAATCGCATTATTGACATGGCAGTTCAGGTCAATATCGTCAAAACGTGCTTCAAAATGCTTTTTTAAATCAATGCGCTGAGGCGATGCCAACTTTTCAAATTCTGGTTCAATCACATGTTCATCAATGGACATATAATCCGGCAAATAAGTATTTAGGCTGACCGGACGTTTTTTTACAACATCTACCAAAATCCATTGACTGGTTGCCTTGATAATCTCTTCTCCGTTCTGATCAAAAGCTCTAAAATCACGCAAAGCCATAAATTTATTTGCCCCTGATGGCCAGGTTGTAAACGTTATTTTATCATGTACTTTGGGTAAACTTTTTATTTCGATTTTATAATTTGTGCCAACCCAGCTCACACCTGTTGATTTACAAAAATCAAAACCAAAACCAAGTTGTGTAGCACTCAAATCGGCCGCATCTTGTAAAAGATTCATGAGCGAAACAATCCGTAAAGCGCCAAATTTATCACACTCATATGAACGAATTTGAAAGATCTTTTCAAATTTTTCCATTGTGATTTTCCTTAAAAAAGTGAGGCTTCTTTTGATGTATCTAAAAATGCTACTTTGATTTTTTCAAAGCGTTTCAAGAGTCTGTTTTTATATTTTAAAGCATATTCGGGAATCTTGGAATGATAAGCAAGAGCTGCTTTTTGCCAACTACCTTTTTGTTGATATAATTTTTTTAAGAATTTGGCACTGTATTCCACATTTTTTTCAGGTTCAAAGGCATCTTCTAAACTTTCAAAAGAATTTCCATGAAATTTTAAGCTGATTTGCATACACCCGACATCAATGCTTTGAATGCCTTGGCTTTGTAAACGTTTGACTTCTTTTATGGCTTCTTCTTTTGTATCGAAACGATATCCCTTACCATGCACATTAACAGACCACGGCCATGAAACAAACGTTTTCTTTTGATGATTCCATACACCTGTTTCAACACTTGCAATTGTTTCAAGCAAATGGTCTTTAATCTCATATTTCTTTTCCATACGGGCAACAGCGATGCCACACATATCATAGGGTGAAAGAATATCTGTTTTCTCGCCTTTAATCATTTCTTTTTGAGCTTTAATCGGATGAATAACGGCAAAAGAAATCACAAATATAAATATAAACTTTCGAAACACTAACAAAAAATCCTTTCTTTAATATCTTTGAAACACTGACCTTAAAAAGTTGAATGATGAACTTCATACATAATAGTTATAAGGCGGTTTTGACAGAGTAATTAAAAATGGTCGTTGCTTCCTTTATAAAAAGTTTAATAAAAAATTAACATTCGGCCTTTCTAACACATTTATTTTAAAAATCAAGCAAAAAAAGCTAATAGTTGACAAAATGTTAATTTTTCAGCAAAAAACAAACGAACTTGTGGCTCACAAGTTCGAGAGTTTTTTTTCATTCACCAATAAAAAAACCGGCATAAAGCCGGTATTTTTATGCCAAAGTATGACAAGACTGGTCTGCGACTTTTTTTATAAAAGTCTCGGCCGCGCCTGCGCTCATTGCTGACGCAACCGGCGTTCTTCCGTCCGCCTTTCGCTTGGCGTCGAACTTGCGTGCCACAAGTTCGAGAAGTTTTTTTCATTCACCAATAAAAAAACCGGCATAAAGCCGGTATTTTTATTGGTGGGTATGACAAGACTCGAACTTGTGACCTCTACGATGTCAACGTAGCGCTCTAACCACCTGAGCTACACACCCATATCCTTGAGCAAGGTTTTGTTAGCATAACTAAAAATAAATATCAAGAAGTTTTTTTAGATTTGTTGCATTTTTTTTTGATTTTTAGAAAACATTAAGACTTAAACGCCTAATATAGGCTATATATAATATAAAAAGGATACCTGTTTGACAATAAATATTCAGATAGATTATAGTAAATTCCAAGTTTATACGGAATACAATACGGAAAATTTTAATTTGCCACTTATTTTATCGATTCCGCATTCCGGACAATTTTTTCCTGAAGAGTTTTTAAAAGTGACCAATCGTAGCATTGAAGAACTCCGCTCAAATGAAGATTTACTTGTCGATGAACTCCTCTCTCCTCTTTTTAATCAAAATATAACTGCCATCAAACTCAACACAGCACGTGCATTTTTAGATGTCAATCGAGATAAAATCGAGCTCGATGAAAATATGTTTGATGATTATCCTTCTGACTTGATGATTTATGAAAACAGTCGTTGTCGTTCAGGCTATGGTCTTATTCATCGTGTCACAGCTGACGGTCAAGCGATTTATAAAGCACCCTTAAAATTTTCTGAAGTTCAAAAACGAATCTCAAATGTTTATGAGGTATACCACGCACGCTTAAATGAACTTATTTTAAAATGCGTCGACAAATTCGGATTCTGTTTGCTTCTTGATTGCCATTCCATGCCGTCTAAAATTTGTTCGATTATGCAAGACGATTCGGATATTGATATTTGTATCGGTGATTTGTTTGAGCAAAGTTGTCCTGTTCAAATCAGCAGTCTTTTGGAACAAAACATCAAGGCAAAAGGATACAGCGTTTATAAAAATCTGCCTTATTCCGGGGCATATACGACTTTTCATTACTGCCAGCCTCGAAAAAAAATTTATACATTACAACTTGAAATTAACCGTTCTTTATACGCAAACGAAATAAAACTTAATCACAATTCTAATTTTACAAAAATCCAAAAAGACATTGTTTCATCCATCTTAGAAACATTGAAAAATATAGACTTTTAACGTTTTGTACAAAAAAAATCATTTTTTGTGTATTTTTTACTTGTCCATCTAAAAAAAATGTGCTACATTATGAGTACAAGAAAATAATTATGCCAATAATGCTGTTTATTAGAATGAAATGAAAAAGATTTTTTCATGTTCGTACAGTATGGCAAAAAAAGATAATATAAATAAATTTAAAAATAACACGTTATGAAAAAGATTAATTTTTTTGCCATCATCATGATGATGGTTTCTATGGTTTCCTGTTCGTTTTTTAATGAAGATGGTTTGGATCTGGGTCCTATTGATCCTCCCACACCACTAGTTAACCCCGGAAAGCCTTACGAGACGATTACGGAAAACAACAGGAAAGATGGTCTGGATTCACTTATGTATATGAGTGCTATCCAGGCAGTTGCAAACACGGTTGACTCTCTGTTTGTAGAGAATCTTAAGCCGGCAGATTTCGTGCTCCGCTACGGTTCTGTTGAAGAAGGTGTTAGCTCAAGCAAAAGCCAAGGAAAATTCTTCGTAACAGACTTTTCTGAGCTTTGCAGAGTTTCCATTTCTAATGGAAAGGACAGTGTTGTCAAGCGTGACACTCTGAAGTCTTCTGAAGTAATCTTAACCTTAAAGGATACTTCCTATACTTTCACGAAAGGTAAATGGAGTATTCAAAGAGGTGACAAAGAGATTGGCATCGAGACTCACCCGACCATTAATGGGAAAGGTTATATTGCCGTTCCCGTTGTTGTAACGATGTACTACAAGTACACCGCTACAAGTGAATATATTCAAGGTGCAAACAGCCAGGTTTTGAGTTTGACTCATACCTTAGTGTTGTTGACACTTGACACTATTCAGGGTCGCCGTGACACGGTAGAAAACGAATCGTATCAGTTCGATGCGACAGTCGCAAATGCTGGTATGACTTCGACGCTTAACTCGACGCTCAACGTAAACTCTTACGACAATGTCGTTAAAGTTTACGACAACGTGCAAAGTCGCACTTCGGTAACCGAGCCGATGAATCTGACCGTAACAGCTCGTCTTTCTAAGGCTAGCTCAAAAGTTCGGAACATTGGTCAACCAGTTGAGGTGGCAACCCACACAACCGGTATGAAGAGCACTTCTGATGTAGTGACGCCGAACGGTTTCTTAAAACGTACGACAACGTTCTCCGAGCATTATACCTTTGATGATGGACAAAGTGCGGACTTTGATTGTTCGCATGACAAAATCATCAAGGATAATAAACCGTTCATGGGTTATACCGAGATTACCTCTGTTAACCTGAGAAATGCGGACATCACTGTGGACAATGATCGTGTTGTTATGAAGCCGAAAGTCATGCTCAAAAAGCATGACATCGACGGTACTGTCTCGATGGATGAGAAAGAGATGGAGCTTGCCTATATGCAAGAGGAAGAGGATTATATCCTTTATACTTTTGTAGAGTCTTCTGTAACGAAGAACGGTAACTCCTTTACTGCAACTGCTGATTTCTATGCTCAGTGGAATCTGCAAGGTCGTCAACTGATCACGTCAAAGACGGCAACCTTAAATGCTTCTTTGAATGCTCAGGATGGTGCTGATGTTGACGTGAAGAACGTTAACTTCGTCACCACCGGCAACGGTACAAATGGTACCGGAAACGGCACTTACACCGACAATGCTACCAATGGTACTGTTAATTTTAGCAATACCTATGGTTGGTCGGCAGATGGTGATGTAACACTCAGTTATGACACCCTCTCTGTAACGTTCAAAGCGAGCTTCGCTCTGAGCGAAGGGGGGCAAAACATCGGACAAGGAACACCATCGAGTGACGGCAAATATACTGTTTATCCGTATGCTAATACGGTTAATGCAGTATACACCGTTAACGGTCAGTCATTGAACCTTTCTGCAACAGCTCATCGCAACCTTCGCATTAAGAAGGAAGCTGAGGATGTTGTTGATGGTACAATTTTGGGCGTTCAACTTACTTATGTTCCGGTTCTCCCGGGTACATTGGTAGGTGGTTCAGGCCAAAAAGTTATTGCCAAATGTTTTGCAATTGATCGTGAGTTGAATGGTCAAATGCAAAAAGTATTGGTTGTAACCCCGACTTCGACTGTATTCCCGACAGCTGCCGAGATCGCAAATGGTACCATCCATAACGGCGATTTTAGGAAATACAACTCGGCTGAGTACAGACCTTATGGTTGGGTTCCGGCAAAGACACAAAATCGTAGCGGTTCTGATGACTGGATCTGGACTGCTTGGACCGGAGATGCTACTGTTATTGCAGCATCTACGGTAGCTAAGTGGAACTGGGGTATCTCTACCCCAATCATTTCAGAGTTCCAAGCTATTGATAACGGCGACGGAACATTTACGCTGAAAATGAATAATGCAGTCGTCCTTTGGAAGTAAACCGAGACATGAAACAATCTTTAAAAAGAAGACCTCCTTTAATGGGGGTCTTCTTTTTTGTTTAAAATAAAACGAATCGCACAAAATAACACAACAGAATTGTGATTTTGCTTGTGCTAAATGCTTTGAACTTAAAAAAATAGCCTTAAAACCCATAAAATCGGGCTTTAAATTAAAAAAAATTGCATAAATGATAAATAAGTATTTGACATTTGGCTTAAAACAGCTAACATTTGCTTGTGAGGTTTAACAAAACACTTACTAACTTTTAGAAAGGAAAAAAATATGAATAAAACAGAATTCGTTGCAAACGTTGCAAAAACAGCCGGCACAACAAAAGCAGAAGTTTCTAAAGTTTTGGCAGCAGGTATTGCTGTTATTACAAAAGCTTTGAAAAAAGGTGAAACAGTTCAAATCATCGGTTTTGGTACATACTCTGTTGCTAAACGTGCTGCTCGTAAAGGCCGCAACCCTGCTACAGGTAAAGAAATTAAGATTGCCGCTTCTAAGGCTCCTAAATTCAAAGCCGGTAAAGCTTTAAGAGACGCTGTTAAATAGTTTTATTTATTTAAAATCTCAAAAAAAACGCTCGGGAAAATTATTCCGGCGTTTTTTTATTTGTTTTCTGTCTACAAAAAAAACGGAGTTTTTAAACTCCGCTTTTTTATTTAACACTCATCAAGAAGTTCTGACAGAGCGTATGATGACTGACTGAGACCGTGCTTGCAAGTCGGTAAAAACGTACGACTTAAAAGCACTTCAACTTCCTCTTTCAAACTCTTCAAGAAGGAAGCTTGAGCCGGAGCCTCACTTAAGAGTTCGTTTTGCACGACTCCCATAAGTTTTGCTGCCGCAAGAAAATCCTGACGATAATCCGGCAGTGTATTCTCGTTTATCACTTCTATCAACTCTGTTTGATAGTTTCTCAAATTTTTGGCTAAGATAGCCTTACATGTTTTGTTTTTCATAATTATTTTTGTTTAATTTTGTTTGTTAAAAGTATGACACAAATTAAAAAATTTGTCAATAAGCTTATTACATTTTTTATCGATATTTAATGGAAAACGTATTTTTGTTTTTTGTTCCCAGTGCCTCAACAGCTTCCGGAACAGTGTATATCCTTTTACCGGATCTTCCGGGAACATAACTGTTGCCACTCATTA
>DFFP01000010.1 GCA_002372275.1 Alphaproteobacteria bacterium UBA3773 | reverse complement strand
GCAATCTGAAGCTGGTGCTTCCGGTGCTGTTCATGGTGCCGCTCAAGGTGGTGCTTTAGCTACTACTTACACCGCTTCTCAGGGTTTATTACTCATGATCCCTAACATCTATAAGTGGGTCGGTGAGGAATTACCTATTGTCTTACATTGTGCCGCCCGTTCTTTGGCTAGCCGTTCCTTATCCATCTTTGGTGATCATGGTGACGTCTATGCTTGTAGACAAACTGGTGCTGCAATGATCTGTTCTCAGTCTGTTCAGGATGTCGCAGACTTAGCACCTTTATCTCACTTGGTTGCTATCAAGGGTAAGACCCCTGTCATCCATTTCTTCGATGGTTTCAGAACCTCTCACGAAATTAAAAAGATTTCCCTTTTATCTGATGATGATTTAAGAGCTATGCTTGAAGGTGTTGATTATAAATTCAACGCTAAAAACGCTCTACGTCCTGAAAAACCGGTCATCAGAGGAACAGCTCAAAATCCTGACGTTTTCTTCCAAGGAAGAGAAGCCTCCAATCCTTATTATGACAAAGTCGAAGGTATTGTTGAAGAAGAAATGGATAAATTCTATAAACTTACAGGCCGTCGTTATCATGTTGTTGATTATACGGGCGCACAAGATGCCGAACATGTGATTGTTGTAATGGGGTCAGGCGCCGAAACGGTTGAAGAAGCTATTGAATACTTAAATGCCAAAGGGGCAAAGCTTGGCGTTTTGAAAGTTCATCTCTATCGTCCGTTCCCTGAAGAATCATTCTTAAAAGTTTTACCGAGCACTGTTAAAACAGTTTCTGTTTTGGATAGAACCAAAGAATCCGGTTCACTCGGTGAACCACTCTATCTTGATGTGACAACAGCTCTGACGCGTGCTTTTTCAAATGGAAAATTAAAGAGCTTGCCGAAAATTTATGGCGGTCGCTATGGCTTGTCTTCAAAAGAATTTACACCTGCCATGGCCAAAGCCGTATTTGATAATGCAATGTCATCAAATCCTGTTAATGGGTTTACGGTTGGTATTATTGATGATTTAACGCATAAGTCACTTTCATATGATGAAAAATTTGATGTTGAACCTCAAGATGTTGTTCGTGCCGTCTTCTTCGGCTTAGGTGCTGACGGAACAGTCGGTGCTAACAAAAACTCCATTAAAATTATTGCAGAAGATGCCGGTAAATACGGGCAAGGCTATTTTGTTTACGACTCCAGAAAATCCGGCTCGATGACAACTTCACACCTTCGTTTTTCAGACAACCCCATTCGTTCGGCATATTTAATTACATCTGCTGATTTTGTAGCATGTCACCAATTTCAATTTATGCAAAAAATCGACATCTTAAAAATTGCCAAAGATGGTGCAACATTCTTGCTTAATGCTCCTTATTCGCATGAAGAAGTGTGGAATCATTTACCGATTGAAGTTCAAGAACAAATTATTTCGAAGCATTTGAAATTTTATACCATCAATGCTGTTGAAGTTGCTCGTGAAACAGGTATGGGACAACGCATTAACACCGTAATGCAAACTTGTTTCTTTGCCATTTCAAACATTTTGCCAAGAGATGTTGCTATTGACGCTATTAAAGCAGCCATTAAGAAAACATACTCCAAAAAAGGTGATGCTGTTGTTCAAAAGAACTTTGCAGCTGTGGACGCTTCACTGGCCCACTTGTTTGAAGTCAAATATCCTGATCACGTCACATCTACCTTCCATCGTTTGGCACCTGTACCGGCTGATGCACCTGAGTTTGTTCAAAAATTAACAGCTAAACTCATTGCTGACAAAGGCGATACAATTACAACTTCAGAACTTCAAGATGTTGTCGACGGTACATGGCCGACAGCAACCACACAATATGAAAAACGCTGTATCGCGACCGAAATTCCGGTTTGGGATCCGGCAAGCTGTATTCAATGCGGTAAATGTTCTATTGTTTGTCCGCATGGCGTTATCAGAATGAAAGTCGCTTCAGAGGATGAACTTAAAAATGCACCGGAAGGCTTTAAATCTGCCGATTATAAGGGCAAAGAATTTGCCGGCAAAAAGTTCATGCTTCAAATTTCACCTGAAGATTGTACGGGATGCGGCGTTTGTGTGACGGCTTGTCCGGCAAAGAACAAAGAAAATCCTGAAAAACACGCCATCAATATGGATCATATTGAAAATCATTTGGAAGAAGAAAAGAAAAATTGGGCTTTCTTTGAAACACTTCCTTATGTGAAACGTACCGAAGTTTCTAAGACTTTGCCGAAAACAACACAAATGATCAGACCTCTCTTTGAGTTCTCGGGCGCTTGTGCCGGATGCGGTGAAACACCTTATATCAAACTTTTGACCCAACTTTTCGGTGATCGTATGGTTGTTGCAAACGCAACCGGTTGTTCTTCCATTTATTCAGGAAACCTCCCGACAACACCATATGCCAAAGATGAAAAAGGTCATGGTCCGGCTTGGGCAAACTCACTGTTTGAAGATAATGCCGAGTTTGGTCTTGGTATGCGTCTTTCAATCGATCACGGCAGAGAAACAGCTTTAGCACTTTTAAGCAGCTTAAAAGATAAGCTCTCAGATGTAGCAGATAAAATTGTTTCCAACCCGCAATCCACAGACGAAGAAATTGATCGTCAAAGAGATTATGTGGCACAGTTAAAATCAGAATTGAAAACAATTTCAACAGATGAGGCCGAACACTTGCTTGAGATGGCTGATTATCTGATTAAAAAATCCGTTTGGATTATCGGTGGTGATGGCTGGGCTTATGATATCGGTTTCGGCGGTGTCGATCATGTGATTGCATCGGGCAGAAACGTCAATATTTTGGTTGTGGATACAGGTGTTTATTCTAACACCGGCGGTCAACAATCTAAAGCAACACCGCGTGGCGCATCTGCTAAATTTGCAACAGCCGGTAAAGAGCTCGCTAAAAAAGATTTGGGCATGATTGCCATGTCATACGGATCAGTTTATGTGGCTCAAGTGGCACTCGGCGCCAACGATTCTCAAGTCATTAAAGCCTTTAACGAAGCTGAAAGCTATGATGGTCCTTCAATCATTATCGCATACAGCCCGTGTATCAACCAAGGTCTGAATATGGCAGATGGTTTGCAACACCAAAAAGATGCCGTTGAAACAGGTTCATGGCCTTTGTATCGCTTTAACCCTGAAAACGTTAAAGAAGGCAAAGCACCTTTAATGCTTGATTCAAAAGCACCGAGTAAACCCTTGGCAGA
Source organism: Alphaproteobacteria bacterium UBA3773 (assembly GCA_002372275.1). Classification (GTDB taxonomy): domain Bacteria; phylum Pseudomonadota; class Alphaproteobacteria; order RF32; family CAG-239; genus UBA1254. The sequence goes on along the minus strand of DFFP01000010.1, from coordinate 45,410 downwards.
ATACATGGCCTCTGAAACACGTTTCCAGATTGTCAATAAAATGAATCCACAGCGTTATGAAAAGCTTTTGGCAGAAGCTCAAAAAGACGTGACAGATAAACGCGCCCTTTTAGAGCACATGTCCGCCTTAAAAGTTTCTGAATAATAAATTCGAATCGAAAAACACTGTCTTTGAAAAAAAAGGCAGTGTTTTTTTGTGGCGTTTTGAGAATAGTTCTTGACATTGCCTTAAACTTTGTTACAACCCAATCAGTTTTTTATTTACCCAAGAGAGGTTTGTTAATGATTTTTGATATGCAGGAATTTATAGCAGCGTTTGTTGTTTTGTTCGCCATTATTGATATTATAGGGGCTACGCCTGTGGTGATTAACCTTCGAAAACACGGGCGGACAGTCAGCGCCTCACGTGCGGCTTTGATGACGCTTTTAATATTTATCGGATTTCTTTATGTCGGTGAAGCATTCTTAAAACTTTTCGGACTTGATATTTCTTCATTTGCTGTGGCAGGCTCGGTTATTTTGTTTATTTTGGCACTCGAGATGATTTTAGATATTCCGATTTTCAGAGATAGTGAAGATTTGCCAAAAGATGCAACTTTCACACCGGTGGTTGTCCCGCTCATTGTCGGGGCAGGGTCATTGACAACGATTCTTTCACTACGTGCAGAATATCAGCTTTTCAATATCATCTTAGCGATTGTTGCCAATGCCATCATCATTTATCTTGATTTGAAATGGGCTAAAAATTTAGAAAAATTTTTAGGCCCCGGTCTTCTTTATATCTTAAAAAAGATTTTTGGTATCATCTTACTTGCTTTAGCCGTCAAGCTTTTTATTACAAATATCTCACTTCTGCTCAGAAGTTTGTAAGGTAAACTTTTTTTCAAATTCAAAGCTCTATAAAATCATAATAGAGCTTTTTTTTATTGAATTTAGTGAGAATTTCAGATAGAATGATATTGTAACCGGATGGTTGCGACGTCCAAACAACGTTTTTGAACAAGTAAACTCCTTTTGATGAGGAGTTCCCGATATAAGAGCTTTTTGCTTCGAATAAGGGAGACTGGGCTTGTTCACAGTTGTTTGACTCCTCCATTTTGGGTTTTGTTAATCTGAAATGGATTTTTTTTAAGTTAAAAGGAGAAAACAATGAACAAGATTTTGGTTTTAAGCTTGATGGCTGTCTTAACTTCTTCAAATGCCTTTGCCGCTTCAAGCGGAAGTTGCGGAACGGGATGTACATATACCTTAGATGATAAAGGTTTACTGACTGTGACAGGGACGGGCGAAAATGCTTCCATTAAAAGTTATGCTTTTGATGGTAATTTGAATATTTATGATGTCGTGATTAAAGGCACAATAAAATCAATCGGTACAGACGCTTTTCATGGCTCTGACAGCAATACTTCTAACATCCGCAGTGTAGATATGTCTCAATCTGAAGTAGAAACAATTGGAGTTGGTGCTTTTTATCATAATACAAAATTGGAAACTCTTACATTTTCTCCAACATTAAAAACCATCGAATATGCAGCTTTTAAAACAGGTTATCCACCGATTAAAGAACTCATTCTACCGGAAGGTCTAACAACAATTAATAACCAGGCTTTTGCGTGGATGAATGGTATTGAAGTATTAGTTATTCCGGATTCTGTAACATCTATATCTACTTCAGTTTTTGACGGATTCGGTCTAGGATACAATAATACCTATAACGAGGTAAAAGTTTATTGTTCTGAAGCAAAAAAATCTTTATGTGAACAGGCTTTTAGAAATTCAGATATTTCAAGAAATAATTTTACAAATAATGAAGGAACACATAGTAATTTAATTGAAATTAAAGCCTATTCCAAAGACGGAGATTTTTATATCGTTGATGGTAAAAAGTATGCCAGTTTTTCTGATATGGGTGCAGGTAAAGAATATCATAATGTGAAGCGTATCTACACTGTCGAGGAGGCAACAGAGGCTGCAAAAGGAAACAAAAATACTTTTTCAATTAAGTATCGCTAAAAAAAGTGCAAAAAAATAAAAAAAAGACTTGATTCTTTTCGTGATATAGATTAAAGATATCTCGTCTCTTGTAGGGAATTTGCGGCCATGGCGAAATTGGTAGACGCGTAACGTTGAGGTCGTTATGAACTAAGTTCATGGAAGTTCAAGTCTTCTTGGCCGCACCAATCCCTAAAATCTCAAAATTTGTTTTCATCAAAAGGAGGCCTGCCATGTTAAGAATTTACAAATCGGAAGACGGCGGGAAACTTGTTAAGCTCAAAAAAAACAAGCCTTCTTCTTTTTCTTGGTATAATCTGATTAATCCAAACGATGAGGAACTCCTCAAAGTTTCAACACAGTTAAAACTAGATTTTGATATGCTTAAAAACGCTTTGGACTTAAACGAGCGTTCCAGAGTCGAATTTGAAGACAACGCTTTGTCGCTGATTATCAATTTACCGCTTTTAGATGATGAAGGAAATTTTGATACACTTCCTTGCGGACTTTTCTTTACAAAAAAGAATTTTATGACCATTTGTTCGCGCGACAATCGAATCATCAGCAGCTTTAACAAAAACACGGCTAAAACATTTGACACGCGTATTCGCGGGCGCTTTTTGCTCTCAATTCTGACAAAGTGTACGCAATACTATTTGAAATATTTGGCCATCATTAACCAAAAAACGGAAGAAATTGAGTATTCCATTCGAAAAACAACCAAAAACAAAGCCCTCTTTGATTTAATTGAGATTCAAAAATCTCTTGTTTACTTTACAACAGCCCTCAAAGACAATCACGTTGTTTTGCTCAAACTCCTTCGGATGCTCAGACTTCCCTCTCTTTCAAAAGTCATTACATTTACCGAAGAGGATATCGATGGTTTAGAAGATGTGATTGTGGACAACAAACAAGCTATCGAAATGGTTGATATGCACCGCTCCATTTTAGAGGGGATGATGGACGGATTTGCATCAATCATCAATAACAACTTGAACCTCGTGATGAAATTTTTGGCAGCCATTACGATTATTTTATCGATTCCGACCATGCTGGCCTCGTTTTGGGGAATGAATGTGGATGTGCCTTGGGCTAAAAATCCGTATGGATTTTTGGTCGTTATTTCGTTTTCCGCCATTTTGACCATCTTCACAATCATTTATTTCAAGAAAAAAGGGATGTTTTAAAAAATCCTGTCGATTTCTCAAATATATACTGGTATTTAAGCTTGATACGACTTATACTAGCGTAAAATATTTTGTTCTCATAGGAGTTTAACGTGTTACCCTCTTTATTTGTTGCCATGCTTGTTTTTACGGCAGATCAACTTTCTAAATACTACATCTTACAATTCATTTTAGAAAAAGGCGGAAGATATGCTGTATGCCCGCATTTTAATTTGGTTGCAGCGTTTAATAAGGGGGTCAGTTTTTCTATGCTAGATGGCGGCGGAATATGGGGGCGTGTCCTCTTAATTTTATTTGCACTCTGTGTCATTATTTTCTTGTTGCACTGGATGATCACGGAAAAATCAAAATTTGTGAAAATATCTTTAGGGCTGATTATCGGCGGAGCCATGGGAAACGTTTTTGACCGGATTTTAATGGGATCCGTTTTTGACTTTTTGGACTTTTATACAGGGGTTTATCATTGGCCTGCTTTTAATGTGGCAGATACGTTTATTTGTATCGGGGCTACACTTATCATTATCAAAACCTTATTTAATAAGAAGAAAAATTTATCAGAGGATACAAAAAAATGAAAAAAACGATTATACTTTGTTTGACTTTAATGTTTGCATTGTCGGCTTGTTCCACATTCAAAAAATGGGCCGGTTTTGAGAAAAAAGCACCTGATGAAACAAAAATTGAAACAAGAAATCCTCTTGTTTTGCCACCTGATTTTGATGAATTGCCGGATTAAAATCATTTCATATTGAAGATGAAAAAATACGCTTATTTGTTTGTATTTTCGATATTTATTGCTTTAATTTCTTTTAAAGCAAACAGCGAGATATTTCACGCCGATGAGTTTTATCTCAATAACAAACTCCGCGTAATTGTTTCTGAAAATCACAAAGCGCCGATTGCCAAAATGATGCTTTTCTACAAAGTCGGCTCAATGGATGAAAAAAAAGGAAAGGGCGGTTTAGCTCATCTTTTAGAACACTTAATGTTTCGCGGCACATCAAACGTTCCTGCTTCAAGTTTTAATCAATTGATGCATAAAAACGGTGCAGATTTTAACGCGTTTACCAGCAAAGACATGACGGTTTATCATGCCTTGGTTGATTTATCTCGTTTAGAACTTGTATTGGCACTCGAGGCAGATCGAATGTTTCATCTTCAAATTTCAGATGAAGCATTTGAAGGCGAACAAAAAATTGTGTTAGAAGAGCGCAAAGAACGCGTTGATAACAAACCGAAATCTCGTTTTTTTGAAGATGTTCAAAAGATACTTTGGCAAAATACACCTTATGAACACCCGATTTCTGGAACGGAAGATGAAATCAAAAATCTTTCAAAAGAAGATGCTTTAGAGGTTTATCAAACATATTATACACCTGAAAATGCCGTTTTGGTTGTGGTCGGCGATGTGACCAAAGAAGATGTTAAAATTTTGGCGGAAAAGTATTTTGCTCTTGATAAAAAAACTGTGAAAGCTTTACCTGAAAAACGTTCTTTTTCGGTTCAAGAAAACGGTACATATACCATTCAAAAAGAAATGGCTGATGTTGAGGTTCCAACCATGACACGTTCATACATCATTCCTTCCGTTTTTGATAATCCGAAAAAAGCTTTTGCCATGGAAGTTTTTTCTCACTATTTTGGAGAAAGCCAAAATTCTTATATAAAACAGCATTTAATCAAAACAAATTTAGTTGTTGACGCCTCCAGTTCTGTCCAAACTATGGCACGTGGTTCAGGGGTCTTTAGTGTGCATTTTATCCCTCATGCTGAAACTGACATTCAAAGTTATTTCAATTTGTTAGATAAAACATTAAAACAAGCGCTTGCGGATTTAACGCCTGAAATGATAGAAAAAGAAAAGAAAAAAATGCTCTCAACGCTTGTCTTTGTCAAAGATAATCCGGAAGATGAAGCCTATATTTTAGGTTATTTGGCAACACTTGGTTTGAGCTTGAATGAAATTGAAAATTATCCGAAAGGAATTGAAAACGTGACCTTCAATGACGTTCAAAAAACCGTTTTAGAAATGCTTGAAAATGCGAAACAAGTCACTTCTGTTTTAACACCGTTAAGGGAGGTTTCAAATGAGCCGAAAAACTAAAATATGCGCTGTATTGAATATCATCTTTTTAACGCTCGTCGGCTATGCATTATGGATTTTTTATCAAGCGCCAAAATCATTTAATGCCCAAGAGCTTATTGAAAATTCGCATTTGAAAGAAAAAACGTTTCACAAAAAAGTTGAAGAGATAACCTCACTTTCCGGTCTGAAAGCCTATTTTATGGAAGACTCGGACACCTCTGTTGCTTCACTTTCTTTTTATTTTGATAATGCCGGATATATATATTCTAAAGAAGGTCTTGCAACGCTTACATCTGAGGTATTATTAAACGGGGCAGGCAAATATCATGACGAAGAGTTCAATGATTTGCTTGAGCTTCACGGAATCTCGCTTTCTTTTGATGTCTCAGATGAAACTTTTAATGGTGAAATCTCATTTCCGGTACAATATGAAAAACTTGCCGCCTCAATTTTGAAATCTGTATTAACAGAACCATTGCTTGAAGAAAAGTATATTGACATCACAAAACGCCAAATGATGACAGCCCTTCAAATGCAAGAAGAAAATCCGCAAAAAATTCTTTCTAAAGCTTTTAAAAAAGAATTTTTCGGCTCACATCCGAAATCGCGTGATGCACTTGGGAGTGTCACAAGCGTTAATGAACTTTCAAAGCAGGATATTAAAGATTTTATTTCCTCCTATTTTTCAAAAAATAACTTAAAAATAGCCATTGCCGGAAGTTTAAACTCTCATAACGCAAAAGAGTTCATTGATGAAGCGTTTGGCTCGCTTCAAAATCAGAAGAAAAATTCTGAAGAGATACCCCTTTTGCAAGCTGATTATCATTTCAAAGATAAACATATTTTTCGAAATATTCCTCAAATCATTACCTTAACTGTGGCTCCGGCGACCACACGACTTTCAAACGATTTTTATCCTCTTTATATGGCAAACGAAATTTTCGGCGGCGCAGATTTAACCTCAAGGCTAAATGTTGTGGCACGAGAAAAAGAGGGGCTGACATACGGTGCTTATACATCCCTTAATACAGATATTGACGCGCCGCGTTTGATGGGCCAATTTTCAACATCTGTGCAAAATCAAAATCAGATGTATGAAGTCTTCTTGCAAGAATGGAACAAAATGGCTTTAGGAACAATTACACAAACAGAACTTGATGAAGTTAAAGAAAATATGTTGACCTCATTTAACTTGCGTTTTACCTCAACAGCAGCCATTTCGAGCATGCTCTTATACATGCAAAAAGAAAACTTAGGCATTGATTTTTTACAAAAAAGAAACGATTATGTCAAAAGCGTGACGCTTGATGATATCAACAGAGTTTCTCAAAAATATTACAAAACAAAACCATCTTTTATAACAATAGGCAAAGAAAACGAAAGGAACGATTAAAATGTTTTGCTTCAATAACTCTCAATCAAAAGCATGGAAAAAACTTCAAAATCTTCAAAAGCATTTCAAAAAAACAGAAATGTCGGAATTGTTTGAAAAAGACAAAGATCGCGCTAAAAAATATACGTTGGAGCTTTCTGATTTAACACTTGATTATTCCAAAAATCGTTTTGATGATGAAATATTAAAAGCACTTTTTGAACTCGCTCGTGAACGAAACTTGGAAGAAAAACGTGATGATATGTTTAATGCCAAACGCATTAACACAACCGAACACAGAGCCGTTTTGCACACAGCGCTTCGCGCCCCGTCCGATTCAAAAATTATGCTTGATGGTCAAAACGTGATGAAAGACATCACTGCTGTTCTTGCAAAAATGAAAAAGTTTTCTGATGATGTCAGATATGGCAACTTCAAAGGCTATACCGGCAAAAAATTAACAGATATTGTCAATATCGGGATCGGTGGTTCTGATTTGGGGCCGAAAATGATTTGTGAAGCCTTAAAAAAATATCAAATGAAAGGAATGCACTGCCATTTCATTTCAAATATTGACGGCACAAACGCCTATGAAGTTTTAAAAGACTTAAATCCTGAAACAACACTTTTTATTGTGGCATCTAAAACATTTACAACCATCGAAACATTAACAAATGCCAAAACTTGTCGTAAATGGCTGATTGATGCTTTGGGAGAACACGCTGTTTCAAAACACTTTGTCGCCCTTTCGACCAACAAAGAAAAAGTTTCGGAATTTGGGATTGATCCTGAAAACATGTTTGAATTTTGGGATTTTGTCGGGGGCAGATATTCCGTTTGGGGAGCAATCGGGCTCATTATTGCGATTTCAGTCGGTTATGAAAATTTCGAAAAGCTTCTCAAAGGAGCTCATGAAATGGATGAGCATTTCAAAACAGCACCACTAGAACAAAATATACCTGTGATTATGGCGCTACTTGGGATTTGGTACAACAACTTTTTTGATATTCACCGTTATGCTGTCATTCCTTATGACGAATACTTGCAGTATTTACCCTCATACCTTCAACAGCTTGATATGGAAAGCAACGGCAAAAGTGTTGATAAAGACGGTCACTTTGTAAAATATGCCACAGGTCCGGTTTTGTTCGGCGGTGCAGGGACAAATGTTCAGCACTCATTTTTCCAACTTTTACACCAAGGAACCGAATTTGTTCCGGTTGATTTTATCGTTCCGGCCATTTCGCACAACGAAATCGGTGCACACCATGAAATTTTACTTTCAAATGTATTAGCTCAAAGTGAAGCATTAATGCGCGGCAAGACCGTCAGCGAAGCGGCAAGTGAATTGCGCAAAGCCGGTAAATCGGAAGATGAGGTCGAATTTTTGAAAAAATATAAAAGTTTTACAGGAAATAGACCTTCTAACACATTGTTATTTAAGAAAATTGATGCTTACGCCCTTGGACAATTAATTGCGTTATACGAACATAAAGTTTTTGTTCAAGGCGCTATTTGGAACATCAACTCATTTGATCAGATGGGCGTTGAGCTCGGCAAGCAATTAGCGACAAATATCTTGCCCGAAATTCAAGGAAAGTCATTTAGTCAATCTCATGACGGGTCCACGCTTTCGCTCATTAAAAAGGTCAAATCATTCAGAAAGTAGTGAAATGCCTATTCGTATTTTACCGGATAATTTAATCAATCAAATTGCTGCCGGCGAAGTTATCGAGCGTCCGCTATCTGTCTTAAAAGAGCTGATTGAAAATGCGCTTGATGCGGGGGCTTCTAAAATTGACATCGATTTGACCGATGGCGGCAAAAGTTTGATTATTATTCATGATAACGGTATCGGCATTTCAAAAGAAGATTTAGCCCTTTGTGTGGAACGACATGCCACTTCAAAACTGAGTGACAACGATTTGTTTCATATTAAATATTTTGGTTTCAGAGGTGAGGCGCTTCCTTCTGTCGGAGCTGTTTCAAAACTCACCATTATGAGCCGAAAAAAGGAATCTGATGAGGGGTGGCAAATCAAAGTAGAAGGCGGTAAAAAATCAGATGTGACGCCTGCGGCCATTTCAAACGGAACACGTATTGAGATTCGTGATTTATTTTATACCACACCGGCACGCCTGAAGTTTTTGAAAAATGATGCTTCCGAACTTGGCGGATGTATTGACATTGTTGAACGAATAGCTATGGCTAACCCAAACGTTTCGTTTTATCTCACTCATAACGGCAAAGAACGCCTTTCACTCAATGCCACCAACGGTGAGCTTTTTGATGCACGTTTGAAACGTTTGGGCGAAGTTATGGGAAAAGAATTTTGCGAAAATGCTGTGTTAATTAATGTCGCAAATGAAAATACAACTCTTTCGGGCTACATCGGGCTTCCGACCTTAAATAAAGCCAATTCGCTCTCAGAATACTTATTTGTAAATAACAGACCGGTAAAAGACAAATTACTTCTCGGTGCCATCAAAGGAGCTTATCAAGACGTTTTAGAGCGCGGGCGCTATCCGATGTGTGCTTTATTTTTAGATGTTGATCCGATGTATTTAGATGTTAATGTTCATCCTCAAAAAACAGAAGTTCGATTTTATGACAATGCCGGTATTCGAGCCCTCATTGTCAGCGCCATTCGAAATGCACTTTCAACGGCAAGCATGGCTTCAGCCGATACGCTTGATTTTTCACAAATTGCACGTCCTGAAAGAATCGCAACCGATTTTGAAAATCACTCCTTAAAAGAAGAAACGCGTCCGATAAACTTCTCTTCTTTTCAAAGCACAAAACATCATTTTGCGCCTCATTTGAAAGAAAATGTTTTGCCTGATTTGCAAAATGCGTATTCCGTTAAAAACAATTTACCGGATGATCAAATTGAGCCTAAAGTAAATGATATGCCGCCGCTTGGGCTTGCAAAAGCTCAATTTAACGATACATACATTATTTCACAAACAAACGACAGTCTCATTATTGTCGACCAACATGCAGCTCATGAACGTATTGTGATGGAGAAAATGAAAGAAAGTCTTGCGCATGCAAAGACCGTACCAACTCAAATTCTGTTAATTCCCGTGGTTGTAGAGCTAAAACTTTCACAAAAAGCAAAGCTTTTAGAATACGCCGAAGAGTTTTCAAAACTTGGATTAATTCTTGAAGATTTTGGCCCTAAAGCTCTCATTGTTCGAGAAATTCCGGCTTTGATTTCAAACACTGATGTTGAAAAACTGATTCATGATCTGGCAGAAGAAACGGAAGAATGGAATAATGCATTTTCTTTAGAGAAAAAAATTCATCTCATGCTTGCCACCATTGCTTGTCATGGTTCGGTCAGGGCAGGCAGGCGCCTTAATTTAGAGGAAATGAATCACCTGTTGCGCGAGATGGAACAAACAGAGCACTCCGGACAATGTAATCACGGACGTCCGACCTACATTGAAATTAAGATCCAAGATATTGAAAAGCTTTTTGATCGAAAATAAAACTTGAAAAATCCCATTTCTTGATTATTTCATTAACAGTTTAGTTTTTTTTGAGGAGAAAGATGATGGGAACTTTGTTAAAATATTTGTTCTATGCTCTTGTAATTCTGGCAATTTATTTTATAGCAGTCGGCTTTTATCGCGGCAAGTTAACAGGAGATTCAACTGTTTCAGAAGTGGCCGAGCATGTAACTTCTCAAACAGGAGATACTATTAAAGATGGCTATGATACCACAAAAGAAGCCATTCAAAACACATTAAGCAGCGCTGAAAGCAAAGCACAAAAGGACGTCCGTGAAATCAAAATAGAAACAAACGAAATAGTCCGTGATGTCCAATAATTAATAATGCGGAGGAGGGGTTTCTTCCGACAAAGGTTTAACCGTGTCGCGCTCTAAAAGATTTTTCAAAAGTGCATTTTCTTTTTTTAAGGCTTCGATTTCTTTTTCGTGCCTGATAATCACTTCATTTAAATCTTCAAGCATACGCTCAGCATGAGTTAAATCCATTTCAATTTCAACCAAACGTTCTTCAAGTGTCATTTCAGTTACCTCTTGATTGCCTTGTCTAAAACCTTATCAATGATTTTATTTTTCGTTTTGCTTTTGGTATCAGATTTACCTGCAAAAAATGATGCGACAAGAAATGCAAATATCGCTTTGATAAGGCGTTTTTTTTCAGATTTTGAAAGCCAGTTCCAAACTCCTTGCACCCACGTAATCAAAAAGAATTTCGGCTTTTCATTTGAAGTGTTTGAAACAGCAGTTTGAGATTTTTTCACAATTTTGATTTCTTCAAATTTTGATAAGTCCGGCTCTTGAACCTTTGAGCGATAGGGCTTCAAAATCTCATCAATTTCAGCCGTTGAAATATAAGCGCCGTGAACACGCAATAACTCACCCGTGGCAGCCAAAAAGAGGGCATCACCGCGCCCGATTAGATCTTCGGCGCCCGTTGTATCTAAAATTGTTTTAGAATCAACACCCGAAGCTGTCTTAAAAGCCAAACGGGAAGGGAAGTTTGCTTTAATCGAGCCGGTCACAACATCAACAGACGGACGCTGGGTTGCAATAATCAGATGAATACCGGCTGCTCTTGCTTTTTGCGCTAAAATTTGGATTTGCTTTTCAACATCTTCTTCCATTAAAACAAGATCCGAAAACTCATCAATAATCACGACAATATAAGGCATATGCCCGACATTTTCATTGTATTCTTCAATATTTTTAGTCAAACTTTCTTCAAAAAGTTTATATCGGTTATTCATTTCATCAACCAGATATTTCAGGGCAGATGTTGCTTTGCTGTTTTCGGTAATGACCGGCATAAACATATATTTTTGATCATTATAAATCGAAAATTCAATACGTTTAGGGTCAATCATCACAAATTTCAAATCAGCCGGTTTTAAACGCTTGATAAGCGAAATAATAAAAGCATTCAGACCAACCGATTTTCCGGAGCCTGTCGCGCCTGCAACCAAAAGGTGAGGCATTTTAGCAAGGTTTGCAAACACAGGTTCACCCTTGATATTCACGCCCAATGAAATAGGTAATGCTCCTTTGGCATTTTCAAATTCAGGCGATTGTAAAATATTTAAAAGAGGAGTTGTTTGAAGTTCGTCATTTGGGATTTCAAACCCGATACACCCACCTTCACATACGTTACTTATACGCAAATTTTTAAGCCCCATTTCGCGCGCAATATCATCCAAAGATGATGTGATGTTTTTGATTTTTGTGCCGGGATTAGGCTTAAAACGAATTTGAGAAATCAAAGGTCCTTTAGAGGTGCCTTCTACCTTTCCTTTGACATCATAATGAGCTAAAACTTCTTCTAAATCAGACATTTATACGACCTTCTTCTACAAAAACATTAATTAGATTTCAGCATTTTTTCGGGTGCTTCTATCCCCAAAAGATAAAGTGAACACTTCAAAACATCACGCGTTAGACGAGCAAGTCTCAAACGCGAAACCAAAAGAGCATGATCCGGTTCTGAAAGGATAGGGCATGTATTATAAAACGAGCTGAAAATTTGCGCCAAATTATAAACATAATCGGCAATAATGCTCGGCTCATAAATTTCAGCTGCTCTGATAACCGTATTTTCAAAGTCAGCTATTTTAAGCGCCAGGCTTCGTTCATCATCGGCATGAATGATAATTTCACCGTCTTCGATTCCATTTAAGGCAGCTTTTCTTAATATCGAGTTGATTCTGGCTACGGCATATTGAATATAAGGTCCTGTTTTTCCTTCAAATTTTGCAAAATCTTCTAAATCAAAGATATATCCTGACCCAACATTTGATTTTAAATCTTGAAACTTAATGGCAGCCATTGCAACTTCGAATATCAGCTTTTCAATTTCCGGCTCTCCGTAACCTTCAACTTCCCCGGGTTTAGGCATTGAAAGACGAACTTTTTCTTTGCTTAAGCTTATCAAATCTTTAAGGTTCATCACCCCACCGTCGCGTGTTTTGAATGGTTTGCCGTCAGCGCCGTTCACGGTGCCGAAACCGACATGTTTTAATATGGTATTTGGGGCTAATTTGAGCATTTCGGCTACTTGAAAAACTTGCTCAAAATGAAGAGATTGACGTTTATCAACCACATAAATAATTTGATCTGCTTTTAAATCATCATAGCGCATTTTAATGGTTGCAATATCTGTTAATTGATATCCGAAACCACCATCTGATTTGACCAAAATAACAGGGGGCATCGGTTTGTTTGCTTGAGGAAGTCGGATAATCGTCGCTCCGTCATCGACTTCAGATAAACCTTCTTTTTGAGCAATATCAACAACTTGCTGACAAACAGGATGCGCATCACTTTCGCCAAGCCACAAATCAAAATGTGCCGACAATTCATCATAGTTTTCTTTAACGGCTTCAACCGAAACTTCTCTTAAGCGTTTCCATGCTTTTTGATATTCTGCGTTACCGTTTTGAAGTTCTGAGGTAATCAATCTTGCTTTTTCAGCCGATTTTTCATCTTCTTTACAGCGTGCATTTGCTCTTTTATAAATAGCTGAAATATCGTCAATATTATACGTATCAACTTTTGAAAAATCACCATCTTCTTCCAAAATTTGGCTTAAAATCATCCCCATAGGGGTTCCCCAATCGCCAAAATGCACATCTGAAATCACGTTATGTCCCAAGAAACACATAATACGTCTTAAACTTTCGCCGATAACAGCAGATCTTAAGTGACCGACATGCAAAGCTTTTGCCACATTCGGTCCGCCAAAATCCATCACGATTTTTTTAGGGCTCTCAACTTTTTCACATCCTAAATTCTCATCACAGGCCATTTCATTGAGTGTTTTTGAAATAAAATCATTTTTAAGTTTGATATTTAAAAAACCGGGACCATCGACCGAAACACTTTCAATATCCGGATCATTTTGAAGTTTTTGCAAAATCGATTCCGCAATTTGTCGGGGAGGGCATTTCATTGTTTTGGCAAGAGCTAAAGCCCCGTTGCATTGAAAATCGCTTAAATCAGGTCTGTCAGAGCGTTTAACATAAGCTGCATCCGTATCCAGGTTCAAATTTTCAAAAATTTCAGTCAGTTTTTCATTTAGTTTTTTTTCAAGTGTTCTCATTATTTTTTCTCGCATTTAAAATAAGTATGTGTCGGCAGAAGCAGTTTACATGTAAAGTGTGTTTTTTTAGTTTGAACGGCTTTTGTACCGGGGTGAAATTTTTCACATTCGCTATCTGCCAAGGTCTGAACTCCTTCGGGCTTTGTCCATAAATAATTTGCACAAACAGCCGGCTCATCTTTTGTGGAACGACCGACGTAAAGTTTTTTGATATCAGTTTCTCCGGCATTTCGTCTTCGATCGATAAAAGGTTCAAAAACAGAACACGCAGCGGTTAATGTTAAGATTATACCCAAAAATGTCACTTTTATACTGGACATTTATCAAAACTCCGTTAAATTAGTTCATAAAGATTTTGTTATCATACACAAAGAAGGTTTAAAATGCAAAGCGAAAATGAATATATTGGGGACGATAATTTTAAAAAATTCCTGTTGCACTACAATTGTCCAACCTCTCTTGAAGTGATTAAGATGAAATTTGCAGGTGCAATCTGTTCGCCAAATACAGATTTGAGACCGACAGATGTTATTTCTTCGCTTTGGGAAAAGGGGCAGGAGCCTCGCCTGGAAACAAAAAACGAAGCAGAGCTCTTTTTTAAGTTTTTTATGGGGCTTTGGGATGAAATGTTTGCAACAGTTGGTTTTAACCAACTCAGCCTTTCAAAACAAGTTCCGTCAGATATCAAAGAGTATGCTTTAAGTCGCTATGACGAAATTGAATACGGTTTTTTGGAAGGCTTTTGGGGCGGAAAAGAGGATTTAAAGGTTCCGACATTTGTCGCTGAAATGGCAGACAAACTTTCTGAACTTGCTGATGTTTATCAAATTTTAGCACGGCGTGACAAACAAGATGAAAACACAATTCAAACATTAAAAGAAACAGATAAAATGGTTTCAAAGGCAATAGCGTTTTTAATTGAAAACTACGGAATCCCAAAAATAAAACAAATTAAAAATAATCATCCTGTTCAAAACTAAGCTGATTGACTTATATTCATAAAATTTTAGACGAGTAACTTGAGAGAAGTGGCTTTGTATGTTTTTTATAAATTTGTCGCATAATGTATATTATGTATATTTTTATTCTAGTACTTATGCCAGCGGTTCCATAAATAACGAACGAAAGCTCTTATTCCTTTAGCACACAGGAATAAGAATATAGAAGAAAAAATAACAGCCATAACAACAAATATAAACATGTTTCATATATAGCACAAAATACCTTAATATAATATTAAATTAATATTAAAAAACAGAAGCTTGTATCAATTCTTTTGTGTATGAAGCTTGTGGATTTGTTAAAATTTGATGAGCTGAGCCAATTTCAACAATCTGACCATCTTTCATCACGGCAATCCGATCTGAAATGGCACGCACGGCACGCATATCATGCGAAATAAAAATATAAGTTGTATTGTATTTTTTTTGTAATTTTTGAAGCAACGAAAGAATTTGTTTTTGAATAGTTACATCAAGCGCAGATGTCGGTTCATCTAAAACAACAAATTTCGGCTTTAAGATCATCGCACGCGCAATCGAAATTCTTTGACGTTCACCGCCGGAAAATTCATGAGGATATTTATATAAACTCTCAAGCGGTAATGAAACTTCTTTTATCATTTCAGAGACTTGTTCTTTTATTTGAGCAGCATTAAGGTCTTTATGGTGAATCCGAAGTCCCTCGCCCACAATATCTAAAATATTCATTCTCGGATTTAAGCTATTATACGGATCTTGGAAAATAATCTGCACATTTTTTCGAAAATCTGCCGTTTTCCATGACGATGAATATAAAATTTTTCCTTGATAATCAATAAGATGAGTTAAAGCCATGCCAAGTGTTGTTTTTCCGGACCCGCTTTCGCCGACAATTCCGAGTGTTTCTCCTTCTAAAACGTCAAATGAGACATTATCTAACGCCTTTAACACACGCGTTGTTTGCCCAAAAAAATTCTTTTTCATCGGATATAAAACATTCAAATCTTGAATAGAAACAAGTGTTTTATTTTTTATTTTTTCTTTATTTTTTAATAGATTAGAAGAAGATATTAATTTTTTAGTATAATTATTTTTAGCATTTTGAAAGATATCTTGAACGGTTCCGAATTCAATCATTTTACCATGATACATTACAGCTATTTTATCTGCTATTTGAGAGACAAGTTTCAAATCATGTGAAATAAAAATAACAGACATTCCAAGCTCTTTTTTGAGTTTTAAAAGAAGTTCGATGATTTGTTTTTGAATGGTCACATCAAGCGCGGTTGTCGGTTCATCTGCAATCAAAACTTTTGGGTTATTGGCAATAGCCATGGCTATCATCACACGTTGACGTTCACCGCCTGAAAGCTCATACGGATAGGCTTTATATCTTTCAACAGGATTTTTTAAGCCGACTTTTTTCATTAACTCGAGGGTTCGTGCTTTCGCATCTGAGGTTTTAAGCTTTTGATGAACGATAATATTTTCAGAAATTTGCTTGCCGATTGTGTGCAATGGATTGAGCGAGCTCATCGGTTCTTGAAAAACAAACCCTATTTTTCCGCCACGTACGGTTTGCATCAATTTTTGATTTTCAAAATCTAATTTTTGACCTTGAAAAACAATACAACTTTCAGCTGCAATATGAGCATTTAACAACCCTAGAATTGAAAGTGCCGTCACAGATTTTCCGGATCCGCTTTCACCGACAATTCCTAAAATTTCATTTTCATATAAATCAAACGAAACGTTCTGAACCACATTTTGATTTGGCTGAAAAGAGATAGATAAATTTTTGATTTCCAATATCTTTTGATTCATGACTTTTTCTTTCGTGTATCAAAAGAATCACGTACGCCCTCACCTATAAAAATGAGCATGGTGAGCATCCCTGCCAATACAATAAATATCGTTATTCCGATCCACGGGGCTTGAAGATTATCTTTTCCTTGCCGAACTAAATCACCCAGAGATGGATATTCTTGCGATAACCCGAGTCCCAAAAAATCAAGTGACGTTAAAGCTACAATCGATTCTGACAAGATGAACGGCACAAATGTCAATGTGGTGACAAGGGCATTGGGCAAAATATGTCTTAACATAATACGAAAATTAGGCACACCCAATGCTTTGGCCGCTTTTACATATTCAAAATTTCGTGTGCGCAAAAATTCGGCTCTGACCATTGACGTCAGAGATGTCCACGAAAAAAGCATTAAAATCATCAACAACACGCCAAATGTCGGCACAAATAAACTAGCCACGATGATTAAAATAAATAACTGTGGTAAACTTTCCCAAATTTCAATCAAACGCTGCAGAATAATATCTGTTTTACCACCGAAATAACCTTGAACAGCGCCCACGAACACGCCGATTGCCGACGAAAAAAACGTTAAAACAAAGGCAAAGATAACCGACAAACGAATACCATATAAAATGCGTGCTAAAATATCTCTTCCTTCATCATCTGTTCCGAGTAAATGGATTTTATCCGGTTTTGAAGGGGTTGGAACATCTAAGTTATAATCAACCGTGTTGTATGAAAACGGAATAAGCGGCATAATCATAAAGCCGTTTTTTTCGATATTTTCTTTTGTAAGCGGGTCTTTATAATCGGCTGGCGTTTCAAAGTCACCGCCTAAAAATTTATCGGTAAGTGTTTGAAACACAGGCGCATAAAAATGCCCTTTATATTTTAATACAAGAGGTTTATCATTGGCAATAAATTCTGAAAACAAAGACAATGTAAACACAAACATAAAAATCACAAAAGAAAACTTTGCTCTTTTATTTTGTGTAAACGCCTTGATTTTTTGTTTGAACGCCAAATTCAAAAATTATCTCCCGAAAACGGCATCTTTGAGGCGTTTTAATGTTTTTTGAGCAATCGGTCTTGCTTTTGAAGCACCAAGGGCAAGCATCTCTTCCACCTCATCAAAGTGATTCATATAATAATCATACTTTTCTTTGGCCTCACTTGTGGCTTCAAGAACGGCATCAAGAAGCATATTTTTAATGTGTCCGTACCCGAGTTTGCCTTGTTTTAAGCCCTCAGCCATTTCCAAAACTTTATCTTGCGGCGCAATAGCCTGATAAATCTGATAAACTAAAATTTCATCCGGATTTTTGGGTTCTTCCATCGGGCGCGAATCTGTTTTAATGGAAAACACGGCTTTTTTAATTTCTGATTTGTCTGCAAAAATCGGAATCACATTATCATATGATTTACTCATTTTACGCCCGTCTATTCCCGGTACAACAGCTACATGTTCAGCTAAAAAATACTCAGGCAACTTCAAAAGAGGTTTATTATAATGCGCATTGATGATACCGGCAATATCTCTTGCGATTTCAACATGTTGAACTTGGTCTTTGCCGACCGGCACTACATCTGTATCATAAGCTAAAATATCGGCAGCCATCAAGGTCGGATATGTATAAAGGCCCATATTGACCCCGTCGTCATCTGGCTTACCTGCCATCTGATTTTTTTCAACCACGGCTTTATAAGCATGAGCTTTATTCATAAAGCCTTTCGGGGTATAAGCATACAAAATTGTTGTTATTTCAGGAATTTCGGCAATATCTGACTGCCGATAAAACACGGATTTATTCGGATCCAGACCAAAAGCTAAATATACACAGGCTATTTCTTTAAGTTTTTGATTTAAGACTTGCGGATTTTTTTCAGCGTTGATGGCGTGATAATCGGCAATGAACATAAAATGCTCCCCACCCTCTGACAGAACTTGATGACCGAGCTCAATGGCCGGTCTGATTGCGCCGAGCAAATTTCCGATATGAGGGGTGCCTGTCGGCTTAACTCCTGTTAAAACAATTTTTGAAGACATACGATTTATCTCTTTTTTTTAAATTTATTATTGTAAATTGATATCAAAATTGATAATCTACTTTCCGGTTTAAATCAATATGTTTTTATTTAAAGGTGGAATATCATATGCCTGACATTAAGTTTATTATCGAAAACAAAGCTCTTGTTGAAGAAGGGCTTGCCAAAAAGGGTTATACAAAAGAAGATTTGGATATAGATGCGCTCATTGAGCTCTATAGAAATATAGCAGCACTTAAAACATCTTCTCAAAAATTATCGGAAGAAAAAAATAAATTAAGTGCACAAATTAAATCAGCTTCAGCTGAAGATCGTCCGGACATTATCGCCAAAAGTAAAGAAATCGGCGAAGAATTTAAGCGTCAGGATGAAGAACTTTCAAAGCTCGAAGAAGAATTTAATTTAATGATGCTTAAGGTTCCGAATCTCCCCTCGCCCGAATCACCAATCGGTCCGGATGACAGCGGCAACGTTGTGCGTCGTGTGGTTGGTGAAATTCCGCATTTTGATTTCACACCAAAAGATCATATTGAGTTGATGGAATTTAATGACTGGAGCGAAATGGCCAGAATCGCAAAAGTTTCGGGCGCGCGCACCTATGCCATTAAAAATGATTTGGCAAAGTTAGAGCTTGCCATGCATATGTTTGTTTTAGATAAACTGCGTTCTTATGGTTTTTCGGTGATTACCGTTCCTTCCGTTTCAAAAGAAAAACCGCTTTACGGACAAGGCTATCTGCCGTTTTCGCGTGATGAAGTTTATTATTTGCCTCAAGATGATTTATATCTGTCCGGAACAGCCGAGCTGATTTTGAACTCTCTTAGAGCAGATGAACTCTTAAATGAAAACGAACTCCCGATTTTATATGCCGGATTTTCACCTTGTTTCAGACGTGAAGCAGGTGCCGCCGGTAAAGATACCCGAGGGCTTGTCCGTGTTCACCAATTTATGAAAACGGAACAGTTTGTGATTTGTAAAGATGATATAAATGAGAGCGAAAAGTGGCATAAAAAACTTTTGGAAATTTCAGAAGAAGTATTACAAGACTTTGAACTGCCTTATCGTGTGTTAGAAGTTTGCACGGGTGATATGGGCGCCCCGAAATATCGTCAATACGATTTGGAAGCATGGGTTCCTTCCCAAAATTGTTATCGTGAAACGCACTCTTGTTCAAACATCACCGATTGGCAAGCAAGACGTACGAATCTGCGCTATCGCGCCAATGCCGACGGAAAGGTCAGATATGTTCACACCTTAAACAACACCGGAATTGCCACCCCGCGCGCATTAGTTCCGTTTATTGAAAATCACCAAAATGCCGACGGAACGGTCAATATCCCCGTTAAATTACAACCCTATATGGGCGGTGTGAAAATCATCGGCAAAAACGCAAAATAAAGATTTTGCTGCTAATAAAAAGGCACTCTTGAAAGAGTGCCTTTTGTTTGAGAACTTTAACGATAGCGAATGGAAAAGGTGTTTTTATTGTTTTTGCCCAAAGCCGCTTCGGCTTCCTCAACCGTATAAATACGCTTGACTTCATGAACAGGTTCAACATATTCCGAGCCGTCGCTATTAAATACCCCGAGCAGTGTTCCGTCTTGAGCATATCTTTGATAGGTTCCATCTGCAGCATAAACGGCATAATTACCTGCTTTGTAATCTTCCATTGAGGCGTATGTTTTATCCCCTTTCATATATTTTCCGTCTGCTGTAAATCGAACGATTTTATCAAGATCAATCTTTGCTTTTGTCAATATAGCATCTGTCAATCCACTGTCAGCTGAAATAAAAATATCTGTCAGAGAAGTCATATCCTTAAAAGCATCACCTGAAATCCGAGTCACCGAATCTGGAATCACAACTGAAGTCACCCCGGTCATGCCTTGAAATGCACGATTAGAAATCTTAGTCACTGAATCCGGAATTTTGAGCTCTCCGGTCACCCCGGTCATACCCTTAAAAGCATCACATTCAATCTCAACCACTCCTTTCGGTATTGTGAGTTCTCCTGTTACTCCGGTCATTCCTTGAAAAGCCGTACTTCCGATTTTTCTCACAGAATCTGGAATCACAATTGAAGTCACCCCTGTCATACCTTGAAAAGCACAATCTTTAATTGTGGTCACCCCATCCGGAATTTTGAGTTCCCCAGTTACCCCACTCATATATCTGAAAGCACTATCAGAAATTGAAGTCAACCCGTCTGATATTTTAAGCGAAGTGACACCGGTCATACCGGTAAAAGCATTGTCCCCAATACTGGTAACCGAATCCGGAATCGTAAGTGAAGTTACCTTACTCACACCATAAAAAGCACTATGTCCAATTGAAGTTACCGAATCCGGAATCGTAATCGAAGTTACATTTTTCATATCCTCAAAAGCACCTACAGAAATTGAAGTCACGCCATTTGGTATGTTGATTGCTCCTGTCACGGCAGTCATCTCCCGAAAAGCAGCCTCACCAATTGATCTCACCGAATCCGGAATATTGATGGTTGTCACATTTTTAGCCCTTAAAAAAGCACCATGACCAATCGATGTCACGCCTTCCGGTATCGTTATTTTTGTTAAACCTTTAGCCTCGTTAAAAGCGTATCTGGCAATGCTTTTTGTCCCTGCCGGAATCTCAAATTCACCTGTTGCTTTTGAACCATTAACTGTTGAAAACACACCTTGATCATCAAGTGTCCAAGTGCATTCACCGCCGCATGAGCCTTCCTGTACAATAGCTGCATTTGCATTATATGCGGCTAAAAGCGCTAATCCCGCCACACTTGCTGCTAAAACTTTCTTTATGTTCATAACTTTTCTCCCGATTTGTCATCCCGAATTTATTTCGGGATCTAAATAAAATAAAAAAATCACTTTGAACAAAAATCCAAAGTGGGAGTCTCTAAAAACTGTCAATATTCAGTCTGACTTATTCGTGCAAAAACGCCTTATTTCATCAACTCCCTTTATAAGGAGTTACATATTAACTGTGTTTTAGAGAACACAATAAGCCATCAGCTTATCAGTTTTATTATGACTGATTTCATATAAATTGTAAAGAAAAAACATCTATATCTTTTGATATAAATGTTTTTTAAAAATAAATGATATTTTATTTCTTTTTTGCAGAGTGTGTATATATAAATAAACCGCCACAAACAAGAGCTGCAACAATGCCGATTATGGTTGAAAGCGTGATATCTTGTCTGAAACCGATTTTATCAAATAAAATATATGTGATACACACCGAGGTCATAAATACGGCCGGAATAAATGTGACAAAATACGGCTTTGATTTTTTATAAAGATAAAAGCTTGCTGTCCACAAAACAATCGTTGCCAAGCTTTGATTGGCCCAACCAAAATAAGTCCAAATCGTTGTTAAGTCAAAAAAGCTTAATGCCACGCCGCCCGATAAAACACAAACACTGATCAATAAACGGCGCCAAAATTTTTTGCTGTTTGGAATATAATCACTGATTGTTAATCTGGCAGATCTGAAAGCCGTGTCGCCTGATGTGATGGAAAGCACAACAACAGATAAAACAGCCAATATCCCGCCAAGCTCGCCCAAATATCCTTTAGAAATTTCTGAGACAACGCCGCCTGCCCCGCTTTTTGAAATTGTGGCAAGCAAACCTTCACTGCCACCGTAAAAAGCCATACCAAGTGTTGCCCAAATAAGAGCGACCACACCTTCGGTGATCATGGCCCCATAAAAAATAGGACGGCCGTGTTTTTCATTTTGTAAGCATCTTGACATGAGAGGTGACTGCGTTGAATGAAAGCCGCTTAAAGCTCCGCAAGCAATTGTTACAAACATCAAAGGAAAAACAGGTAATTTTTTGGGATGTTGATTTTCAAAATTCAAAACCGGATAAAAAGAATCCCCACTGATAAACAGCGCTACAATCAAACCGACACTGACCACAATGAGTAAAAGCGCAAAAAACGGATAAAACCGGCCGATAATCTTATCAATCGGCAAGAGTGTGGCTAAAAAGTAATATGCAAAAATGATCACGAGCCAAGTTAAAAAAGGATAGCCTGAAACATCTTCAAGCATATGAGCCGGCGACATAGCAAACACCGCCCCGAGTAAAAGCAAAAAAGCAACCATAAAAATTAAAAATACAAGCTTTGTCTTTTGCCCCATATATTTTTCGACAATACTGACAAGTGACTTACCGTCTTCCCTAACCGACATCATTCCTGACATGTAATCATGAACACCGCCTGCAAAAACGGAACCGAGTACAATCCAAAAAAGAGCAATCGGACCGTAAAGCGCACCTAAAATAGCTCCGAACACAGGCCCTAAACCTGCAATATTTAAAAACTGAATTAAAAAAATACGCCATGTCGGTAAAACCATAAAATCAACATGATCACATTTCGTCACGGCAGGTGTCGGATTTTTCGGATCTACACCAAACAACTTTTCAACAAATTTTGCATATGTAAAATAACCTGCGATTAAACAAAATAACGCTGTTAAAAATATAAGCATGAATACCCTCTTTTGTATATTTTTTTTAACTTACAAAAGAGAGTATTCTTCCTTCAACTTTAAAGCAATAAAAAAATATATTTATGCTATAAAGTTTTATTTTTTGCTCTTTTTTATGGGCTTCTTTTGAGAAGCTAAAGCAATTTTCAAAACTTCTTTTGCCTCTGAAACAGGGACAATTTTCAAGCCCTTTTTAACATTATCCGGAATTTCAGCTAAATCTTTGAGGTTATCTTTAGGGATAATCACGGTTTTAATTCCTCCTCTTAAAGCTGAAAGCAATTTTTCTTTTAGGCCCCCGATCGGAAGTACCCTTCCCTGCAAAGTGATTTCGCCGGTCATAGCCACATCTTTTCGAACAGGCGTTTTTGTAAAAACGGAAACAAGGGTTGTAAACATTGCAATTCCGGCTGACGGACCGTCTTTAGGTGTTGCGCCTTCAGGAACATGGATATGCACATCCGTTTTTTCAAAAATCTTCGGATTGATACCGAGTTCTTTAGAGTGTGATCTGACGACCGAAAAAGCCGTATCGATTGATTCTTTCATCACATCACCGAGTTTTCCGGTTTGCATCACGCGACCTTTTCCGGGCATATCAACAGCCTCAATAAATAAAATATCTCCGCCGACTTCTGTCCAAGCCAATCCCGTTGTCACACCGATATGATCTTGAGCTTCAGCCTGCCCGTATGAAAACGGACGAACACCAAGATATTTATCCAAATTATCGGAATTGACTTCAATTTTGATGCACCTTTCGGGTGCCATTAAAATTTCTCTGACGGATTTGCGGGCAATGGTTGAAAGCGAACGCTCCAAATTTCGAACGCCTGCCTCACGCGTATAATAGCGAATAATATCGCGAACCGCTTCGTCAGTGATCGTCAGTTCAGAGCATTCAACCGCATTTTCACCGAAAATCTTCGGAATGAGATGCCTTTTGGCAATCTCTATTTTTTCATCTTCGGTATAACCCGATAAGCGAATGACTTCCATTCGATCTAAAAGAGGTCTTGGGATATCAAGCGAGTTAGCTGTTGTCACAAACATCACATCTGACAGATCATAATCTAAATCCAAATAATGATCTTCAAATGTTTCGTTTTGTTCGGGGTCTAACACCTCAAGCAAAGCAGAACTCGGATCCCCGCGCCAATCTTGTCCCAATTTGTCGATTTCATCAAGCAAAAAGAGCGGATTTGATGTGCCGGCTTTTTTCATACCCTGAATGATTTTACCGGGCATCGAACCGATATATGTGCGCCTATGGCCTCTGATTTCGGCCTCATCGCGCATTCCCCCGAGTGATGCTCTGACAAATTTTCTGCCCGTTGCTCTGGCAATTGATTGTCCGAGTGATGTTTTACCAACACCCGGAGGACCGACCAAACAAAGAATCGGGCCTTTAATTTTATCATTTTTACCGCGCGATTGAACAGCTAAATACTCCACAATACGTTCTTTGACTTTTTCAAGCCCGTAGTGGTCTTCTTCTAAAATTTCGGTGGCCTTGTTCAAATCTTTATTGACCTTTGATTTAACACCCCAAGGCAACCCTAAAATCCAATCCAAATAATTTCGAACGACACTGGCTTCTGAGCTCATCGGCCCCATCATTTTGAGTTTTTTAACCTCTGCCGTTGCTTTATCTAAAGCCTCTTTTGAAAGTTTGAGCTTTTTAATTTTTTTTGTATAGACCGAAACCTCATCTTCCTCTTCGCCATCGTTTAACTCTTTTTGGATAGCCTTCATTTGTTCGTTTAAATAATACTCTTTTTGGCTTTTCTCCATTTGCTTTTTGACTCTGTTTTTGATTTTGTTTTCAACCTCCATCATCATCAGTTCGGCATTCATGAGCGTTAAAAGCTTTTCAAAGCGTTCTTTAAGTCCTTTAGCCTCTAAAAGCGATTGTTTATCTTCAACTTTGAGCATTAAATGCGATGCAATCGTATCAGCCAGTTTTGAATGATCTTCAATTTGACGAACGGCCACCGTCACATCCGGCGATACATGTTTTGAAGCACCGACATATTCTTCAAACTCCGAAATAACGGCTCGTGCAAGTGCCTCAAGCTCTTGCGTTTCATCTTCTTCTTGTGCAAACGGTTTGATTTGTGCCACAATAAAATCGGGCTTTAATTCAAAATGATCAATTTCGACACGTTCCAACCCTTCGATCAAAACTTTGACCGTTCCGTCAGGGAGTTTTAACATCTGCAAGATACTACCGATCGTACCGACATGATAAATATCTTTATCATGCGGATCTTCAAGGGATGCTTTTTTTTGGGTCGCAAGTACAATGGTTTTTCCGGTATCATAAACTTCTTGCAAGGCACGAATAGATTTTTCTCTACCCACAAAAAGCGGCACAATCATCTTCGGAAAAACAACCGTATCACGCAGCGGCAACACAGGATAAAACATATTTTTATTTGTATCTTTTGGCATTATAGCTCTTTCATTTGAACAACTGATATATTTTTTTTATAAAATATAGGTAATCTCTTTTCAATTAGCAACCCCCACCCGCCTTTTATCACAAAACTTTTTTTGAAATATTTGTTAAAGAAATGTTCCCGATAATGCATCAATTAAAACTTGCGAATATAAAAAAAACAGCTATGATGGGGCGTATTATAAGAAATAAGGCAAAAAATGTGTTCTTTTAAAAATATTCTAAAATCAAAACCCGCAACACATATTATCAGTTTTTTGTTTTATTGGTATGTGCGGTTTGTTGCTTTTACAACACGCTTTGAAAAGCGTGATATTAACGTGTTTTATGATAATGTTAAAAAGCACAAAGGTGTTATTTTTATTGCATGGCATGGTCGTATGGCCATAGCCCCTTATTTTTGGAACAGAACCTCAAAACTTTCGGCGCTTGTTTCGCCCCATCATGACGGACAGCTCATCAAAGGGCTCTTAAATCGTTTCGGGATAGGTACAATTGACGGTTCAACCAACCAAAATGCCCGTCGTGCCGCGATGAGTTTGCTTCACGAGCTCAAAACAGATAACAGTATAGCCATTATTCCGGATGGTCCGAGGGGACCGTCGCTGACCATGTCGATGAGCCCGATTTATTATGCCAAAACAACCGGAAAACCAATTATCGGTCTTGTTTACAGCATTGCCAATTCCAAAATCATCGAAAAGAGCTGGGACAGAATGCTTATTCCCCTTCCTTTTCAAAAAGGGATTGTGACCGTCACAAAGCCGTTTTTTGTTT
The DNA here is from genome assembly GCA_002372275.1 of Alphaproteobacteria bacterium UBA3773. Taxonomy (GTDB): domain Bacteria; phylum Pseudomonadota; class Alphaproteobacteria; order RF32; family CAG-239; genus UBA1254. Next base: position 19,087 of record DFFP01000010.1, on the reverse strand, counting down.
CCAAAAACAGCACCAAAGAAGAGCTGGAAGCTGCAAGACAAAAGATTGAAAATGAAATGAACAACCTGATGTGGAAACTCGATAAAGAACTCGGTATTGAACACATCAAAAAAGGGACTATGCCCAGAAAACGCACAGCCACAAAGGACTAAAATATGCTACTTAAAATTTATAAAGCCTTTCTTGCTTTCATTTATCCCGTGATGCTCAACCGTTATATCGAAAAACGTAAAAAATGCGGCAAAGAAGATATTGCACGCTTTAATGAGCGTTTAGGAAAAGCGACATTACCACGTCCGAAAGGAAAACTGATTTGGATGCATGGTGCAAGTGTCGGTGAATCGATTTCGATGCTTCCTTTAATTGACAGGTTACTTCAGATTTATCCCGACCTTCATATTATGGTCACAACCGGCACCACAACTTCGGCCGAAGTGATGGCAAAACGCTTGCCTGAGCGTGCATTTCATCAATATTACCCCTTAGAACATCCTCTTTATGCTGCCCGATTCATTCGTCACTGGAAACCTGATTTAGCACTTTGGTTTGAATCCGAATTTTGGCCGGCCATGCTTTCAACAATTAAAAAGCGCCGTATTCCGCTGATTTTACTTAACGGCCGTATTTCAAACAAATCTTTCAAACGCTGGCAACAGTTTGACTTCATCATCAAAGAAATATTAGATTGTTTTACGCTTTGTTTAGGCCAGTCTGAAGAAGATGCAACCCGTCTTAAAATTTTAGGAGCTCAAAACACGGCATGTCTTGGCAATCTCAAATATGCAGGGCTTCCCTTGCCTATTGATGAAAACAAAAAAAATGACCTTCGAAAAGCGTTTAACGGCAGACCGGTTTGGCTCGTGAGCTCAACTCATCATGATGAAGAATCAAAAATCGGTCGTTTTATCAAAGAATTAGAGCAAAAGATTCCGAATTTACTGACCGTGATTGTGCCGCGCCACCCGCCCCGTGGTATTGAAATCAAAGAAAAACTTGTAAACGACTATCATTTAGATGTTTCGCTCCGCTCACAAAATGAACCTATCACGGAAAAAACAGAGGTTTATGTGGCAGACACCATCGGTGAGCTCGGCATTTTTTATGACTTGTGTCAAATTGTATTTATCGGTGGATCACTTATTCCGCATGGCGGACAAAACTTTATGGAGCCCTCAAGAATGCACGATGCTGTGATTGTCGGGCCTCATATGCACAATTTTACGGATGCGATGGCTCGTGCTCAAAAGGCAGACGGTATCATTCAAGTCAATGATGTATTAGAGCTCATCGACACGGTTGAAAAACTTTTCAAAAATCCGGACTATTTAAAAGAGCGCGCCGATAAAGCTTATAACTGGGCAAACGGTGAAGCAAAAGTTTTAGATGCAATTGTTCAAAAAGTTGAGGAATACATCAAGACATGTTAACCCCGAAATATTGGCAAACCGATCATTTTATTTCAAAGATTTTAACCCCAATCGGGTTGATTTATGGTTTAGCGACAAAAATACGTCTTCAAACGCGTAAAGGATATCAAGCCAGAATTCCGGTGATATGTATCGGAAATATCACGGCCGGCGGTGTCGGAAAGACCCCTGTTTCGATTGCAATAGCGAAAATGCTTCAAAGTAAGGGCATGAATCCTTTTTTTATTTCGCGCGGATATGGCGGAAAGTTAAACGGTGTGTTGGTCGATTTGAAAACAATGACCGCAATTGATGTCGGTGACGAACCGATCATGCTTGCAACAATTGCCCCCACCGTTGTAGCTTCAGACAGAGGATATGCCGCCCAAATTGCAGAAAAAAACGGTGCGGATATTTTAATTATGGATGACGGATTTCAAAATCCGACTTTGAAAAAAGATATATCTTTTTTGGTTTTTAACGGCGAAATGGGGATTTTAAACGGTAAAATCATTCCGGCAGGTCCGATGCGCGAAAGCTTAAAATCGGGCTTAAAACGAGCTGACGGTGTGATTATGATTGGAGATGACAAAACAAACCTTTCCTTGCAGATCACAAAGCCGATTTTTGAAGCGCAAATTAAAGAAAGACAAACAGACAAGCCCCAAAGAGTGATTGCTTTTGCAGGCATCGGATATCCTCAAAAATTTTATAACTCGCTCATGAAATGCGGATTTACGATTGAAAAAGCGTATGATTTCCCGGATCATCACTTTTATCAAAAAGAAGAATTAAAAACATTGATTAAAAAGGCTCAAAAAAGAAAATTGCCGATTTATACAACCCTCAAAGACTATGTCAAAATCCCTGATAAATTCAAAGAGCATTTCAATGTTTTGCATATTGATGCTGTTTTTGATGATGCAGAAGGTTTGTGGGATTTTATAAAAAGTAAAATAAAATAACGTCATTTGAGAGGGATGGCGTCAGGATCCACTTTAAAACATCATCCAGAGGAGGAAACGAAGTTTCCGACGTAGGGATCTATTCCTTACGAATATTGAATGGATTGCGACGCTTCGCTCGCAATGACGGTTTAAAATAAAAACCGTCACTCAGAGGAACGCCGAAAGGCGTGACGTAGGAGTCCATTCCTTATGAATATTGAATAGATTGCGACGTCACTTCGTTCCTCGCAATGACGGACAATGGTTTGTTGCATAGATTGCGACGCTTCGATCGCAATGACGGGAAAAACAAAAACCGTCACTCAGAGGAGCGCCGAAAGGCGTGACGTAGGAGTCCATTCCTTATGACGGTTTAAATCTATTTTTCTTTAATAAGTGCTTCAAAGTTTTGAGCAACCAAGCTTGTGATATCAATCACCTTATTTGAGCGACCGAGCAAAACTTTCGAATCGAACACAGCCGGAATATTATTGGCATTCATCACATTTTCAAGTGCCTGATTAACTTTTGAGGTGATTTCTTGCAATTTTTGTTGATAACCACCGACTAAATCATTTCTTTTGGCAATAAGCGATTGAAGATAAATATCTGAAAAATCTTCTTTGACTTTTTCATTTTTGAAGTTTTTGATTTTTTGACCGGCTTCTTCAATTTCTTTGGTTAATTCATTTACTCTTTTGGTATAGTTTTCTTTCATAGCAAGAATTTCAGGTGATTGTGCAACCAATGTTTCCGGACTATATACATAAACAATATCGCCGCGTGCACTTAAAAGAGCCAAAGCTTCTACTTGTTTTTTGAATTTTGAATTTTGAACAGATTGAAAAACGAATGTTGTTAAAAACAAAACTGTTAAAACGGTCAAAAAAATCAAATAAAATATATCTTTATTGAATTTAATTGAAAAGCGGTCACGCCATGTTTTTTTTCTGATTTTTTCCTTCACGATTTTTTCTTTCATTTTTTGTCCTTTCTTAACATTGTGCCCCTTGAAGAAATTCAAGGGGCACAATGTTATTCATCTTAAATAATTAAAACGAATAGCTGACACCTGCGCGGTATGTCATATCACGTGTATGACCCATGCTGGCAGCAGCACCTATGTTAACCATCAAGTTATCCGTAAACCAGTGGGCACCACCCAAAGCAAACGCTGAGTGACCGTTATAATAACCGGTACCGACTGAAAGCGAAGTGTTGCCTGTTCCTCTGGCATTCGGAACTAAAGCTGACAAAGCAGCAACTGATGCTAAACCTCTATCCATATCATGACGGAGTTTTCTGACATCATGATTGACAGTATGAAGTTCTTTATCAAGCTTTGTCACAGCCGTTGACAAATCGTCATTCGGAGCAACATATGTTGTTGTTGCAAAGCTTCTGTCACCGATAGCAGCATCTAAAGCATCCAAGTTTGCATTGACTGTGTTATCAGATGCAATGTTGCCATATGTAGCGTTTGTTGCTGTTCCGATGTTAGAAGAGATTTGATCAATACTGCTGAGCAAGTCATTATATTCAACGCCTTGTGCATAGTTGACAGCTTTTGTTCCTGTAACAGTACCTGTCCATTTATCAGCGGTAAATGTTCCACCTGTAGCTGTTTCAATGTTTGTTGCCAAACTATCGATAGCTGAAGCAATATCAGCAACACTGGTCACACCATGTTTATTTTCAAGAGCAGCCAAATTGCCAACCGTTTTAGCAACAGTTGCATTTGTTGCCATTGTGCGTTTTGCTTGGTCATCAACTGTTCCGCTTGTAAGAGCAGCAATACCTTGATCCATCGCAGCAACGTAGCTTGTACCATCAAATGTCAAAGCTGTTGTCTTTGTTGTGCCTGTCACAGCCAAATCGCCTGTAACAGAAGTGTTATGCAGGTAAGACTGACCGCTAACTTCAAAAGCACCATTGACATGTGTATCTTTTAACCAAGATGAGCCTTGAACACCCAAGTCACCTTGAGCTGTGATATTCAAAGCATTGGCATTACCATTTCCGTCAACAGTGAACTTGCCATCGGCGGCACTCATTGAACCATCTGTAGCATCAACGGTGAATTTGTCAACACCAACGTAAACATTGCCTGTTGAGCCGACTTGGAATTGGAAGACACCATTACTATCCTTAGCAGCATACAATCCACCTGTCGTCGTTGTTGTACCTGTGATATCAGCACCACCTGCCTTAACAGTCAGTTTGTCACCGATTGTCGCAGCACCTGTTGTGGTCAAAGCACCATCAACAGACAAACCTGTGTCAATTGCTAAACCGTCAGCAGTTGCTCTTAAGTTTGTTTCAGCATAATCGGCTGCTGCAGGATCTGTGCCGTTTGCAATTTTAATACCATTAGCATTTGCAAATGTGTTTTGACCTGTAAAGACGTTGTCTTGAGCTAAACCTGCTTTTTCAACATCAAGCTCATGCAAAGCACCGGCAACTGTTGTTGCAGAGATGTTATTGCCTTTGCCGTCAGTTGTTCCTAATGTGTTCAAAGCATTTTGCAGTTGGTTATCTGTGCCTTGTGTTGTATCAACACCCAACAAACCTTGAGCCCACTGTTCTTTTTGAGCAATAACGGTGCTAATGCCGCTCACTAAAGCTTTTTCTGTTACTAAGTTAGCGTCAGATGCCGTTGTCGGATCAGCAAGCAAGGCAGCCATTTCAGTTGATGTTGTAATACCTGTAATGGTTGCACCATCAAGCTTTAAGCCTTGAGCTGTAACAACACCATTTTGATCAGCGATGAATTTACCGCCTGCGGCAACAATACCACCGGTTGATGTTACATGGAACTTGTTATCTGCAGCATATAATTCACCGGCAGCTGTGATATCACCTTTAGTTTTCACATCACCATCACCTTCAACAATGAAGTTTTGATCTGCACCACCAACAACAATACCACCGCTTGATGTCACATTAAACAGACCACCTGCAACTGATAATTTTTTGCCGATTGTTGCACTGCCTGTTGTTGTTAAAGTACCTTTGACACTTGTATTACCTGTGATATTAACGCCGTTTTTAGCTGTGATTGTTGCTGTTTCAGCTGTGTTGTCCAAAGCGATTTGCGCTTTTGAAGCACCAACGGTTGTTGTTGCTGCAACACTACCAAGAACAACATCGCCAGCCGGCGTTGTAGCATCACCTGTACCTTGAATTGCTGATGTATTAACGAGCTTATCGCTAAATACTAAATTTCCGGCACCATCTGACTCAACTTTGGTATAATATCCACCGTTGATTTCAGCATCATCAGCTAATGTTAAATCGCCACCAACTGCAATTGTCTTTGTTTCTGTCGGACTATAAGTACCATAAGAACCGCTAACATTGACTGATTTAATTGTAGAGTTTGTCGCACCGGCAAATTTATCTGCTGTTGAAGAAGTTGTATTCACATCAAGAGAAACTTCAACATCCTCAATTGAACCAAGAATGTTATCAATAGCGCCGTTTTGTGTATTCAGCATACCACCGTTTAATGTACCATCAAAATTGGCACCATTGGCAAGGTTAATGATATTTGTATTTTCTGTATCATTAAAGTGTGTGATACCGCTGACAAGGTTTGTTGTACCTGTACCTGTAATTGTTGCACCGCTTTCAAATGTCACACCATTTTCAAGGTTAGCAACACCGCTATTTTTCAATTCAGCTGTGGAAGCAAATGTATCAGCATCAAATGTAGCTAAACCTGTGTTATCTACAGTGCCGGAATACGTTGTTGGGTCAGAATACATAATACCATCATTGTAAACATCACCGCCAATTGTTGAATCCGTGATATTTAAGACACTGTCTTCTTCATTAAAGATATCAACTGAAACATCTGAAGTATCAAAGCTTAAAACGCCACCAGCATTATAAAAAGCACCATTGTTTGTTGTGCTTGTTACTGTTGCATATGAAACGTCTAATTTCTGACCTTCATCAATGGTCAATTCTTGTTCAAGAGTGATATCACCTTCTAAAGAAGAATCACCGATAACAGTTAAAGAACCATCACCTGTGATTTCTGTACCCTCTAAACTTGCACCATCTAACTGTAACTTACCGTCATTCTTGACGTTTTGATTTGTTAAAGTATTAGAAACGACAACAGCACCTTCACCTGAAATATTTGTTGTACCTTTATTATCGGCATCACCGCTGATACCACCTTCAAGAGCAATAACATCATTAGCTGTTGTTGCATTCAAAGTTAATTTACCGAGGTTATAAATATCGTTTGCACCGGTTGAGTCCATATTGCCTGAAAATTCAGCTGAACCGTTGATTGTTAAATCACCGGTGTTATAAACAGCACCGCCTAAACCTTCGGCAACATTGTTAGCAAATGTTGCACCATCTGCAATGGTCATAACTGATGTGCCAAGATAATTGCTATTTAAAACAGCACCGCCATTTCCACCGGCTTTATTGGTTGAAAATGTAGCTGATTCTCCAATGGTCATATTACCATCATAGTTTGCAATCACACCACCATTTGTTCCGGCAGTGTTATTAAGAAATTGAGCTTCATCACCAATTGTTGTTTGAGCATCACTTGCTAAATAATTCCAGTTATAAAGCACACCTGCATTTTCAACAGATGAATTGCCTTTAAATAATACGCTGTCACCAATTGTTAAATTAGCATCTTCTAAAAAGATTGCACCTGCTTTTTGTGCTGATGCATTATTCTTAAATTCCACATTATTACCAATTGTGACATTGGTCGGAGTCGCATTTCCCATGGCATAAATTGCAGCACCGGCATCAGGGGTTGCACCACCGGTTTTATTTCCAATAAACATAACAGAATCACCAACTGTTAATTGAGAACCTGTTGAATATATAGCACCACCGGCATGAGCCGTATTATTTGAAAAATTAAGATCCTCATTTACAGTGAGTTCACCGCTATTTTGAGCAGCACCACCGGTTAATGTAGGATTAGATAACGCACTCAAACTCTCACTAATCGTAGCGGAGCTTCCTGGTTCTACCACAACACGTGTATTCTCTGCCATGGCAGGTGCAACAGCCAAGAATAACCCGGCGTTGATTAAGGCACACTTTAAGAGAACGCTTCTGTATTGGCGCGTCAATACGGTAATTGCATGTCTTGAAAGTTTCATGAAATTTTCCTTTATATTGTTAAACTTAAAATCCGATAAAAAGAGAAAAATCACCTCTTCTTATCTTTCCGCTTTTTAGATTATTTATGAATATTGTTTTTTTCAAGAGTTTTTTATGAAATAACTCTAATTTAATACTCAAAATGTGGATAACTTTTTGATTTAATTAGTATAAATTACGACGCTTCGCTCGCAATGACGTTTATGGTTTGTTGCATAGATTGCGACGGCTTAAAGGCCTCGCAATGACGGTTTAGGTAAAAAAAAGTCACTCAGAGGAGCGCCGAAAGGCGTGACGTAGGAGTCCATTCATTATTGAATATTGCATAGATTGCGACGTCACTTCGTTCCTCGCAATGACGTTTATGATTATTCTGTGCTTTCAATCACGCCGCCGCCCAAAACAAAGCCTTGATTATCATAAAAAACGGCGGATTGCCCCGTGGCCACTGCCTTTTGCGGCTCCGAAAATATAAGCTTGGCACAGTTTTCTAAAGGTTCAAACGTTGCTTCAAACGGTTTTTGTGAAGACCGAAGTTTTAATAAAACATTTTTCTTTTTATTGATGTTTTCAACAGATACCCAGTTCAAATTATTTACAATAAGCGATGACTTGAAGTTTTCTTCTAAATAGCCTAAAACAACTTCATTTCTTTCTTTATTTAATGCCACAACATAAAGCGGTCTGTCGGCGCTCACCCCGAGCCCGCGCCTTTGACCGATGGTAAAGTGCCAAATCCCGTTATGATGGCCCAAAATTTTGCCCGAAGTATCCACAAAATTGCCAACTTTATCCGGCTCATCTATAATATCGTTGATATCGCCCGAATAAAAATCCTGACTGTCTTTTTTGTCGCTCACTTCAAGGCCGTATCTTCGAGCAATCTCGCGCACCTCATCTTTGGTATAGCTCCCAAGCGGGGTTAAAATCTTTGAAAGCTGTTCTTGAGTCAAACGATAAAGAAAATAACTTTGATCTTTGGGCAAATCAACAGCCGATTGAAGCATATAACGCCCCGAGGTTGCGTTTTGCGAAAGCCGAACATAATGACCGGTCGCAAATTTATCAAATTCTAAACCGAGTGCTCTGGCTCCTCTCGGCAACGCCTCAAACTTAATATATGAATTACATACCACGCAAGGGTTTGGCGTTCGACCTTGCAGGTATTCGCTTTTAAAATTTTCGAGCACAAGCTTTTGATATTCTTTGGTGCAGTCAATCACATGATATTCTATCCCGATTTTTTCACACAAACTTTGGCAGGTTTTGATGTCTTCTTCTTCGTGCGGCGAAAAACAGGCATCTCCCTTATGGCTGACAAAAACATTTTTATATTTTTCTTTGTCCCAAATAGACATTGTAGCTCCGATAACCTCATAGCCTTTTTCTTTTAAGAGGCAAGCCGTTACCGAAGAATCAACACCACCCGAAAGACCGACCAATACGCGCATTTTTATGCTCCTAAATTCTTTTTAACCCACGGATATTTTGCAATAGCTTCGTCGTTTAACTCTTTACACTTATTTTCAATCACTTTTTCAAGCTCAGCCATAAATGCTTTTTTATCAACGTGATTTGAAACGTCCATGGCAGGCAAAAATTCGATCACCGCCGTTCCGGGGTACCTTAAAAACGAATTTTTAGCCCAAAAAAGCCCTGTATTAACCGCCACAGGCACAACTTTTAACTCTAAATTTTCTGCCAAAAACAAAAAGCCCGATTTATAACCTTTTGTTGTGCCGGGTTTGCAACGTGTCCCTTCCGGGAAAACAACAACAGGCCTTCCCTCGCCCACAATTTTCGAAACACCTTTGAGCATATTTTTCATCGCTTTTGCTCCGCCTTTTCTATCAACCGGCACCATCCCGTAAAAGTATTGTGTCCACCCGAAAAAAGGCATAAAAAGCAGTTCTTTTTTGAAAACATAAGTGCAGGTTCGAACCGGTTGCGTAAAAGCATATGTTTCAAGCGCCGATTCATGTTTACAAGCATATAAAACAGGCTCTTTTGCCACATTTTCAAGCCCTCTGTATTCAAGTTTGAGCCCCGCAATATGTTTGATACCGAAAAAAATTGTCGGCATAACGATTTTATCCCACAAATAAATCGTCCCTTTTCGAGACACAGGCCCCACAAAAAGCGTAATGGTACAACCGATGATCATAATCGTAAAAAACCAAAGACTGCAAAAAAATGATCTGATATAAATCATAACAAGTTCCTTTTTTTTAATAAAAGCGTTTCATAAAATTTTTAAGATAAACAAAAATAAATTTGTGATATTCAGAGGCAATCAGATAAAAACTTTTCGGTCTTTTCCACCAGCGTTTCGAAACATTTTTTGAATAAACCGGATGTTCGATAATCATTAAATCCGGATGTCTGGCTTTAATTTCTGAAACACTTCGCGGCATATGATAATACGAAGTCACAAGCCTGATTGTTTTTAAGTGATGACGACGAATCATATCACTGACTTCTATTGCATTTTCAATCGTATTCGTCGCTTCCCTGCCGACAAACACATTCTCCGTGCCGTTTTTAAAAGTCACATGATGTTCGTTTTGAAGCGATTGAATGTTTGTATGCTTTCCGACTCCTGAAATAAAAAGCATATCCGCCAAACCATCGTTATAAAGCTTCACGCCGTTTGAAATCCGATTTGTACCGCCCGTTAAAATAACGATGGCATCTGTTTTGGTTGTTTCATCCGTTTGATGTTTTCTTATATACTGCTGAAAGATAATAAACCCGCCAAGCCATACCAAAAAGAAAAAATAACCATATATGCGAAGTATAATCTTAAAGCGCTTCATCTACAACATTTTCCCTAAAGTTCTCTTCACGCATATAAATGACATCATCATCGAAAGAAGTGCTGACCAAAGAGGTATACTTAACAAACACAAGCGATGTGAAACGCTCAACGAAGCAAAGTGAATCAACCCTGCTTCCAGTCCGGATGACATACGTGAAATCACGAACAACACCACGAATGCAAAAAACATACCGACACACCCTGACCACAAACCGATCATAAATGCGCGAGAGGCATATTGTTTGGCTACATAATCATCTGTTGCCCCCATCGTATGCAAAATTTCGACAATATTTTGGTGCACTCTTAAACTCGTTTTTAAGGCATAAAAAAGTGAACACAAAGCAATGGAAAGTACAAGCATCAAAATAAAAAGCGAAAGGGCTTTCAGCGAAGCTGCCGTTTTAATCAGTTGTTTGAGCCATAAACCATGATTATCAATAGAGGCATAAGGCGCTATTTCTTTCAAATTTTTTGCAACTCCCTCATAATCAAACGTGCGTCCGCTACTTAATTTAACATCTAAAAGTTGCGGAACGGGAATCGAATCGAGATCAACGTTGTCGCCAAGCCATGGTGACATCAGTTTTTTGATTTTTTTGTTCGACACAAGGCTCACTTTCCGAACACCTTGTAAACCTTCAAAAAAAGCAATAACCTTATTGGTGCGAAGCAAATTTTCTTCATTTGTCAACACTTCACTTGAAGGCATAATTTGAACTGTTAAACCATCGACAATGTTTTTGTTCCATGTTTCAATAACCGATGAAATCACAAAATATGCAGCCAGTGTAATTGAAAATAAAAAAACGGCAATCGCAGTCGACACTTTTAAAAAAATGTTGGATTTATCTTCTTTTAAGGGCAGTTCATTGTGTATTGATAATCTTAAACCATATTTCATTTTATATTCTCCTGAGCGCCGGAATAATCTTCAGCCCTTTGTTTTCAAGATGAATTTGCGGATAATTGTATTCATCAATGAGCGATTTGCTGTGGGTTGCAATCACAACCGTTGTCCCGAGCTTGTTGAGTTCCACAAAAAGTTTCATCAATTTACCCGCAATTTCATTATCAACGTTGCCGGTCGGCTCGTCGGCCAGCAAAATTTCAGGTCTGTTAATGACGGCTCTGGCAATCGCCACACGTTGTTTTTCACCGCCGGATAAGGTTTCGCATATTTTATTCACGCTTTTATCGAGTTCCACCCAGCTCAAGAGTTCTTTGACGCGTTTTTGAATTTCATTTTCACTCATCCCTTTAATTCGAAGCGGAACGGCCACATTGTCATAAGCCGACATATGTTCCAAAAGATGAAAGTCTTGAAACACAACACCGATTTTGCGCCTGAGCATCGCTTTTTCATCACGCGAAGCATACCCGATGTTTGTACCAAACACATTCACCGTTCCCCTGCTCGGCTTTAAGGCTAAATACATCAGTGACAACAAAGATGTTTTACCGGCACCCGATTTTCCGGTTAAAAAGTGAAACGACCCTTTTTCCAAACTCAATTTGATATCGCTTAAAACCTCCGGATCTTTTCCATATCGGATACCAACATTTTGCATATCAATAATAGGTTGGGTGAGCATATTTTTTTCTACAATCATAAATCCTCCGCTTAAAACTTTCTTGATGATATACCAATTATACATTTAATAAAGTATTTTTTTTCTTTGATTCTATGTTTTTTTCACTTTAATATACAAAATCGTATCAAGAAAAATAAAAAAAGAGTTTTAAATATGCTGATTAAATGCCCGCAATGTCAAGTTATATATAACATAGATGACAACGTTCTTAACGATCAAGGTTTGAAAATGCATTGTTCTCAGTGCAACAGTGTATTTACGGCATTTTTAAGCGATGCTCTGCCGAAAGATCCTGAAACAAGTAAAAACGAAGTTGCCGAAATGTTTGAAAAAACGTATGGTGACAACATTGAAGATCTTTTTGCACCTGAACTGAGCAATCGGTCGAAAACAAAAATCCGGGTCATCCGCTCAATGGTCTATAAAAACAAAATCAATTGGTTTTTGATATTGATTATTTTGGCTCTTTTCTCGTCTTTGCTTTATTTTTTGCGTTATGATGTGGTGCGTTATGCGCCAAATGCCGAAAAATTTTATCAAAAACTCGGCATTGAAAGCATTCAAGACGGCAGATATCTGCAGCTTGATCATCTCTCAACCGAAGAATTTGTTTCAGACAATATCTCAAAAATTAAAATTAAAGGAATTATCAACAACCCGTCTGAATACACGCTCAACATTTTACCGCTTAAGGTGAGCTGTTACGACCAAAACGGGCAAAAAATTTCTGAAACATTCCATCGAATTGACCAAACGAGAACCTACCCTCATTTTAAAATTCCGTTTGAAGTTGTTCTAACAAACCCGACCCCGGGATATAAAAATATTCAAATTACTTTTACAGATTTCACAAAAGGAGAATAAAAATGTTACGTGAAGATCTTCAAAATGCATTAAAAGAAGCCATGAAATCAAAAAATATGATGGAAACAAACGCCATTCGTATGATTATTGCAGGCCTCAAAGAAAAAGATGTTGATGCCAGAGGCAAAGGCAAAGAAAAAGCCGAAGACAGTGAGCTTTTATCAATGATGCAAACAATGATTAAACAACGCCGCGAATCTATTGAAATGTTTGAAAAAGGCGGTCGTCCGGAACTGGCTGAAAAAGAACAAAATGAAATAACGGTCATTGAGCGCTTTTTGCCTAAAATGCTCTCAAGCGAAGAAACAGAGGCTGCCGTTAAAGAAGTGATTGAAACTGTCGGTGCAACTTCAATGAAAGATATGGGAAAAGTTATGTCAGAACTTCGCTCCAAATATGCCGGACAAATGGACTTTGGCGCTGTTTCTGCCCTCATTAAGAGTTTACTTTCCTAAAACCGGATCGTTATGGAAGACAACTTACAAAAATTTTTAGAAGAACTTCGAAGCCGAATCGCCGTTTCGGACATTGTTTCCGAAAAAGTAAAGCTGACCAAACGCGGGCGCGAATATATGGGGCTTTGCCCTTTTCATAACGAAAAGACCCCCTCTTTTACGGTCAATGATGCCAAAGGGTTTTATCATTGTTTTGGTTGCGGTGCGCACGGCGATATTGTCGGTTTTGAAATGAACGCCAACGGTTTGCCTTTTATGGATGCCATTGAAAAATTGGCGCACAAGGCAGGCTTGCCGATGCCGAAATTTTCAAAAGAAAATTCTTTAGAAAATCAAAAAAGACAATCTCTTTTTGAAATTATGGATCTGGCCGCCTCTTATTATGAAAAAATGCTCAAACTGCCTGAAGGGCAAAAAGGATTGGAATATTTTTATCATCGCGGCTTAACAGATGACTTAATTCAAAAATTTCGTTTAGGCTTTGCCCCTCAAAACAACGGCTTAAAAGCTTATTTAAAATCAAAAGGTGTGAGCGAGCTTGATATGTCTGAACTCGGGCTTATTGTGACCTCGCAGGAAAGCGGAACAACGCATGACTTTTTCAAAAATCGCGTGATGATTCCGATTTTTGACAGACAAAATCATGTGATTGCCTTTGGCGGACGAATCATGGGCGACGGGCAACCCAAATACCTCAACTCGCCTGAAACAAACTTGTTTAACAAGCGCAAAATGCTCTACAATTATAACTTTGCACGTGACGCAGGATATGAAAAAAAGCGTCTGATTGTTTGCGAAGGATATATGGATGTGATTGCACTTGATAAGTTCGGTTTTCCGTATGCCGTTGCCCCGATGGGAACAGCCTTAACCGAAGATCAAATCATCAAAGCGTGGCAGGTAGTGCCGGAACCCGTGCTTTGTTTTGACGGTGATGCCGCCGGCATTAAAGCTGCCGTTCGCTCAATTGACAGAGCCTTGCCGCTTTTGAAACCCGGTTATTCGCTTCAATTTATGTTTTTGCCCGATAAAATGGATCCGGATGAGTTTTTGCGTGCGAAAGGCGCAGATGAATTTGAAAAGCTTTTTTCTCAAACGATGCCTCTGATTGATCTTGTATGGCAAAAAAACACGCGTACACATCTTGCCGATACGCCTGAACGAAAGGCTTTGATTGAAAAGAACATCAAAGAAGAAATCTTAAAAATCGAAAATAAAGAGGTCAGAGCCTATTACGTCACCGAGATGAAAAAGCGCTTATTTGAAACATACGGTCAAGGCTCATTTCAGAAGAAACAGTCAAATACGTCTTATAAGCGCCCGCATCAAATCACCTCCCCCTTAAAAGATGTGGATTTAAGGTTTATTTTGGCGGCTCTTCTTCTTTTTCCTCAATTGGCCGAAGAAATGGAAGAAAAGCTGATGATGTTTGATTTATCAAAATTTAAGGGAAGTATGATTTTAATGCGATTGTTTGAACTTTCGCACGACGAACACGATAGCGCAAAAATTTATCAAACACTGTGTGCTGAAGGGTTTGAAAAAGACCTAAACGAACTTTGGGAACTTCAAATGATTCGCTCTCAGCAAACAGATGAATTTCAAATCAAAAAACAAATCAACGAATTATTGACCGGCGTTCAAATCAATGAATTAAAGCGCGATATCAGGGAAGCCGCCCTCAAAATCGAAAAGCCGAACGCTAGCGCATCTGATTTAGAACAATACCTCACCCTCATTGAAGAGCTCAATGCGTTAATAGCTGAGATGAATAATTAACGCCTGATTTTAACAGAATACATTTTACCTGTATATGATGCTGAATTTGTTTTTATTATTTTGAACAACAGATGCTGCTTCGGCAGGAGTATATATCCTTCGTCTATAAACTTCGACACCATTTTCTAAAGCTTTAATCAAATTTCCGCCTTTATCGTATAGATAAACTCCTGTTTGATTACCATCAAAATCATATTTTGCAAGTAATTTTTGCATTGAAGAATCTTCATATATCATTTTTCCTTCATCAGTCCATACTTCCCAATTTCCATTATCATCATCACCTACGTAATAAGTTATATTTTCTTTTGTTATATTATGTATATTGGGCCAAGTTATACCTGTTTTAACCTGAGAATCACATTTTTGTTTATTACCTTTGCATATAATATTGACTGCATAAGGTACTGTTGATCCATAAGCATCACTAATCAAGATATGAACATTCGAATCTTGACTTAATATAATGTTGACATCTTTACCATCACGCGCAAAATCTATATTTACATTTTTCATAGCAGATGCATCAATTGTAGAAAATTGCGTATTAAAAAAGAAGTCTCTTGATGTATTACCTAAAGTTGATGGTAATGTTAATACACCATCTGTTGCAATACCATTAAGTCCTGAAGTAATGATATAACCGCTTGAATTTCTTGCGAAACCTGTAATTCCTTCTCCTATAGTTACATTATTTATATTTTTATTCACAAAATATGAAAGACCTGAATCCATTAAAACTTCTACACCATCAGCAATTCCTGCATTTTTGTTTACCCAAAAATCATGTGTTGTGGTGTCGTAATAATATGTACATTTTCCTGAACAAGCAATTTGCTGTTTTATGCAGTGTCCTGAAGTATTATCTTCCGTTTGTCCAGATGGGCATGAGGCAAATGATTTAGAAACGGCTAATATACCAACCATATAAAACATAGTTATTATTCTTAAAATTATATACTTCATGTTCTTTCTCCAACGTATAAAAAATCGCCTTGGTGCAGGCGGTTGGAAGTTAGAAGCTATCATCAGTAATAGTGGACATATTTGTTAAAATAACTTATTAGTCACCTTCCAACCGATTGGTCGGAAGAAATAATATCGCTTTAGAAAGCGACAACTGATGGAGGCTTCTACACCTCAAGACAGACACCATCCTGCCTCAACCATTATTCTAGCAAATTTACTTAAAAAAGTAAACCTTAAATCGTTATTTCTAAATAAAAAACGTTGAAACAAAAAATAAATGGCTTATGATAGTGCTTCAAAACAAAAGGAACAGAAAATGGCAGACAGCCGAGATAAATAATTAAAAATAAAAAACATGACTGAACGTAAAAATATTAACATTCCCTTTATATCAATTTGGCGTCTATTTTCTTTTTTAAGCATTTTCAGCGCTTATAGCATATTATGCTTCAGTGCATTGATTGCTTTGTATTTTGGCTCTGTTTCCATAAATGATATTTTAATTTCAGTTTCGCAACCACTCAAAGGTCTGCCGCTTTTTTTTCAAACAGTAGAAATAATCATTTTATGTATCGGATTTGTTTTGATTTTTTGCTTAACCTATTTTATGGAACGTTTTATACATTTCAAAAAAATAAGAATACAAGTACTGATATTATTTACTTTTTGTTTCAGTTTTATCGGATTGTCATGCTTTATATTTCCCTATCATAAATTTTTATTTCATTTATTCAAATTTCCGCCTGTCTATGAAAAAGAATATGTTCAAGTATCATCATTAAAAGGAAATCCTAAACCGGAAAATATAGTCATTGTTTTTTTGGAGAGCATGGAAAATTCTTTCAGTGATGAACAAATTTTTGGTCGAAACCTTATTCCTAATTTATCAGCTATTCAAAAAGAATCTTTATCATTTCCGAATTATTTATCTCTTGTGGGAACGAGCAATACAATTTCGGCACAGGTTGCATTTTTCTGCGGTATTCCGTTAGATTATTTCTTTGCACACGATAGTCGTAGCAATTTTTATCCTAAACTTAAGTGTTTTCCCGAACTATTACAAAAACAGGGTTATCACACTGTATGGTTTCAAGGAGGAGATTTAACTTATGTCGGAACAAACATTTTTTTACAATCTCACGGTTTTTCTGATATAACAGGAAAAAAAGAATTATTGAAGCAAAACAAAATAACCGAATCGGATTCAGGTACAAAATGGGGAATTAACGATAAAAAAGTTTTTGAGCTTGCTAAAGAACAACTCACCGAACTGATAAAGATGACAATACCTTTTCTTTATGTTGTTGTCACTCTTGACACACATGCACCCAACGGCTACGTTTCTAAAAACTGTTCTTTTAATGAAGATATCTATGGCGCTGTTGAATGTGCTGATAAAAATGTTTCAGAGTTTGTTCATTGGTTTCAAAATCAGCCTTTTTATGATAACACTCGACTTATTTTGATAGGTGATCACCCACAAATGAAAAGTGAATTAACAAAAAAAATGCATTCATTAAAATTTCCTTTTCAAAAACGCACGGTTTACACCGCTTTTTTAAAAAAAGGCCAAGACAATTTTCAAATTGATAAAAAATGGTCTATGCCGGATATGGCACCCACAATTTTAGAATGGCTCGGCTACAATTTACCTCAGCATAGCTTTGGTCTCGGCAGATCTATATTTTCAGACGTTCCAAGTCTGTCAAAAAGATATTATACCCCGAACAATCGTTTCAAAAATTTAGGTGTTCAACACTTTTTTGAATGGCTCAGAAAATTGATTAAAAAATAAGAAGTATGACAGGCTTTACCTTTGCGGAACAAGCCGATCGGTATAAATACCGTTGATAAAGGTATTTTCTTGAACAAATTTCAATTGATTGGAAGTATATCCGAGCGAGATCAAACCGCTTTGTTTGATTTTTTCAAAAAAAGAATGCTCTGCCCTCATATCGAATGTGATTATCGAAACATTATTTTTCAAAGCTTCATTTAGGCGATCAATATTTTTCTTAACACAAAAAGCCGGATACGGAAAACCTCGCTTATAAGCTTCGTTATATTTATCAATTGAAAAAACTTCAACAATCATTCTGTTTTTAAGAGGTGAAAAATAGCGTTCCAACAAATCAAAATTATTCATTTTATCCGTTACAAGAATAAGTTCCGGATTATTTTCAAAAACAGATAAAATATCTTCATCAAAGATGGGGGTATATTTTCCAAAAATTTTTCGTTGTTTTGCTTCACTCAAAGATATAGGTTCTTGTTGATGCCGATGACCTGTTATAGCATGAAACGATGGCCAATCATGCGCTGCCAAAATATGTCCGTCTGTTGTTTCAACGAGATCGAGTTCAATAAACTTAAAATGATTATTGATGGCTTTATCAAGAGCCTCTAATGAATTGGTATATGTTTTATCGTCTATGGCCCCTGCTGCATGTGCAATTAAAAATTTTTTTGAAAAATCAATCTGTTGTGTCGAAATAAGGCGATTTTTGAACATACAAAAAACTAAAAAAATCAAACAACATAAAAAGCCGGCAATATATAAACATTTCTTTATCATTTTCATTTCTACCATCTGTTTTTTTTAGAGTTTATGGGATTCAAATTTATTTTGCAAGTTCTGTTTAAATAGATTTTTAAAAAAAATTACGCCCCATCTCTGATAAGATGAGGCGCAAACTAAAATGTGAGCTAAATTTTAAGCTTTCATAATTTTGATTAAGCGTAAAGCGTAATCTTCTAAAGATTTATCGCCATGATCATCGGCATGATCGCGGTTAACATCTTTGGGTTGTTCGGAAAGGCGTAAACCGTCATACCACTTGCGATCAAGTTTTGAAAATTCTTCATAAGGTGTTAATTTGCGATCATCTTTGACGAACTTCAAATCTTTAATCGGATAAAGGTTGTTCAAACGGCATGATGTTAAAACGCTGCCGGCAAAGCAGTTCAAATGATGATAAGTGATAATGTTGTAATAGGTCACTTTCTCTTCAACCACTTTCTTTTCCAAAAGTTCGACAACCTCGCCTTTGGCGTTTAAAGTGTGTGTACCGACAGGTGTTTCATCTGTCATCGGATAGGTAAATTT
>DFFP01000018.1 GCA_002372275.1 Alphaproteobacteria bacterium UBA3773 | reverse complement strand
TTTTTTTGCTCAAATTTAAGTTATCATAAAATTCCGGCAAACTGGCGGCTGCCGGAATTTTGCGTTGCTATCTCTCACGCATTTTTTAGTTTTAAATATTGCATAAGAAAAAAATGCGTTCGGTCACTCGCTCGCTAACATTTCATGCAGTGCTTGTCAGCACTTTTGAAAATGAAGCGTGCTCGCCCGTCACTCATAAAACGGATTCAATATCTGTTTTATATCGTTCCGGCGCATTCGAAATAGCGTGGGTCAGGTGTTCAAGTCACCTAATCGGCACCATTTTTTTTGCTCAAATTTAAGTTATCATAAAATTCCGGCAAACTGGCGGCTGCCGGAATTTTACGTTGTAGCTTTGAAATATTTCTTTGACTTTTGATGAAAATCATGTAAAATGATTACAGAATATCGAAAGGTATTCAGTGCCTTAAAAAAGGTGCGGAGCTTTAAAACGGCTTTTGTTGTAGGTAGTGAAGGATAACACTACAAAATGTGCTGTCTTTTTTGTTTTAAAAAAAAGAAGCATTTTATCCCCGGGTTTTTCTTGGTTCGGGGAGCCCAAAGCGAATGTACAGGGTTTATCCTAAAGGCTTTGGGAGTCATTTCCTACAACATGATTGTTTTACTCTCCGACCACCTTTTGAAGGTGGTTTTTAATTTAATTTGTGGATCCCTTGATTTTTGCTAAAGCAAAAAAGGGATGACGTGTAAGGAGAAAGAAAATGAAAAAGTTTTTTAAGGTATCTTTTTTTGAGGCTATATTGCTCATAGTTGTTTGTTCTCAAGCTTTGGCTGAAACAATGAGAACTGTTGTGGCCAGCTCGGAAACAACAGGGCAAAAATGCGGAAATGATTGTTACTGGACGGTTTATAGTGACGGAACACTTGATATTACAGGTAGCGGACGTATGAAAGATTTAAATCCGTACGTTGTATGGAATGCCGAAAGTTATGTGAAAAATCCGGGTGATCGGTATGTTACCACACAGCCGTGGGGGGAATATTTTAAGCAAATATCAAAAATAAATATAAGTGATGATATTACGTATATTGCAAACAGAGCTTTTTTTGGTATGAACAATAAAGAAGTCAATTTCGGAGAAAATTCAAAGTTACAATCTATGGGATCATTTGCTTTTGCGGGAACGCCGGCAGACAGTTTAATTATGCCAAAGTTGATAAGCCAGTTGCCTGACAATAACTGGATTAATGCAAGACAGCGATACTGCACACTTGCCCAAAAATCGATGTGTGGGAAAAATGCTTTGATTTATGAGAAAAAAGGAGAGCTTTATTTCATTACTGATCAAGAAGGAAATCTTAAGCAGGTTTATGAGGAATATCAGAATTTTGCTGATAATGTCAAAAAACCGGCAGAAGAAAGGGATTATTATAAATCGGATGATAAAGGAAATATTACGCTTTATGATCATACAGGCAAGATTCTCGGAAAATATAATTTAAATGGAAATCTTTTAGAAAAATATTCTTATAGTGAAGATGGTTCAATTTCTGTTTATGATTTAAACGGAAAACTGATCGGACTGCTTGGAAAAAGAATTTTGAGTGTTGATGAAGCAACTGCACTTGTTTCGGGTAAAAATACGTTTAAACTTAAATATCGCTAAAAGTAAAGTTTTTTTATTTCGCTTTGTTTCAGACATTTAGTTGACATTGGAACTAAAATGTATCATATTCTCTTTTCAGATGTTTAAAATATGGAAAAAGATATGAAATTGAAAATCTCAAAAGAAAATAAAAATTCGGCAAAAGCTGAAAATGAGCCTAAAAAAGAAAGTTTATTTGATACGTTAAAAACGATTTTTTATGCCGTTTTAATCGCCGTTTTAATCAGAAGTTTATTGTTTGAACCGTTTCGGATTCCCTCAGGCTCAATGTATCCGACTTTAGAGGTTGGGGACTATCTTTTTGTTTCAAAATACAGTTATGGTTATTCAATGCACTCATTTCCGTTCAGCCTTGCCCCCATTAAAGGGCGTTTGTTTGAAAAAATGCCAAAACGCGGAGATATCGTTGTTTTCAAATATCCGAAAGACAACAGAACAGATTTTATTAAGCGCGTGATCGGACTTCCGGGAGATAAAATTCAGGTCAGTCGCGGCCGGCTTTATATTAACGATAAAGAAGTCAATAGAGAATTTGAGGGTAAAAAAATCTTAAAAGAATATGTCATTCGCCCGGAAACATATAAAGAGTATGAAGAAACACTTCCTGAAGGTTTTAAACACTCTATTTGGGAAATGTCTGATTTTGAAAACAAAGTGGATAACACACCGGTTCTGACGGTGCCGGAAGGACATTATTTTGTGATGGGAGATAACAGAGACCGTTCAGATGACAGCCGGGTGCATGTGGGGTTTGTGCCTAAAGAAAATTTGGTCGGTAAAGCGCAAATCATCTTTTTTTCACACAATGATAAAGGTTCTATCTTCAAACCGTGGACATGGCTGAAAACCATACGTTGGTCAAAGCTTTTGAAAAGGTTACATTGATCAAAGGGATAAGCGATGTTCAAAAATCTTGAAGACATTTTAGGTTATCATTTTCAAAATCAAGAGCTGTTAAAGCAAGCTTTGACGCACAGCAGTTTAACCGGTGATATTCATAAAAATTATGAGAGACTTGAATTTTTGGGCGACAGAGTACTTGGCGTTTCGATGGCTCATTTGCTTTATTTTTTGTTTCAAGATGATCCGGAAGGGGCTCTTTCGCCGAGATTTGTGAAGCTTGTTCGAAAAGAAACGGTGGCTGAAGTCGGGCGCGAGCTGAAATTAAACGAATTTATTAAAGCTGCGCCGCATGATTTATCCAATAACGAAAATGTGCTTTGTGATGTAACCGAAGCCGTGATCGGCGCCATTTGCTTGGACGGCGGATTTGAAACGGCGATTGAGTTTGTGGATAAACATTTTAAAACACATATTCAAAAAAGTGATCAACCGGAACGCGATCATAAAACTGTTTTACAAGAAGAGGCGCATAAATTAAAAGCAGGTAATCCTTTATATACACTCTTAAAAAAAGAAGGCAGTGAGCATGATCCGCTGTTTTATATCAAAGTTTCGATTGAAAAGATCGGTTCGGCTGTCGGGGAAGGCAAAAACAAAAAACAGGCCGAGCAGAATGCGGCGCAAAAACTTTTAGAATTGCTGGCAAAAAATCATGGAAAATAAGATTCAAACAAGAGCCGGATTTGTGACGCTGCTCGGGGCACCGAATGCAGGAAAATCAACCGTTGCCAATCATTTTGCCGGTTCGAAAGTGTCGATTGTGACCAGCAAAGCCCAAACTACTCGCAGTATTATTAAAAGTATCGGGATTTATCATCAAGCGCAGATTGTTTTTTTAGATACCCCCGGGATTTTTCGCCCCACACGCCGGCTCGATAGGGCGATGGTGACAGCAGCTTGGGAGAGTGTGAAAGATTCGGATAAAATTGTGTTGGTGGTTGATATGAAGCGCGGGCTTGATGATGAAACAAAAGACATTATTGCCCGCTTAAAAGAAAATCATCTGTCAAGCATTTTGCTCTTAAATAAAAAAGATTTGGTGACGCCTTCCAAAGCAGAAGAATTGCAAAAAGAAATCAATACACTTTTTGATTTTGAAAAAACGTTTTTAGTTTCGGCTGAAACCGGTCAGGGAATGGATGATTTTTATGGTTATTTGGCAGATCACCTTCCGATATCGCCTTTTTTGTATCCGGAAGATGAAATGTCGGATTTGCCCCTCAAATATGCGGCATCGGAGGTTGTCAGAGAAAAATTGTTTTTATATCTTCATGACGAACTTCCGTATGATTTGACGGTTGAGCCGGAATTGTGGCAAAGAAAACCGGATGGTTCCGTCAGAGCCGAAATGACAATTTATGTGAAGCGCGATAATCAAAAAATTATTGTGCTGGGTAAAGGCGGTCAGATGATTAAAAAAATCGGTCAAACAGCCCGCCAAGAATTAGAAGAAATGTTTGATGATCGTATCCATTTGTTTTTGTTTGTCAAAGTCAGACCAAACTGGGAAAATGACCCTGCACGTTATCAGCCTTGGGGGCTTCGCTACAACGTTTGATGGGCGTTGAAATCAAAAAAAATGCTTTTATATCCTTTGATAACATCAAATGCGCAAACCACTGGCGTCAGCCGGTGGAAAGCGAATTCCAAGCCGACTTTCAGTCGGATTGGCAAGCGCAGCTTGGAGGGAACGGAGATACCTCCGGCGTTAGCCGGATGGTTCTTCACATTGAAAGGATTGTCAAATGGAAGTTTTTTTATTTGTAGCTTTGTTTTTTATTTATATCATCACAGCATTTTCGGTGCCTGATTTGATTGTTAAGCGTGTTTGGCTTTTGGGGTTTATGGCAACATTTGCACTTTCGGCCATATCCGTTTTATTTATATCAAGCAGTCGTCAAACTGTTTTGATGAGCGAAAATGAAATCAACTGGTATTATATTTTATATCTGTTCGGTTCTATGTCCGCTATTTTAGGGCTAATTAACTTATGGATTTATCGAAAAAATTTTTGGCGCTTGTTTTCAGATCATTGTGAGGAAGACGAAACTTCTAAATGAAAAGATTCAAGGGTTGAAAATAAAAATGCAGGCAAAACAATTTCGCCGAGTATCACACCGTTTGGAGTCATCGGAGAAAATAAAACATAAAACGGTCTTTGATAGTGTTTGTATTTTTCTAATAAAACTTTTATATCAGGTGATATGTTTTTTGAGATAATCGGCAAATATGTGACATGATAAAAATCTTTAAGACGCTTTAAGGTAACCGTGTTAAAAACAGTCAGGTCGTTGTAGACACATTTGATGCAGTTTGGAGCATAAAAGCCCACCACAATATTTTCACCTTGACTGGTTTTTTCGTTAATTTCTTCAAGTGAAATGTTTTGTGTTTGATGATATCTCAAATTTCCACAGTGTGAAAGATGTTTTCCCATGAAAAAAATCGAGCAGAAAAGGATAATCATAAGCACATTTTGCGTGCCCGAAATATATGATGTCGGCAGTTTTGCTGTGTAAAGCGCTTGCCAAAATGCAAACAAAACTTTGAGCATAAAGGCTTCAAAAATCAGCAGTAAAATGATTTTAAGAACAGATAAAAGCGTTAAAGGAAGTAATACCCAAAGAAGAACAATTAAAACATCTGTTAATATAAAAATTTTGAAAACGCTCAAAGCTAGCAGTTGGAGCTTTGGTGATATGGCTTTGTGTTTGAAAATGTAGCTGACCAAATCAGGTAAGATAAAACCAACCCACAATCCGAGATAGGAAAAAATATACGTTGATGGAAATGAGGTTTGTAAATTTTGAACAAAACTTAAAAAACCGACAGGTGGCATCAAAAAAAACAAAGCAAATAAGAGTAAAGTGCCGATAAAACCGCAGAAAACAGGTTTAAGGTAAGTTTTTGGGACTTTGATATCCATGCTCATGTATTTTGAGAAAAGTATGAAAAGAATGACTGAAATGTATAACGTGTTTGTTGAGGGCTCAAAATAAAAAATATCGGGCTGTTTTATGGAAAAATAACACAATACCGAAAGGCCTAAAAATGAGGTGAAGACTTTGGAGATAGTATAACGCTTTAAAAAAACAAAGTTTCTGTTTGTTAAAAAATATTCCATCAATAAAGGAAGTCCGAAAAAGGTTAAATAAAAAGCAAAACCGATCCAAATGCCGAGCAAGAACATATAACCGAATGAAGAAATAGTTTTTTGTTTTTTGTATTGAGAGGGGATAAAAGTTTGTTTGAGTGTGTCATAATCGTTGAGGCGTACAAGAAATGTGAGAGGCGTATTTTCAAAATTTGAAGCATTTTGAAGAGCTGATGTGCGAAGATATATATGCCCGTCAGAAGTCACCATTTCAGGATCTGTAAAAACGGTATTTATCTCATTTTCCAAAAGGAAAGAAAAATTCTTGATTTTGCTTGAATAAGAAAAATCAAAGTTGAGATACGTTTTTTCATTTTCATGGGTGAAAGAAAAATCTTTTAGCTGAATGTGTTTGTTGCTTTCTTTGGGCAGATTATAATAACTTTGGCGGATAAAAGTTTGAACAGATGAAAAAACGGATTGATGCCTGTTATCAACACCGACATTTAAATAAGCGTTGATCGTTTCATGTTGACATGTAAGTTCTGTATCGCAATTTTCAAATGATATTTCGGCTTTCATGGCGATAGGCTTATTTAAGTCTTGGATATGAAGCTTGATCGGAAACGCAAAATCGCCGCGATAAGCCCCGATCATTTGCTCTGAAACGGCTGTTGTCGGCATGGGATAAAAAACTTCGTAAGATTGAATGTTTTCGGTTTCGATTATTTTGATTTTCGGTTTCAGCCTGGTGTTATCAAGAGATGAGGCGAGCATAAATCGGTGTGAGGGGACAATCACATGAAGCGCGGCTAAAATTTCAGCGTTATCGCCAAGGCGCGCTTCTTCTGAAAGAAGACGTATTTTGTAATCATTTTCTTTTGTGTAAGCGCCGATGCCCGCATTTCCGACAAAAGGAGAGGGAAGTGTGGTGCCATACAAGAAAAATTTATCCCATTCTATTTTTTGAAGCATCGTTACAAAATGCTCAAAATCTGTTTCGGCTTCATCTGATTTTGAGCGTTTTTTCAAAAACAGTTCCATCGCTTCTTTTTCGCGTATGTTATGGCTGTATCCGATAATTTTCTTAAAATCGGATACAATGGCAAACTGCCCGTCAGGGGCTGTGATATAAGGCTGATCGCCGATGATGGCGTACTCATCATCGGGGGCTGTTAAAGGCGGATCTTTCGGAAGAAGTGCCCCTGCTTTTATTTCAGAAATTTTTTCTTGTATGGAGCGATAGATTTGAATGCCGTAATGTAAGTATTTATCGATTGTATCGATATTTTTTGGATCTTCATTTGGAAAAATAAGCACTAAATCCGGCTTAAAATCAGCTTCTATAAGTTTGCCCGGGTATCTGGCATCAAAATAGCGCGCAAGTGTTAAAAACTTGCCGGAAAATGTGGAACTTTTATCTTCCATCATCTCGCGTATTTTAATGGGGTGTGGAAGATTGGAAGCTTCAGGTAGGCTGAGCGTTTTAGGCCCGTTTGTTTCAGAAAGCGGTGAAAAAACAATATTTGCCGCGCTTAGGTTTGCAGCATTGGCGGTTTCTAAGTTGAAACACGAAAATAAAAACACTATATAAAAAATAAATCGAAACATCAGATATTATATTAAAAAATTGTTTTCTTAACGCAAAAATATGATATAATAACTTTGAGCGGAAATAAATATATAAAATAAAGGTATATACAATTTAATGAGCAGTCATGACGATACATATTTAACAGGCAAATTTTTGGTTTCAATGCCTCAAAAAGATGAAAATGACTCTTTTTTTAAAAGCGTTATATATATTTGTTCGCACGACAAACAAGGCGCGATGGGCTTTGTGATTAATAAAAAACTGAAAGATTTTTCTTTTTCGGATTTGGCCGTTCCGGTGCCGGATATCAGGCTTGACAGCTTGGAACATATGTATTTATATCAGGGTGGACCTGTTGAAAAAGTCAGAGGTTTTGTGTTGCACAGCAGTGAGTATTTTAAACCCGGAACGTATAAAGTCGACTCCGATATTGCCGTTTCATCAAGTATTGATGTTTTAAAAGATATTGCCTATGGCATAGGCCCGAATGAAAATTTGGTGGCGCTCGGATATTGCGCCTGGGATGCAAGACAGCTTGAACGCGAAATTTTAAGTAATCGCTGGCTTGTGATGGGCGCGGATAAAGAGATATTATTTCATACCGAAGATGAGCTCAAATGGGATCATGCCATGGATAAAACAGGCATTGATATTAATCGCTTTGTGTTTGAAACAGGACACGCCTGAAATTGAAATTTTTTATTTAAAAAAGGAGCTGTACGGCTCTTTTTTTCTTGATTTTTGAAAGAAAATAATGCACAATAAACGTATGGCATTGAAAGATGTCTAGTACCTTAAAAAAAGGTACGGAGCATTAGAAAGCTCTTGTGTACTGCAGTGAATGGATAACACTGCAAAAAGTGCTGTCCTTTTTATTTTTAAAAAGGATCACATATTATCCCCCGATTATCCTTGAAGGCTCGGGGAGCTTGTGACGTATGTCCAAGGAATTTTCCTAAAGGTCACAAGGTCATTTCAGTACACATGATTTTCTAACTCTCCGGCCACCTTTTGAAAGGTGGTTTTTTTTAATGTTAATAAAGGGGAACAAAAATGAAAAAAATGCTTTGGGTGGTCATTTCCGTTATGATGACAGGCGAGGCTTTGGCTGAAGTTATTGCAAGCGGAGACAATTGTGGTCCCACTTGCCACTGGGAACTTGATGATAAAGGGCATATCACAATTTCGGGCACAGGGAGAATGTATGACCATGGTAATTATCTTACATGGCCTTGGAAAGATTATAGCAGCCAAATTACATCTGTTGAAGTACAGAAAGGTATAACAAAGATAGGACAGGATAGTTTTAAAAACTTGAACGTTAGGGAAGCTTATATTGATCCGTCAGTGACTTATATTAATAATAGTGCTTTTCATGGTACAAAATTACAAAGTGTTATCATTCCTCCTCAAGTAAATAATTTAGGTCCTGCAGCTTCTGCATTTAATGATATATCTACATTAACAGAAGTTTTTTGTTCTTCAGCACAAATTTCGAGCGGTGTTTGTTCAAGTCAAAAATTCAGTGGTGTGGCTGTTGGAAAATATGAAGAGACAGAAGATGGTGTTCTCAAAGTTTACAATGCGGACGGTTCAATAAAAGGAATTTATCCAGATTATGGCTCTTTTTCACAACATGGACATGTTGTTGATTCATACACGCAAAAAGATGAAGAAGGTTATCCTTTGATGGTTTATGATGGTTATGGTCAAATAAAGAAAGCGTACGCATATAACCCTGACGGATCTGTTGCTATATATGATAAAGACGGAAAACTCATCAGTTTAACCGGAAAAAGGATATTTACCGTTGAGGAAGCATCTTCGCTTGTGACGGGAAAAAATACGTTTAAGCTAAAGTATCGCTAAATAAAAAGTGTTTACAAAACAAAAAAGCCGTTGTGCTTTTTAAAAGCTTGTTTTATCCTTAAAAATATATTTTTTCAGGGAGTAACAACTGATGACCATTGTTGCCGTTTGGTGTAGGCATGAAGGAGATAATATTATAGGAATCGGACCGCATATTCCTTGGCACGTTTCGTCGGATTTTAAGCGCTTTAAGCGTTTAACTTTAGATCAATCTTTAATTGCCGGCGAAAAAACGTATGAGAGTTTTCCAAACCGGACACTACCTGATCGAAAGATATATGTTTTAACATTTAATCAAAATTATGAAGTCAGCGATAAAGAAAATCATTTTGTGGTGACAGATATAAACGCTTTTAAGGACAAAACAGAAATATTTTATATCTCAGGCGGGGCAAGTGTCTATAAAGCCTTTATGACAGGTGATTTTGAGCTCAAACCGGATATTGTGGTTGATTGTTGTTATCATGGCGCCGTTGATAAAACCCTTCAAGGCCCAAAGATTGATATTACGCCTTGCATTGAAGAACTTTCTAAAAGTTATCGTCAGATTTCCGAGACTTATGAAGAAGACAATGTGACAACACGTGTGATGGTCAAAAAGGGCGATTTTGTTGACCAAAGTGTGATTAAACACATCTTAAAAGCAATTGAAAATAAGGAATAAAAATATGAAACAATATCTTGATTTGCTGGCCGATATTATGGAAAACGGTGTTGATAAAATGGATCGAACAGGGGTGGGGACACGCTCTGTGTTCGGCCGTCAGATGCGCTTTGATTTAAGCGAGGGCTTTCCGCTTGTGACAACTAAAAAAGTACACCTTAAAAGCATTATTTATGAACTGTTATGGTTCATTAAAGGTGATACAAACGTGAAATATCTTCAAGATCACGGCGTGCGCATTTGGAACGAATGGGCAGACGAAAACGGTAATTTAGGCCCTGTTTACGGGGCACAGTGGCGAAACTTTAATAATGAAGGTATTGATCAGCTTTCAGATGTGATTGAACGTATTAAAAAAACACCAAACGACAGGCGTTTGATTGTGACGGCATGGAATCCCGCACAAATCGGGCAAATGAAATTGCCGCCGTGCCATATGATGTTTCAGTTTTATGTGGCAAATGGTAAGCTTTCATGCATGCTCTATCAGCGCTCTTGCGATATGTTTTTAGGGGTGCCGTTTAATATTGCCTCATATGCGTTACTTACGATGATGATTGCACAGGTTTGTGATTTACAACCGGGCGAGTTTATTCACACCCTTGGCGATACGCATATTTATCACAATCATTTTGACCAAGTCAAAGAACAATTAACGCGTACCCCGCTGAAATTACCTTATATGAAGATTAACCCAAATGTACATGATATTAACGATTTTCAATTTGAAGATTTTGAACTCGTCGGTTATGAATCATATCCACCGATTAAGGCAGTTGTTGCTGTATAAGGAACAGAAAAATATGAATATAAAAAAGACAATTAAAGACCATCCGCTTGTCACGTTTTGTTTGATATATTTTTTGGTATGGAGCTTGCTTCCTTTATTAAGGCAAGCCTTACCGATGGATACAATCGAGGCTGTCGGGTGGGGAGAAAATTGTACTTTGGGCACCAATAAGCATCCGCCTTTTTCAGGGTGGCTGGCTTATTTTTTCTATGATATCATCGGTTTTCAAAGCTCTTACAGTTTATATGCGTTGAGCCAGCTTTGCGTGATGTTCGGATTTTTCTATATCTATAGGCTTGCAAAAGAGTTTGTTTCAAAAGAAAAAGCCATGTATTCGGTGATGGTTTTGGCAGGTACGATTTATTACGGATTTAGCGCGATTGAATATAACGTGAATGTTGTATCGCTTGCTCTATGGCCGATGACGGCGTTTTATTTTTATCATGCCCTTAAAACGAATCGTCTTTCCTATTGGGCTTTGACGGGACTGTGCGCGGGTTTGAACCTTTTTAATAAATATACGAGCGGTGTTTTGCTTTTTTCAATGGGCGTTTTAATGCTTTTAACGGCAGAAAACAGGTCAAAGCTTAAAACAGCAGGGCCATATGTTTGTGTGCTGGTATGCACGCTTGTTATTTTGCCGCATTTGTGGTGGCTTAAAGCGCATGATTTTTTCACATTTTCGTATTTTGTCGGAAGGGGAAGTAGTGCCGGTTTTGAAAATTGGCCGTTTTTGAAACACATTGTTTATCCGATTAAATTTTTTGCGGCGCAAGTTTTGTTTGTGCTTGGTTCTGTTTTGATTTATTTTGGTGCGTGTTACCATGAAAAAAAATTGTCTTGCCGGGCAGATCAGGCACAAAAGGCATTTTTGTTTTGTATGGGAATCTTGCCCTTTTTGCTGATGGTGACTATCAGTGCTGTTTTAGGGGCAAAACTTAAAAGTATGTGGGGATTTCCATGTTTTTATCTTTTAGGTTTATTGTTCTTTGTGTTGAAGCCTTATAAGATGACGCCTGCTTTGCGCAACAAATTGAAAAGAGGAGCATATGCTGTTTTAGCTTTACTTGTTTTTGGGCAGGGTCTTGTGATTTTGCTCAACAAAAGCGATAAGTTTCACTTAAATCAAAAAGAGTTTGCCACTCAAATGGAACAGTTGTGGCATCATAATGCCAAAGGAAAGCCATTCAAATATGTGGCAGGCGATGTGTGGTGGGCCTATAATGTTTCACTTTTTGCACCCTCTACACCCAAACCGATGATTTGGGCAGATCCTCAAAAAAATCCGTGGTTTGATATGATGGATTTCAAAAAAAGCGGTGCGCTGATTTTAACAAGCGATAAAGGAGAGTATCAGCGTATCAGAGATAAGTTAGGGTTTGTTAATCGACCGAGGGAATGTGAAGTTGTGGTTCAAAACAGAATAGGCAAAATAAAGAAAAAGATTGTATATTGCGGTATTTATCGCGGTTTTGGAGAAGAAAAATGAAAACAGTCAGCATTGTGATTTCAGCTTATAATGAAGAAGGAAATATTCAAAAGCTTTATGATGAACTCATGAAACATTTGAAAACCGTTTCAAATGTGGATTTTGAGTTTATCTTTGTTAACGACGGAAGCAGCGATCAGACGAAAAACAAAATTGAAAAACTGATCAAAGAAGACGCCAGAGTTAAAATGGTGAACTTAAAACGGAATTTCGGCCACGAAATCGCTATGACGGCAGGTATGGATTATGCCACAGGTGATGCCGTTATCTTTATGGACTCTGATTTGCAACATCCGCCGGTTTATATCCCAGAAATGATTAAACGCTGGCAAAAAGGCGATGAAATTGTTTTAACAAAGAGAATAGATAACGCGGCCACTTCTGCATTTTATAAGTTTTGCGCCAAGTCTTTTTATACAATCTTAAATCTGTTATCTGATACGAAAATTCCGGCTTCTATGCCAGATTTTAGATTAATCGATCGAAAATATGTCGATTTCTTAAAAGGTTTTAATGAACAAGACAGACTTTTTAGAGGGTTGCTTAGCTGGATTATGCCAAACGATAAGGTCAGCATTATTGATTTTAAGGCGCCTAATCGTTTCAGCGGTCAGACAAAATATAACTTTATTAAAAGTCTGAATTTGGCCATTAACAGTATTACACAATTTTCGGTTCGTCCGCTTCATTTAGCAACATATCTCGGATTTGTAACGGCATTTTTTTCCGTTTTACTCGGATTTTGGGTGATTTTTGAACACTATATTCAGCATAATCCGACGCCGGGCTATGCGACGATTGTGTGTGTGGTCGGGTTTTTGGGAGCAATTCAACTTATCACACTTGGTATTATCGGAGAATATATCGGAAAAATTCATATGGAAGTCAAAAAAAGACCTCTTTATATGGCAGATTTTGTAACCTCAAAGAAAGAAAAAAATGTCCGCAAAAAGTAGAGTTATTTTTAATGCTGATGATTTCGGTATAAGTTTGGGGGTTAATGCCGCCATTGAAAAAGCTTATCATGAGGGCATCTTAAATGCAGCGAGCTTGATGGTTAATCAAAAATATGCTGCTCAAGCTGTTGAAATAGCCAAAAAAATGCCTGATTTGGATTTAGGTTTGCATGTGAATTTAACCAATGAATATGCGGCTTTAACGCATGATCAAATTCCGCTTTTAACAGATGAAAACGGACGGTTTAAAAACGGCTTTGTGAAGCTTTTATGGCTTTCGATTTTGCACCCTAAAAAACTACGATCTGAAGTCAGAGCCGAAATAGAGGCGCAAATTCAAAAGGCTCTTTTGATGGGCGCTCAGTTAACGCACATTGACAGTCACCGACATGTTCATATGATTCCGGTTATTTTTGATGAAATGTTAAATCTAAAAGAAAAATATCAAATAAGTAGAATCAGAACAATCAATGAATCTGCTGTTTTAACGCTATGTACCAATAAAAATAAAAGTTATTTCAAAGACGGCGGATTGGTTAAATATGCACTGCTCAAGTTTTTTTATTATTTGAACGGGTATGTTTCGAAAACTTACTTTTATACCATGCTTTATACCTGCAAGCTTTCAAAAGAGCATTTTCAAAAGGTTTTAATTCCTAAAGGGTTTGACAATGTTGAAATTATGATTCATCCGAGCGTGACCTCTATCGATCAAAATCACAAAGAAGATATTTTTGATTTAAATGTGTTGTCCTCATGGCGGGAAAAAGAATTGGAAACGCTTTTGGATAAAAAAGTGTCTGAAAATTTTGTGTTTGGTGCAAAATATCCGTTTTTGTTTGAGCTTTACTTTAAGATTGAAAATTTTTGGTTTAAGTGTATCCCTGAAAAACTTCGCTTTTTGCTCGTCGGTGGGTTTAATACCGTTTTTGCATATATGGTTTATGCACTTCTTGTATTTTTTATGCCGTATTGGTTAGCACTTCCGGTGCAGTATTTTATCACAATCAATGTTTCGGTGGCGACCATGCGCTACTATGTTTTTCGAAGCCACGGCAATATGCTCAAAGAATTTGCCAAAGCATGGAGTGTTTATATCGGACTTTTGATTTTAAATATGGTCGGTCTTTGGGCATTGATTGACCTTTTAAAAATCAATAAATTTTTAGCTCAGGCGCTTTATTTGTGTTTTTCAACAATTTTGACCTATATACTGCACAAATATTTTTCTTTTAACAAAAAATAAATGAAATTCTTTTATCATCTACTTAAAATATTAAACGGATGAAGCCCATGAACTCAATTATACCTCTTATTGGAATTTCTAAAGTTTCGGATTTATATGATGCTTATGTGTTAGGATTTGACGGCGTTTTAAGCAAAGGAAACGGATTTTCAAATGATGCCTTAAAAGCGATTCGAAATTTGCATGCAATCGGCAAAGAAATTGTTATTTGTTCAAATTCTTCTTTAAGAGTGAAAATGATGGCAGAACTGCTTTCAAGTGTGGATCTGGATTTGAAAAATCTTCGAGCCATCGTGACGGCAGGTGAAGTTTTGCACTATAAACTGCGTTTGATGAAAAATCTCGGCAGGCGATATTATAGTTTGGGAAGTCTGATTTCTGACGGTGTTTTTGAAGGACTTGATTATGAAAAAGTTCAAGATCTGTCGCAAGCTGATTTTTTGTTTATCGGTGATGTGGAAACAGATAGACAGTCTTTAGAAGATTATGAGTCAGATTTAAAAACAGCTCTTGCTATGCATTTACCGCTTCTATGTGTCGGAACGGATTTGTCGGTTCATAAAAACGATGATATTGTGCTCGGTTCGGGAGCCGTTGCCGAAAGGTATGCTATGCTCGGCGGAAAAATCATAACGGTCGGCAAACCGGATCCGTCTTTTGCTTTATATACGAAAGAGGCTTTTTCAGCCGATAAACGCAAAATCATATATGTTGGGGACAGTTTGCCAAGCGATATGAAATCGGCTGATTTGATCGGGGCTGATAAACTTTTGGTTGCAAAAGGTATTCACAAAAATGCGTTGGGAGAAGGGTATATTCCGGATATTCAAAAAGCAAAATCACTGGCCCAGAATTACGATACATATCCGACGTATTTAATTTCTGAATTCAGGTGGTAGGCAGATGAAAAAAATGTCAGCATTCATACGTTACGGAATTTTAGGCTTAAGCCTCTGTGCCTTAATTGATCTTTTAACAACGCGAATTATTGAAATTCGCTTTAAGACGGATATGTGTCCGATTGCATCTGATCGCGTGGATATATCGGCCGATGAGGCAAACTTCTTTTTTAAGCACTGGGCAGATTATATTAATCGCGGGTATAATAAAAAAGTTCCGGAAGATTTACGATATGATGACCAAAAAATTTCGAAACGTTTGCCATGGGTGGTTAAATTATGGTTTGATAAAAGGTGTATCTCTGCTGAGCGTTTTTATTATGTTGAACAAAGAATGAGAAATATTTTAAAAACACGTCAACTGAAAAATCAGACAAATGATGTCATCGGTATTTTAAAATCTGAAATTTCCGAAGGTGTTTCTTCTGAAAAAGCCAAATGGTATAATGATATTATCGAAGAGCAACACCAAATGGCTAATATCGAAGGAATAACGGATGATGAGCTCCGGTTGATTGAAGGTTACGAAGAAGAAATTCGAAAAGTTCTGCAGTAAGGTGTATCGGTCAATATATTCTTTATATTCCTCATTCAAACAGACAAACATCACTTATTTTCAAAATTATAAAGTATTTTTGAAAGCTCCATATCTTTTAAAAAGTCTTCCATTTCCTGTTCATGCTCGATTTCTTCTTCTAAAATATGGCGCGATAAATGAAATGTTTGATAGTCTTTGCCAAAAGTCATATCACAAATCTCTTGATATCGTTTAATGGCACAGCGCTCGGAAGCTAAATTTTGCAAAACCAACTCATGTGTATTCTCATTAATGGGCTTTTCGTATTTGCATTTTGCATAATTTGACCATTCGTCCGGAGAAATCAGAGGGGTCCCGCCGAGTTCAATAATTCTATCGGCTAACATGTTGGCATGTTTTAATTCTTGCTTGGCATGTTCTTCAAATTCTTCCGTTACATTCGGGCGCAGTGCACCGGCGGCTATTTTGGCGCCGATAAAATATTGGTAGTATGCCAGCCATTCTTCGGCATATGCTTCGTTTAAAATTTGAATTAAATGATCAACATCTGTTTTGCTGATTTCGCGTGCTGTTTTTCCCATATTGTTTTCCTTTCATAAAATGATTATGTGAGATAATCTCTTCTTTCTTGAAAACAAGAGAAAAACAAAAAAAATATTTACTTGGACTTAAAGTTTTCATACTATACATGATATATATGTTGCATTTTTTTTTAAGCTTGCACGTTGCAATAATTGAAAGGATAAAAAAATGGTCCAAATAGCTCCCAGTTTGTTATCAGCTGATTTTTCAATTTTAAGGCGCGAAGTCGAAGCACTGCATCGGGCAGGCGCAGATATGATTCATATTGATGTGATGGATGGACATTTTGTGCCTAATTTAACATTTGGCCCGATGGTCTTAAAATCTATACGTCCTTATGCTCAAATTCCGTTTGATGTGCACTTAATGGTTTCAAATCCTGAAGAAATGATTGAAGATTTTGCTGATGCCTGTGCCGACATTTTAACAGTTCATGCCGAAGCAACGAAACATTTGGACAGGCTTCTTTCTTCTATTCATGATTTAGGATTAAAAGCAGGTGTTGCGCTTAATCCGGCAACTCCTGAAAATGTGCTTGAATATGTTTTAGATAAAACGGATCTTATACTTGTGATGTCTGTTAACCCCGGATTTGGCGGACAAACATTTATTCCATCAATTTTGGATAAAATTACAAAAATTAAAAAAATGATTAAAGGACAGGATATCTTACTTGAGGTTGACGGTGGTATCAATCCGATGACAGCGGCAAAATGTATTTCTGCCGGTGCTGATGTTTTGGTGGCCGGAACTTCTGTTTTTAAGGGCGGGGAATATAAAAAAAATATAGAGGCTTTAAGATAAAAAAGGAGAAAAACATGGCGACGGTTTTGGTAGTTGAAGATGAACAAGCCTTAGCGTTAATGCTTAAATATAACCTTGAAAAAGAAGGTTATACGGTCTTAACGGAAGATCGCGGCAATAAAGTTTTAGGGGTCGTTGAAAAAAATGCACCGCAGCTTATTTTGCTCGATTGGATGTTGCCGGAATTGTCGGGTGTCGAAATTTGTAAATTGATACGCTCAAAACCGGATATTAAACAAATTCCGATTATTATGCTCACAGCTAAAGGTCAGGAAGAAGATAAAATTAAAGGTTTGAATGCGGGGGCAGATGATTATGTGACCAAACCGTTTTCTATTCCGGAGCTGATGGCACGCGTGAAGGCCAATTTAAGACGCGCACCTGAAATTGTACCTACAAAAATATTAACCTATGAAGATATTCAGATTGATGTGGTGCAAAGAAAAGTTTCGCGTCAGGGAAATTATGTTCACTTAGGTCCGACGGAATTTCGATTGCTTAAAATCTTGATGCAAAACCCGGGCAAAGTTTTTTCACGCGAGTATTTACTTAAAACAGTCTGGGGAAATAATATATATGTTGAATCCCGTACAATTGATGTGCATATCAGACGTCTTCGTAAAGCCTTGAACCAGTTTGGCCCAGATTATATCCGAACTGTTCGCGCCACAGGTTATTCGATTGATAAAAATGAAACGATAGAATAAGGAAAGGTCAGATATGGAGCAGAAACACAAATATCAGGTGATTATCACAAATGAGGGGATTCTCATTTTTATGATTGAAGCCAGAAAAACAGACCCCGTTCATCCTTTTGTGCTTTATGATGGCTCAAAAAATGCCGTTTTATACCGAAGTGAAAATGAAACGATGGCGCTTGATGATTTAGATGACAGATTGCCGCCCATTTTAAGCGAGGCTGAAAAAATCCTTGTGTTTGAAATGGACGATGATATTCAGGATATTCTTCGCACATATGAAGCACCTGTCAAACATATTAAAAAAAATGTGTTTATTGAAGAGTTTTAAGAACAGATTTTCCATTTACAAAATTATATCTGAAAAGTTATGTTAAATATCTTTTCAAATCTGTTAAAATGTGCTTGTGTTCGTAGATTTTTTTTACTATATTGCGAAAAAATTCGATTCATTTTTTAGGAGACAGTTATGACAGAACAATGTCAGTCCGACGCATGCCTTGCAGGTGAAAAATGGCGTAAAAAACGTGGTTCGCTTATTATGGCATTACATGAAATTCAAAGCAAAAAAGGATATGTTGAATGGCAAGATGCCGTCGATTTATCAAAATCAATGGGTATTCCTTTGGTTCGTATATATGAAGTTTTGACTTTTTATAACTTTTTTAAGCTTGTTGCCCCCGGCAAGGCTGTTATTTCCGTTTGTACCGGAACGGCTTGTTATTTGAAAGGCAATGACAAAGTTTTAGAGGCCTTCAAAAAAGAGCTTGGAATTAAAGAAGATGAAAGTACACCTGATCATATGTTCCATCTTCAAACAGTTCGTTGTGTGGGATGTTGCGGATTGGCGCCGGTTTGCGTGATTAACGGAAAAACATACGGACGTATGACACCGGAACGCGTTCCTGAAATTTTAAACGAATGGCGTGAAGTATTTGAAAAGGAGGGTGCATAAATGGTTGATATGGCAGAAATTAACAAACGTTTTGATATTCATCGGATTGCAGAAGAAAAAAATGCCGAAATTTCAAAATATATATGCACAATTTATTGTTGTCACTCCACAGGTTGCAAATCTTCAGGTAGTGATGATTTCTTGGCACAAATTAAAGAATTTATTACATCAAACGGTTTAGATGAAAAAGTTCGTTTGGTGGCAACGGGTTGTATGGGGCTTTGCGCTCAAGGTCCGCTCATCAGAGTTGAAATCAAAGATAAAAATGATATCTTATTTAAGCGCGTTGATGCCGAAACTGTTGAAGAGATTATGAACGCGTATGTTTTACCGCTTGTGAACGGTCAAAATGAAATTGTCTTTTCAGATAATTTGAATAATCATATTTTATCACTTGATTTGCCGTTTTTTACAAAACAGAAAAAAGTTGTTTTGCAAAATGCCGGACATATTGATCCTGAAGATATCACGGAATACATGGCCAAAGGCGGGTATTTGGCACTTGAAAAAGTTTTGAAAACCATGACGCCGCAACAAGTCATTGAAGAAATGAAAAAATCAGGCTTAAGAGGTCGTGGCGGCGCCGGTTTTTCAACAGGCATGAAATGGGAATTTGCTTCTAAAGTGCCGACAGTTGATGAAAAGTTTATTATCTGTAACGGCGATGAAGGCGATCCGGGTGCTTATATGGATCGTTCAATTTTAGAGGGTGATCCGCATGCCGTGATTGAAGGTATGATGATTGCCGCTT
>DFFP01000021.1 GCA_002372275.1 Alphaproteobacteria bacterium UBA3773 | reverse complement strand
GAAGCCGGTGAAGACCCTGTCAACAACCCGATTGAATATATTTTAGATTGCATTAAAACCATTTATTCCATCAAACACAAAAACGGCGCTATCCGAAGAGTAAACGTTAACATTGCAGCCACAACGGTTGAAAATTATAAAAAGCTTCATGAAGCCGGAATCGGAACATATATTTTGTTTCAAGAAACGTATAACAAAAAATCTTATGAATATTTGCACCCCACCGGCCCGAAACATGATTACTGCTATCATACGGAAGCCATGGATCGTGCCATGGAAGGCGGTATTGATGATGTCGGTTTAGGCGTTTTGTTCGGTTTAGAATCGTATCCATATGAATTTGCGGCTCTTTTAATGCACGCCGAACATTTGGAAGCTCGATTCGGGGTCGGGCCGCACACGATTTCGTTTCCGCGTGTGAAACATGCCTCGGATATTGACCCGAACGCCTTTTTACACGGCATTGATGATGATACATTTGCTAAAATTATTGCCTGCACGCGTATTTCAACACCTTATACGGGAATGATTATTTCGACCCGCGAAACAAAAGAATGTCGTGAGCGTGTTATTCATTACGGCATCTCGCAAATCAGCGGTGCGTCCAGAACATCTGTCGGCGGTTATAACGAAAATGAACGTGAGCACGATTCGGAGCAATTTGACGTCAGTGACCAACGCACGCTTGATGAAGTTGTGTGTTGGCTGATGGAAATGGGATATATTCCGAGTTTTTGCACGGCTTGTTATCGTGCCGGACGAACGGGCGATCGGTTTATGGATTTATGCAAAAAAATGCAAATCTTGAATTGTTGCCACCCGAATGCCCTTTTGACTTTGAAAGAATTTTTAACGGATTATGCTTCGCCTCAAACTAAAAAAGTCGGTGAAGAGCTCATCGGGCGCGAAATCGACCGAATCAAAAGCGAAAAAGTCAAAGCCTTGACGAAAGATTATCTTTCAAGAATTGATCAAGGTGAACGCGACTTTAAGTTTTAAGTAAAAAAACTTTCATTTCCATTTGAGCAGACCATGTTTTTTTAAGCAAAAAAATATGGAAAACGAACTTTTTTTAATGTATCGTCGTTTATATATTGTGTGGTAAATAAAGGAACAAAGATATGTATGAAAAATTGAAAACGCTTTTTTCTAAACTTGTTGTCATTTGCAAAGCTCATAAAGTTTTAACGGGAATCATCGCTGTTTTGTTGTGTTATGCTTTATTTTTAGCATTTCAAAAAAATCCGCATACAACTTTTGAAACAACAAAGGTCAAATATGATTCAATCAAGCAGGAAGTCACTGCTTCAGGCACAATCAAAGCGCTTTCAACAGTCACCATCGGCACTCAAGTTTCGGGCACAATTAAAGAAATTTATGTGGATTACAACTCCGAAGTCAGTGAGGGCGAGCTTTTAGCCTTGATTGACCCCGATGTTTTTGAGGCAACCGTTGCCCAACGTGCCGCAGCTCTTGAGATTGCCAAAGCTCAAGTAAAAGTGGAAGAAAACGATATTATTTATTATCAAAAAGCATTGAACCGCATTAAAAAATTGAATTCTTCCAAATATTCAACCGAAAAAGAATTAGAGGGTGCCGAGCGTGATTATAATAACGCCGTCGCACAATTGGATTTGCAAAAAGCACAGGTTAAACAAGCCGAAGCTTCGCTCAAATCGGCCGAAACAGAACTGAAATATACTCGCATTACCTCCCCTGTGAAAGGAATTGTGATTTCAAAATCGGTTGAAGTTGGTCAAACGGTGGCTGCCAGTTTTTCAACGCCGGAACTTTTTTCGGTGGCTGAAGATTTAACACAAATGGAAATTGAAGCCTCTGTTGTGGAGGCCGATATTGCCAAAGTTAAGGTCGGTCAAACGGTTCATTTCAGTGTGGACAGCTACCCTGATGTGTCGTTTTTAGGAACAGTCAAACAAGTTCGAAACGAAGCCATTACAAATTCAAATGTCGTGACATACAGCGTGATTATCGGCATTGACAATTCAGAGCTCAAACTCAAACCCGGTATGACGGCTAATGTCGAAATCATTACGGCAGAAAAAAAACATGCCCTTCTCGTGCCGAGTTCTGCATTAAGATTTTATATCGATAAAAATGCGCGCTATCAAAATAAAGGTATTTGGATTTTAAAAGATGGTCAGCCGAAACGTATTGACGTTACCGAGGGCATTTCAGATGACACCAACACAGAAATTATTTCAGATCAAATTCATGAAAATGATGAAGTCATTATCTCTCAAAAAACAACCGATCAAAAAAATAATAACATACGTTTGAGAATGCCTCGCTAAAGAAAGTTAAAAAAATGGCCTTAATCGAATTAAAAGACATTCATAAAAGCTATCACTTAGACGGATTTGATTTAGAAATCTTAAAAGGAATCAATTTGCAAATAGAAAAAGGCGAGTTTGTGGCAATTATGGGGCCATCAGGTTCCGGCAAATCAACACTGATGAATGTTTTGGGGTGTTTAGACAGCCCCACATCCGGTTCATATTTTTTAGACGGTCAGCCTGTTCAAAGTTTGAGCTCAGATGAACTGGCTGAAATTCGAAACAAAAAAATCGGTTTTGTGTTTCAAGGTTTTAATTTGCTCAATCGCACAAGCGCACTTGAAAATGTGGAACTTCCGATGGTATATGCCAATGTTTCGGCTATTGATCGTCAAAAAAGAGCCGAGCAAGCATTAATTTCGGTTGGTCTCAAAGATCGAATGAACCATATGCCCAATCAACTTTCGGGCGGTCAGCAACAAAGAGTAGCCATCGCAAGAGCTGTGGTCAGCGGCGCCCCGATTATTTTTGCAGACGAGCCGACCGGAAATTTAGACACGAAAATGAGTGTCGAGATTATGGAACTTTTTAAAAAGCTCAATGAAGAATTGGGGCGAACGATTATTTTAGTGACCCACGAAGAAGATATTGCTCTTTATGCCAAGCGCATCATCAAAATTGTGGACGGTGAAATCAGTTCAGATCAAAGGAATGATAAAAGATGATTGATTTTCGAACAATTTTCAGCATCGCCGTTCGCGCCATCAAAACAAACAAAATGCGTTCTGTTTTAACAAGTCTCGGGATTATCATCGGTGTGGCGGCGGTAATCGTGATGCTTTCCATCGGAAACGGCGCTCAAATTTCTATTCAAAACGAAATGAAAAGTATGGGCTCAAATCTCATTATGGTCAGATCGGGCACATCAACCTCGGGCGGAAAACGTATGGGACACGGTTCTCAACCCTCCATGAAAGCCTCCGACGGTAATGCTATCGAGCAAAAAATTAAAGGGATTGTGATGGCAGCGCCAGTCTTAAACGATGCCGGACAAATTGTTTACGGAAACGCCAACTGGTCAACTTCGATTGTCGGAACGGATAACCGTTATTTTAAAATCAAAGATTGGGATTTGAAATATGGCCGCTATTTTACCGAAAATGATGTCAAAAATGCCGGAAAAGTGGCGATTTTGGGAGCAACGGTTGTTTCAGAACTGTTTGGTGATGTGGATCCGCTTCATAAAACAATTCGCATTAAAGGTATTCCGTTTACGGTCATCGGCGTCACGACCGAGCGCGGGCAATCCGGCCCCGGAATGGATCAAGACGACATGGTTTATATTCCGCTTTCAACTGCGCAAAAAAAGGTGACGGGTATCGCGTTTCCGGATATGGTCAACATGATTATGCTTCAGGCAGACAGCGCCGAAAGCACCTATAGCGCACAAGAAGATATCAAAATTTTGCTTCGTCAACGTCATAATTTAGGGCAAAACAAAGATAACGACTTTGTGATTATGAACCTCACTCAAATGATGGAAATGATGGAAAGTGCCACGCAAATTTTGACAATTTTACTTGGCTCGATTGCCTCTATTTCGCTTCTGGTGGGCGGAATAGGTATTATGAACATTATGCTTGTTTCGGTCACCGAGCGTACGCGTGAGATTGGAATTCGAATGGCAATCGGCGCCAAATCGTGGGACATACGTTGGCAGTTTTTGGCGGAATCCCTTGTCCTTTCTTTAATCGGGGGAATTATCGGCGTAATGATTGGACTTCTCGGTGTTGGCTTGATGTCATATTTCAGCAGTTTTAAGGCTGTTGTTTCGGTCACTTATATCATTTTGCCGTTTTCATTTGCCGGAATCGTCGGGCTCTTTTTCGGCTTTTATCCGGCCTATAAAGCCTCTCTTTTAAACCCGATTACGGCTTTAAGATACGAATAAAAGACTTGTATTTTTCTTTAAAAAACTGTTTTTTTATTTTCCAAACCCGCATTGCATTTCTTTGGCATAGCGAACGTAGCACTGATAGTATTCATCAAGTTTTTCTTCAACAATTGCGTTGACGCTTCCCTTTTCGAACTTGCCTTTTGCATCGCGTTTGCCTGCTTTAACGCCTGTTAAAATTTCAATACCGTCATCGACCGTGTCAATCGCCCAAATATGGAATTTTCCATCTTCGACGGCCTGTACGACTTCTTCTTTGAGCATCAAATTTCTGACATTGGTGCGCGGAATGATGACCCCTTGATCTCCTGTCAAACCTGCGTGATTACAAACTTCAAAAAATCCTTCAATTTTTTCATTGACCCCGCCAATCGGCTGAATTTCACCGAACTGATTGATTGAACCGGTGACGGCAATATTTTGTTTAATTGGCAATTCCGAAATCGCCGAAATTAGGCAATAATACTCGGTTGAGGAAGCGCTGTCGCCATCTACGCCGCCGTATGACTGCTCAAAAACAATTGAGGCTGAAAGTGAAAGCGGTTTTTTCTTAGCAAATCTGTTTGAAATAAGAGATTGTAAAATCAAGACACCTTTGGTGTGGATGGGTCCGCTCATCTCTGTTTCGCGCTCAATATCCACGAATTCGCCGTTTCCGACCCGAAC
This sequence comes from Alphaproteobacteria bacterium UBA3773, assembly GCA_002372275.1. GTDB lineage: Bacteria > Pseudomonadota > Alphaproteobacteria > RF32 > CAG-239 > UBA1254. The sequence continues at coordinate 25,237 of DFFP01000021.1, read as the reverse complement.
TTGTGCCGTGATGCGTGCCGGTTTTCCGAACATATTGCGTGAAAATGTGTAAACAACCAAGCCGTTAATTTGTCCGATACGGCTGCCCTTAACATCAATAAAAATTGTTCCTTTATCGATTTGTTCAAGCATAGCTTCATTAACGCGATCGCCGCGATATATTTGAGAAGAAATGGCTTGATCAATATGGTTTTTACCGATTTGCTTGGCCCCTGATTGTTCAGCCCAATAATTGGCCTCTCTGAGTAAATCACTGATTGAGCCGATATGCGCCGTTAATTTTTCGCTGTTATCTGCCAGGCGAGATGCATGTTCAATCACACGTGCCACGGCTTGTTTTGTCAGTGAGCGCATTTTTTTCTTTTTTGAAAGAGAACCGATGAGTTTGGCATATTCAATTTCATTTTCGGTTGTGCGATCCATTTCAACCCCGAAGTCGGCTTCAATTTTAAAATAGTCTGAAAAATCAGGGTCACGCTCCGAAAGAAGTTCATAAAGATCTTCATCACCCGTTAAAATCACTTTCACCCCCAACGGAATCGGTTCAGGATCAAGCGAAATGGTTGTAAAAGTCGTATCATCTGTCGGGGCTTCAATTTTGATAGATTTTGAAGCAATGGCACGCTTAAGAGAATCCCATGCAAAAGGTTGTAACAAAAGTTTTCGGGCATCAATTAAAATAAAACCGCCGTTGGCTTCATGAAGCGCCCCTGCTTTAATCAGCGTAAAGTCTGTTAAGAGTGCCCCGTATTGTTGAATGCGTTCTACTTTACCGACGAGATTGCCTTGTGTCGGGTGATCAAGCGAAACAATCGGAGCTCCCGAATTCGGCGCATGTTTAACAATTACATTGACCTTAAATTTTGCAAATTTATCTTCTTCAGGTTTATTCATCCGGCTTAAGAGTGAACTCAAAGGGTCATCATCTGATACAGCAGATTTATTGGATGCTTCAGGTAAAAATTCTTCAATATTATCTAAAATATAATTCAAAGCTGATTTCAAAAATTGCGATGCATCTTTATTTTCTTTATATTTTTGGCGCAACTTTTCAACAGGTTCTGTGGTGATATTTTTAATAAACTTTGTACGCAAATTTTCAATCTCGAGGCGCTGCTTATCTTCCCATTTTGCAACCATTTCAGCCGAATCTTCAATCACTTGTTGCATCGCATTTAAGTCACTTGTGATAGCTGTTTTTTCAGCAGGTGTTAAAGCATCAAAAGCTTCCGGATTTAAGACTTCACCATCTTTAACAGGTGCCACCACCAAACCGACCGGCATTTGAAGAAGAGTCACACTTTTTCCTTTGGCTTTTTTTTGTAAAAAAGCAATATATTCGTCTTTTTTGCTTTTATATTTTTGTTCAACAATGTTAACGGCTGCTTTATATTCTTCACCCTCTAAAAGAGAAGACATTGAAGCGGAAAACTCTGCCATCAAATCATCAACATCTTTGGCAAACTTTGGGCCCTCACCTGCCTTAAATCGTATGGCATGCGGTTTATAAGGCTCATCAAAATTATAAACATAGGCCCAATCATCAGGGGTCGGCCGCTTTAAGGCCTCACGCTCTAAAACGCGCTTAACGAGGCTCATTTTTCCCGTTCCCTCCGGGCCGAAACAAAACAGATTGCATCCCTTCGATTTAATGTTTATCCCAAGCTCGACCGCACTCATCGCCCGATCTTGTCCGAGAGAGGAAAGACGTTCTTTGAGCTCTGCTGTTGAGTTAAAGTCAAAAACGGATAAATCGCATTTTTTATAAAGTTGTGAGGGAGCTAATTTTGTGATCGACATGATGATTTTTCCTTTGCTTTTTTATTTTTGGCTGTATAATACATAAACAATAATAAATTTAATGTAAACGTTTGATGAAATATTTTGTTTTAAGTGCTATTTTTTTTGTGAACATTCTTGCTTTTGGCTTTTTTGTTTATACCAAACAAAAAATCAAAAAAAATATGATTAACTCACTTTTGACAGATTTATTTCAAGCAAAACAAAATCACAATCTGCATTTAAGCCTTTTTCAAAACAGCTTAACACATCTTGTGACCGATTTAATTTATAAGGCACCAAAAAAAGAACAAGAACAAATTATTGATGACTTAAAAAAGCATCATCATCAAAAACTTCAAACTTATTTAATAAAAAAAAGCCCGATTGTTCGATGGACGGTTAATCAATTATTTTCAAAAAAAGCATTTTCTCTACCAAAAAAAATTAAGGCTAAAACATTATCCGACCAGTTGGCACTATGTCTCATTTATGAAAGCAACTTTTGTTATCAAATGCTCTCGGATACACTTTCAAAAATGCCAAAAGTTATTTTATCTGCCCGCAACAGATATTTGAAAAAATTATTTGAGGCGCGTGCGGCATTTTTAAAAACAGATTTAAAAAAAGCATCAGAACTTTTATTTAAAAATATCAAACATTTTCATGCTCACGATTTATATGAAGAACAAGCCTATACTTATTTTATGCTGGGGGAAATATATCGTGTCTGTGGTTTGTTTGATCCGGCGGATATGATGTTTCGAACATCTTCTCAAATTTATCAAAAAGCAGGGCATTTTTATGGCACAAAATTTATTTTAAGTTCATATGCTTTTAACTGTTTGCAAGCAAACCGTTTAGAAGAAGCCGAATCTTGTTTTATAAAAGCTCTGTCTTCGTTTAAAAAACAAAAAGACAGCTTTCATGAAGCCGAAATTTTAAATCAATTGGCTTTGTTATCAAATATAAACATGAACTCTAAAAAAGCTCAAAGATTAGCCTCGCGTGCCTTAAAAAATCATCTTTTGTTTACAAACCAAAACGGAATAGCTTTCAGTTACGAGCAATTAGCGCTAGCGCATTTTCATATGAAGAACTTCAAACTATCTCAAAAATACGCTCTAAAAGCCAAAAAGATCTATGAAAAACAAAAGAATGTAACGGCCCAAAATACCTTACTTAATTTTTTGGATGAAATTAAAAAAACTCAAGCATCACTTTAAGTTTTTGCTTGAGTTTGAGTTAAGAACAGGAAAAATTCCCTGTTTTCTTAGATTTCGGCAGTCATAATGTTTCGACGGCCTTCAAGAGATTCGTCTATGAAACGAATTTGTTCCATAATCATGTCATTATCTTTGAATTTTTCGTGTGCTTCCTTGAGGCGACTTTCAAATGTGCCTGTTTTACCCTTAAATAAAAACATATAAGCGTGCGTAATCGCTTTAACTGTTTTTTCATCAAAACCGCTGCGTTTTAAGCCGATCACGTTTAAGCCTCTTAATTTTCCGCGGTCACCTGTCACTATTCCAAATGGTATCACATCACGTGTCACACCCGACAGACCGCCGATCATTGCTTTACGTCCGATACGGCAGAATTGGTGTACGGCGCAGTTTCCACCCAAAATTGCCCCGTCGCCGACGCGAACGTGTCCACCGATCACGGCGTTATTTGTCATAATCACATTATTGCCGACCACGCAATCGTGTGCAATATGAGAGCCTGCCATAAACATTCCGTCATCACCGACAATCGTCACCAGCTTTTGAGGTTCTTCGCCCTTAATGGGATTTTGACCTTTGGGCGTACCGGCGTGCATTGTCACATTTTCTCTGATGACATTACGCTGACCGATGATAAGCCTTGCACCTTCTTGAAATTCATTGCCGTGATCTTGCGGGCCGGTTCCTAAACAAGCACCCGGAAAAACAACGGTTTCATCACCGATGGTCGTATCACCATATACTGTCACATTTGCAATTAATTTTACTTTTTTGCCGATTTTAGCTTTGGAGCTGATAAAACAAAAAGGTCCGATTTCAGCTGTATCAGCAATTTGAGCACCGTCTTCAATAACGGCTGAAGGATGAATGTTTGTCATTTTTATATAGTCCTTTTATAGTTCTTTTTCTGCTAAAGGAGAATACAAAAAAAGCCACCGATTGTAAAAACACAATCGGTGACGAATTGTTACAGTAAAAATCTATTTGTAATTATTCTTTTTTAGCCGCACATAAAGTATACGTTGTATCAAACTTGCAAGAAATAATTGTTTCACACCACTCGGTCTTATCATCTTTTGTAAAACCTAAACCCTCGCATGAATAATTGGCACATTTGCGATATTCCTGATCATAAGGACAAAGAATATAATTTCTTTCATTTGTGCCGCATTCTTTTGTGTAACCTTTGGTATACCCGAGATCTTCACACGAAGGCAAAACCGTGCAATTGTCTGCCATAGCTATCGTTGAAAAACACATACTTAAAGCAAATGTTAAAATGATTTTTTTCATAATCTTTCCTTTCATTTTAAATGATATATTCTATTTTACTTTAAAACTAACTTTAAATCAAGTTTTTTTTCCTTTCTATTGCCGTTTGAAGGAGCGAGGTAAACAACGGATGCGGTGCAAACGGTTTTGATTTGAGTTCCGGATGAAACTGAACAGCAATAAACCAAGGGTGATCAGGCCTTTCAACAATTTCAGGAAGCCTGCCGTCAGGCGATTTTCCGCTGACCAACATACCGCTTTGATTTAAGTCTTTTTCAAAGCTTAAATTAATTTCGTAGCGATGTCTGTGGCGCTCTGAAATTTCAGAACAACCATATATTTCAGCCACTTTTGAACCCTTTTGAAGCACGCAAGGATAAGCACCCAAACGCATTGTTCCGCCTAAATCGGTATTTTCACCTCGTTTTTCGATGACGCTTCCGTTTTGCCATTCGGTAAGCAGTCCGACAACAGGTGTACAATTTTTATCAAATTCCGTTGTACCGGCATTTGAAATACCGGCAACATTTCGAAGTGTTTCAATGACGGCCAGTTGCATACCCAAGCAAATTCCCAAAAACGGAATATTGTGCTCTCTGGCATATTTAATAGCCATGATTTTACCTTCTGTCCCGCGTTGTCCAAAACCGCCCGGAACAATAATGGCGTCAACATCTTTTAAAACATCATCAACAGACCCCGTTTCCAGCTTTTCAGAATTGATCCAAAGAATATCAGCCTTGGCAAAATTGGCAATAGCTGCATGCTTAATAGCTTCCGAAAGAGATTTATAAGCTTCTAAAAAACCGGCATATTTTCCGACAACGGCAATTTTAACGTTTTCTTTCGGATTTCGTACAATATCCACAATTTTTTGCCATTTACTCAAATCAGAATGATGCTTTTGACATTCAATACCGAAATGCGTACAAACACATCTGTCTATCCCTTCTTTTTCATAAGCAAGCGGCACTTCATAAATATTACCGACATCAAGCGCCGTCACAACATTTTCTTCTTTGACATTGCAAAACAGAGCCAGTTTTCGTTTTTCATTTTGATCAATCGGCATTTGCGAACGACAAAGCAACATATCGGGCTGAATCCCGTATTCTTGAAGTTTTTTCACACTGTGTTGTGTCGGTTTTGTTTTCAGTTCACCGGCTGTCGGAATATAAGGAAGTAACGTTAAATGAATAAACATCACACGATCTTTTCCGAGCTCATACGCTATTTGGCGAATAGCCTCTAAATAAGGTTGCCCTTCAATATCGCCAACCGTTCCGCCGATTTCACATTGCACAAAATCTTCATCTGTTAAATCCGAAAAAATAAACTCTTTAATGGCATTGGTCACATGCGGAATCACTTGAATGGTTGCGCCCAAATAATCGCCTCTGCGCTCTTTATTGATGACCCTTTGATAAATTTTGCCCGATGTAATGCTGTCATATTGTGTGGTGGCAACGCCCGAAAAACGCTCATAATGCCCCAAGTCCAGATCTGCTTCCGTTCCGTCATCGGTTACATAAACTTCACCGTGCTGATAAGGGCTCATTGTCCCCGGGTCCACATTTAAGTACGGATCCAACTTTTTCAAACGAACCTTAAAACCGCGTCCTTGCAAAATGCTGGCAAGCGAGGCCGAGGCCAAACCTTTTCCGAGTGATGAAACAACACCGCCGGTGATGAATATAAATTTTGTTTTTGAAGAAAGTGTCATGATATATACCCTATAAATGTGATAAAGGCACCTTCCTTAAAGAAAAGAAGATGCCTTATGTTATCTTATTTTTGCATTTTTATTTATCCAACGGAACAGACGGAACGGAAGAATCCGGCGTTGAGTCGGTATTTTGCGCTGCACTTTGCGCCACAGTTTCCACAATAGAGGCTTGCGGTTTCATCGCACCTCTGTAATATATTGACAAACTGATACTTGTAATAAAAAATATTGTAGCTAAAATAGCCGTTAAGCGTGTGAGCAAATTTCCCGTGCCGCGTGCGCTTAAAAAGCTGTTTGCGCCCGACGCTCCGCCAAGACCGCTTAATGCGCCACCGCTTGAACGTTGCATCAAAATCAAAATGACGAGAAAAATTGCCGTCATCAAATGTATTACGAGTAAAACCGAACCCATTTTATATCCTTTCTCTTTTTAAATTTTCACTTTTTCAATAATTGCCGTAAAATCCGCAGCTTTTAAGCTTGCGCCGCCGATTAAGCCACCATCGATATCTTCCATTTTAAGCAGTTCTTCAGCATTTGACGGTTTCATGGACCCACCATACAAAATACGCATCTTTGATGCAACACTTTTAGACAGTTTTTGCGCTAAAATTTTTCTGATATGCGCATGAACCTCTTCAGCATCTTGCGGAGTAGCTGTTTTTCCGGTTCCGATGGCCCACACAGGCTCATAAGCAATCACTGTGTTTGAGGCTGTAGATATTGCCGGAACAGATGCCTTAATCTGGCGCTCACAAACGTTTAACGCCTCACCTTTTTCACGCTCTTCAAGTGTTTCACCGACGCAGATAATCACCTTTAAGCCGGCTTTTAAGGCCGCTTCAGCTTTTTGACAAACAATCGCATTTGTTTCATGGTGATCATGACGGCGTTCGGAATGCCCTAAAATCACGTAAGAACATCCGGCATCTTTGAGCATCACGGGGCTTATATCACCTGTGTGTGCCCCTTTTTCTTCAGTGTGGCAATTTTGTGCACCCAAGGCCACTTTTGAACCGCGCAGTGCTTTTTTGACAGTCCACAACAATGTGTAAGGCGGACAAACAAGTACTTCGGCTTTTGTATCCATCTTTTTGACATTTGAAGCGATTTCTTTGGCAAGCTCTGAACTTTCTTTGAGTAAGCCGTTCATTTTCCAGTTTCCGGCGATTAAAATCTTGCGGGACATAATCTATCCTTTCATATTAAAATTAAATCATGTGCAAACTCATAGCATATCCTTTTATGAATTTCCAGCGAAAAAAACTTTTCAACATCAATATTTAATATTTGCATTCAAAATAATTTGTCTCTATAATGCCTCAAAAACAATTTATTTAGGAATGAAAAAGATGATTACTTTTTTTGCCAGAATTCAAAAAAGTTGGATTGCGAAATTGATCTTAATTTTAACGGCATTGAGCTTTATGTCCCTTTTCGGTATCACGGGATATTTAGCAAGTGCCTCAAACAATCGAACGGTGATTAAGGTCGACAATATCGAAATTTCACAGGCTGAATTCAGTTATGAATTCCAAAAAGAATTTGCGGCCGCAAAAAATTTGATGACCGATGATTTACCCGAAGAACAGGTTGATCTCATTCGTTCAGAGCTCACAAATGCCATTGCTCAAAAAATGTTGCATGAAGCGATTATTGACAGAACGGCTCAAAAATATCATATTTCTTTTTCTCCTTTCATGATCGGACAGATCATCACCCATGAACCTTCTTTTTTAGATATGAACGGGCATTTTAATAAAGATTTGTTCCGCCGTGTTTTAAGCGATAACCGCATCAGCGAGCAAGAATATACACGTTTTGTGCGCAGAAACCTTGCTGAACAAATTCTCATTCGTGACGCTGTTCGTGTTCTTCCGATGCCGGCCTTTTTGTTAAATGCCGAAATCAATGCTGACAACAAGCGCAGAACATTTAAATATGTTATGATTGATCCTCAAAATATGTCTGTTGATCGCAAAATCACAGAGGATGAAATGAAACAATATTATGAAGATTTTGCTCCTTCATTTGTCGCCCCGGAAGCGCGCGATCTTTCGGTATTTTATATTTCGATGGATGATATTGCAGCACAAACAATCGTCACCGATGAAGAAATTAAGGCTTATTATGATGAGCATATTGATGAATATGAAACACCTGAAAAACGTGATGTTCTGCAAATGATGTTTTCTTCAAAAGAAGAAGCGGATGCCGCGTATCAAAAATTACAAAGCGGTGCTGATTTTTATGAAGTTGCCGAAAATGATGCAAAGCAAAGCCAGTCAGATACCGAGCTCGGAAGCGTTTCAGAAAACGAACTTGTTTTTGAAATCGCCGAGCCAACATTTGCTCTAGATAAAGGCGAATTTACAGCTCCGATGCAAGTTGAAGATGCTTGGCAAATCACAAAAGTCACAGATATTTACCCTGCTACAAAACAAGATTATGCGATTGTTTCTAAACAAATCAGAGATGAAATTATTTCTGAGCGTTCTTATGACGAAACATACAAATTTTTCAACCAAATAGAAGATATGTTAGGAACAGGAAAAACACTTGAAGATGTCGCTGAAGCTTTTCATTTACCGACATACACCGTCAAGAGTTTAACCGAAGACGGGGAATCCGCTCAGGTCTCAGATAAAATTCAAGAACTGGTTCAAAGCTCTGATTTCAGAAATACGGCTTTTTCATATGCCTTAAATGAAACAAGCCAAACAATGGAAACAGATGAAGGTTTGGCTGTTTTGCGTGTGGATAATATCATCGAATCGCACCCCAAAGAAATCACAGAAGTTGCGCCTGAAATTCAACAAATGTGGCTGACAAGCGAAAAATCAGCCATTGCGCAAGAAACAGCTGATGATGTTTTGCACGATTTAGAAAACGGTGATGAATTTGCAAAAGTTGCCGCACGCTACGGACTTCACTTATATAATTCTCAGCCAATCACCCGAAATGAAAGTTTTGCCGCCTTAAGTTATAACGATATTCAAGAGCTCTTTATGGCACAAATCGGCGAACCTTATCATGCTATTACAGGGGATGTGCACTTGGTTGCTGTTGCAACGCAAGATTATAAAAATTCTGCCCCGGTTGATGACAATGAAAAGAATTTAGCGCGCTTAAAACTTGAGCAAAGTCTTCGCCAAGACATCGAAAAGGCATTGCTTGATGCTTACGCCAAAGATTATAAAATTGACGTCAAATATAAGTTGATTGGCATTACTGATTAAATCTCAAGCCGCCTTAAAGGCGGCTTTTTACAAAGGAAAGAATATGAAAATAGTTTTTATGGGAACGCCAGATTTTTCGGTTCCGGTTTTAGAAAAATTAATAAGTGAGCATGAAGTTTTGGCTGTATATACCAGAGCTCCGAAAGTGGCCGGTCGCGGTCACGAATTAAAAAAGTCGCCTGTGCATGAAGTGGCTGAAAAACACGGCATTCTCGTTCGAACACCGAAAACACTCAAAGATGAAGCAGAGCAAAAAGAATTTGCAGCGCTAAACGCTGATGTCGCCGTTGTGGCTGCTTATGGTCTGATTTTGCCAAAAGCTGTTGTAGAAGCATTTCCACTCGGGTGTTTAAACGTTCATGCCTCGCTTTTGCCGCGTTGGCGCGGTGCGGCACCTATCCAACGCGCCATTGAAGCGGGCGATAAAAGTTCAGGCGTTACAATTATGCAAATTGTAGAAGAATTAGACGCCGGCGCCATGTATGCCAAAGGCATTGTCCCAATTACAAAAGACACAACAGGCGGTGATTTGCACGATGCTTTATCTGTGCTAGGTGCCGATTTGATGGGAGAGGTTTTAGAAAATATTGAAAACATCACCCCGCTTGTTCAAGATGAAAACCTTGTCACTTACGCCAAAAAGCTTGAAAAAGAAGAAGAAAAGCTTGATTTTAATATGCCTGCCGAATATTTAGAGCGCAAAATCAGAGCTTTTAATCCCTTCCCTGCCACGTATTTTGAATATGAGGGCGAGCGTTTTAAGGTCTTAAGAGCACGCGTTATCGACGGGCTCGGCCGGCCCGGCGAAATTTTAGAAGGTGTGACATCTTTAGAAATCGCCTGCGGTGATAAGGCACTCGAAATTCTCGAAATCCAGCGTCAGGGCAAACGCGCCATGACAACAGATGAACTCCTGCGCGGATTTAAGTTTGAACGCAAAGTGATATAAATCTTTACGATGATATTTTGTTTTATAAGAGAGGGACAAATCGTTTGCTCTCTTTTTATTTGATTTTTATTTTCTGTTGTGTTACTTTTAAAATACATTGATAGATGGTCGATGTAGGGTTTGAAAGCCTTTTAAACAGCAATACCTTTCAGTTCAGGCTGGAAGGTAGTTAATAAGATATTTTATATCAAATACACTACACTATTCTGTTTAATAGCTTTCAACTTCCAGTCGCTTCTCATCAAAGCGATTTTTTTTATAGTTGAAAGGAAAATAAATATGAAAATAAATCTATGGGTTATTGCATTTGCCTTATTGACAGAAAATGCTTTAGCTTTAACAAGCGGTAGTTGCGGAACAGGTTGTTCTTACACTTTAGATGACAACGGTTTATTAACTGTCACAGGAAGCGGCGAAAATGCTTCAATAAAGGCAGGTGCCTTTGAGAGAGTATCATCCATTACAAAAGTAGTTATTCAAGGAACAATTTCTTCTATTGGGCATAGTGCCTTTAATGGATGTGCAAATATGCAGGAAATTACTCTTCCAAACTCAATACGCACAATAAGTTCTCATGCCTTTTCTTATTCTCCAAAATTAACAAGTATTGATATTCCAGAAGGTGTTGAAGTAATAGGACAGCGTACATTTTTAGGAACTGGAATTAAAAACCTCGTTCTTCCATCCACATTAAAAAACATAGGAGGAGATAATTTCAGATACGTTTTAGACAGTATAATGGTTATGAGTAATAAGGCCACACTTGCTTCAAATTTTCCAAATGCTAAAGAAATTTATTGCCTTAACACTTCAAATTGCGCCGAATGGCTTAAAAATACAAGCATTGACTTATCTAAAATCAAAACGTTTTCTTTAAAAGGAAATGAATATTGGCTCGATGGTAAAAAATACGAAAGTGTTGAAAATCTTCAGCTTGGAAAAAACACACCTATTCGCATATATACCGTTGAAGAAGCGACCTGGTTAACACAACAAAATAAAGGAAAAAACACTTTTACCCTCAAATATCGGTAAAGCTGTTTATTCCCCAATTGTCATGATGATATAGCACATCAAGACAAAACCGGCAAAAACGGAAACAACGGAAGAAACCGTATTTTTGGTGTTATATGTTTCAGGTAAAATTTCGCTTATCACAACGCAAAGAAGCGTTCCGCCCGATAGCGCCATCGCAAGCGGTATAAGTGTTTGAGAAACACCGATAAATAAAAGCCCGATCAGCGCCCCAAGCGGTTGAACCAGCCCGATGGAAAGCGGTATCAGCGCAGATTTCAGCTTTGTTTCCCCCGCCGCAATCAAGGCAATTGCAATCGTCAAACCTTCCGGGAGATTATGAAGTGCAACGCCGATAACAAGCCCCAAGGGGTTCATCACATCTGTTGCGCCATAAGCAATCCCGACAGCTAAACCTTCGGGGAGTTTATGTAAAGAAATCGCCATAATAAAAAGCCATGCCTTTCTTAAGTCAAAAGAAGAGCGAAGCATTTCATTATGTTCATGCGGCAATAAGATGTTTAAAATAAAAACAAGTGCAACGCCTGTCATTACCGCGCCGCAATACCAAAAACCGGCCACATGAATATCGTCATAAAGCGAGATAATTTCGCCCATCGCCGGTGTTAAAAGAGAAAAAAACGCCACGGCAAGCATGATGCCAGCCGAAACAGAAAGCAAAATATTGATATTATTTTGCGTATATTTCTTCTTTAAATAAACAGCCAGTCCGCCGAGCCCCGTAAATAAACCGGCATATAAAGCGTTCAACAGTCCGCTTAAAAAATTTTCATTTTGAAAAATTTCAAGCATTTGCCTCTTCTTCTTTTTTTCTAAACAACTGGCTTAAAGAAATTTTCTTTGGCATCAGTTTTTCATCAAATATCTCTTTGAGTTTGGCTTTCATTAAGCCGGCATCTTCAATTTTTGCAACAAAGATATTGCTCTTTCCTTGTTGTTCTAAAACGCCGCCGTTTGCCTTAAAAGCGCCTTCGCTCAAGCAAAGAGAAGATATCATATCATAAATCATCGAAGTCGGATTTTTTTCATCTTTCAAAGCACACAAATTTTGCGCCACCGGATTTTTACTGTTTGTAACAGAGTCTAAAAACGAAAAGTCAGGCGCCATATCTTTTATCGTTTGAGGCGGAACAACAATCGCTTTCATTTGATTGACTTTGATGTAATCAAATAAAAACGCAGCAGCCTCATCACCGGAATTTTTAAAATTAAACGATTCTAAATCAGGAAAAATATTGTTTTCTTCATCATTTGAAGTGATGACCCCGCCCATGATGACAATTTTTTTCACTTTTTTAGCAATCGTCAACCCCGTTGCTTTGATATATTTTGCTAAATCCGAAAAAGGTGCGTTTAATAGCAACACGATGTTTTTATCTTTCACAGACTTAATATAATTTTGTAAAAAAATTCCACCGCTTCGTAATATCACCGTTCCTTCTTTTTCAAAAAGAGGGGTAAATGAATTTTCAATATAGTGATTATCGCTTTCAGCTTCTTGATTGAGATAATCGCCCCCCGGAACGGCGCGCACATAAGGATACCCTAAAAACGAAAGTGCTCCTTTGGCAAACATGGCGCGCCTTCGCTTTGTTTCATATGTTCCGAGTTGTGACAACACCCCTTTAATATCAATGACTTTATGATCTGCCAAATAGCTTAAAACAACCATGGCGGCCAAATCATCAGCCCAGTTATTGATGTCTGTCCAAATCAAAAGTTCCGGAATTTTGCGTTCTTTTTTCTTTGCCATCTATTTAACCTAATTTTGTTTTCAAAATTTCATTGACAGCCTGCGGATTGGCGGCCCCTTTTGAGGCTTTCATCACCTGCCCCACAAAATAACCGAACAAATTTGTTTTTCCAGCCTTATAGGCAGCTAAATTTTCGGCGTTTTGGCTTAAGACCTCATCCACGATTTTTTCGATAGCGGATGTATCCGTCACCTGTTTTAAACCTTTTTCTTCAACGATTTGAGAAGGCATTTTGCCCGTTTCCCACATGATGGGGAAAATATCTTTGGCGATTTTACCGCTAATGATGTTTTGTGCAATTAAATCAACCAACTCCCCTATCATTTCAGGCGACACAGGTGATTTTTCAAGTGCGAGTTTATGGGCATTCAAAAGTGCAAAGAAATCACCCAAAATCCAGTTGGCCACCTTTTTACCATCGTGCCCGTGAGCTGCTTTTTCAAAAAAGTCTGCCGTTTTTTGATCTTCGGTTAACACATCGGCATCATAAGCCGTTAAGCCGAAATCTTGTATAAAACGTGCTTTTTTGGCATCCGGTAATTCCACCATTTCAGAGCGAACGCTTTCAATATATTCATCTGTTAAATCAAGCGGCGGTAAATCCGGCTCCGGAAAATAGCGATAATCGTCAGCATATTCTTTTAGGCGCAAAAATTTTGTCTGTCCCGTTGATTGATCAAATTGACGCGTTTGTTGCTCAATCGTGCCGCCTTGTTCATAAATTTCAATCTGGCGTTTGGCCTCATTTTCAATCGCCTGCATGGCAAATTTAACGGAATTTACGTTCTTAATTTCAGCACGTTCTCTTAAATTTGTTTCACCTTTAAGACGCACTGAAACAGAAGCGTCACAACGCATTGACCCTTCATCCATATTGCCGTCGCAAGTACCTAAATATCTGACAATCGAGCGTAATTTTTTCAAAAACGCCCCTGCTTCTTCAGGAGAAGAAAAATCGGGCTTTGTCACGATTTCCATTAACCCGACACCGGCTCTGTTAAAATCAACATACGTTTTTTTAGGGTTGATATCATGAATGGATTTGGCCGCATCTTGTTCGATGTGAATCCGCTCAATTCGAATATCTTTTGACGTGCCGTCTGCCAAATCAATTTTGACTTTTCCCTCACCGACAATCGGATATTCGTATTGTGTAATCTGATACCCGTTCGGCTGATCGGCATAAAAATAGTTTTTGCGCGAAAAAACAGAGTGTTTGTTGATTTGAGCATTCAACCCCAGACCTGTTTTAACGGCCTGACGCACACATTCTTTATTTAAAACAGGAAGCATACCCGGCATTCCGGCATCAATAAACGACACGTTTTCATTGGCGTCATCTCCAAACTCGGTTGAGGCCCCTGAAAAAATTTTCGATTTGGAAATAATTTGACAGTGAATTTCAAGTCCGCAAACAATTTCCCATTCATTATTTTGAGTTTTAATCGTATAGGTCATTTTTTATTTCCTTTGAAATCCTGTATCTTTTTCCATTAAATAAGCCGCTTTGAAAATCGTTTCTTCATCAAACGCACGGCCAATCAGTTGCATCCCGAGCGGTAATCCTTTTTCATCTAACCCGATCGGCAGGCTCATAGCCGGCAGGCCCGCTAAATTGACCGAAACCGTAAAGACATCGTTCAAATACATATTAATCGGATTTTCACTCATGCTTTTATCCCCGATTTCAAACGCCGAAACAGGTGAAGTCGGAGATAAAATCAAATCGCATTTTTCAAATGCTTTGGTAAAATCTTCTTTAATCAAGCGTCTGACTTTTTGCGCTTTGATATAATAAGCGTCATAATAACCGGCCGATAACACATATGTTCCGATTAAAATACGACGTTTGACTTCTTTGCCGAAATAAGTTGTGCGTGTATTGATATACAAGTCATCAAGCTTTTCGCCCGTTAAACGCTTTCCGAAACGCACCCCATCATAACGTGCTAAATTAGACGATGCTTCGGCCGGCGCCACAATATAATAAACCGGAAGTGCATATTTCGCGTGCGGTAAGCTGACTTCAACAATCTCTGCCCCGCGTGATTTCAAAATTTCGGCAGCTTTATCCCACGCTTTTTCAATTTCTTTGTTGAGACCAACAGGGCGATATTCTTTCGGTAATCCTATTTTACGCCCTTTGATATCTTGACCCAATACTTTTGTAAAATCCGGAACCGCACGCTTTGATGATGTCGAATCTTTTTCATCATACCCTGCCATCACATTTAACATCATGGCGGCATCTGTCACATCTTTTGTCATCGGGCCTGCCTGATCAAGTGAAGAAGCAAACGCCATAATCCCATAACGTGAACAACGCCCGTATGTCGGTTTAATTCCCGTAATACCGCAAAACGAAGCCGGTTGTCTGATGGATCCGCCGGTATCCGTGCCCGTTGCCGCCACGCACATATCGGCCGACACAGCCGCGGCCGAGCCGCCTGAAGATCCGCCTGCCACAAGCGGCTTATCTTTTGACCATGGGTTTACCACGGGCCCGAACGCACTGGTTTCATTGCTGCCGCCCATTGCAAACTCATCCATATTGAGTTTACC
Organism: Alphaproteobacteria bacterium UBA3773; assembly: GCA_002372275.1. Classification (GTDB taxonomy): domain Bacteria; phylum Pseudomonadota; class Alphaproteobacteria; order RF32; family CAG-239; genus UBA1254. Next base: position 9,695 of record DFFP01000021.1, on the reverse strand, counting down.
TAAACATACCGCACCGGCATCTTTCAAATTCTGTGTTACGGTTGATTCGTAAGGTGGTACAAAATTTTCAATAATATGCGAGCATGAGGTGGAACGAACACCTTTGGTGCAATAGATGTCTTTAATACCGATCGGCATGCCTTCTAAAGGACGAGCCGTACCGTTTTGATAGCGAATATCTGCCTCTTTTGCGCCTTCAAGGGCAAGTTCGGGCGTTTCTAAAACATAGGCATTATATTTTCGCCCTTCTTCCATTTTTTTAATGTAAGCTAAAGTTACATCTTCAGCCGTCATTTCTTTTTTAAGCAGCAAATCACGCGTTTCATGAAGTGTTAATTTTGTAATATCATTCATTTTAATTACTCCACAACTTTCGGCACTGCAAAATAACCGAATTCCTGCTCGGGTGCATTTTGTAAAACCTCATTTTTAAGATGTCCGTCCGTGACCTTGTCATCTCTTATAACCAAAGGTTCTTCATTAACGGAAAAAAGCGGTTCAACATTTTGAGTATCGACTTCTTGAAGTTGTTCAACCCAATTTAAGATGCCGTTAAATTCGGCGTGAACCGTTTCAAGATCTTTTTCTTCAATTTTAAGGCGTGCCAATGAGGCGACTCGCTTAATTGTCTGATTATCAATTGCCATAAAAAGCCTCGTTTATTTATAAAAAAATTATTGAAACTTTTTAGCAATATGTACACCAAAAAGCAAGCAAAAAATCACGCATTAAAAAGTGATTTTTTATTCAAGCACAACAAATAAACAAGAGTTTCATTTTAAAATGAGGATATTGAATTTAAAGTGTTGTCAAAAAATGACATAAAATAGAAGCATAACACTTGCCGAAACCTCTTTTTGGTGGTATAATGAAAATATAAATTTCCCAAACATTTTAATTTTTTATAGAGGAGAAAACCGATGTCAGAGATTCGAGTTTTACAGGACAATAATGACTTTGAAAAATTTATTACAGCTATTACAAAGCAAGATAAAGCAAAAGTCCGCAAAATGCTTGAAGACGGTTTTGATGTTAACGCGGCAAATGAAAACGGCCGTACAGGCTTAATGATGGCAGTACAAGTTGGTGATTTAAATATACTTAAAATGCTCATCAAAGCCGGCGCTAACCTTGAACAACCGGCGAAAGGAAATGAAACGGCGTTTCTTTATGCCTGCCGCGTTACAAAAAATATAAAGGTCATTGAGTATTTAATCAAACAAGGCGCCGACACAAAAGCGAAAACGATTTATGGCAACAATGCTTTATTTGTGGCAGCAGAATATAATAAAAGTTGGAAAGTTGTTGAATACTTAATCAATACAAAACTATATGATATCAACGATCAAAATTGTGATAACGAATACACCCCGCTCATGGCAGCGGTTAGATATAATACGATTGATGTTGTCAATGTTTTAATTGAACACGGGGCAAACTTGTATGCTAAAGATCAAAACGGATGGATGCCTATCTTACATGCCGGCGCAAATTATGATGACAATCCGATGAATCTAATCAGGTTAATCGGGCTGGATCCGAGCCTCTTTTTCTTTCATGTCGGCAAAGAGAACTTACGCCAAGTTTCAAAAGATAATCATAATCTAAACATCCGAATGGCGCTTGACAGCCTTTTAAGCATTTATTTGACTTTTGCGCACCAAAAGAGCAAAGAACTGCCTAATTAATCTTTCCACACCTTGCGTTTGTTGAAGTCTTTGGGCTTGATGACTTTAACATGTTTACCCCAAGTGTAGAGATGCCAATCCATTTCTCTGGCGCCACCTGCCCTAAATTTAACGGTTAACGTACCGTCAGTATTAAAAATCATTTCTTGGGTTGGGTGGAAAATATACGATGTGTATATACTATCCTTTCAACGTTTAAAAAATGTAAATGCACAGAAATCTTAAGCATATAATTTTCTTTATCAAATTTTAAGATAATATGCTTTATATTGCGAGTTAGGCACGGGATTTTCCTGTGCTTAGTACCTGAGATATGGTGCGGAGGACTTCAAAACCTCTGTCTACGCGGCGACAAGGATATACGCCGAAAGCATTGTCGGCTTAAAATAAAGCTCGATGATGTATATATCCCCGATTGATGGTCGGGGAGCTTCCAACGTATACAACAGGAGTTTTACTCTAAAGGTTGGAAGGATCAACTCGTAGACTTGATTTTGAACTCTCCGACCGCCTTAATCAAAAGGTGGTCTTCTTTTATGATAAGAGTTGATGCGGAAAATTGTTTTTTATGCCATTTTGCTGGCAAATTTTATGGTAACAAATGCATTTGCGTATGAATATATTGCAACCATCATAAACGTTGCCGATGGCGATACATTCACGGCTTTTGTGCATAACGAAAACACAAAAATCAGGCTGATTGGTGTTGATTGTTATGAAACAAAAATGAACAAAAGAGCCCCTATTCAAAAAAAACTCTACAATTTGCCCTATACTGAAATATTTAAGCTTGGCAAGCAATCAAAAAAGAAACTCAAAAATTTGCTTCAAAATCACAGATACGTTCATGTTAAATGGAATGAGCGAGACGGATATGGTCGTATTTTAGGACAAGTTCTGATAGATGATATCAAATCCGCTGAAATTATTGATGTCAATCAATATATGTTAGAACATGGCGGTTGCAACAAATTTGTAAAAACAAGCAAATCAAAAAAGAATAAAAAATGACAATTAAACCGCTTCAAATAGGTTTAAAAGTTCAAGCCTTGCGTAAAACACAAAATCTGACGCAGGAAGATTTGGCTGAGATAACGGGCGTTTCGTGGCGGACAATATCAAATTTAGAAACGGGGCGTACGGTGCCAAAGTTAGAGCTGATTTATAATATCGCACAAATTTTTCAAATCAGTATTGATGAGCTTTTGGCGGGTAAAACGCAAACAAATAAACCGTTTTCACGCTTAAAACTTGAAAATCAAATCATCGCAGATTTACAAAGCCTAAATGACAATATGCTTTATCACCTAAAAGAATACATTTTGCTCTTAAAGAAAGATTTTGATTAAATAACCGACAAATCGCTTGAAAAAATTTTTCATGAATGAAGAACCATCCGGCTAACGCCGGAGGTATCTCCGTTCCCTCCAAGCTGCGCTTGCCAATCCGACTGAAAGTCGGCTTGGAATTCGCTTTCCACCGGCTGACGCCAGTGGTTTGCGCATTTGATGTTATCAAAACTGGTCAATGCCGGCGTGAACATCTGTTTGGTGCAGAAACTTGCCAATCACCGCAATATCTCAACCACACAAAGATATTTTAACTACAACGAAAAAATGCTCGCCAATGCCGTAGAAAATGTGAGGGTGTAGATAAGGAATGTAACTAATTAGGCAATGATATTTTCCCAGTTTTTCCAATCAGATCTCTTTGAAAATAAGTTTGTATTACAATGGCATTGTATATCATAAATACGAGAATATTTTTCTACATCTTCAATGTTATCAAAATTTAAGCTTTTGATATATTTGACTTGGATACTATTAGGAACAATTAATTCGGCTTGTGGGTTGATAGGACACCCTGTGGGTATGTGAAAGTTTTCTCTAACATTTGAAATGTATTCTTTAGAAAATATCTGTTCTAATTGGGTAATAGGATATTCTACAATTTTAAATAAGCTTCCGGCAGCATTCTCACTAAATATCCTACAACCGTCTATATTTAGTAAAATATCTGGGCTTAATTCTAATACAACCCATTTTTCATGGATATTTGTATGCCTGAATTTAAAAAACAATTTATAGTTTGGAAAACCAATAGAACAACAAATGCCATTTAACAAACCATCTAAACGCATCGAATCGTTATACACATATTTGATATTTCTTTTTTTCATTTCTGTAATAGATAATAGGCCGTTAGCCATTATACTATCTAAGTTAGATATTGGCGTAAAATGATAAATAGACTTGACTTGATATTTATCAATCAGACTTTGAATATGTTCTTTGCGGTCGATAATATTTTGTAAAACTTGATATCTTCGCTGAAAATCCAAAATTTTTTCATCTTCTATAGTTATGTTCTTATAAGAGAGAAATATTTCATGTAATAATCTATATTGATTAAACATCTCTTTCAGATAACTTAAATCATACACCGTAGGATCTGGAATAAAAGATTTTATAAAAGTTTCAATTTGTTTAAGATATTGACCATAATGGTATCTATAATGTTTTCTTTCATATTCTTCTGGCGTAATAGTCAGAAAAGAACGTTTGAGATGTAGTAACAAAAAAGGGAATTGATTAATCCGTTCTAAAGTAACCAATTTTTTGTATTCTTGCGAATATGTTGCCTCTAAAATTTCGGAATATGGTGATAAACTCTCACTTTTGATTGTGGCAGAGAACGCCTTGTATAACTTTTTTTGACAGTTATTTATTGCTGTTATTGTTTCCAAATTTTTATAATAGTATATAAAATACTGCACTTTCAATAAATCTTGAAGAGGTTCAAAAAGTTTTATTACAGTATTAAATATACATTTTATTGCATTTAAGTTTTTTTGATAATCAGAAGGAAATTCAGGACCATATTCTGTAATTTTTACAATTTTATCAATATTATCCAGCAGTTTTAACGTTTTACAAAATAAAAGATCACTTTGTATAGATCGCAATTTCAAGAGATTTTGGCTAGATGTAGAATGATATGCAAAATAAAAATCCAAAATACTTTTATCTAAAAGTAAAAGAAACTTGTGCGTAGAAATATAATTGTAAGCTTCTGCAGTATCTATAATGGAAGTGTTTTTTTTCAGGTTATAGTTTGATATGATATGCTGATATTTATCTAAAAAAACAGACAGAACCATTTCGGTATCTTTTCTACAATACAGATACCCTTCAAGATTATAAATATTATCTTTAATTTTTTTAGATTTAAATACAAAAACTGAATTATCAATCGCCATAAATCACTTCTTTTTATTTTACTCCATTACCATAGATTATAAATTATATTGTATAAATTCAATGAGAAATGTTAAACAATGCTATCAATGAATGCAAAGTTTAACATTTTTTTTATTTGCCGGATTTGGTGCATTTTCAAAAGTGCTGATTTTACAGGCTTTTCAAAAGAAATGTTAAAGAATGTTGATTCTTTAACATTTTTGGTTTTGATGAATAATTGTTTCAAAAATGCAACTATCTGGAGGAAATATGATATATTCTTTTGATGATTTGCGAATTGATGAAGACGAATTTAAAAAGCTTGATCAGAATACATTGGAAACTTTGGCACCGTTATATCACTCAACGAACATCAATTTACTGGCAAAACTTATCAGGAGAAACAGATAATACGGCTAAAAAAGATGTTTTGCCGTTTATCAAGGACTCTAGCAATTGATCTGTGGAATAAGGACTTCTTCACAAGCATTACGGATGGTTTGAAAGAAAATAATATTTAACGTTTCTATATCACAGAATATACTTGGTTTAAAATTATTCCCGGTGCCAAAAATATGCGGCACCGGAAAATTCATGCAATTTCAATTTCTTAGCATTTAATCGGGTTCAAAAAAATGCGGCACCGATGCGGCACCCTAAAAAATTTAAGGGTTTTGGAGATTTCCAAAACCCTTGATTTTATTGGTGCCGACAGAGAGACTTGAACTCCCGACCCACTGATTACAAATCAGTTGCTCTACCAACTGAGCTATGTCGGCATCGACAATGTCGTTATATACAAAATGTTTTTTTGCTTGTCAACTAAATAATTTAGTTTTTTTAAAAAATAATATTGACAAAAAAACAAATCAAATCTATATTTAAAGCTACGTTTAACAATTTAAAAATAATTATGCCTATGAGTAAATTACTTCTCGGACATATGGTGTCCGAAAAAAATGCAAACCAGTTTACAACCAGACCTCGCTGTGTACGACGCGGTCTTTACTTAGAAAACACGTCTTTTTGGGAAGATTCCCAAAAGGGCCCTGTGTTTCTCGGTGAACTTCAAAGAATTGACAGAGCCAGAACCCAAACGGGGTACATTGCGTTTCTGAAAAATGAGAATGGCAATGAAGACTTTGCAACTTTTTCGACACTGGGTGGTGATCTTGGGGCTTTTCAAGATTTTTCCCTCTTGATTAAGGCGCTTGACACTCATCCTTGCTCATTTTTGCTGAAAAATGTTGATGAAATCTACATTTCAAAAAAGGGACAGTTGCCTGAGTTCATCGGAACCTTCGTCTCTTTAGAACGAACAGCAACAGGGAATATTCTGCTTGTTCAAAAAGAGGGCGAAGAATTCTTTTATGACTGCGAAACCGGACACTTGATTTTTACGCCGATTAAAGGTGAAAAACACTGGGTTAATTCCACCGGTTGTATCGCTCGAAATTTTCTCTGGCCCAATTCCGGCGGGAGAATAGCGGAGGTATACACACGTGACAGATCAGGTAACTATCAATGCACAGGTCGTATTCCGGTCAGGTAATCCTTAAAAGAGCTCAGATTTGATTTTAGTAAAACAACCTTCTACAAAAGAAGGTTGTTTTTTTGTTTCAGGCCGTTTATATTAAACAATATTGTAGGAGATTAAAATGGCACAATTTAAGTCAAAAATCATTATTTTAGGTTCCGGACCTTCCGGTTTAACCGCTGCCATTTATGCAGCAAGAGCAGGCCTAAAACCTTGTTTGATTACAGGCTTTGACAAAGGTGGACAGCTCACCATGTCAAACCAGATCGAAAATTTTCCGGGATTTCCTTTGGCCGTTTCGGGTAGCGAGCTCATGGAAAAAATGGAAAAACAAGCCTTAAACGTCGGGGTTCAAATTATAGATGATAAAATCTGCGAAGTTGATTTAAGTTCGCGCCCATTTATTTTAAGTTCTGAAAACGGAAACTGTTTTGAAGCCGATTGCCTTATTATTGCAACCGGTTCTTCTCCCAAATGGCTTAATTATGAAGCACACAAAAAATATATCGGACACGGGCTCTCGACTTGCGCCACATGCGACGGATTTTTTTATAAAAACAAATCTGTTGCTATTGTCGGCGGCGGAAACACAGCTGCCGAAGAAGCACTATACTTAACAAATTTTGCTTCCAAAATTTACGTTATTCATCGAAGGGATGCCTTGCGTGCTGACCATGTGTTGCAAGAAAGACTTTTCAAAACGCCTCAAATCGAAATTATATGGAATAGTGTGATTGATGAAATTTTAGGTGATGACCACATCACGGGCGCAACGGTCAAAAACGTGGTGACAGATGAAAAGAAAATGCTTCAATTTGACGGGCTTTTTTTAGCCATCGGCCACACACCGAACACGGATATTTTTAAAAAATATATCACCCTTGATGAAGACGGCTACATCATCACAAATCCCTTAACTTTAGAGACAAACATCAAAGGCGTATTTGCGGTCGGTGACGTTCAAAACAAAATTTATCAGCAAGCCATTATCGCAGCCGGCACCGGTGCCACAGCCGCCATGAGTGCACAAAAGTTTTTAAGCGAATCCGGTTCTTAACGATAACGGATGGAAAAAGTATTCTTGTTATTCTTCCCTAAAGCATCTTCGGCTTCTGAAACGGTATAAATCCGCTTCATCTCAATACCTTTAAGCATATTATCCAAGCTTCGATACATTTTGCCATTCAGAGCATAATAATCACCGACTTTTTCATAGGAAGTATAGCTTTTTGCCCATTGATTTGTTTTACAATCCAAATGAGACGGACAATAAACTTTTCCGATTGTGTTAGCCCAAAAAGTATAATCCCCAATACTTTGAACAGATGAAGGAATAACAATTTCTTTAATAGGTGCACTATTAAAAGCACAACTTTCAATTGAAGTAACGGAATCTCCAATTGTAACTTCTTGAAGCGCTGCCCAATGAAATGCATGACCCGCAATATTTTGAACTCCATTGATATTGGCTGATATAATTGAACTCTTCACACTGCTCCATGGATAACTTGTCATTTTTCCATTTCCAGTAATTTCAAGATGCCCTGTTTCAGGGTTAAAATCGGCATAGCAATCACTCGATGAAGAACCGCATTTCCAACACTGATGTCCCTCTTCGCAGTCTGCCCACACATTTTCAGAAAACAATGCAACAACCAAACTTAAAAATAACATCTTTTTCATTTCAAACATCCTTTTAATAAAAAGTTACAAAAAAACCCGACTTTTTTTATTAAAAGCGGGCGGATGTTTACAAACCGTGGTAATTCAGACGGCTCGGCTTATTGAGCGATGAGCCTTATTCGCCGACATCCGCTCATCAGGCAGATAATCGGCATATATATTTAAAGTCGTATGCTTTTAACGACTGAACTACCAAAGGGTTGTAACGCCCGAGATGAACATTATGCTCATCTTGTTTTTATTATGCGGTATTTTTTGCATAATGTCAAATTAAACATTTGCTGTTGCGCTTAAAAAAAATATGACTTATAAAAAAAACATGAGACCCGAAATTTTAAATCCGCTTTTTTGCCAAATTGATTCCATTAAAGGAATCGGTTCACGCTACCTCAAGCTCGTTTCCAACCTTGTCGGTGGTGATAAAATCGTCGATTTGTTATGGCATTTGCCTTATAATATTATTGACCGCACATATACCTGCCCTCTTCAAAGCGTTCAGGCCGGAAAAATTTGGACAGGACTTGTGACTGTTCAAACACATATTGAGCCTAAAACAAAAAAACAACCATACTACGTTATTGTCAGCGATGGCACCGCCGATTTAACTTTGACTTTTTTTAAGTATTACAAAGATTCGATTAAGCGTAGTCTTCCGATTGGTTCTCAGCGCCTGATCAGCGGAAAAATCGAGTGGTTTAACGGTATGCTTCATATGAATCATCCCGATTATATAACGCTTTCTGAAAAACAACAAGAAATTCAAGATATTGAGCCGGTTTATATGTTAACAAACGGCGTTACAAATAAGATGATGCGTTTTTTAGCCTCCTCTTCCCTTTCAAAATTGCCCGATTTTGACGAGTGGCAAGATGAACATTTTCTTTCGAAACAAGGTTTTTTAAGTTTTAAGAAATCTCTTGAAAAAGCTCATCATCCGAAATTGATTGAAGATTTAAGTCCCCTTTCCAAAGCAAGAGAACGACTGGCTTATGATGAGCTTCTTGCAAATCAACTCACCCTTGCCATTGCGCGTTTGAAACATAAGAAAAAAAAGGGACGTATCGTCAATGGAAATGGCATTTTGCAGCAAAAGCTTCTCTCTTGTTTGCCTTTTGAATTAACCGATGCACAAAAGCGTGTGATAAGAGAAATTGAAGCAGATCAAAATTCAGCTTTTCAGGGCTTAAGACTTGTTCAAGGTGATGTCGGAAGCGGTAAAACGATTGTTGCTTTTCTTGCAATGCTGAATGCTGTTGAAGCAGGTTTTCAGGCGGCTATTATGGCGCCTCTTTCGATACTTGCCAAACAGCATTTTGAAACGATGCAGTCGTGGGCTGAAATCACCGGTGTTCGATTGGCTCTTTTAACAGGCAAAATCAAAGGAAAAAAACGTGCCGAAATTTTAGAAAAGCTCCAAAAAGGCGAAATTGATATTTTAATCGGCACGCATGCCCTTTTTACCGAAGACGTGATTTTTAAGGATTTGGCATTTGTTGTTGTCGATGAACAGCACCGTTTCGGGGTCAAACAGCGTTTAGAACTTTCAAA